>DHNQ01000021.1:90301-118637 GCA_002409595.1 Dysgonomonas sp. UBA5412
GGACTGCAAATATATAGCTTTTTATTTACCTTTGAAACAAATAATTCTCATTTTTTCTAAAAGATGGCGAAATTAACGTTAAGCAAGTGTGATCGCTTGATGTTTAATAAATTACTATAAATGAGGGGAGAAAAAGATTTGCGGTTAAGTTCGATATTGATAAAGTGGTATGAAGAAAATAAACGAGATTTGCCGTGGCGCAATACAACAGATCCGTATATAATATGGATATCCGAGATTATTTTACAGCAAACTCGCGTAGATCAGGGTTATGATTACTTCAATAGATTTATAAAGAAATACCCAACAGTAGATTTGTTAGTTACAGCAGAGGAGGATGCCATATTAAAGCTTTGGCAAGGATTGGGTTATTATAGCCGTGCCCGAAATCTGCATGCAGCAGCAAAGATGATAATGAGTGACTTTGGTGGTGTTTTCCCTCGCAATTATAAAGATGTTTTGTCCTTGAAAGGTATTGGTGAATATACCGCCGCAGCAATTGTTTCTTTTGCTTATAATTTACCTTATGCTGTAGTCGATGGAAATGTTTATAGAGTGTTGTCTCGTATTTTTGCTATTGATGCTCCGATAGATAGCGGTACGGGCAAAAAGATATTTGCCGAATTGGCTCAAGAATTGCTTGATGAATCCAATCCCGGGCTGCATAATCAAGCAATCATGGAATTTGGAGCATTGCAGTGTGTACCGCAGTCGCCCGATTGTCAAAGTTGTCCGGCAGCGTCCCTCTGTATCGCATACGCTCAGAATAAAGTCAGTTCGTTTCCGGTAAAAGCAGGAAAGCAAAAGGTTCGTAAACGTTATTTTCATTATTTTGATATTGATCAAGGAGATTATACATATCTTCATAAAAGAGGAGGGAAGGATATTTGGGAAAATCTTTACGAATTACCTCTGGTAGAGACTGATGACTCTGTGTCGGTTGATCAGTTGTTGGTTAGAAATGATTTTCAAAATTTGTTTAAACAATGCGCAGCAATGCAGATTGATTCTGTAATGCAGATAAAACATGTATTGTCTCATCAAGTTATACTTGCTTCTTTCTATCGTGTTAAAATAGAAGGAGATCATTGTTGTCTGAATGCTGATTATATCAAGGTAAAAAAGGAAGATGTAGACACCTTTCCTGTTTCACGTTTAGTGCATAAATATTTGGAAGAATAGGTTTCCATACGGTAATATTTATAGCTTTGTACCTTAAAATATACATTCATATTATGCAGTTTTTTAAATCTATAAAAAATAACAATTACTCTTGTGTTGGGCTATTTATCATATTTGTGCTATCTGTGATTTGTCGATTGTATGGCTTTTCAGAGAAGAAAGATATGTTTATGGACGAGTACTTGTCATTTACGATATCCTATTGTAATGATGAAGGATGGATGCGTCATTTAGATGAAAGTAAAATATACACAGGTAGGCAAATAAGGGCAGAATTGCTATCAGAGGATAATAGTTTGCAGGAAATATCAAAAGATATTTCTAATATGAGACGTTTCTCGAATGATTCTCCTCATACGAATCTGTATTATTCGTTATTAAGAATGGCATTGTATGGGGCAGATTCTTCCGATTTTTCACAAGTTATGCTTCGTGGCTTTATTCTCAATATGTTATTCTTTTTATTGAGCTTTGCCTTGATGTACAAGTTGGCGAGTCGATTGTTTACTAATAAAATTCTTGTTTTATGTTCCGTGGCTCTAGCTTTTCTTAGCCCCGCTTCAATAGGTAATACTCTTTTTTTTAGACCCTATCAGTTGCAAGAAACTCTGTTTATCTTGTTTGCTTATGCGTTTTTTATTTGTTGCGTCTTTTTGATTGATAATAAAAGATTAGATAAATGGTATCAAATGCTAATCTTAGCCTTTATTTTTGCCTTGACTTTATTGTCAGGCTACTTTGCTATTATATTAGTATTGTTGTTTGGGGTGGCTCTGTTTCTTATGGCTTATAAATATAATAAAAAAAGTATTCTTTTCTTCCTTTTTACATCAATTCTGGGCGTGGTATTTACACTGACAATCTATTTTAGCTATTTCTATGGATTAAGTGGTTATCGTGGATCGGAAGCTCTGGATAAATTAGAGCCGTCAGTTTTTATGGAGAATATTATATTCTCGCTTAAGAATCTGTATATTATATTTAATCAGTCGTTTATAGGTTTTGTGTCAATATTTATTCTGGCATTGGTGACAGCATTTATTTTATGGAAAAAGAGGAGAGAGATAGTTGAAAAGATTTCTGTTAGACGCTTTTTGCCTCTTGTTATAGTCTTGTGTAGCTTTGTCTGGGTGTTGGCTGTAATTTATTTCGCACCTATGAAGATGGTAAGATATATTGCACCAGCTTTACCTTTAGTCGCACTTATCGTTCCCTTTTTACTGTCCTTTTTAAATGAAAAAGTACAAAAGTGGGGAGTGTTACTATTCATTTTGTTGGTGTTAGGGAAAACTGTTTTTCTGAATAATATACTGTGGGAAAAACCTGAAGGCAAAAAGTTATTTCAGCAAGATGTGACGCTGCCTTTAATATTCGCAGGCACTACTACTGATAATGATTGGGGAATGGCTTGTGTGATGCCTTTCTTGCAGGATATGCAAATGGTTGAATTTTCTGTAAATAATGAAGATTTTCATCATAGAATTTCGAATCAAGATAAATTATACGTTGCATTATATTTCTATATGGCAAATTATACATTGCCCGCAGAGTATGAAGTGGAATCTGTTGAAAATGATGGTGTGTTTTCTTACTATTTGCTGAAGCGAAGAAATTAATTTGACGATTAAGATTATGCTTTAGGTTAATTGTTTTATATTTGTGTGCACAAAAGACTTTCGAAACATGGATAAAATATCGCTCATTGTTCCTTGCTATAATGAAGAACAAGCACTCCCTTTTTTATATAAAGAAATAGTAAAACTTGCGGAAGAAATGCCTGAACAAGAGTTTGAGTTTATATTTATAAACGATGGCTCTAAAGATAAAACATTAGAATTGATTAAGCAGCTAAAGCAAGAAGACGATAGAATTCATTATGTTTCTTTTTCCCGAAATTTTGGCAAAGAAGCCGGTATTTATGCCGGACTGAAAGCCGCAACGGGAAATTATGTGTCTTTGCTTGATGCTGATTTACAAGACCCTCCTTCTCTGGTAAAAGAGATGTATGAAACACTCAAAGTCGAGGATTATGATTGTGTCGCTACTTGTAGAGTCGACCGAAAAGGAGAGCCGATGATGCGCTCCTTCTTTGCAAAACAATTTTATAAACTTATCAATAAAATATCAGATACCGAGGTTGTTGATGGTGCTCGCGATTTTCGCCTGATGACCCGTCAGATGGTAGATGCCATTCTTGATATGAGTGAATATAATCGCTTCTCAAAGGGGATTTTCGGCTGGGTAGGCTTTAATACCAAGTGGATTTCGTTCGAAAATGTAGAGCGTGTTGCCGGTCAGACCAAATGGTCTTTCATCGGGCTTTTCTTTTACTCTTTGGAAGGTATAATTGCTTTCTCCACTCGTCCTTTGATGATTGCATCCCTTTTCGGGATATTGTTTTGCCTGATAGCCTTTGTTTTAATTTGTGTTATCGTATTCAAAACGTTAGTTTTTGGTGACGATGTTCAAGGTTATCCGTCTACCATGTGTGTTATATTCTTTATCGGAGGCATTCAACTTTTTTGCCTTGGTATATTAGGGCAATATCTGTCTAAGACATATTTAGAAACAAAAAAACGTCCTATATATATAGTCAAAGAGAAGGCATAAGACTGCACTTTTGTAAGCTTTGGTTATCAAATGTGGATATTTAGAGGTGTAAATTTTTGTGTTTAGAAAATAAAAATGTAATTTTGCGCCCATTGTTTAGTAGCCTCAATGTTAAGTCTGTAATAGGTTGTTTTAGCAATATGTTATAGGTTTTGCATGAAAAGGGTACAATTGATAGAAAAGTTATAATTATAATGTGAAAATATGGGTACTTCCGCTCTTTTCGTAGTAGTATTCTTAACAGGAATCACTCTTGTGTGTGCCGGTCTGGGCATGGCTTTATTATTATCGCCAAAATCGTTTAACGCTCAAAAAGGAGAACCTTATGAATGTGGTATTCCTACACACGGAACTTCATGGATGCAATTTAAAGTAGGGTATTATCTCTATGCTATTCTGTATCTGATGTTTGACGTGGAGGCGATCTTCTTATTCCCATGGGCTACTATAGTTCGGAACTTAGGTATACCCGGTCTTTATAGTATATTATTTTTTGTTTTAATACTAGGTCTAGGTTTAGCCTATGCTTGGAGGAAAGGAGCATTGCAATGGAAGTAAAAAAAATATATATAAAAGGTATTCCTAACGATGAGTTTAAGGATAACGAATATCTTGAAGATTATGTAACGCAATTGAACGAAGGAGGAGTTCCTGTCGTTGTTGGAAAACTTGATGACTTAATCAATTGGGGACGTTCCAATTCTGTTTGGCCATTAGCTTTTGCTACAAGCTGTTGTGGTATTGAGTTTATGGCATCTGCAGCGTCAAGATATGACTTGGCTCGCTTTGGAATGGAAGTTACCAGAAACAGTCCGCGTCAAGCAGATACCATGGTTGTAGCCGGGACAATTGTTCATAAAATGGCTCCATTGTTAAAGCGTGTTTACGATCAGATGGCAGAGCCCAAATACGTAATTGCAATGGGTAGTTGTGCCATATCCGGAGGCCCATTTGTAGATTCGTATCATGTCGTTCAAGGGATTGACGAAATTATACCGGTAGATGTATATGTGCCCGGATGTCCTCCGCGTCCCGAAGCTTTATTTTACGGTTTGATGCAGTTGCAACGTAAGATAAAAGTAGAGCGATTCATGTTTAAAGTAAAGAAATAAATAAGATATAATATAAAATACAGAAGATCTGATTTTGGACTTTCTGTTAATTTCGAATAATAATCGATGGAAAATATCAAGAAGGTAATACTGGATGCTGTACCCGAAGCGGTTATTGAAGATAAAAATCCGCTAACGGTAACCGTAGAGCCCGATAAATTGCGTCATCTCGCAAAAGCTCTTCGTTACCATGAAGACATGCCATTTGACTATCTGGCAATGATGACGGGGACGGATTGGGGTGAAAAACTTGGCGTCACCTATCTGTTGTCTTCTTCAATGGATTTGTCTAAGGAGATTGCTGTGAAAACAGGTACGGCTGATAGGCAAAATCCTTTATTATATACCGTTACAGATCTTTGGGAGACTGCGCATTATAACGAACGTGAAGTATATGCCATGCTTGGTATCAGGTTTATAAACAATCCTGATATGCGTCGCTTCTTTCTTAATTCAGATTGGGTTGGTTATCCTTTGCGCAAAGACTATGACGGAAGTCGTAATCTGAATCCCGTTTCAGTTCAAAGCAAAGAAATTGTAGATATTGCACCTCGTATCATGGAGACACCTCAGGGTGAACTCAAAGAAGATACTGTCAGAATATTTGAAGAAACCGATTATATAATCAATATAGGGCCACAACACCCATCTACACATGGTGTAATGCACTTCCGTGTAGCATTGGATGGTGAAATCGTGAAAAAAATCGATGTTCATAGTGGATATATTCATAGGGGAATAGAAAAATTGAGCGAGAAGCTTACTTATCCCCAAATACTACACTTTACAGACCGTTTAGATTATCTTTCAGCAAATATCAATCGTCATGGATTGTGTATGTGTGTAGAAAAGGCTGCCGAAATAGAAATTCCTGATAGAGCCCAATATATACGTACGATAATGGACGAATTGAATCGTGTCGACTCTCATTTAGTTGCATGGGGTACTATGTGTATGGACTTGGGAGCTACCACAGCCTTTATCTATGGTATGCGTGAGCGTGAAGATATTCTCAAAATATTTGAAAAAACTACCGGTGGACGCCTTATCATTAACTATAATGTTGTAGGTGGGGTTATGTTTGACCTTGATCCGGATTTCCAGAAAGACGTAAAAGAATTTATTGTTACAATGCGTAAAGCATTGATCGAGTATGATAAGTTATTTACCGGCAATGTTATTGCCATAGGTCGTATGAAAGGCTTAGGTCTATTGACCAGAGAAGACGCAATCTCATATGCTGTAACCGGTCCTGCCGGACGTGGATCTGGCTTCTCTTGCGATATTCGTAAACATGTGCCTTATGCTTTGTACGACAAGGTTCAGTTTTCTGAAATCGTTCGTCACGATGGCGATGCTTTCGATAGATATAAGAACCGTCTTGATGAGATAGAAGAATCATTAAAAATAATAGAACAACTGATAGATAATATTCCCGAAGGAGACTTTCAGGCTAAGACAAAAGCAATTATCAAATTGCCTGAAGGAGAATATTATCAGAGAGTCGAAGCCGGACGTGGCGAATTTGGGGTCTATATCGAAAGCCGTGGAGATAAAACTCCATATCGCTTAAAATTCCGTTCACCATCTATGGCTGCTGTGTCAGTTATGCCTTTGATCTGTAAGAATGAAAAAATTTCAGACTTTATCGGTATTGGAGGTTCTATGGATTACGTGATTCCGGATATTGACCGTTAATCAAGATTATTTACATTACAATATAAAAAACATATGCTGTTAAAGATTTCTTTTGAGCCTTCTCAACTGACTACATGGCTCGATACCTGGTTGCACACCAATCTGCCTACGTGGGCTGCTCTGGCTATAGAGTTTGTACTTATAGGCGCGGCTTTGTTAACCCTTTACGCAGTCTTAGCCTTGGCTCTGATCTATATAGAACGTAAGATTACGGCATTCTTTCAGGCACGTCTCGGCCCTAATCGCGTAGGTAAATATGGCGTTATACAGAGTGTTGCAGACATGGTGAAGATACTTATCAAAGAAATAATCCATGTAAATCAATCGGATAAATTCCTTTTCTATGCAGCTCCCTTCTTTATGATTGTTTCATCGATGCTTACATTCGGAGCATTGCCTTTTGGACAGGGATTACATGTTGTAGACTTTAATGTAGGAGTTTTCTATGTATTGGCTGTATCCTCATTAGGAATTATAGGAGTTTTATTAGCCGGTTGGTCTAGTAACAATAAATATTCAATGATCGGTGCTATGCGAAGCGGGGCTCAGTTTATCAGTTATGAGCTTTCGGCAGGATTTGCATTGATGACCGTAGTTGTGCTTTCAGGTACAATGAGTTTTTCTCAGATAATACAAGGTCAGACATATCTTCATCAGTGGAATCTTATAGCAGGACACATCCCTGCTCTAATAGCCTTTATCATATATTTGATTTCAGGGCATGCCGAAACCAATCGCGGTCCTTTCGACTTACCCGAAGCCGAATCTGAACTTACAGCAGGATACCATACAGAGTATTCCGGTTTACAGTTTGGATTCTTCTATTTGGCTGAATATCTGAATATGTTTATTGTAGCCGGTATTGCTGCTACAGTATTTCTTGGAGGATGGATGCCCGTTCAGATTCAGGGATGGGATACCTTTAATGATATAATGTGTATAATACCTTCTCCTATTTGGTTCTTAGGAAAGACTATGTTTTTGGTTTTCCTTAGCTTATGGGTGAGATGGACATTCCCTCGTTTGCGTATTGACCAATTATTGAATTTGGAATGGAAATATCTGTTGCCTATCAATATGGTAAATATATTGTTGATGGTGATAATAGTTTTATTGGGTTGGACCCTGAAATAATTAATTTATAGAAAAAACGACAATGAGTTCAGTTTCAGAATATTTTTCAGGACTATTCGGTGGTATAAAGTCACTTCTTACAGGGATGAGAGTGACGTGGGGTGAGCTGTGGGCCAAGAAGGTTACAGAACAATATCCTGAGAATAGAGCTACCCTTGTTATCCCCGAACGTTTTCGTGGTGAGCTTACTATGCCTCATGATGAAAATAACGAACATGCGTGTACCGCTTGTGGCATTTGTCAAATGAATTGCCCAAATGGAACGATAACAGTAGTATCAAAGATGATAGAGACCGAGGAGGGTAAAAAGAAAAAAATCCTTGATCGCTATGTTTATGATTTAGGAATGTGTACATTCTGTAATCTGTGTGTAATTACTTGTCCGTCGGATGCGATTAAATTTTCAAATACTTTTGAGAATTCGTTATTTACGCGTAAAAAGTTAATTGAGCAATTAAATCATGAAGGTTCTAAGCTTAGAGAGAAGAAAAAAGAACCTAAAGCAGTTGCCCCTACAGCGACAAAAGCAGAGGTCAAGGTTGAAGCTCCTGCACCTGCAGAACCGAAAAAGGAGGACGTTAAACCTGCAGCTCCGGTTGTTGATGGTATAGATAAAAATACACCTTCGTCGCCAGAGGCTAAAGGAGACGATACGGGAAAAGAAATTAAAGAATAATTATACGATAGTCAATAGATTATGGCAGAACAAATTATATTTTACATTTTAGCGACAATCATTGTGTTCTCGGCTGTGATGGCAGTTACCACACAAAAGATTATTCGCTCGGCAACATTCCTGCTTTTTGTGCTTTTGAGTACAGCAGGGTTATATCTGTTACTCGACTATCATTTTCTGATGGCTGTTCAAATTGCAGTTTATGCAGGAGGTGTGATGGTCTTATTTATCTTTGCCATCTTGCTTACCCATGAGCCGGGAGTGGATGTGAAGTTTGAGAAGCCCGGCAGAATGTTTCTTGCAGCCGTAGCCGCTTTTTCGGGTTTGGCTATTTGCGGACACATTATATTCTACAATGTAAATAAATTTTATACTTATATTACTCAGGACGAACTACAAATGCAAGATATAGGTATGGCTATGATGGGTACTGATAAATATCAATACTTGTTGCCATTCGAAGCTATCAGTATGTTGTTATTAGCTTGTATTATAGGTGGTATAATGATTGCCAGAAAAAGATAAATATATTATGGGTGAGTTTATTACTAGTTTTCTATCAGGACCTGTGCCTCTTGAGGCATATCTGGCTGTGAGTACAATTATGTTTTTTGCCGGAGTATATGGTTTTCTTTCACGAAAGAACATGTTGATGGTACTGATTTCGATTGAATTGATGCTTAATGCAGCCGATCTGAACTTTGTAGTGTTCAATCGCTATTTGTATCCCGGACAGATGGAAGGTTTCTTCTTCACGCTGTTTGCAATCGGTATTGCTGCTGCTGAAACTGCAATTGCAATTGCAATCATCATCAATATATATCGCAATGTGAAGAGCATATATATAGATGAGAACATAACAAAAATGAAACACTAAGTAAGGAAAAGTTACAAGATATGGAACACGCATTTAATTATTCTATACTGATACTGGTTCTTCCTGCCATTATGTTTTTGGTGTTAGGACTGGGAGGGAAATATATGAAACCTGTGCTTGCCGGAACATTGGGTACGGTCTCTTTAGCTATTATGGCTATTTTGGCTTACATGACAGGCTATAAGTATTTCTTTCAGTTTGGTATGGGCGACAATGGATCTTATCAGGCAATAAATGTATTTCACTTCGAATGGCTTCGTTTTACCGAAAATCTTCATATAGACTTAGGTATGTATCTGGATCCTATTTCGGTGATGATGCTTATTGTGATAACCACAGTATCGTTGATGGTACATATATATAGTCTAGGCTATATGAAAGGAGAAGTGGGTTTTCAACGCTACTACGCTTTCCTTTCATTATTTAGTTTTTCTATGTTAGGCTTGGTTGTAGCTACCAATATTTTCCAGATGTATATCTTTTGGGAACTAGTGGGAGTGTCATCTTTCTTGCTTATCAGTTTCTATTATGTAAAACCGTCTGCTGTTGCTGCTGCTAAAAAAGCATTTATTGTAACTCGTTTCGCAGACTTCTTCTTCCTTGTAGGTATTTTATTATTATCATATTTTACCGGAACATTTGATTTTGCCACATTAACAGCGTCTAATGCTGCTATATGTGTTTCTTCTACTGCCGGAGCTTCATTCTTAGGAATGTCTGTTCTGTCGTGGGCAATGTTGCTTATTTTTATGGGTGGTGCGGGTAAATCGGCTATGATGCCATTTCATATTTGGCTTCCTGATGCTATGGAAGGTCCTACACCGGCTTCAGCCTTGATTCATGCCGCTACAATGGTTGTGGCAGGAGTCTTTTTAGTTGCACGTTTATTCCCTATATATGCCTTTGGTGCTCCGGATATCTTAGAGTTTATTGGATATGTAGGAGCAATTACAGCTTTGTTTGCAGCTATTGTGGCTTGTACACAGACTGATATAAAGCGTGTTTTGGCTTTTTCTACTATTTCTCAGATTGCATTTATGCTTACTTCTCTAGGTGTGTCGGGTTATGCCGGACATGAAGGGTTAGGATATATGGCTTCTATGTTCCACTTGTTTACTCATGCATTCTTCAAAGCTTTACTATTCTTGGGTGCAGGAGCTATCATACATGCTGTGCATAGCAACGAGATGGATGATATGGGCGGACTTGCAAGTAAATTGAAAATAACTTGTGTTACATTCGGTATTGCATGGTTAGCAATAGCGGGGATACCTCCATTCTCAGGATTCTTTAGTAAAGATGAGATTTTGGCTACTGCATGGGAACATAATAAGATTATTTACGGTATGTTGTCTTTCGCTGCCGGACTTACAGCATTCTATATGACTCGATTGTTTCTTCGTATCTTCTTTTATGAAAAGAAACATTATCATCACGAGCCTCACGAAGCCAGTCCTATTATGACAATTCCTCTGATGATATTGGCTGCTTTTGCTTTGCTTGCAGGCTTTATTCCTTTCGGAGAGTTTGTTACTGCCGATCATCAACCTTATCATATACATATCAATATGCAAGTGGCAATCACAAGTGTTGTTATCTCATTGATAGGTATTGGTATCGGGTTTAAATTATATTATAAGAAAAACGATTTGCCGGATCGCATTGCTAATGGCTTTGGCAATTTCTATAAATGGGCACTTCATAAATTCTATTTCGATGAATTGTGGTTGTTTGTTACTCGTAGTATTATATTTAAAGGCATTTCAAGACCAATCGCATGGTTTGATAAAAAATATGTAGATGGATTTATGAACTCATTAGCTTCTGTTACTCAGGCAGCTTCTCGTTCTATAAAGAATTTCCAATCAGGATATATTCAACAATACGCTTTGGCTTATTTGTTAGGAGCTCTGATTTTGATTGTCGGTTTTGGCGGATGGTTGATTTGTTTTATTTGTAAATAATACCTTTAGCAATATTCTAATTGCTTAGGATTTAATATAAAAGAATTTAAAGTTTTAAAAAGACTGATTACTATTTAGTAAGAGGTTAAAAGCTAGAAAATATGAATATTCTTTCATTATTTATTCTTGTACCTGTTGTGATGTTACTTGCATTTATACCATGTCGTAATATCAAACAAGTGCGTACCGTAGGAGTAGTAGGAGCGGTTATAGAAGTTATTTTGGCGTTAGTTCTCCTGTTTATGTTCTATCAGGAACGTGGAGCAGGCAATGCTGCCGAGATGTTATTTACCTATGATAAGGTTTGGTACGAATCGTTGAATATCCATTATGCAATAGGTGTAGATGGCATTTCCGTATTGATGATACTTCTTACGTCTGTCATTATTTTCACCGGAACATTTGCTTCGTGGAATATGAATCCGTTGCCTAAAGACTTTTTTATGTGGCTCACTCTCTTATCGGTGGGAGTATATGGATTCTTTATTTCATTAGACATGTTCACCATGTTCTTCTTCTACGAAATAGCCTTGATTCCGATGTATTTGTTGATTGGATTATGGGGTACGGGCCGAAAAGAATATTCGGCGATGAAGCTTACCCTCATGTTGATGGGAGGGTCTGCATTCTTGTTTGTCGGTATATTAGGCATTTATTTTAATTCTTCTACTACGGGAGAATATACTTTCAATATTTTAGAGATTGCTCATAATGCAGCCATACCCGTTTCAGCTCAGTATTGGATATTTCCATTGACGTTTCTTGGCTTTGGTGTTTTAGGAGCATTATTCCCATTCCATACTTGGTCACCCGATGGTCACGCATCTGCTCCAACAGCAGTTTCGATGCTGCATGCCGGTGTATTGATGAAATTGGGAGGATACGGATGTTTCCGTATTGCCATGCGTCTGATGCCTGAGGCAGCAAACGAATTGTCTTGGATTTTCATAATACTTACCGGTATTAGTGTTATCTACGGAGCTTTAGGTGCTATTTCTCAAACAGACTTGAAATATATCAATGCTTATTCTTCAGTAAGTCACTGCGGATTAGTATTGTTTGCCATATTAATGATGAATCAGACGGCAATGACCGGAGCTGTAATGCAGATGCTATCGCATGGTTTGATGACAGCCTTATTCTTTGCTTTGATTGGTATGATATACGGACGTACACATACTCGTGATATTCGAGAATTGGGCGGATTGATGAAGATTATGCCATTCCTTAGCGTTTGTTATGTAATTGCCGGTTTGGCCTCATTAGGACTTCCTGGTTTGAGTGGCTTTGTTGCAGAAATGACAATATTTGTGGGAGCTTTTGCTCATAACGATATGTTCCATAGAGTATTTACCATTATAGCTATTTCTTCTATTGTTGCAACGGCTGTGTACATACTCAAGGTGGTTGGCAAAATACTATATGGTCCGGTGCAAGACCCTCATCATTTAGAATTGACCGATGCCGTATGGTACGAAAGAATATCCACTATCGGTCTGATTATATGTGTTGCCGGAATGGGATTATTTCCGGGATGGATCTCTAATCTGATAAGGGCTAGTCTTACCTACATAAATTAAGCTAAGAACAAGATTGTAAACTTTGAAATTATAAGATATAAAAATGGATTTGAGTAATTATTTGTTGATGAAGCACGAGTTATCACTTATCGTGGTATTTCTCTTACTTATTATTTATGATTTGTTTGCTTCAGACAACGCGAAGAAATATTATTTTCCTTTTGCCTGTACTCTGTTTTTGGCACATACAGTCCTTTGCTTTTTCTTTAAAGATAATGGAACGTCTTTTGCCGGTATGTATGTAACGGGACCGGCATATCTTACAACAAAAAATATTCTTAATGTCGGAGTGTTTCTCATCTTGCTTCAAGCTAACTCTTGGTTGATGAAGCCCGATTCGATAATAAAGAGAGGTGAATATTTTATGCTGACAGTTCTCACCTTGTTAGGTATGTATCTGATGATTTCATCCGGCAACTTCTTGTTGTTTTTCATCGGACTCGAAACTGCATCATTACCTATTGCTGCGCTTGTTGCTTTTGATAAATACAAGCATGACTCGGCAGAGGCAGGAGCTAAGTATATATTTAATGCAATTTTTTCTTCGGCACTGATGACCTTTGGTCTGTCTTTCCTTTATGGAGCTTCGGGAACTTTATACTATGCAGATATTGCTGCTAACCTTTATTCTACGCCATTAGTAGTGATGGCAATGGTATTTGTATTGGCAGGTTTGTTCTTCAAAATATCTTTGGTTCCATTCCATCTATGGGCTCCTGATACATATCAAGGTGCACCTACTAACGTTACTTTATATTTGTCTACAATATCTAAAGGTGCAGCCGTTTTTGCATTAATGACAATTCTATATAAGGTATTCCCGGCTTTGTCTGATATATGGCAAAATATGATATGGGTTATTATACTTCTTACTATTACAGTTGGTAACTTATTTGCATTACGTCAAAATAATCTGAAACGTTTCCTTGCATTTTCTTCCATCTCTCAGGCTGGTTATATAATGCTAAGTGTCTTTACCGGAACTTCAGCCGGTATGGCAGCTACTATATTCTACATATTTGTCTATATATTTTCTAATTTAGCTGCATTCGGGGTTATATCTGCGATAGAGGATAAGACAGGAAAAGTTAATATGACAGATTATAACGGACTATATTATACGAATCCTAAATTATCTCTGGCTATGATGGTAGCTATGTTCTCATTAGGAGGTATTCCATTTGCTGCCGGATTCTTTAGTAAACTGTTTGTCTTTAGAGCAGCTATGGAACAAGGACATGTATTGTTGGTATTCCTAGCTTTCTTGAATACCGTAATATCATTGTATTATTATCTATTGGTAGTAAAGGCAATGTTTATTAATAAGAACAATTCTCCACTCGAATCTGTTACAACAGACGGCTATCTGAAAGTATCGCTTGTTTTGTCGATGGCAGGTATATTTGTAATAGGATTGGCTAGTTATTTCTTTGAATATATAAATAAAGTGAGCTTTGGTATATATTAAAGAATATTAAATATGAAAAAATAATTCGACAGAAGACTTATCTTTGGACTTCTGTCGAATTTTATATAAAAAATATAGTAAAAATATCTATGAATCCATTCATTTTACTTCAAGCGGCTACCCCGGTAGTTGAGATGGTCGATCAAACAGCTCAAGTTGTTGAAACTATTCCCGAAGAAAGTTATTTCAGCTTAATTCTAAAAGGGGGATGGATCTTACTTCCAATATTTCTTTTATCATTATTAGCTATTTATGTAATCATAAATAAATGGTTAGTTATAAGTAGGCTAGGTAAAAAAGATACAGTATGGCTGTCCAGAGTTGTAGAACTTGTGCATGAAGGTAAGGTGGACAAAGCTTTGAAGTTTTGTGTAGAACGTCCTTATGCTTCGGCTAAGGTTATTGCAGCCGGATTGAAAGATGTCGAACTTAGCGATTCTGAAATTCAAGAGTCGATGGAAGTAGAAGCCAGACTACAAATCAACCAATTGGAAAATCAAATGAATTGGTTAGGAATTACTGCTTCAATTGCTCCGATGTTAGGATTCTTGGGTACAATCTTTGGCGTTATAAAGATATTCTATGATATTGCAAAAACGAATGATTTGGCAATTGATACCATATCTACCGGACTTTATCAGAAGATGATCTGTTCAGGAGCTGGTCTATTAGTCGGTATTGTTGCATATGCAGGATATTATATACTGAATGGACGTATTGATAAAGTTGTAGTAAATATTGATAAAGAATCGAATGAAGTTCTGAAAGCTATCAGAGCTTATAAAAAAGGAACTACAGAAGCAGCTTAATGTATATTGTTGGGATATTGGTTTATTTAATTTAAAGAAAGAGTATGAAAATAGAACGTAGAAAAACAAGGGCAGTAGAAGTATATACCTCTTCTTTGAATGATATAATGTTCTTTCTTCTCCTATTTTTTCTTATTATATCCACAATGGTGACACCTGCTGCAATACGCGTATTGTTGCCAAATGCAAGTACATCGGAACAAGTGGTGACAAAGAAAAATATAAACTTGATAATTACTCAAGACTTAAGATACTACGTTAATGACAAGGAGGTTCTTAAAGATGAGATAGAACCGGCTCTGATTGCGGCAATAGCAAAAGAAAAGGAGAAAAATGAAAATGTAGAAGTAAATGTTCTTTTACAGGCAGATAAATCTCTTAGCCTTCAGAATGTTGTTGATGTAATAGATATAGGAAATAAACTACGTATTAAAATGGTTTTGTTTACACAGAAACCGGAATAAATATTTATTAGAAAATAACCCTTTTTTCTGATAAAGTAAATTTTTCTAAAATAGATTGAGATTTTACTTCAGGCGTATGCAGCATTTCTACAAATCATACGTCTTAAATATGAAGCTTGACCGATTATGAATGAACTGCAAATTATAGCAGGTTGTAAGGAACAAAAGCGTGAAGCTCAAAGGATGCTATACGAGAAATATGCTCGTACCATGTATAGCATATGCTTACGCTACAGTTCTGATCAAGACTCTGCTCAAGATTTATTGCAGGACGGATTCATAAAAGTATTTGCTAATATTAGCTCTTTCCAAGAGAGAGGTTCTTTTGAAGGATGGCTTAAGCGCATATTTATAAATTTGGCTTTAGAAAACTTAAGAAAAAAAAAGACAATCATTCAAAGTTCTGATGATCTTCAGAATCTACCTGAAGTAGTAGATGATTCTACTGAAGATAGTGAAATGTATAAAATCTCAGAAACTGAATTGTTGAAGATGGTTCAAGAATTACCTAGAGGGTATTCAGCCGTTTTCAACCTTTACGCAATAGAAAACTATTCGCATAGAGAGATTGCCGAAATGATGGGGATAAGTGAAGGCACCTCGAGATCTCAATATGTACGTGCCAGACAGATACTCCAGAGTAGGGTTAAAGAATATATAAAAGAGAGATCGTAAAATGGCAATTGAAGATAAAGATAAAATAAAGGATCTATTCTCCTCAAAACTTGGAAGTTTTGAGCCGGAAGTGCCAGCTTCAGTTTGGAGCGGGTTAGATCAGATCTTGTCTAATCAGCCGATTCAGACTTCCGATGCTTCCTCATCTGCTGATACTTCTACTCAAAACTCTGCACAGACAAATAATGCGGCTACTCAAGCTTCTTCGGTAGGAAAAGCTTCTATTGTCAAGACTATTATTGCAATAGCAGTCGGTATTGCTGCCGCAATTATAGTTGGTGTTATTCTCTTACCTAAAGACGAATTAATAACACCATCGCCAACAGAAGTTACGGCAGAAGATACTGAGCCTATATTCGGCAGTTCGGAAAAAGAAAATCTCGCGACTGAAAAAGAGCAACCGGAAACGATTACTCCTCATGTAAATAAACCGATGAACATTCGTAAGGTAGCAGCCTCTGAAAGAAATAAAGTTGCTATGCTTACTGACAATGTAAAATCGGAACTTAAGACAGATTCGTCAGAGACAGATCAAAAAAACGAGGACACAAAAGTTGAACCAAATAAGAAAGAAAAACAAATAGGTAGAGAGAGAAAAGGGGCTGTCTTATTGAATAATAATAATTCATTATTTGATGATGAGCCGATTATCTCCCGTCCTTCTTCAAAAAAGATATCTTTAGGTTTGATGGGAAATGCAGGTTTACTAGCCCATAATGAAAGTGAAAAAGGTAGAGGTGATTTGTTATTTTCACATGATTTGAGAAGCGGAATGTTTAATAACTTACTTAAGAGCGAAAATAGCCAATTTGATTTGAAGCATAAATTACCTTTATCTTTCGGCATAACAGTGAGCAAAGAAATAGCTCCTAGACTATCCTTAGAAACTGGACTGATTTATACATATCTTTCTTCTAAAATAACGTCTAATAGTCATTTGAATATTGAAGAATCTCAATCTTTTAGCTATTTGGGCGTTCCATTAGCATTGAACTATACATTCTATGATCTGGGAAAGACTAAATTCTATATATCTCTTGGGGGAATGGTTCAGAAAGATGTTTATGGAAAATATACCAGTAATATGGATATGAGTCTGAAAGAGGAAAGTGGGTCAGGTCTTTTTAATTCTGTATTTTATGCCGAACCATATTACATAAAAAAGACGCTAAAACAACCAAATCCTCAATTCTCCGTTCGGTCTACACTTGGAGTATCATATCCGCTATATAATAAACTCAATCTTTATGGCACAATTGGTGGAGCATATTTTTTTGATGCCGACAATGATTACAGAACAATATACTCTGATAGAAAATTTCAACTGGATTTGAATCTTGGTATTAAATTCGATTTTTAAATTAAGAACAATTAATTAAATTATAAACATGAAAACATCAGCCTTAAAATTATTCATTAGTCTCTTTGCTATCCTGACAGCCATGTCGTCTTGTCTTGGGGATAGTGATAGTTCTTATTCAAGTGGCAGGGATTTTTGCTATATCTATAAAGATCCTGAAACATTTAAACAATATGCAGTTACTGCAGCGGGGTATATCGCACATGATAAAATTGATTTGCTGGCCGAAGGTTATTGCTATTACATTGCTTATAAAATAACAACAGGTAATGGGACAGGTAAGTTTCAGGCAGAATCATTAGAAGTATTAAATAATTCGTATCCTATTTCCAGAAGCACCTTGATTGTTGGTAAGCCTTATTCGAATCTGAGTGCTGAAACTAGAAATGACACGATTGTTCCTCTTAGTGTACGGATAGGCACATGGGCTCCGACCGATTTGATTGGCGATAACTGGCAATTTGGATATACTGTCAATCTAAAAGAAAATGAGAAAGCGAAGGCTTATTTCTATTTCGATCCTGCTGCTCAAATCAAAGAAGATGGAACAGCATTAGATAAAAATCAAGTAATAATAGATGTTCGCTTTGCATACGATGGAGGGCGCAATGATGCAGATGTGCCAACTGTACAAGATGCGTCGGGAGATGTCGTTGCTGTGTTGAATCAGCTTCGTAATAGATCTGACTTAATTACACCCGAATATACAGGTGATGCTGAATATGTAGATGTTGCCATCCGATTCAGATATCAGAAGCCTGCCGGAGATAATAAGCCAGCGACATTAGATTATTTGGGATCTTGGTCTAATGCATCTAATTCTATGTACTATATGAGATTCTATAAAAAATAGCTAATTGTTTTGATATAATAAAAAGACGTAGCCGATAGACTACGTCTTTTTATGTTAATATGTAAGATTATAAAATAATTATGGTTACACTTCTAAAAGATCACTTGCCTCAAATTATAGCATCAGCTATAATAATTTTGCTTACCCCTTCTTCCAAATATATTTTAAGAAAAGTAGTCCGTAAATATAGTTCGATTACACTAAAGACAGAATCGCGGACACTGCAAATGATGCAGGTTATAAATATTCTGATCAACTTTACATGCCTGCTTACGTTAGCTATTATTTGGGGAGTCCAGCCCCAAAATATGTTAGTAGCGCTATCATCCATATTTGCAGTTATCGGAGTAGCAATGTTTGCACAATGGTCCATTCTTAGCAATATTACGGCAGGTATAATTATATTTTTTACATCTCCGTTTCGTGTAGGAGATGAAATCCATATACTTGAAAAAGAAAATCCGATAGATGCTGTGATCGAGAATATATTCACTTTTCATACACATTTGAGAACACATGACGGAAAGCTTATTGTCATTTCTAATTCATTGTTTTTACAGAAAATTGTTTCGGTAGAAAAACGATGAAAATATTTTGCTAAAATACATCCCATGTTTTTTATATATTTGTAGAGTATATAAATAAAATTCATACGGCTTATGTCAATAAATAAAGTAATATTAGTGGGAAACGTCGGTAAAGATCCCGATGTAAAATATTTTGATAATGGGAGTGCAGTTGCAAACTTTACCGTAGCAACCACCGAACGAGGATATACGGCAGCCAATGGCACTCAAATTCCCGATCGTACAGAATGGCACAATGTTGTTTGTTGGAGAGGATTGGCTAAAGTTGCCGAGCAATTTATAAGAAAAGGTTCGCAAGTGTACATAGAAGGGAAAATCCGTTCTCGTACGTATGACGATGCTAATGGTTTGAAACGATATGTCACCGAAATATATGTCGACAATCTCGAACTGCTGGGTAGCCGTAGGCGAGAAGGCGCAGAAGGGAATGATAGTCCATCATATCCATCTACTTCAAATAATACAAATACATATCAATCTCCTCCGACCTCATATACACCTCCGAATATATCGGAAGAAGATGATCTGCCATTCTAAGTTTATAAGGACAGAAGAGAAGTGTGATCGTTTAGACTAATGATTACTAACGAAAAAAATATAAAACAGATTAATGCAATATGCCGAAAAAGGATGCTTTAATCTGTTTTTGTATAAAAAGTGATGAAAAGAACAGTATCTTTATTCTTAATATTTATAACTTTTTTCTCTTGTAGCGAGCATACCCCTAAGCCTAAGGGTTACCCCCGTATTGATCGCACCTATGTAGAAATGGATACATTCCGACATAAGGCTTTTTCTTTTTTATATCCCCATGATGCCATCGTGGAGCAGGTAAAGAAAGAAAATGATAATGGATATTGGTTCAATATCAGCTATCCGTCATACAAAGCGATTATATATTGTACATACCTACCCTCCGATAGAAAGAAACTCCCGTCTATATTGGAAGATAGCTATCAGTTAGCATACAGCCATGCACTGAAAGCAGATGGAATATCGCAATCAGTATTTACAGATTCGATACATCATAAAGAAGGTATTGTGTACGATATAAAGGGAAATGTGGCTGTGCCGATACAATTTTATGTTACAGATGGCGATGCAAATTTTCTCAGAGGGTCTTTGTACTTTGATCAGTTAGTCAATCCCGACTCTGTCGCACCCGTTGTTTCCTTTATACGACAAGATATAGTTTCTCTTATAGAATCATTGGAGTGGAGAAAATCGAAATAAGATGAGCAAAAAGAATGTATTGTTTCTCCTGCTTCTTTTGTTTGCCTGCTGTCTTTATGGGTATCTCGGTCTCATAGATACAGCTATTCCTTACGACGACGCCTATACTGCCTTTATGGTAAAGTCGTCTTATGCGGATATTGTAAAAATAACTGCTGCCGATGTGCATCCTCCATTGTATTACTGGGGCTTAAAGTTATTCTGCCAACTATTTGGAGATTCAATTTTTAGCCTTCGTTTATTTTCCTCACTGGGTGTTATAGCAACTCTGTTATTCGGAAGTTTTGCTTTGAAAAATATGTTTGGCGACAAGGTATCGTTATTTTTTATAGTGCTGATGATTCTTTTTCCTGTTACTCAATTTTTAGTTACAGAAATCAGAATGTATTCATGGACTATGTTTTTCGTTTTCGTCTGTGGATTATATGCCTTCAAACTCACACAAAAAGATAAAACTAGGAATTGGATATTCTTTTTTGTTTCCGGTATTTGTGCCGCTTACCTTCACAACTATGGATTGCTCAGCGTTATCGGGATTTATGTAATCTTATTTATCTGTATTATTATACAAAAGAAAAATAAAAAGAAGCTTCTATTCTGTACACTGCTTTTTATTATTGCATACACTCCTTGGATATTTCAGCTTGCTACACAGATTGGAGCGGTTTCGAGTGATTATTGGATCAAACCTTTGACCTTGAATGATCTTTTTCTCCATATCTATTATTTCTATTCACCCAAAGAGGTCTGGTTGCCATTTACCGAATATACCAAGACCCAAATGATGATAGGTTTAATCTTCTTGATGGGTTTACAATTATTTCTTACTATCAAGGCTTTTCGTTCTTATCATAAAAATAAGTGTGACGAACTATTTATTGTTATCGGTTCTTATCTTGCCTTCTTATTCCCCATTATTGCAGGAGCGTTGATCTCGGTAACGTATATTCCTATATTAGTGACTCGTTATATGACCTGTTCCTTTGGTTTTTTCATACTAGGCACAGCTTTCGTTTTGGCTCAAAGTTGGAAATATCCTTTGGGTAAAAAGTTGGTATTAGTGTTTTTGCTTCTATTGACTTTCGATGCCGGTATGCGTTTCTATTCGGGGCAGCAGTATTATAATAATACAGAGCGAGCGTATGAAAACCTCAGAACCTTTTCTGAAAAAGTGAATACAGATCGAAAATTAGATTTTGTCGTCAACGATTTCTCTTATCATGTATTACCACGCCTTCAACTGATAGCTCCTGATAATAACTATCTTGTACTTTCTCCTCAAGAAAAGTCGGAAGACTATTCCCCGTTCAAGCTAAAGCAAGTGGATGAAGCTACGTTTTATCCCGACGAATTTGTCCTTATCCATCAGGAAAGGCAAGCCATTCAAGCACAATTTCGAATTTATAAGACTTCTTTAATTAACCAATATATAGTTGTCGATAGTCTGCACGCAACTGATTTTTACCTCTATCATATGAAAAAGTTAGAGATTATTAATTGACTAAATAAGCGTTCTATACATTAAACAATTTTTCATACCTTTGTTTTTCGTAAAATAGTGATATCAGCATGGTAGATACCAAACAGCAATTTGAACATGTAATAGGCATATGCCGTACTCTCTTCGCAAAAAAACTAAAAGATTATGGTGCTTCGTGGCGTATATTACGCCCTCAGTCGGTCACTGATCAAATACTGATCAAGGCAAAACGAATAAGAAGTATCGAAGAAAAAGGTGTAAGCCTGATAGATGAAGGTATCGCTCCGGAATTTATCGGCATTGTTAACTACGGTATCATCGGTCTTATCCAGCTTCATCTTGGTTATTCAGATAATGTAGATCTGGCAGAGCCGGATGTATTGGCATTGTATGATAAATATATGACCGAAACCAAAGAGCTTATGTATGCCAAAAATCACGACTACGACGAGGCTTGGCGTGCTATGAGAATAAGTTCTTATACAGACTTGATACTGACCAAAATATACAGAACAAAGCAAATAGAAGAAAATAAAGGTAAAACTATCGTATCCGAGGGCATAGATGCCAATTATATGGATATGATTAATTATGCATTATTCGGACTTATCAAACTGGAGTTTCCCGAAGAAGATAATTAAGAACAAACGATGAGTAAAAAAGATATTGGCATAAAGATTATAGTTGAAGTATCCCGTGTGATTTTGGGGCTTACATTTATTTTCTCCGGCTTCGTCAAAGCCGTCGATCCTTTCGGCACAGCTTTTAAGATCGAAGATTACTTTGCTGCCTTTCATCTCTCATCCCTTTCCTTTTTCTCTTTACCCATTTCGGCTCTACTTTGTATGGCTGAATTTCTGATGGGAGCATGTATGCTGTTCGGGCTATATCGGCGTTGGAATTCGAGGTTGATGCTGGTCGTTATGGCGTTTATGACTCTGCTGACGCTTTACCTTGCCATAGCCGATCCCGTAGATGATTGTGGATGCTTTGGCGATGCTTTGATTATAACTAATTGGCAAACATTCTATAAAAATATTATCCTGCTCATTTGCGCTATCATTACATTTATATATTGTGAGCGTATTGGCAATTTTTTTACCGGAAAATCCTATTGGCTGGCATTTCTTTTCATGGTCTTTTTTATAGGACTATTTATCTTCCGCAACTACATTTTAGAACCGGTGTTTGACTTCCGTCCTTATAAAATAGGAGCAGATATAGCAAAGCTGAAAGATGTAGATGAAGGCAAGGGTCGAGAAGAACAATCTCTGCTGGTTTATGCCAAAGATGGAGTAGAAAAAGAGTTTACCGAAGAAAATTATCCGTGGGAAGACAGTACTTGGGTTTTTGTACGTATGGAAACTAAGGTGCTGAAAGAAGGAGTGACCTCTCCGATAAAAGATTTCACGATCACTCAATTATCTTTTAATCCTCAGAAAACGGAACTTATCTCACAAGATGATATTACAGATTCCATTCTGTCAGATAGTAATTATGTTTTTCTTATGCTCTCTCCCTCTCTGGAAGACATTAATATGTCTTATTTGAGTGACTTTGAGGATGTGGATAATTATGCGACCGACAATGGTTATAAATTCTATTGCGTAACAGCATCTACGACCGACGAGATTCTGACATGGGCTAAAGAAAACGTCATTAACTTCAACTTTTGTACGATGGACGAACGGGCAATTAAAACCGTTGTGCGATCCAATCCCGGTCTTATATTGTTAAAAAATGGAGTAGTCATTAATAAGTGGGCAGGAATAGAAATTCCCTCCGAGGTGGAACTTGACAGACCTCTCAGCGAATTGCCGTACGGACAGATGATTGATGTACAAGCAGAGAATAAGAGAAAACTGTTTTATATATGTGCAATTTTCGTAGTACCTTTGTTAGGATTAAAAGGACTCGATTTTTTATTCTTTAGAAGGCGACGGAAACACGAAAAAGCAGAAGCAGAGGAGTCTGCTCAGGAATAAAACGCCAATATGTTTATCTATACTCATAGCAGAATACTGCCAATTGTATAAAAGCAGAAACGAGATATGAAAAAATAGGCAAAAAGTGTACAACTTTGTAACCTTTTAGTTAAAAAAAGAATATTCAGATTAATTCACTATAATATAATTATAAAATAAAAAACGATTATGAGAAAGAACATTGTTGCAGGAAACTGGAAAATGAATAAAAATCTGCAAGAAGGCGTTGCTTTTGCAAAAGATTTAGAAGCAGCTTTAGCTGGCAAAACATTGAAATGCGATGTAATCATCGGCACACCATTTATTCATTTGGCAAGTGTTGCATCATCTACTAAATTAGGAGTAGCTGCTCAAAACTGTGCAGACAAAGCTTCCGGTGCTTATACCGGCGAAGTATCTGCTGCTATGGTCGCTTCTACCGGAGCTAAATATGTAATTTTAGGACACTCGGAGCGTCGTGCCTATTATGGTGAAACAGATGCTATCCTTAAAGAAAAAGTATTGTTGGCTTTAGCAAATGGTCTTAGCCCTATTTTCTGTATTGGTGAAACTAAAGACGAAAGAGAAAGCAACAAACATTTTGATGTTGTAAAAAATCAAATAGTAAACGCTTTGTTCGATCTTTCTGCTGCCGATTTCTCTAAAATCGTATTGGCATACGAACCGGTTTGGGCTATCGGAACCGGACTTACTGCAACTTCTGCTCAGGCTCAGGAAATACATGCGTTTATCCGTCAGACTATTGCCGAAAAATATGGTAAAGAAGTAGCAGACAATACATCTATCCTTTATGGAGGAAGTGCTAACGGAGGTAATGCAAAAGAACTATTTGCTTGTCCTGATATCGACGGTGGTCTTATTGGAGGAGCGTCATTAGATGTTGAGAAATTTATCCCTGTTATCGAAGGATTTTAATATTTAGATATAAAAACCGATTGCGGTGCTTTATAATAGCTCCGCAGTTGGTTTCTTTTAAACAAAGGATATGAAAAAGAATCTTTATATTTTACTGGCCTTATTGGCAATATCGGGTTTTGTATCAGCTCAAAACGGAGATAAAACTATTGTAGATGATCTTAATTCATCTAAGTGGGGGCAGGGGAATATCAAAGTATTTCAGGACGATGCCATACAAAATCTTGTAGCCGTTCGTCATACAACTTCGGCAGAAAATACTGCCGGAAACTTGGGAGTAGTAGACCCTTCCGGAAACTATACAAAAGTAAGAGGTTTTAAAATTCAGGTTTATTCCGGAAATAACCAACAACGCTCTAAGAGAGAAGCCGAATCTAAGCAGGCGCAAATTCGTTCAGCCTTTCCTGATTTGGAAACCATTGTCAGTTTCCATTCACCTGTATGGCGATTGCGTGTGGGCAATTTCTTGAGTCAAGAAGATGCCGAAGAAGTGTTGAAAGAAATGAAAAAGACATTTCCGGGCTTTGGACGCGAAATGTACATTGTAACAGATGTTGTGAAAAAAGCAGCAAACTGATTATAATCTCAAAATTGAAAATAATTTAGCAGACAGTCGTTCTTGATATAATTCTTATTATAACGGCGATGCTTATAAAAATATAATTGGGTCTGCGACCCTAAAATCTTCATAATGCAAGAGGAACAAAAAATAGACGATCTGGCAACTCACTACAAGAATGTTATTAGTATTCTTGGCGAAGATGCCGAACGTGAAGGACTACTTGATACACCCGTCAGAGTGGCAAAATCAATGCAGTTTCTTACTAAGGGATACCACGAAGACCCTAAAGAAATATTACAAAAAGCTTTGTTTAAAGAAGATTACCGACAAATGGTAATTGTAAAAGATATAGACTTCTATTCGTTGTGCGAACATCATATGCTACCCTTTTGGGGCAAAGCTCATGTAGCTTATATTCCGAACGGATACATAACGGGACTAAGTAAGATAGCTCGGGTTGTAGATGTCTTTGCACGTAGGCTTCAGGTACAAGAGCGACTCACTCTCCAGATAAAAGAGTGTATTCAGGATACACTCAACCCACTAGGAGTTATGGTTGTTATTGAGGCTCAACATATGTGTATGCAGATGCGAGGAGTGCAAAAGCAAAATTCTACTACCACGACATCTGACTTTACAGGAGTGTTTAATCAGGCAAAGACCCGCGAAGAGTTTATTAATTTGATTCGATGAATTATCTGAACATTTAAATATACTTGCGAGGTTTTCTGAATACAGAACGATCTCGCATTTTTCTTTATTATATCTATGTATCTATATAATGTACATACACATAAGATAGGACCTTCGTCAATCGACGGATACCCGATACAGTATATATTGAATACATCACCGGCGGAGTATACGATTCACGGTAGCACGCCAGAGAATGTTCATTTCTCTTGCGGAATACACCCTTGGTTTGCTGACCGTTGGGTAGAACAACTACCGTTGCTTAGAGATGCAATATGCCAACCTAATGTTGTAGCCATAGGAGAAGCAGGACTTGATAAACTGCGAGGTGCAAATATGCAAACCCAGATTGCAGCTTTTAGATCACAAATAGAATTAGCCGTAATTCATCAGAAACCCCTTATTGTACATTGTGTAAAAGCTTGGGACGAACTGATTGCACTCTATAAAGAATATCGGAATGATGCTGTGCCTTGGATTTTACATGGGTATAGAGGAAATCCGGAGCAAACAAAACAATTGTCAAAATTAGGATTTCTATTCTCTATCGGAGAGATGTTTAATAGAGATTCTTTAAAGTATATTCCCCCTTCATCTCTTTTTTGTGAAACAGATGATTCGGAATTGTCTATTTGTAATGTGTATGAGCTATTATGCGATGATTTGGGGCTTTCATTTGATCAATTTGCTTTTGATATTGAAGAAAATGTGAATTTATACCTTCTGGATTTGACAAAATAATATATGAATCTAATTTATTTAATTACTTTTACGTATTCAATGGCAATATTGATATGATAGACATAAACGCACATATACTATTAATTTACACGGGAGGGACTATCGGAATGGTCGAAAATAGCAGAACCGGAGCATTGGAGCCGTTTGATTTCTCTCATCTAACCGGTCATCTGCCCGAAATCCAAAAGTTTCGGTTTCAAATAGACCATATTGTTTTTGACCCGGTTATTGATTCTTCGGAAATCACACCTGAACATTGGAAAAAGATAGTGCATGTCATAGAAGACAACTATGCCGACTATGACGGATTTGTTATATTGCATGGTACAGATACTATGGCATTCACAGCATCAGCATTAAGCTTTATGCTCGAAAATTTGCATAAACCCGTTGTCCTTACGGGGGCACAACTTCCAATCGGTAAGCTAAGAACCGATGCTAAAGAGAATCTTATAACTGCTCTGGAAATCGCTGCCGATAAAGATACATTGGGAAATCCGATTGTACCCGAAGTCTGTGTCTTTTTTCAAAACGATTTGTTAAGAGGTAATAGAACGACTAAGGTAAATGCAGAAAACTTTAACGCTTTCAAATCATATAACTATCCCAATCTTGCCAAATCGGGAATCCAGATACGATATGACCGAAAGGCAATCATTCACCCTAATTATGATAAGAAAACAGTTTTTCATTATCGGCTCGACAATCGTATTGCCTCATTGAAGCTTTTTCCCGGTATAGACAGAGAAACTGTCCAAGCTATTCTGACATTGAAAAATGTTAAGGCTATTATTCTCGAAACCTATGGATCCGGTAATGCACCATTATCACCATGGTTTTTAGATCTGATTCGAGAAACAGTCAAAAGGGGAGTTATTATAGTCAATATAACTCAATGTAATACAGGTATGGTAGACATGCAACGCTACGAAACCGGGCGTGAACTATTGCGAGCCGGAGTTGTTAGCGGTTTTGATGCAACCTTCGAAGCAGCACTAACCAAGCTGATGTTTTTGGTTGGACATAGATACGAGAAAGAAGAAATTAAAGTAAGAATGCGTGTTCCCCTAGTAGGCGAAATAACACGTACAGAAGATAGGCTGAATGAAACAATATAAGGACTTGAAATCATTGGCTGCAAAATCAAAACCATTGTTTGTCCAATATTATAAGAAGAATAAAAAACGTCTTGTTAAGATGGATCAAATTGTGCATCAATTGCATGAAGACGTTACAGCAAAGATAAACTGCCTCGAATGTGCCAACTGTTGTAAAACATTAGGCCCAGCAATTTATGATAAAGATATAGAACGCATAGCAAAAGCTTTACGTCTAAAACCAGCAGAAGTCGTTGATAGATATCTTCGCATAGACGAAGATGGCGATTATGTCTTCCGCGAAATGCCATGTCCGTTCCTTTTATCGGATAATTATTGCTCAATATACGAATCTCGTCCCAAGGCTTGTCGTGAATATCCACATACCGATCGCAAACGCTTCCACCAACTCTACCCCCTAACCATGACCAACAGTAGCACCTGCCCCATCACCTACCAAATCCTCCACGACCTCTTATCTCGGTGACGCCCTTCCCCTTTTTCATCAAAAAAGATTACAATGTATATCTTTGTCTTGCAGATGATTAATAAAAAGTGCTAAAAAAAGAATAAAAAAAAGC
>DHNQ01000006.1 GCA_002409595.1 Dysgonomonas sp. UBA5412
ACTTTTGGATTATTATTTACAGAGTTTTAGGTATAGGCATTTCACAAATTATGACTAATTATTGAGATTTTAATATCTTAATATGAAACGCAAATTAGGGCGGTAAAACGAAAAGACAAGTTAAAGACAAGTTAATTCAGTATTATTTATTTTGTCATATCCTTTATGGGCATATCTGTGCCTGTGGAGATTGACGACCTTCGTTAGCATGTCGAGACTAACATATTATAAAGTTATGGATATTATTCAAGACCTTTATGAACATCAATCATGTGCAAATTATGAGGATGCTAACGTTAATTCGAACAAGAGACCAATAGTTGAATTACTGGAGGTTGCGAAGAATACTATAACGGAGTCTGACCCAACAGATTTTAAAATAATCTTTATAACAAAAGGCTCCTTGCTTGTGTCGTATGGCAGAAATATGGATAAAAGTCTGGGGAAAGGTAATATGTTTTTAATTTCGCCTAATAGTAAATATACTATCAATGTCATAGAAGATGCTAAGATTGTTATTTTCAGATTACAAAATAAGAGAGTGGAATTGTGTGAAAGGATAGGCTTGGAGCGATTGTATAGATTGCATGAAGCACCTGAAGATGATTTTAATCCATTAAAAATGAGATCTCCTGTTTCTTATCTGATCAAAGGAGTGCTTACGAGTTTGTCTGATGGTTTGAAATGTAAATATTATTTGGAACTGAAAATAAAGGAATTCTTTTATCTCATTGGTGCATACTATTCGAAGAGAGAACTCGCTTCGTTTCTTTTCCCTCTACTTAGCGATGATACCAGCTTTTCTTTGTTTGTGTACAATAATTACAATAAGGTGAAAACAGTGCAAGATTTGGCTTCGTTGTCAAACTATAGTCATTCCGGCTTTATAAAACGATTTAAGAAAACATTTGGCATACCGGCTTATCAATGGATGAAAATGCAAAAAGCAAATCGCATATTGCATGATATTCATTATAGTGACAAGACTCTGAAAGAAATATGTGATGAACACGACTTTAGTTCTTTATCTCAATTTAATGATTTCTGCAAATCGAACTTCGGGCATCCTCCAAGCCATTTGAGGAAGAATAAAACAAATGATAAAATATAATAATAAAGATATGTATAATGTGTATATATTTCAAGTTTAATTAAGGATGTTTTATTTTATTATTGATTTAATGTGTTTATTATTAGGTAAATACATGAATTCTTTATTGTTGTTTAGAGACGTAAGTATATTAAATATATTTTGTATTAAAAAATGTCAGAATTGTGTAATATTCGGTAAATATTGATAAGCAATAGATGCGTTAATTCGACTAGTTTTGTATTCAGAATTTAGACCTAAGCGTGCCTAAGTCATCTTTTAAGACAAAGAGAAAATTAAAGTTTTATAATACATTACATTAAAGACATTTTTCAATTGCTTTAAGTGTCAAAAAGAAAATACTTTATTACCTCCGCTAAGAGGTATTTGAAAATAGCAGATTTGTTAAAGAAGATATTTTCAGATTTCATATAATATTTTGTTTATGGTGTTTTTTGTGATTTTTAAAATGTTTATTTTAAATTTTATTTAACAAATGAAAAAAGTTTTTATTAGTTTAGTTACTGCTATGCTGTTGTTTTCAGCTTGTGGTAGTGATGATATTCAAACCGAAGTAGACAATTCCGATAAGGTTGGAAGTCTCAAGCTTGAAGTCGCATTCGAAGGTGTTAACCAGCAAACAAAGGCTGGATCTGCGGCAGCACCTATAACTTCGTGGAGTAATGTTAAGCAAGTCCAAATGTTTTTGTATGATAAAACAACCGGTAATATTGCTTTTTCTTATACAATACATCCATCAACCGGAAACACTACTTTTCCTTGGACTAATATTCCTGTAGGAACATACGATATAGCTCTTGTTGCCAATGTGAAAAGCAGTACAGACAATGTTGCTACATCTATTTCGGGTGGACCTATTACATCAGCTAACTCTGTGGAATTTACAGACTTTAATGTAAGAGGTAAGAAAATAAATACTCAGGTGTTTATGGATCTTAAACCTACTACTTTTCCGGCAAATCATACATTCCAAACAGGAGATAAAGCTTATAGCGAAGCTTCTGAAGTATTTACCGCTTATGCACAAGATGTAACTATCCAGGAAGGTGTGACTACAACTTTAGGGTCAGCAATGGCTCTTAAACGAGAAGTTGCATTAATGCGTGTTAGAGTAAATAAGAATGCTTCATTCTTGAATGAATCTGGTAAGGAAGTTAATTTTGCTCATGCTAACAACTTTATTGTAATACACAGACTTCCTGTCGGTTTTGGTCTTAAAACCCAAACTCCTAAATTTTTAGGTGGTATTGTTACAGCCAATTCTGACGAAAATAGAATAATGATTGGTGCTACAGGTGCATCTACATTCAAAACTGCAGATCCTGCTGCAACAGCATATAAACCTACTGGTATTATTGATTCTGACTTTAAACTATGGAGAGATATTATTGTATTGCCAAATGTTGTAAAGACTGAACCGGAGGTTTCGCCATCTAGTAATGCTGAAAATAGCAGAAAATACTTTGTCGTTATCAGTGCTATGGCTCCTGCCGGTTACGAATTGGCTGATGGTACAAAAACAGATGTAGCAAAACCAATCTATTGGTCAGGTGTAATAAGTGAAGTGTTTTCTTCTAACATAATCCGTGAAGTAAACCTAACAATTAAGTCTCGTGGTGATGACAAGAATCCTGATGGACCTAAGGCTGAGGGAGGTTTAATCATTGAAGTTACACAACCAGAACCATGGAATAAAAATATTGAATCTTCAAATAAAGAAGTTTAATAAAATATCTCACCGAGATATATACATATAACTTTATTTTATTGACCCAAAAGCAATATTCCAATCAAAATTGGAATATTGCTTGCAAGGGTCTATCCTAAACTCAGGCTTTTTCTTCACAAAGTAAAAAGAATAATGACAAACAAGAAATATAGCGGTATCCTTTATTTTGTTCTATTATTATCTATATGTTTTAGTACATCATGCACATACGACTATTTTGAAGATGAATCAAATTATGTTGTGTATGTTCCTAAAGCAGATATGAATAAAAGAACTGATACCTACAACGTAGACTATTTGAGCATTCTTATTTATAGCAGTAATCTTGAAAAGGAACGCTATTCGTCTCATCCCTTTGAAGAAGATGCACGTTCTAGATTAGGTAACTACAATTTCAAACTTTTTCCGAATCAATATTCAGTATATTGTTTTACAAATACTACTGATATTTCATTCATAGATTTAGCTTCTTTCAATACAGCTCGTTTCGATCTTAAGCAATCTACAGATGGTTATTATCAAGAACCACCTGTTATTCTGCTAGATACGATGCGACCTCTTATCCATTATCCGGGTCCTGTAATAATAGATACAGCCTATTTAGAAACCAAATACGTTGGACGTATTTGTGTTGCTTTCAAAAATATGACAAATCTTCATCCAGCTTTAACCAAATCTAATATAAAAAAGATAGAGATGACTGTTGGCGGAGTTGGAGTGACTCAATATTTATCAAATATAACAGATTCTATAAGAACCCGCTCGTCTCGTAAAAATTTAACAGACAAGATGTTCTTAACACCAGTATTATATGAAAATCCTTTACCGGATTTTGATTTTGGATTTGCTAATTACTACTTCCCATCGCCTGATATAGATGACTTTGAACCTATTAATATGGATTTAATATTCATTGGTGGGAATAATCAAATAATAACAAGATTGAATGTCGATATATCGGATAGAATCACCGGTAAGCGCATTCCTCTTCATATGAACGAAACTCTCGTTGTAAAAATTGATGGAAATAACGTACAAATTCTTCATTTAGACGATCCGACAGATTGGGAGTCTGAAATAGAAACCGGAGGCGATAATACTCCAGGTGGAGGAGGTACAGAAATATAATCAAAAGAAATATAAATAAATACAAATTGAGCAAATGAAACCTTTATTACGGTACATACTTATTAGCTTAGTCTTAATAACTATTGGTTACTCCAAGGCTGATGCACAGGCTATAAAGACAAATATTCCTCTGATTGTAACCGGAAATCCAAATATAGGAGTGGAATGGTCGGTCGGAAAACAACTGACGCTGAATGGAGATATTCTTTGGGCTCCTTATCTATTCAAAAAAAATGAAGAAGTATTCAGAACTTTAATTGGAAGTGTTGATTTCAGATATTATATAAATCCTAAATATTATTACACAAATGACCTTTGGGATGGTTTATATATAGGACCATATGTTATGGCAGGAAACTTTAATATCGGATTAAAAAGAAGTGATGAGTCGAAAATGAGTTATCGGAGAAAAGGCTGGGGACTTTCAACCGGTGCTACTATCGGTTACAAGTTTTATTTATCCAGTCGTTTCAGATTAGATATTAATGCTGGAGTTGGTTATGCTCACCTTCAATATGATAAATATCAGCTAGGAGGCGCATACGCAGATTACCCATTGGAAAGAAAGAAAACTAAGAGTTATTGGGGACCTACAAAATTTGGAATACACTTAGTATATAATATATTTAGATAACCTCTACCAATGATAAATAACAGATTAAAAATACGTGTACTTTCGCTCTTTTTTCTAGCTGCATTGTCGATCAGCAATTATGCTCAGGACGATAAATCTAAACTGGATAAGCAGGATAAGAAAGCTTATAAAATAGAAGGTAAAGCAGATAGAAAATTTGTAGAGCAAGATTTTGATAAAGCTATGAAGCTTTATGAATCGGCATTAAAGGAGGCTAAAACTGCGGATTTTACAGCTTTACTTCATTTAAAAACAGCTAGATTATATCTGACTCTGCTCGATTACACTCAATCGATACCGCATTATGAAGCTGCAATGCAAGCAGACGAATCGCTTTTTACATCAGTCGATGTTTGTAATTATCTTGATGCATTGCGCTATACCGGTGAGAAGTCTATCCGTCCAATATTAGTAGATAAGATGCTTGATTTTGAACAAGATTTGCTAACAGATAATATTTATCATTTCAAGCAACGCAAAGTAAGCGAAGAACAAAAATATATAGATACTGATCGCTTCTTGCTGAAGTTGTACGGAAATAATGAAGTTATTGATAATGAAGATAGCAGTGTTCAGATCACATATGTGAAGAGTGTTCTTAAAATTGAATCTTCGGAAATGATTAAAGATATCTTAGTGTACGATTTGTATGGACGCTTAGTCTTTAACAAGACTGCTATAGGTAGTACATTATACTCCCAGACGGTATCGCTAAGCCCAAGTACTTACATTGTGAAGGTACAGTTGGATAACAATAAAACAAAAGCTTCTAAAATTGTAGCTTTATAACAAAAGGGAAAAGGATGTATAATATACGGCAAATATTACTGAAAGAGAAAGCCAATTGCGGGCATAACAATCAGATATATTTATACCGTATAGAGAATTATTGGTTCGCATACGAATACTCAGCTTTCTATTTGTATTCTATTGACCGTGTCGATACGACTTTTAAGTATATACATCCTATAGATAAGAAAACGATATTAATTTCTGTATTGAAAGGTGAATGTGAAAATATGAATAATCCTCAACTAAGAGTTGTGGAAAGAACAGATACACGGATGACATTGGATTGTGGCATTACTTGCAGAGGATTCCAACAATGGAAAGACGGATTGATGCCTACATTTAAAGAGCATTATTTTACAGACATAATACAGCAGTATCATATTCTTTTTACAAACAATGATTGCTAATCATTAAAAAACAAATAAAAATAGAATAAAAAATATGTTTAGTAGTAGAAAAGGGAATACTTCAAATGAATCACCTTCAATCACTTTAGATCGAACTCATAGTGTATTGTCTAAGTCAGTAACCTTTACCGGCGAAATAAATTCGACAGACGATTTGCGTATTGATGGAGTAGTGGATGGAAATATATCATGTGAAGGAAAGATTATAATTGGTCCCGAAGGAACAGTCAACGGAAATATCAAGAGCAACAGTATTGAGCTAATGGGCAGAATAAATGGCGATGTAGTTGTTAATAACATTGTCAGACTAAAGGCTAGCTCATATTTTAAAGGCGAAATAACTGCTGTAAATATCGAAATAGAAGCCGGAGCTAATTTCTTTGGAAATTGTAAAATGGCGGATAAAGATTTGTCCCAAACTTTTTCACAGACAGACGTTAAAGAATAATTCTTGTTACAATATTGCTTAATAAGAGGGGAGGTTATGAAAATGATCTCTCTTTTTTATTATAAATCGGCTTTATCCTTGATAAATAGATCAGATTTTCTTTTCAGATTTATAATGGCTACCTTTGCGCCTGTTTTATTATGACACTAGATATATTAAAGAAAGAAATAAGAGATATTCGTTGCACCCCCATTGTCCAGCAAACTGCATTCTGGTCGGAGGTCAAAGCCTGCCAAGGATTGACACCTAAGGCTTTCGATTTTAAAGTGAAAGATCAGTATCTATATACTGACAGTGAAAAATATGCCTATACTGAGTCTGACTTTTTATTATTGCATCGTCCTCTCGATTCGGGATATAGTCTGGCATACGTGCCTTATGGACCCGAAATAGAGCCGTCGAGCGAAAATCAGGGAAATTTTCTCGAAGAGTTGTCTGAGATAATACGGTCTTATCTGCCTAAAAACTGTATTGCTATACGCTACGATCTTAATTGGCAGTCTCATTGGTGTTCCGACGAATATTTTGATCAATCGGGTATCTGGACAGGTTTGCCGGATAAAAGATTTCAAGAATTTCAGATGAATTACGGTACAGTGAACTGGAATCTCAGAAAAAGTAATTCGGATATACTACCTTCTACCACCATATTTCTCAACATATCAAAGTCGGAGAACGATCTGTTGAATGATATGAAATCTAAAACCCGATATAACATTCGTCTTTCCGACCGTAAAGGAGTAAAAGTACATCGGGCAGGATTGGACAAAATTAATATCTGGTATAAACTATATAAAGAAACTGCCCGCCGAAATGGTTTGTACATAAACAATATCGACTATTTCATTTCGGTGCTTACTACTCGCGCCGACGACACCAGTTCGCCTGCACATGTAGAGCTTTTGCTTGCTGAAGCCGATGGGGAATACTTGGCAGCTCTGTTTCTTGTCATATCCGGACGCAGAGGAACGTATTTATATGGCGCGTCTTCGTCCGAAAAGAGAAATTACATGTCAACCTATGCCTTGCAATGGGAAGCTGTCAAAATAGCCCGAGAATACGGCTGTACTGAGTACGACATGTTTGGAGTATCCCCCGGTCCCGATCATTCCCATCCTATGTATGGGCTTTATCAATTTAAAACCGGATTTGGTGGAGAGCTTTATCATCACCTTGGATGTTGGGATTATGTGTTGGATGAAGACGGTTATAGACATCTTCAAATTAGCGAAATGAATGCTCAGGGATATTATTCATCATAACCTGATAGAATCAATAAACTTGGATGAGAATAAAAAAAAGAGACTGAATATTCAGCCTCTTTTTTATTTATTAATTATTGTAGTCACCAATCTATTAGTGATTACATACCTTGCTAACATCTACCGTAAAACCACTGTCGGCAGGCATGAATTTACCCTTGTTTTTAAGAAAAACAATAAGAGTGTCGATATCCATATTATCAGCAGAGCAAGCATAAAAAGTTTGTTCCTCTCCAAATTGTTCTTTAATCGCTTCTTTTAAAGAATCCTCAGTATAGCTGTTTCCTTCCATCATATGAAGTACCTCGTGAGCATGAATCTGTTCCATATATATTTAATTATATTATTGAATTTATATTACTTACCTGATACAAAAGTAGGCATAAGAAGCAATATAATTTGTAACATATATTACAATATATCTTAATAAGTTTCATTAAACATAATTGCCTGAAAATGAAATCGGATATTAACTTTTCGAAGTGTAACAAATGCTACAATTTATTTGTTATCATATAAATAACTTTACATTGTTAAATTTACAATATGAACGATTATGAATGAAATATTTAAAAAAGGCAGTGTTTTAAACCTAGCTCAGCTTGTCGATTATTCGGCTGGAGGAGTAATCAGCAAACAAGTATTGAAAAGCAATGCAGGCAATATAACCCTGTTCTCCTTCGACAAAGGACAAGGATTGAGCGAACACACAGCACCTTTCGATGCAATGGTTCAGATACTTGATGGTGAAGCCGAAATTAAAATAGGCGGTACACCATTTCTAGTAAAACAAGGAGAGAGTATCATTATGCCCGCAAATGTAACCCATGCTCTGCATGCAGTAGAAAAGTTTAAGATGTTGTTGACAATGATAAGAGGTTAAGCTATGAGCGAACTGATAAATAATTCACAAAAAAGGAAAGAGTTGCTGAAGCATCTCATACTCCAACTTCATAACAATGAAGCACCCGATGTGGTGAAAAATCGTTTGGTTGCATTGCTCAAATCAGTACCCTATAACGAAGTGGTAGAAGTAGAGCAAGAACTCATTGCAGAGGGATTGCCCGAAGAAGAAGTGTTGCGTCTCTGCGATATACATACTATGGTGCTGGATGGCAGTATAGATACTTCCGGAGCAAAAACAGTACCCGTCGGACATCCGGTAGATACATTTAAGCAAGAAAATAAAGCTCTCGAAGAATATATTGCAAAAGCAAAGGAACTATTTAATAAAGGCAATAAGCTAAAAGATGAAGAGGTAAAAGACTATTTGCTTCAATTAAAAAGTGTATTCAATGCCTTGTCAGATGTCGAAAAACATTACAAAAGGAAAGAATATCTATTGTTTCCTTTTCTGGAAAAAGCAGGCATTACCGGCCCACCCAAAGTTATGTGGGGCAAACATGACGAAACCCGTGCTTTGCTGAATGCTGCACACGAAGCCTTGTCGGTGAAAGAAGCAATATCAGCGACCGAAGTGCCGGCTTTAGTCGTTACGATACTTCTCCCCGCAGTAGAAGCAATAGAAGGCATGATAATGAAAGAAGAAGAAATATTACTTCCGATGAGTTTAGATACATTGTCCGACGAAGACTGGTATCAGATATATAAAGAAACCCCTCAATTTGGATTCACTCTTTACGACCCGCAAACAGAATGGACTCCTAATATTACTACAACTGTAAGCGAGCCTGTATATCAATCGGGCGAAGCCATACAACTATCGTCTGGTAGCTTTAGTATCAACGAATTGGAAACAATGTTCAAGACATTGCCGATAGATATAACTTTTGTGGACAAAAACGATAAAGTAAAATTCTTTTCGCATGGTACACGTAAGATTTTCGACCGCAACCGTTCCATTATCGGGCGCGATGTTCGTCTCTGTCATCCTCCGGGCAGTGTACATATTGTGGAGCAAATAATAGACGACTTCAAGAGTGGAAAAGAAAATAAGGCTGCATTTTGGATCTCCTCGTTTATGGGGCGTTTTGTGTATATCGAATATACAGCCCTTCGCGGACATGATAATGAATATCTAGGCGTGATGGAAGTGACTCAGGATATTTCTGATCTTAGAAAACTCGAAGGCGATCAGCGTTTGCTGTCATACGCAAACAAATAACATAAATCATAAATAAGAGCAGAATGATAGATATTACTTTGCATACAAAAGTTGCCGATTTGCTGAATGCTTATCCTCAACTGGAGGCAAGATTATTCGAACTGTCTCCCATTTATGCTAAACTTAAAAATCCTATACTTCGGCATACTGTTGCAAAGGTAACCTCTTTGCAACAAGCTGCCGGAGTTGCAGGTATATCTCCGGCAGAGTTGATACAAGAGTTGCGCAAAGCCGCAGGGCTGAACATCGAAGATGCGGAAACTTCGGATGCTCTAGTTTATGAAACTTCGGAAGTTCCACATTGGTTCGATCCACAAAAGATAAGGGCGACATTGGATGTTGTTCCTATTATTGATGCGGGACAAAGCCCGATGCAGGAAATCTTAAAACTGTCTACTCAATTAGAGCAAGGCGAGATTTTGGAATTGATAACGCCTTTTAAACCGATTCCGATAATTGAAAAATTAAAGACTAGAGGCTTCTCTGTCTGGATTAGGGGAAATACTAATTTCTTTATAAAAGAATAATTTTCTATTCATTTATCATTTAATGTTTTAGCTTTTTATAATGAATAGATAGTTATTTGGAAAAGAAAAATCCACGAATCGTCACGACTCATGGACTCTAAATCTTACATAACTTGCTAGGAACGGCATTTTCGCTATGTGCCGTTTTTATTGTACCATAACTCTGCTAACTTCATTCAGTGAATGTTTATCACTTTTCACTTTTACAATATATACTCCTTTTCCGAGTAATGGTATATTATTGAAATATTCTGTTTGATAGGCTGATATCTTCTTTTGGACAATTAATATACCTCTTAAATCATAAATAAAAGCGGTACAATCCATATCCGATTGGTTGTTTACAGTCACAGTATTGTCTTTCACGTATATATTAATAAGTGACGAAATATATTCTGTATCAGGTGTTGAAGATATGCCTTCTACAATCTTAAACCTCTTCTTGGGCAATGACGAGCCTTCGACATAATACTCACTATTGTTTTTGATCGCAAAATTCTTGCCTGTCTGTAAATCTTGAAGATATAGATTGCGACTTTCTACCTCAGGTGCAACTGACAAGTTTAGTGTATAACCTTCGCCCTTACCGGCTTCTAATCCGAGAGTAGAACCTGTCAATTGAGGTACTGTAGCTATCTGATACTTTTCATTTTCAAGATCGGTTACGTAAGCCTGAATGATATCTGTTTCCGAAATTTTATACCCGTCCCATCCATTGTCAAATCCGTAAGAAGCTGTTGCATTCTCAAACAGCCATACACGGTCGGCAGAAGAATTGCTTATAACATCCATTATGATATATGGTAGGGGTGCATTGCTACTCTTGGCAGAACGCCACGCCTGCTGATTTATTAGTTGATTCTTTACCAGTTTAGAATACTCTATACCAATAGACCCATTCTTCTTTGTATTGAGCATAAAAGTATGCATAGACAAGATTCTATCGGGTAGCCCTTCTTGATTAGCTACCTCTATTGGTACAGCTTGATATTGTCCGCCATTGACTCCGTAGGCAATGCTTCCATTCAGTTTACGCCATTGATCACGAGTACCTGTATTGAATAAATAAACTGTCTCTTCAGTCAGTAAATCGCTTTCGAAAGCAATTGCATCCTTCGATATTGGTATTGCCGCAGTATAAGAATTTCCGATCAGATTCATTCCCGAATAGTTTACAGCAGCTGTTTTACTTGTAGTTACTATTGCATCGTCAACATTAAGAAGTCCTGAAAAATTATATATCTTGTCGGGTAGGGTAGTGGAACTATTGGTTATCTCATATCCTTTGAATGCTTGTAGTGCTACATCGGGAGCATAAGGAGCCGGACGCCACTTGTTACCGTTGTATGGTTCTACCCATTGATTAACGGTTTCTACACCTGTATAAGGAAATGAAGATGCGTTGACGGGGATCCCGAAGTATTGCCATTGCTTACGATAAAATCCGCAAGTTTCACATTCGTAAGCTTTATTATAAAACTCGACAGTGGCATTTACTGCCGTATTGTTGCCGGGGTTAGTAAATAACAATGTTCCCGTAGCTTTATCAGGAGAGGTTTTCACTCTGATAGTTCCTTTATTCGGGTTGTTATCTTTAACCGACCCGTTGATGGTCAGTTGATTTTCGGTTGTTACAACTAAATCTACATTCGAATCGTTGATCAGGTCGCCTATTGTACGGTCTTTGTCCAGATACAGATCTTTTATGGCTGCGCCTGTTCCGTTACCCTTGCCCGATGCTCCATTATTGATTTCTGTGGCAAACTCTATATTCTCTCCTGTCAAAGGCACTGCATTTGCTGTCCAGTTTCCCTGCTTTGCCCAATCTGTGTCAATTGTTCCTTGCCAGTAGTTGAGCCAACTTAATTTTACACTGCTGCTATTATTGGCAAGATTAGTATCTTCTGCATAGTTGACCGTAGCAGTATTGATCCAAGGTCCGCTTCCCGAAGGTTTTACATTTATAGTTATAGGTGGGTAAGCATACATGGATGCCAATTCGTTGGAACGAGAGAAAGTATAGCTGTTTCCTGTTTGCGAAAGAGACCAACCCTCTGCCGTATAACCGGTAACAGTTAACCCTTCCGGAATAATGTCAGTCACACTTACAACCTTTGAATCGGGTTTACTGTTAGTGCTAACATTGCTTACGGTTATGGTGTATGTATTGCCGCTTAATTGTGCGATGCCGTTATTACTAACTCCTTTTTCTATTTTAAGGTCTACATTGGGATTTAATATGCTGGTCGTTACTGTTGCCTGATTATTCGTAAGGTCGGTATCCGTTATCCCACTATTCGTAGGGTCTACACTTGCTGTGTTGACTATCGTACCTCCTCCGGGCATCTTCTTTGCTTTCCCTACTATGGTGAAGCTTACCGAATTGTTGGCATCGATAGTTAGGGTTGAGGAAAACGGATTTGTAAAACCGGATGTTTTAGGAGTGCCGCTTGTATATCCCGTAGCAATATTATTTGCATTTCCTCTATTGTTGAAAGTAATGCTTGATATTTCAAAGTCGGATAGACTCAATGTGTTTCCATTTCCATCCTTTATTGTCTCATCAAAAAGCAGATTTGTTAGCTTAGCTGATGTTTCGTTATACACATTTACTGTATATGTAATATTGTTTCCTTCAACGGTATTCACTTTATCTACCGATTTGCTGATACGTACACCTCCGGGTGTTGTGATAAGTACATTTCTGATCTCATGATAGTTAAAACCACCTCCGGTAGAGGCTCCGAATCCTAACTTCAAGAGAGAAGGTATCGGGTCTGTTGTTTCATATGAAACGAGCGGTATATCTGCATTGTCAGGCGATGTTCTCCACAATACTCTTATTCTGTATTTAGGATTACTGGTTGTACCTATTGGTTCTACATAGATTAAAACTTTTCGGTAAAATTGCTCATCATCGGGGCGAGTCGATGTTGCTGTATTATAGTCTACTGAGGTTACACCATTATTAGAACTACTGGTCTGAAGTTGTTCATGGATAAGGTATCTGTATGGTTTTAAAGTACCTCCCGGATTTTCCGGTCCGCGAAGGATGATAGAGTTTGGTGCAAGGTTTGATGTTCCTCCGTTTTTGCCTTCACTGCTTCTGACAAAGTTTCCGTATTCGTCAAACCCTATTCCGATATATCCTCCGGCAAGTCCCGGAACGGAGTTTTGATTTGCATATCCTAACGAACCCCCGAAAGCTCCTATGGAGAATGTTTTTGTGGCATCGAACAGATATACACAAATACCATCCGCTCCATTGTAACTTGTGTCTGCCCGGCTGCGCCATGTTTTATATTCAAACTCGATATATACTCCGATAGATGAGGGAAAAGTGGTATTTATATAAGCATATCCTCTTTGATCGTTAGCATCCTTCGTTAGTCGGAGCCAACCTTCATTTACCGGGTCGTTTATTCCTGAGGTAAGGGTAGCCGATGGATTTCCTCCAAGTATAACATTACTGCCAACAGAACTGCTTTTAAAGTTTTCAGTAATGGTAAATTGTGCTTTCGCTTGCGGAGTGAAAATAAAATAGCTTATAATTATCAGTAATGTTCCGACTAATAAGCGTTTATAAGGACTATTCATGTTTTTTGATATTTTGTTTTTTTGAGGAAATAGAGTCATAGAGTATCTGCTGATTCCTGCTTATTAAATCTCTATATCGTATATGTACCAATGATTTCGTTCAATCGCCGTCGGTAGAGAAAGTTTATATGTTTCGTCTCCAAATTCGGGCGGAGGCAACAAGCCTCCCGATTCATAAGGCAGACTTACTTCGATTGCAGTACCGGCATTTATACGCTCGTTGAGGTAGGTAGTCAGAGAGATACTTGTTACCTTTCCGTTTGTGAGGCTATAAGAGGTCAATGCTCCAGCCGCATCCCAAAGCATCCAATCGGCAGAGCTGACCAGATTGTCCGGTTTGGTATCGGGTTTCAATACATAAGTATTTTTATCGAAATTAATGAGTTTATATTTATATTCATTTGTGGCAGAAGGGGTTGTCTGATGTTCTGGCGATAGCTTTATATTTAATTGCAACTTAGCTATACAGCGTATTAATGAAATACTGTTCAATTGATAATTGTCGTTAAAGTCATGTGTCTTGTTACCCGACATTAGTAAGGGGGTATTGATATTGGCAGACCATGGTTGGGAAATAGTTTGTAATGCTCCTTGTAATTGGGTCAGAGAAGTGACATTGTCTAAATCTGTTTTGATAGCAGAACTATTAGTCACTATATATACATTCCTATTACCGACCTCAGCTTGAGTGATGTCTAATAATATCTTATTGCCGGCTTTGTCCCATGTTCCCCCACCGAAAGACGAACTTGTGGTATAATATTTAATCAGACTTTGTGTTGCAACTGTGGGGAATAAGAAAATATACAGGTCGTTTATTTTCTGCTCGTCCTCGCTTCCAATACTTGTAGACTTTGTTATATTCGTCGTATAATTATTTACAGAGAATGACAATATTATTTTGTTATCTTCTTTCGATGCCGGAATAGGATCTTCGCCCGAACAGGCTGTAAATATTATGCTTAGTAATAGTATTACGTATGTTGTTCGCTTCATATTGGTTCGCTCTTATTTAGTAAAAGTTTTTACAAGGTTGTCGTTATAATATACTTCGAGATATGCACCCGATCCCGTTGGCGGTACACTGTTTAAAGCATATTCTTCTGATGCTGTAGTGTCCAGACTCGAAAATGATTTTTGAGTTGTGCCATCCGAAAATGTATATGATTGTAGCGTTTTTAGTATTACAGCATGTGGGGCGCAGGCCTCGATTGTATTACTGATAGAAACTTTGCCATTGTCGTCGATATTGACATTATACCCATATCCCATATAGGTTGCATTCTCTTTTACCTCCCAAGGGTCTATACTATATAATATCTCTATCGTTTGCAGTTTCTTGATGATGAAGACGTAATGACGGTTGCGATATATATTATAGTCAGGCTTTGCCGTCTGTTTTCCGGTAGCAAATGCCATATAATTATCTGCTGCAATGCTGCCATCGTATGTTATGATCGGTATCTTATAAAAGTTGCCGTTGAGAGTTTCTATTACAAAATAATTGATAGGCTTGTTGTCTGTCGTAGTCGACCATGTAGGTGCTGACATCAGACTTTCAGGCATATAATAGGTATAAATATTATTTGTCTTTTTCAATGGCTTATCATCATAATAAGTCATGGATAAAGGAGCTGTCAAAGAATTCAGGCTATATTGTCTGTTGGCATTATGATAATATATATTCTTCACACCCAGACTTCCGATTGCACCATCTATTTGTATTTCGAGTTTTGCTACTACCCGTATAAGTTTTACCCGATCCTCTTCTACATTATTTTCATTTACAGGGCGAAACGGTTGAGGCGTATATATATTTCCTCCGTCCGATATTGTTTGATTTTTGTAGACACGAGACATGGCAAAACCTTTTGTCTCATTAGCGCTCAGATAAAGAGACTCGTCCATGTCGTTGAGCGTATTCATATAAATTTCCATGTCGGCTCTTGACCCTATTGTTTTCAATGCCTGCATTGGCATATTGGCTACAAAGAAGAAGTCGCGCTGACCCGGGGTGAGTTTTACAACAAAGCTTTTATCCTTTTCAGAAAAAGGAATACCTTCATCAAAATACTCACAAATCTTTTCTCCCGTTGATGAATCGAATACGAGCATTGCCAGATCGTGAACTCTGTCTTCAAAATCTGTGGCATCGTCGTTGAATGTTTCCAGCCCCGCAGCCTGAGCTTTAGTAACTGAAAGATACACTATCGGAGCAGGTTGCTGATTGGTATTGAGTCGGCTGTCGTTCTCGTCAGACGATTCGCATCCCGCAAGGGAGAGCAACATGCAGATGAGTGTAATATATATTAATTCTAATCTTGTCATAATCATATTGATTATTAAAGTATTGAGTGCTTTATTCTTTTTCTTTACAAGTCAGTGCTGTAGCTATGTACTATCCAGTCGTTTACATATACAGAACAAGTGAAATTTGTGCTACATTCGGCACAATAGTTTTTAACTACAAACTTTACGGTAAAATCATTTTGGCAAGCCAGATTGATTCCTCCCTCTACCGTATTGAGCAGAATGCTGGCTATAAGATCGCCGTTGAATATAGATTGATTCGTTCCGGGATAGGATATAGATAGATTGTTATGGTATCCGGTAACAAGTTTTAATGTCGAAAAATCCCATGTTACAGACCGCTCGGTATATAAAGTATTCAGTAATGGATAAGTAAGCCGAGGCGAATTAGTTGGCATCGAACCATCTATATTTACTATTCCGTTTGCCGAAGAAACAGCAACTTTCAGATCTTTCGATGTAAATTCGGTGATAGAAGGATCCAGCTCAACAATTACTTTTATACGGTTGGTCAACTCTTGCAGGTTGATTGCCGTATGCTTATACAATGATCCTACTTCTTCGGGATCAGGTAAAAATACAGAAGGGCTTTCTCCTTGCCATATATATTGTGTTTTATTCAATCCCGATGCAACATTATTTAATGATTTGAGAATGAACATCACACTTTTTTTTGTTGTTTTTCCTGATGAAAAGACTTGCCGAGTAAAACTGTTGTTAACATTAGCCCATGCTATGAATGAATAGTTTCCATTCGATACAGGCATCAGTATTTCAAAATCTTTATCTAACGATACATTTTCCTTAGTAACGGAAGTTACCAGTTTGTCTTCTTCATCGAACGCAAATATCGTTAGCGACGATACGTCTCCGATGAATGTAGAATCTACCGCGCAAGGCGTCATTGAATAGAATTTTACATATACACCTTGAGGACAATCTGCTAAGTCTTTATAAATAAGGGAATCACAACCCCAGAAAATTGTACCCAAAGCGCATGCCATCATCAATATCCTGATTCGTAAATTCATCATTCGTTATTTTTATTATTGATGTTTTTTATAAAAAGACGGAGGAAGAGGAATATCTTCCTCCGAAAATATTAAGATGTATGATAATGATAAATTATATACCTAGATCTATAGCGTAAGAATGCACTGTCCAAGGCAATACCTTAACGTCTACACTCATCCATGTTTCAGGAGTAGTCAACGGATCAGTAGGGTCGATAGGATTTTCCGGCTCAGTTACATCAGGAGTACTTGGTTTTGGATCCGGATTTTTAGGATCACTTGTTCCTGGATCTTCAGGATAAAGAGGATTCCAGTTTGTACCCAGATTCTTAAACCCGGTGATGTGTACATGATATACATTGTTTCTGATCACCGGAGAGTTGTACCAGTTAGGCACATTATTCGGATTCACCCAAGCGTAATACAATACTTTACCGTTTACATACTTGGCTACTGTCTGACCTGCAACACCGCCTTTGGTTGCATCCAAAGCATTGGCAGCCGATGTATAGAACTTACCGTTAGCTCCTACATAGAACGTACCGTCTGCATTAGCCGGAGCATTGTCTGCATATTTAGCCGGAGCAAATTTTGATCTGACCAATACGTAAGCCGTATTACCTTTTTTGTAGCCTGATGTCTCATCAGCAGTTGCGACATGAGTAGTTGGCAAAACAAATTTTCCTGATAGTTTTGCATCCAGTTCAGCATTAACGTTTCCACTCGGATTAGTAGCATAGTCTGCCATTGTAGCCACAGCAGTTCCTCCAAATTGAGTAGCCGCATCATAGCTTTCGAACAAGCCAGAATAATCGTATTTGCTTTGTGCACTTGCTATGTATTCAGTATTATCGGCCGGAACCCATCCATAGTTAGGAGTAGTCCAATCAGCTTTTCTTTGTACATAAAGTGAGTTTTCGCCCTGAGCCAATACCCATGTGATGTTAGAGATTACATTCCAAGCATAAGTATTGGTAAAAGTTTTGGCAAATACCTGAGCCGAAGAACCTCCACCCTTCATTTTTTCTTTTATGTAGGCAGGATTCAGAAGCGTAGCTCTACTCTCCACACCTACAGCTTCTTTCAATTCCTGTATTCTTACCTTATTTCGATTTCTGTAATCAGACAGATACGTGTCGGGGTCTTTTCCGGTTACAGTCTTTACAGCCAGACTGACTCCTCCCATAAACTCATATACGTGATCGAGACTCAATGCCCCCCACGTATTATTCTGTCTCGGCTGCACAACTATATCCGTCTGTTGCAAAGCCACTTCAAAAAGGTCTTTAGTAAAAGCACCCCAATTTTTGTCATCGCCATATATTGCTCCCATATTGTTGATATACGTTTCCGCTATATCCGTCTTGTTATCCCAAGCATCCCCTTTTTCGACCAGATTCATTATACCCGTTCCATAATGTCCGTTTACACCGCCAAAAACTCTCATTGTCGATAATTCCCTTGCTTGTTGAGGACTGATACCCTTATCAACCAGTCTTTTTTCGGATTCGACTGTGCCTTGTGCCACATAATTGTCAAACACATCCTCCTTAGCTGCCGCCGCCATGGCAACAGCTTTGGTTAGCATAATAAGTCGCGATGCAGCCAAATCTCGTAACTGTCCCGAAGTTTGAATCACAATATCTATTCTCGGACGCCCCAATTCTTTGGATGGTATCAGACGCAGATCGGTGACACGTCCCATTTTGTCCCTCACCGGCTCTACACCCAGCATATACAACGCCTGAGCTACCGTTGCCCCTTCGCTTTCTATAAATTCGCCTGCCCAAAAAGTATAGCTTATCTTGCGTGGATATTTGCCATGTTTCTTCTGATATTGATTAATAGTGGCTTCTGCCAGCGTTTTACCATTATCCCATGCTCTGGTGGTTGGGGTAGCTTCTGCATTGATAGAATACATATTTCTGCCGGTAGGCAATGTGTTCGGATTGCGGACAGCATCTCCTCCGGGCGAAGGTGCTATGTATCCACCATTTAGCCCATTCAGTAGCGAACGTAGCTCAGCTTCGGGCGAATTTTCTAACTGCAACTTGTAGTTATATACATTTCTTATCGTTTTATCTATTTCCAATACAGCAATGCTAAAGTCTTTATCAGCTTGCGATACCCAAGGTTTGCTGCTTTTGTCGGTACTTCCTGCCATTTTTTGACTTGCTTTTTCTTCCTCCAGCATCTTTTTTACAAAGTCGGGCATCTTTCCCGATTTTGGCATATTTGCAGGCTTCTTTACTTTGGACGGAGAACTGTTGTCGGAAGTAGACGCCTCATTCATCATATCACTCATCGACATTTCTTTCGGATTCACTAACCGATCTATTTGTCGCGCTTTTTTCACATCTTCTTCCGAAAGATTTACAAGGCTATACAATTGATTTATCTCGGAGTTTTTTGTCGCTAGCAAAGTCTGAATTTTATTTTTTACTGGATTCAGATATTTTTGAGTAATAAAAGTATTGTTTTCATACTGCTCCTTTGTTATCCGTTTTTTGAGAAGATCCAGTTTTGCCAGACTGTATGCCAATGGGTCGGCAGAAATAGCTATCGTTGTCGATACTATGTCCTCTTTGCTGTATTGTTGCCCCAAGGTATAAAGGCGACCTGTCATTTTTTCGTTCGATACTTCTTCCGCAAAGTTTTCGATATATGCTATGTTCTCCGATGTATATGGTTTAGACAGATCGCTATCTAATTGTAGATCTCGGTGGATGCCCATTTTTACGACTATGGCTTTTATACTCAACGCTATTTGCGGTTGTTTGCTTTCGTCAGCCATATTGTATTTTTCTATCATCGTAGTCAATTCGTCAAACTGATTGCGTGTTTTGCTTTCCATAAAAGGAGGTGTAAGATAAGAAACCAACGCCGCATGCAGCCTGCGCTTGGCTATGATACCTTCGCCAACGTTGGAAATAGTATAATAGTAGAAGTGAGGCATTGCACCCATCAAACAATCCGGCCAATCTTTTTTCGACAAGGCGGTTTGCTTTCCTGGTGTAAATTCGAGGCTGCCATGTGTGCCAAAGTGAATAAAGGCATCAGCCTTAAATCCCTTTTGTGCCCACAAATATGGTGCTATGTATGAGTGAGGCGGAGCTACATTTGCTCCATGCACTATTTTGAAATCATCGTCGCCGACGGCAGCTTTAGGTTGTGGAAAAAGAGCTATGTTTCCCAATCTGATACATGCTACTGCCAAAGACGGTTCACCGTTGTGCTCTTGGCTCATAAACTCTCCCGGAGCTTTGCCATATTTGCTCACTACTTCTTTGTATTGTTCGGTAGGAATTATTTGTCGAGCCCAGTCTTCGTATTCCGATTTTTTTATCCATAGCGGATTGCCATTTTTCATAAACTCGGATATATCGCCTTCGGCATAGCTGCCATATAGATTTCCTTGTTTGCCAAGTAGTTTTGCAAATGCGTCTAACGAGTCGGGCAATCCGTCTATTGTGTATCCTTCTTTTTTCAACCGTTGAAGAAATTCATATAGCGAGGGCACAACTTCCAGCCCGGTGGCAACTAGTGAAGTCTGTCCCGGTCTTTTGAAGTAACAGATGGCGATGCGTTTATCTTTGTTTTCTTTTTTCTTCAGGTGTAAATAATTGTCTACATTGGCAATGAAGTTTTGAACACGTTCGGGTTCAGGATCAAAAATATAATATTGATTACTATGTTGATTTTGAGTAGAAATAGGCAACGGGCATATTCCTCCATCCAGTTCGGGCAATACGATACGTGCGGTAAGAAAGCCACCCACTTGTCCTCGTTTGTCGTTGATCCATTCTTCATGGCTCTGCATTACGGGGTAGGGGCAAAACAAAGGGATGTTTTTTTCGGTCAGCCATTCTACAAAGCTATCATTCCCCAAACGTCCCATTGGTAAGTAGATAATGGCATCGGGGTCTATTTCTTTTATGAGGGGGATTCGTTTTGCAGCACCGGATATCGGATATATGTTGTAACCCGCATTTTCGAATCCGCAGATAATGCTGTCTATGTAGCTGCGATTGCCTTCCAAAGGCGATGTCATGCCCGATATGAATGCTATGCGTGGAGCGCCTTCTTTATATATTTTTTTCTCTTTCAGGTAGTTTGTCAGTTCGTCAGCCGTATTATAGTATTTCTTATTATCTAAATGGTAGAGAAAATCGGAAGGTATGATGATTGGTGCTTCCGACCGATTGGCTATCACTTTTTTTCGGTCAAACTCTTTACGTATGAAGTGAAGCATGTTTTTGAAATTATCTTTGCACCGATTGGCATAGTATGTGTCAAGTTGAGCAATCTGAATCGAATCTATATTGGTGTTTTTTATAATATCGGACGAAAATACATAGGTGTAGACCATTGTTCCTTTTGTTCCTGCTTCCGTTATATTTTTTACTTGTCCTTCGGTCAGTCTGAGACCGGGACCGAATACCAATATGGCATCGTATCCTTTGAGTTTAGAAGCCTGTTCGGGTGCAACCTCGTCTACTTCTAAGAAATAGCTGTCGTTGGATAGTCGTATGTTAGAAACCTGATAGGAGGGGAAATTTATCAGGGCTATCTTGGTAGGAGAGAAGAATATGCTGTATGCTGCATACAGTAAAGTGATCGAGAGCAATGCAATGCCAGCTTTAATAAGCAATGGCTTTTTGCGGGAAAATAAGGTGTCCGACATAGTGTAAAATAATTAAATCCTTATAACCGGCATACACCGGCTATAAGGAATGTAAAAAGAATGTATGAAGAAGAAAGTGATCATTCGAATGGATATATATAATCGAATGTTATATGTCCCGATTTATCAGCGTCGTTAAGAAAACTTTTCATTATTACTTTAGCATATTTGCCATTAGCTGTGCGCACAACAAATACATTGTTATTGAAACTCCATACCATTGTAGTAGGATCAAATTTAGCCCAGCCCTGATTATCTCCTACTTTAAATACTGCACTGCCTGCTGTTTGAGTATATTTTGGAGGCATTGCGCCAGATGTCATAACTTTTATTTGTGTGTCGGTAATAAATCCCGATGAAGGGATAGTTGTTACCTCGTCGAAAGTTTTCTTTCCTGTATCTAAAGCAGCTCCTTTGCCTTTGCCGGACTCTCCTCCATTTGTACGAATATTGAAGCGAAGGAATCCCATATCCCAATTGGAATCATCTGCATATTTTTTTTGATCAACGGTAATGATGCCACCTTTTTCGAAAGAAAAATAAGTCCAATCTGTAAAGCTTTGGGCATCCAAGTTTACTGTTTTTACTTCGGGTTTGGTTGGCACATAGTCGTCATCATCACCACAAGAAGTGAATGCTCCTGCGGCTGAAAACATAATTGTCATAGAGAGTGCGTACTTAAAAAAACGTTTCATTTTCATTTCTAGATTTTTTTGTTGATTTTATTTAAATTAGAATTTAAGTGTTACAGAGCCAAATGCGCGCCGCCCCGGATCGTAGGTTGTAAATTTTTCGGCATCGGTATAATTGAATATATTCTGTATTCCGCCCGATACATTTACTTGCATATATCCTTTTTTCCAAGGTGTGCATAGTACAGTGAGTTTCCATAGGCTAAAAGCTGACTGAGGATTGTTTGTGACAACGTGCGTTGTCTCTCCCGTATCAGGATCGGTAATTGTTTCTTCCGCATCGTTGATTTTAGATGAACTCCAATGTCCGGCTAACGAGACAGAGAAATCTTTTTTGAATATTTTTTCTTTGTATGTTGCATTCAGGCTAAAGGCATGTCGTGTATTTCCCTTGAGCTGCAAATTTGTTTTCATATTCTTGGCATCGGTATATGCGTAACTTCCATGGATATACAATTGCTTAACGGGATAATAGTCTGCACTGAGTTCGACTCCTCGTATGCGGGCTTTGTCTACATTGCTGTAACGCATTTCGGTACTTTCCACTCCGTTTTCGTCTTTGACAAGTACATATGCCGATTGTATCTTATTGTCTATGCTGTTTTGATAGATGTCGATACTGGCATTTAATTTTTGCAATCTGTATTCTGACGACAGATAAAAATAATTCGATTTTTCGGGTTTCAAGTTCGGGTTTCCTATGTTGTGAGATACTGATCCCATCATAAAGTCGGAATAAAGCTCGGTGGCATCGGGCGCTTTAAATCCGCGGCTATATCCGCCTCTTATTCGCCAATCGCCGGGACTGAACATAATATTTACCTTCGGGCTGTAAGCGTTGCCAAATACAGAATGGTGAGTATAACGAAATCCTCCGATGAGGTTTACTAAAGGTATTATCTGCCAGTCGAACTGCCCGAAGCCATTTATGTCGTTTACTTTTCTTGTTTTTAGATTTTCGCCGTATTGTATTTCGTTATAATCTTTATTCCAATTGTATTCGCCGCCAAATACAGTTTGCAGATTGTCGAGCGGAGTGTATATATCTATCAGGCGAATGGTCTGTATATGCGATGTCGCATTTTTTTCCGACTTATCCAATTTCTCAAATACTGTCTTACGTGTATAGAAGTCGCCGTAATAAGATGCTTTTAGTTGATTGTAGCGTCCGATTTCCTGCTCTACTGCTGTTCTGAGAGTTTTATTATCGCTCTTATAATGAGTATTCTTTGTGCTTTCCTTCGGATTGGTTATCTCATTAAAATATAGAGTTCCCGATGCTGTAACCTTAGTTCCTTTGTTGTTCCATCCCAATTTTTGTTCAATATTCATGTTCTTACCCGGATTTTTGGTATATGCCTGAGGGCTTTCGGGTGTGAGGTCATAACCATCATAAGAGTTGCGATAGAACAGTGTTTGTGAAGTTATATTCTTAATTGCAGTTCCTACGCTGGCATCCATAACTAAATCGTTGAATCGGGAATAGCGGGTTTTTGCCCAACCTTCCAACTTTCGTTCCGGTGTTTTAGTTATTATATTGATCGTCATACCAATGGCACTCGATCCATAGAGGGCTGATGCTGCTCCCTTGATGACTTCTATTTGCTTAACGTTCGACATACTCAGACGTTCGAAATCAATCGGGCCTCCGGGTGTTGTAGACAGTCGTTCGCCATCTACGAGAATCAGTATATACTTATTCTCAAGACCTTGTATTCTGATGTTATCTCCGCGAGGGTCGTTGTTGAATTGCAATCCGGGAATGGTGTATTCGAGTGCATCCATTATGTTTTCAAAGTCATTCTGCATGAGTTGCGCAGAAGTTATGACGCGAGTCAATATCGGAGCATTTGCAAGCGTTTTTTCTGTACGTGTGCCGGTAACCACTACCTCATTGAGATCGAGCGTATTTTTAGTCAGGCTTATATCTTGTTGATGAGGCGATGCAGAGTAGGAGAGGTTTATTGTTTTTTCGGTATAACCCGTCGAGCGGATAATGATATTGTAACTGTCCTTTTGTGGAAGGTTCAGCTCGTAATATCCATCTTCGTTGCATGAAGTGCCTACGTTTAAGTCTTTTACAAAAAGTGTAGCATAAGGGATTCCCTTCCCGTTTTCCTGATCTACGATTTGTCCGTTTAGCGAGAACGATTCTGAATTTTTTGTCTTTTGTCTTGGTGCGTCACCTAGTCTGGTTTGAGCATAAGTTGCCTCATTGAGAAACAGACATACCAAAAACAATGCAACAAAGGCATTTTTTGATTTCATAGTGTGATAATAAATATATTGGAAATGATTTTATCATTCCTTCAATCGCGTCCTAACCCCGGGACTTCTGATTTTTATAATGATTAAGGCAGGTTTTCTGACTTTCCCAACTTACAAGCCTTCCCGATAGTAATATCAGTGGCTGAGGATTGTAATTTTTATACATTCTTCTGTATAAAATGGGATCACAGCAACGGGTATTGCTCAGGATTTTCACCTGATTCCCTCACATTATTTGCAGGACGCAAATAATTCACCATAATCTAGGTGCAAATGTATAGAATAGTTTTCGATAAAAAAATAATGAGGTGCGTGTTTTTCCAATAGTTTTTCTTAATCTTTCAGATAAATATACCAATATACGCAACCGACAAAAAATGCTCCACCGATAAAATTTCCGATTGTAGCCGGAATAAGATTTTGTATGATGAAGGTAGACCATGCGATGTCTGCACCTGAATAGATGGCAGCAGGAATAAAAAACATATTCGCTATCGAATGTTCGTATCCGAGTGTAACAAATATCATAACCGGAATCCATATAGCTATACACTTTCCCGAAATATCCTTGGCTGAGTAGCCCATAAACATTCCCAGACATACGAGCCAATTTGCTCCTATGGCTTTGATGAGAACTTTGATGAAGTCTTGATTTACTTTAGCTTCACTATAATGATGCAGATAAGTTTGCCACGGTTGTTTGTCCAGAAGACCTACTTCATAAGATAGGAAATAGGCTACGATCTGTGTTCCTACAAAGTTGAATATGTATGATAATACAAGATATTTGAAAAATGTTTTTATCCTGATCTGTCTTTGTAATGTAGCATAAGAGAATGCTGCACAATCGCTGGTGAAAAGATCGGCTCCGGTAATGGATACCATGATAAGACCAACGGGAAATAGGGCTCCTGCTATAAATTTGACCAGTCCCGGATTGCCTGCTCCAATTTCGGGCATGCCTCCTGCTACCATCACCGAAAGCAGTCCGCCAAAGGCAATGAATACACCGCCAAGTATGGCTAGGATACAGAATTTTATTAGACGAATATTCTTTTTTTGATTCGCCGAAGCAGCAAAGTTAAGCGTGATTTCTTTGGGAGTATAATAATTAGCCATATATGCGGATGATTAGATTTGGATTAGACTGGTAGCCCGTAAGACTTGAATATATGTTCAGCCTTTTCTTTTTCGGCATTAGTGGGAGGGGCTATGTCTTTCAATTTATATTCGGCATTTATCTGCTCCCATTTGTGTACAGCCATCTGATGAAAAGGGAGTATATCTACTCGTTCCACATTTTTGAATCGGGAAGCATATTCTGCCCATTCCCGAAGATCGTTTTCGTTGTCAGTATAATGTGGTACAAGTACATATCGTAGCCATACGGGTTTGTCTATTGACGACAGATATTCCATAAATCTGAGAGTAGGTTCTAACGGTGCACTTGTCAGCGATCTATACTTATCGGCATTGATATGCTTTATGTCTAACAACACCAGATCGGTGTATTGGAGTACCTCTTTTATCTTGTCATTCAAGTAGATGCCCGAAGTATCTATTGCCGTATGTATATTATGCTGTTTACATATTTTGAACAGTTCCAACACAAAGTCAGGTTGAAGCATAGGTTCTCCGCCCGAAACGGTAACACCTCCCCGAACAAAGTTTTTAACCTTGTCTATTTCATTAAATACCTCTTGCGGTGTGAGTATATATTTGGCGTCCTTCTTGTCCCAAGTGTCGGGATTGTGGCAGTAGAGACAGCGCAGGGGACAGCCTTGTGTAAATAATACAAAACGGATGCCCGGCCCGTCCTTAGTTCCAAAAGTTTCGAATGAGTGTATGTGACCTAACATTGACTAATAATGGTGTTATCATAATAAAACGAAGTGAAGTTATAAAAAAGACTCCACTTCGCTAAATAATTATTTCGGCTATCCGATTAGTATCAGATAGTTGTTGTTATGGTTCTGTTGATCACGTCCAGCTGTTGTTCGCGCGTCAGCTTCACAAAGTTGACTGCATAGCCTGACACACGGATCGTCAATTGCGGATATTGTTCAGGATGCTCCATTGCATCAATCAGTAATTGACGGTCGAATACGTTTACATTCAGGTGATGCCCTGTTTGCAGGAAGTATCCGTCAAGCAGTCCTGCCAAGTTCTGCGACTCTTCTTCGCGGCTCTTACCCAATGTGTTTGGAGTGATGGCGAATGTATAAGAAATACCGTCATTGGCATGCTCGAACGGTAGTTTTGCTACTGACGATAACGATGCTACCGCACCTTTGGTATCGCGTCCGTGCATAGGGTTTGCTCCGGGAGCGAAAGGTGTACCGTCGCGGCGCCCGTCGGGCGTATTACCTGTTTTCTTTCCGTATACTACGTTCGATGTTATAGTCAATACCGATTGTGTAGGTATTGCATCTTTATACATCTTGCGCTTACGGATTTTATTCATAAATTTCTCAACTATTTCCACAGCAAATTTATCGGTGCGGTCGTCGTTATTCCCAAATGGTATGTATTCGCCTTCTACTATATAGTCTACTGCATCGCCGTCGGCATCTCTTACGATGCGGACTTTGCCATATTTGATGGCTGCAAAAGAGTCGGCAATGATAGAAAGGCCCGATACACCAAATGCTTGTGTACGTACAATATCTACATCATGCAAAGCCATTTCGAGAGCTTCGTACGAGTATTTGTCGTGCATGTAGTGAATGATGTTGAGTGCTTTTACATACGTTTCTGCAACCCAGTCGAGCGTACGGTCAAATTTTTCCCATACTTCGTCGAATTGCAAATAATCTCCTGTTACTTTTTCTACCCAATGTTTAGGCAATACCTGAGCCTTTGTTTTTTCGTCTCTACCTCCGTTTATAGTATAAAGCAAAGCCTTAGGCAAGTTGGCACGTGCCCCGAAAAACTGCATTTGGTGTCCTATACGCATCGGCGAAACACAGCAGGCGATACCATAATCGTCGCCCAATTGCGGACGCATAATGTCGTCGTTCTCGTATTGCAGAGATGATGTGTCGATGGAGACTTTGGCGCAATATTTTTTCCAGCTTTCAGGTAAGCGATCACTCCACAAGATGGTAAGATTGGGTTCGGGTGCAGGTCCCAGATTGTATAAGGTATGTAGCATACGATAACTGTTTTTTGTTACCATAGATTTACCCTGATTAGTCATTCCGCCGATTGATTCGGTAACCCATACCGGATCTCCTGAAAATAGTTCGTTATACTCGTTCGTACGAAGAAAACGCACTATGCGAAGTTTCATTACAAAATGGTCTATCATCTCTTGAGCGTCTATTTCAGTAATAAGGCCTTCGTTCAGGTCGCGCTCTATATAGATATCTAAGAAAGTGGTTACACGTCCCAAACTCATTGCTGCTCCGTTCTGATCTTTGATGGCTGCCAGATAACCGAAGTATGTCCATTGGATAGCTTCTTGGGCTGTCTTTGCCGGCTGAGATATGTCGAATCCGTAAGATGCAGCCATACATTTTAGTGCTTTTAGGGCTTGGATTTGTGATGTAAGCTCTTCGCGCAAACGAATAAGATCGTCTGTCATAACGATAGGGTCACATTCCTGAAATCTTATTTGACGTTCTTCTATCAAACGGTCTACTCCGTAAAGGGCTATTCGGCGATAGTCGCCAATGATGCGCCCACGGCCGTAAGCATCGGGCAGACCTGTCAATAAACCGTTGCTGCGTGCGCGGCGGATACTGTCGGTATAAGCCGAGAATACACCTTCGTTGTGAGTCTTTCTATATTTAGAAAATATTTCTGTTGTGATGGGATCTAGTTTATAGCCATATTCTTCGAGACTTTGCTGCACCATGCGTAGTCCTCCGTTAGGGAAGATGGCTCTTTTGAGAGGTTTGTCGGTTTGTACTCCGACTATTTTTTCAAGCTCTTTGTCTATATATCCCGCTCCGTAAGCATCTATCTGTGAAGGTATTTTTGTTTCGGCATCATACACACCTTTTTCTTTTTCTACCTTAAATATTTCGCTTAGTTTGTCCCAAAGCTTAGTCGTTGCTTCGGTAGGACCTTCAAGAAAAGATTCGTCTCCCGAATATTCTTTATAGTTTTCGAGGATAAAATTGTTTACATCAATTTTTTCCTGCCATTTATTACCTTTAAAGTTTTTATACGCTTCCATAAATTTTATTTAGACTAATGTTATTATATTAAATTAAGTACACAAAATATTTACAAGTTATAATATTCATATAACCTTATCCATTGAGTGTTTTCTTGGTTGAAAGTTGATCGAATGAAATCTTATGATCCCGAAGGTTTCAAACATCTATAGCTTTGGCAGGTCTTCTGACTCACTCCTTTTCTTCAAAGTGCCTTCCCGTTTACAAGACAGTGGCTAAAGTATGTTTGAAGTTTTATTTGGAGCTCACAGCAGCGGGTCTGTCCGGGATTTTCACCCGATTCCCTTTTCACCATCATCTAAGGATATAGACAATGACACCAAAATTTAGAGCAAAGATAATAACTTTTCTGATACTTGTTTCTTTGTTTTATCTTAATTTATCTTTCCGAAAGAAGCTATTTTGTAATCTCGACTTAACATATTGAGGTATAGTGGGATTTGTGCCCTTATAATATTGAAACAAATTAGTAATAAATATTAATGCAATATATTAAATTTTCTTTGTGTTAATAAATGATAAAAATGAATATTGGTGATCTTGTGTAACAAATGATACATATTATTTGTATATTTTTATTACTAAGCTGATTGTCAGAGCGTATTATAATCACTACAAATCATTATTTTGTTGCTTGAAAACCCTAATTTTTAGGTATTGCAATACCTTATAGCTTAAGATACCTTTGCACTTACATTAAGTAATACTAATAAAAGAAAACATATGAAAAATATCAAATTATTACTGCTGATTCTTGGCGGTATATTGTTACTGAACTCTTGTAGCAGCGATGACGATGATGGTCCGGTAACGCCTCCGACTGAAAGAATAAAACTGGAAGGCAAATGGCTTGTTAAAGAAATTAATTTCACCTCTAACGTTAAAGCTTGGAAGAGCGAAACATTTTCGGATGTAATGGACGTTTTCGGATGGGCTCCATATATGTATAATAGTGTTGCCGGAGTTGAATTTACCGGCGAAGACTATACTGATACCCAATCGGGAAAAACTGCAAAGAAATTCAACTTTGTTACAGGTAGCTCGTATGGTGGTTCGGGCAAGGTGTATTGGGGATGGAATGCAAGCGATGACGGAAAAGCTTTTGAGGTTATTCAATTTAATACTCAAATGCCTCCTTACGATTTTTCGATGTCAAAAACATCTTCTTTGCAAGAGACAACGATTGATGGCAAGCGTGTTTTGATATTCACAACAACGTTGGTAAGCATAGATCAGGATAGAATGGACGAGTCTACTAATCCGATGACACGACCTAAAGTAGCTGCTTCGGCAACGTTTACTTTGGTAGAAGCTAGTGGCGAAATTGATTCTGAGGTGTCTCCGGCATTGAAATTAAATGGTGTAGAGTTTAAATTACCTCAGCAGGTAGATCCCGAACCGGAGCCGGATCCAACTATTGTTACAAAAGAGAGTTTGACGGGAACCGCATGGTTATTAAAAGCCGGTTCGAAATTGTATGATCCGGGGATGCTTGCACAAGATCCCATCTTTGAATTTGCGAAACTGGTGACTCTTTATTTCCAAAGCGAGAGTTTACTCAAATTCAGATATTCATTTCCAATGGGTATAATAAGTACTAAAGAAACAACTTGGGTATATGATAACGAAACATATATTGTAAGTTATGTAAAAGGTGAAGGACAAATGGCTAGTTCGTCTATGAAATTTGTTTGGAAAGCCTCTTATCTGATTGATGGTGATAGTAAATCTCTGATTCTGGAATTGCAGGAAGTGGTAAATAATGCAGGTCAGGAAACTGAGTCGAAACTTGATTTAAGTAAAGTCGATGCTGATCTTTTGAAAAGAGAATTTACTTCAATATCGGGCGGTGACACAGAAAAAGCCGAAGTGGTGAATAAAAATAATTATACAATTTTTAAATAATATAAGGCAGATAGTGCCTTAATCATAAAAAAGGAGCTGATAACAAAGCTCCTTCTTTTACTTTTCCCCATATTCAACAAAGATGAAGTATATACTGATTTGTATATTGGTGTTATTCCTTTGCCCTTTTTTGTCCTATTCCCAAAACGCTAAATATTCTGTTTCCGGACATGTATATGTAGATGACGTAGTCCGCAAGAATGTGGAAGTGATAATAGAAGAATTGGATATCAGAACATTTACCGATGCTAAAGGAAAATATGTAATAAATGATTTGCCTGCAGGTTCATATATCTTATATGCACTTCATCAGAATGGCTATGTAGAAGTAAAACCTATTGATTTGAGAGCTTCTACCGATACATTCGATTTTCATATAAAAACATCGGATATTGTACTCAATGAGGTTACTATCAATGCCAGCAGCAAGATAGACCAGTTGAGGCTTAATCCCATAAAAGCCGAAGTTATTGATGTAACCCACTTTCACGAAAAAGCCACTAATATTCAGAATTTGCTTAACGCCAGTCCCGGAGTACGTTTGCGCAATACCGGAGCATTAGGAGCCAGCAACGAGGTTATTATAAATGGTTTTAGCGGACGGTCTATCAAGTTGATGCGCGATGGCATACCGTTAGATTATCTGGGGTCGAGTTTCGGGATAACAAAGATACCTGTTAACTCTGTCGAACGGATGGAGGTATATAAAGGTGTTTTGCCTACCGAAATCGGTATTGATGCTTTAGGTGGGGCTATAAATCTGATAAGCCGTAAATTGTACGATTCCGAAATTCAGGTATCTTTCGAACGCGGATCGTTTAATACGAATATCGCAACAGTAAATGCTTTCAGGCGGCTGAATAAAAATATATCAGTAGGAGTGTATGCCTTCGGCAATTATTCAGATAATGATTATAAAGTAAAGAACCTTCCTTATTTTGAAGAAGAAACCGGACGTAATACATATATAGAAGCCCGTCTATTTCACAATAAGTTTAAGCAATATTTTGTAGAAGGATATGTAAATTTGGATAATTTATCTTGGGCTGATCTGTTGCAATTCAGAGTTACCAGCTTTGCTATGCATCAGGATATGCAAAACGATTTTACCACCCGCGACAGAGCTTTTGGAGCTGTTTATCGTACCGAGAAGGCTATTGCCATACCATCTGTCACTTACCGCAAATCGTTTATGGATAAGAAGCTGAATACAACTCAATTTCTGGTATATAGCAAGATTGATAATCGGTTTGTAGATACTCTCAAAAATACTTATTACGACTGGAAAGGCGTGGCACATTCGGCTACATCGGCTTCCGAAATAGGGAGTGTTTATACCTCTGCTCCAGGCAAGAATGGCATAGAGTCAAATTATCAAAATATTATTTATCGGGGATTGCTTTCCTATCATATCAATTCGTCTCATACTCTTACAGCCAACGTTATCGATAATTATTTTATAAATAAAAAAGATGATGAGGTAAATCCACTTGAAAAGAAACGAATTACATACAATCGCTTGATTGTAGGAGTAGGGTATAATGCCGGACTGTTTGACAACAAGTTGAATACGATTGTACAACTGAAATCCTTATTCTATCAGACCAAAGGTAAAGAATCTGTTTACAGTTCTACGGACTTGGTGAGTCGAGATCGGTCTATCACGAAAGACGGACTTAGTCTTTCGTTAGCAGCTAAATATAATATATTTGACAATCTTTTGATACGTGCATCGTACGAGAATACATACCGTCTGCCCGATCAGATGGAGATATTCGGGGATAATACATTTATTATCTCCAATCTGAATCTTTCACCCGAAAAGAGTAAAAATTTCAATCTTGGAATAAAATTTTATAAACCGGCAAAATATAATTTTGAAGTCAATGCCTATTTCAGAAATACAACCGATCTGATTAAACTCAAAGAAATAAACCAATATCAGGGGAAATTTCTCAATCTCGAAAAGGTAAAAGGATATGGCTTGGAGCTTGATGGATATTATACTTTTTTTGACAAACTCAGGCTAATGGGTAACCTCACGTATAACGAATTCAGATATAACGGATCGCTCGATGAAGATGCCAATGATGTTCATTTCAAAGATGCCCGTATCAGCAATACTCCATTTTATTATGGCAATATGGGAATAGAATATACATTCGATAATGTATTTGGAAAAGGTAATACGCTGCGGTCTTATTGGAATTACTCGTACGTACACCAATACTATTTGGACTATATAGAGAAACAGTACGAACCTGATGGTTTTTTAGGCCTTTTCGGTAAATCTAAAATATCGACCGATCGTGTTATTCCTCAGCAGCAACTGCATACAGCTGGCATTTCTTACGACATGAAAACATATAAAGAAAACAGGTTGACGCTGGGTGCAGAAATACGCAATGTATTCGATAAGGATATATATAACAACTTCAAAATGCAAAATCCCGGACGCAGCTTTTGGATCAAAGCAGTTTATCTCATCAAATAGAATCTCGGTTATGAAATCTATCCAATATCTATGTTTAATTATTACAAGTCTATTTCTGTTGCAATCGTGCGAAGTAGAAAATCTGGATAATGACAATACTCCACGTGACGACTTTTCTTTCAACAACTATGTATTAGCTGTCGAAGAAGCGTCTAACTCAGATATAACACGTTTCTTTACCTTCGAAATGACTCGGGTGAGAAATAATACTGAGCCTTACGAATTATTGTCGGAAGAATCGCTGTTTACAAATTCAGATCCCTCTACATCAGCCGGACATCATTCCATAGGAAAATACTTTTTTGCGATGGCAAAAGATAAAAAGGGCATGTCGTCTACTCCCGGCATATATCGGATGAGCCTTAATATGAGCGATAGAGTGTTTATCGACCAAAGTCTCAATCTGAGAAAGAACAATCTGTTTCCTTCCCGAAAATTATGTATCGTCGATCGTTCATTGGGTTTTTACTATAACGAAGGCTTATCACCGCAAAGTATCTATATGTTCAATCCCTACACGATGCTCACTACCGGAGTCATAGACCTGAAAGATGCTATTATGAAATTTCGCCCCGAAGCCAAATGGCTCGACGAAAGCGGAAATAATATGGTACGCACAGGATCGTTGGTTTTGGACGAAAAAGGAGGTAAGCTGTATGTAAGTGTCGTATTTTTGGAAACCGTAGGGTTTAATATAATAGCCGATAGCGAAACTAATTTCTATTTAGCAGTAGTCGATATTGAGACTAAGACAGTCGAGAAAATTATAAGCTATCCCAATACGCGTACAGTAGGATTTTTTGTTTCCGAAAACAATCCTACGACCAAAGACGAATATGGAGATATGTACCTCTGTTCGTGGGGCTGGAATCAATTTGGTACACCTACCGATTCTAAGATATTCAGAATCAAGAGAGGCGAGACTGATTTTGACTCCGATTGGGAGTTTAATATTGCCACCCATTTTGGAGCAGGACGTATAGCACAGTCTATTATCAGTTACAACAACAAGATATACCTGCATATATCTACCATAAAATATACATTTTCGGACAGTGATTCGGCAGGCACAAAAATCGAGATGGAATATTACGAATTAAATCCTCAGGATATGTCTGTCCGCAAGCTGAATATCCCATCGTCCGATCCGTCGGCGCGAATGAGTGTATTTAATATTTTTGATGATAAACTCTACATACGGTATTCATCTGAACAATATACCATCCGAAAAACTATTTGCACCCGACAAAGTATCCAAACTCGACGGACTGCTTGCAGTATCTTTGTGTGATATACATGGCGCAAAAGAAATATCAGATATACAAGATATAATGTCTATTGATAAATATATATTCACATCAAAAGACAGGATCCTAACCGAACATAATATAAAATGTTTTTGCGAAAGCGAATTAGGTCGAGCAATAGAAAAAGTAGATATAAAACTCGATGGCAAGATCAGCCCTAAGCCGAATGAAGGCTTTGTGCGCGTGATACAAGTCATGCTGACACCATCCTCAGGCTATGCCGATTTGCTGTATCAGAAAGGAGTGCTCAAAAACCTAAAAGTGAGATTGCAAGAACGTTCGCCCGACGACTATAATTATAACATTACTATTTCAAACAGATAAAAGCCACTATAAATATGGACTTTATAAACTTAAACGAAACGGTCAGAACCGCTATTCGGATTGCGCAATCAATTGCCCGCGAATATTACAATGCCAACTATGGCGCAGCGCATTTGCTAAAAGCATTGCTGCATAAGGAGATCAACATCAGAGACTTTATCCTGAGTATGGACAAAGATCTTGGCTACTTTGAAGAATGGGCAGAGATGCGTATCGAGGACTATCCGAAAGCAGGAGTTGTGGCAGACATACAGCCCGATGATAAGATTCCCGCAGTCTTTGAAGAAGCTGACAATGTGCGCCTAAAGTTGGGCTTGTTGGAGATCAATCCCATCTGTGTATTGGCAGCCATAGCCCGACCTAATATCGCATTTACGTCCGATCAGTTGAAATCGTTTCCTCTACGTGAAAACGAAATATTCGACCTTTATATAAACCGTAAAGAAACAGCCTCCGTTGTCGGTATGCCCGCTGCTTCATCCTTTATTACATCCGAAGACAATGGCGCTATGCCATTGATCAATCTGATGAAATACTGTGTCGACAAAACCGCATTGGTTCAGGATATGAAAATACATAGTATCGTGAGCCGCGACAAGGAGATGCGTATGATGATGGAAATATTAGGTCGCCATAGTAAGCCAAATGTAATGATAATCGGAGACTCAGGAGTTGGTAAAACAGCCCTTGTAGATGGATTAGCACATAATATTGTAAACGAAAAAGTTCCGCCTTACCTCTCCGGAGCCGTTGTTTATGAATTAGATACCGGTTCGCTGATAGCCGGAGCCACATACAAAGGCGAGATCGAAGACCGCATTAAAAATATTATTAAAGAAATACGAGGTATCGACAATGCGATACTCTTCATAGATGAGATTCATGTGCTTCTCGATCCTAAACAAGGCAATTCGGGAGCAGCAAATATATTGAAGCCGGAATTGTCGAAAGGAGACCTGACCATTATCGGAGCTACAACAGTAGACGAGTATCGAAAACTGATAGAGCCCGACCATGCGTTTAGCCGTCGTTTCGAAACATTGCAAATAAACGAACCCGATATCGCGGCTGCCATATTGATGGTACATTCCGTATTGCCCCGTTATTCAGACTTTCACCAGCTTGAGATTGCCAGAGATGCAGTAGAAGAATGTGTCCGATTAGCCAAGCGATACGATAAAGACCGCCGTTTGCCCGATTCTGCTATCGACCTGATGGACAGGACTATGTCGGCTACCAAAATGGTAAATGAAACGGCAAAAGAAGATATACAATACTTTACACAAAAATTGGCTGATATAGAAAGTGCGGTAGAGAAGACAAGCGAAGAGAAGCTTGAGGACTTGCGCTTCCTTTATCTGTCGATGCAAAATCGCCTAAGCCCTATATTATTGGGTATAGTGACTGATGAGACAGATGTGAAGGAGATAGAAGAGCCTCAACAGCTTTTCGACTATATAGATAATGCGCTCGACATCTTACGTAATTTTGCTAAAGATAAGATAACAACCATACAGCCGCATGAGATAGCAGCCATTATATCTTCCAAAACAGGTATCCCGATAGGCAAAGTACAAGCGCAGGAGAAAGAGCGTTTGCTGAATATGGAGGAATTGCTACGCCGTAGAGTAGTGGGGCAGGACGGTGCTTTAAAATCGTTGGTAGATGCCATTCTCGAATCGCGCAGTGGGCTCAACAGACCGGGACAGCCGATAGGGTCGTTTTTCCTGCTCGGACCAACGGGAACGGGTAAGACGGAACTGGCAAAATCTTTGGCAGAAGTATTGTTTAATGACGAGAAGGCGATGATCCGCTTTGATATGTCGGAGTTTAAAGAAGAACATTCGGCAGCTTTGCTGTATGGAGCACCTCCGGGATACGTGGGGTATGAAGAAGGCGGACTGTTGGTAAACAAGATACGTCAACAACCTTATGCAGTTGTTTTGTTCGATGAGATAGAAAAAGCACATCCTTCGGTCTACGATATCTTCTTACAGATAATGGATGAGGGGAAGCTGCATGACCGTTTGGGTAAGGAGGGCGATTTTTCTAACGCCATTGTGTTGTTTACCTCCAATGTTGGCAGCCAATGGTTGACAGAGCAGATAAACAAAGGGATAATTCCTGAAACAGCTCAGATAATGGAAGTGATGGGACAGTATTTTCGCCCTGAGTTTTTGGCTCGTCTGTCCGAAATCGTGCCATTTGCTCCGATAAATGAAACCATGCTACTCAAGATATTCAATATTCAGCTTCGCAGTCTGGAAGACGCTTTGAGTAAACAGGGGATAGAATTGGAAATAGGGGAGGATACCCGAAAAATGCTGGCTTCGAGAGGCTTTACTCCTAAGTATGGTGCAAGGCAGATTGCCGGAACTATAAGGACATACCTCAGGCGACCAATATCGAGATTGATTGTTGGCAATAAGCTGACACACGGGCAAAAATTGATTGTGGATAAGGACGAAAAAGATGAATTAACTTGGACTATATTATAATATAAAAATAAAAAAGCTGCTAAAATTTTCATTTGGCAGCTTTTTTGTTTCCTATAAAACTTATATAATAAGTCAATTAAGTTTTATATATTTTCATTCGTCTTTCTTGCAACGGATAGAAATCAAGGAATTGCGTGTAGTGGATGATCGATATACTCCATCTGTATAATTATCAAATTGGCGCGTCCATGCTCTAGTTTCGTCCTTTGCGCTCGATGTCCAATGCTGACTTGTATATCCATAGTTTTCCGTTGTTCCATTTGGGCTGATACCCGGGAGAAGTATATCCATACCGCCATCTGCAGCTGCTTTAGAAAATCCAGTTCCCGCACCGTTATTGTTCGTCATCAACACTATAGCGGCATATCCCCGATCACCGTCGGTTGTTTCCCAATCCGGATTCCATTTTTCATTTTCGTTTAAATAAAATCCGTCTACAGCATAGTTTTCATAGCCGTCCGTTGTCATTACTTTTTCCATTTCGTTCCATTCTCTGTCGCTGGGCAGATGCCAGCCTTTTGGGCAGATACCTTGTATCTTTTCTCCGACCGTTTCCACCTCATATTCACCGGGTGTATCACCCTTTACTTGACATTGGTCAACAGCAACCAAGCAGCCGTTTTGTCCCATTGCGGCAGACCAATTATATTGTAGTCCTTCTTTTCCTTTTGTTACAGAGCCATTATTAGGTATAACATATTGTGGTTCGGGGAGAGAGGGATCTGAAGAGGGTGCAGAGTATTTAGGTATTTTATTACCATTTGGTAAATAGGTAGTTGCCAGATTTTCGGTCATCCATGTACCTGCATCGCCAAATTTACTGTATCTATAGCTTGTTACTTCCCCGTTATAGCTGATTGTAATCTGAGTGCCGTCGTCGGTGACCTCGCGAACATCTTCTTCTACCTTTCTTGTCCTTTTTTCTCCTTTGCTTTCGTTTAGTGGTTGCCATTGTTGTCCATTCCACACGTATAAGCCTAATGGAAGACCTTCTAATCTGCAAAGTTTATCCCGCTTAGGAGGATTGACATTGTAAACAACCAGCCCGATATGAGTATTTATGCCGTAGCTGTCGGTAGTGTTGCCTATCGACTCGGCTAGTTCTTTGTCGTTTGTCGGTGTAAGATTGCTTAATTTTACTCTGGGTAGAAGTAACCCTTTGGTAGCATTTGTTAATGGGTCAGCATCTGTTACATTCTCTTTCAATTGCAATAATGCACCATTTACAGGAGCTTTGTCGCTGCCTATGGTTACTTGTGCTTGTAGACAAAGCGTGTTTCCTAAAAAGATGATTGATAATAGTAATGAGCAAACTGATTTTGTGTAATTTTTCATTGTGAATATATTCTAACAAATTCGTAGGGAGGCTCAATTAGTTACTTTCCTACAAAATTAAAAATAGATGTGTGTGGATGCAAAGATAAAGATAAAAATTGATGTTAAGTAATTTACTTGTATCTAACTATTTTTTTATTAATTGCCTTGATAGATAGGTTTTTGATTTAAAAGACAGAAGCCACTAAATGATCATTTAGTGGCTTCTGTCTTTTATAACTTACTTATAATAGGTTATTCTTTTGTTTGGAGTGAGATATTAACGGCATTCATGCCTTTTTTGCCTCTTTCTAATTCGAATGTAACTTTATTACCTTCTGTAATGGAAGCGGGGGCACTACTTATATGGAAAAAAAATTTTTCAGTATTAGCTGCGTTTTTAATAAATCCATATCCTTTACTCGCGTCAAAATACTCTACTCTTCCGGTCAGGGTAGTTTCTTCTTCCTCTCGTTCTTCTTTTTTAGGAACTGAGATTGCTATATCTTCGATGTCGATATCCTGCTTATTACTGGTATCGGGCGGAGTATCGGTAATCACACCATTCTCATCCACATAGGCTATCATGTTTTCGAACGATCCATCGCCCGCATTAGCCTTGCGTTCTTCCTTACGCTTTTGTTTTTCTTGTCTTTTTTGTTCTCGCTTTTTTTCTAATTCTCTTTTATTAAATGATATTGATTTCGCCATATATTATACATGAAAATATTTATTTTATGAAAATCTTAACAGCCGATATATTGTATATCAGCTGTTTTTATATTCTAGCTCCTAATTATTAGTAGCTTCTCGAATTATTATAAGAACGTCTGCCGTCTTGGTTTGAAGAACGTTCCGGTTGAGGACGAGCTACGGATACATTAATGGTTCTGGTATCGTGTTGAGTGCCATTGAGTCCGTTGATAGCATTCTGACCTTCAGCGTCATCGTCCATTTCCACAAAGCCGAATCCTCTCGATCTACCTGTTTCTCTATCTGTTATAACTTTGGCTGACGATACTTCACCATATTCTGTAAATAGGTTTTGCAAACGCTCACTATCTATACCGTAACTTAATCCTGAAATGTAAATATTCATTTTTATCTTAGTTTAAAATGTTTTTTGTTTATATTTTTGATTTGTGCAATTTTATATAATTTTCTACACGGGCATCTCTTTCCGCCTGAGATAAGTGGGCAGGAAGCTCAAGAGTCGTTCTGTCGCTTATTGTTATAAGGACTACTTTTCCTGTCTTTTCTTTTATGTTCTTTAATGTCAATTCGGCTTGTTGATTAACCGTTGTTCTTTCCGAGCGGGTAATTTCGCCTTCTTTCTTCATCGAAGAATTTTGTTTTGCTGCCATATTATTCTTTTTTTAAGTAAGTAATTTTTTCCTCAATCCGCGACCAGAAGCTTCTTGCCTGTCAGATTTTGGATGCTTCTCAGCATTAATTTTTCGTCATCGGCACAAAATGTAAGGGCAGTGCCCGTATTTCCGGCTCTACCCGTACGCCCGATGCGATGTACATATGTTTCTGCCATATCCGGCAGATCGTAGTTGATAACCAGCTCCAGCTTGTCGATGTCGATACCTCTTGCTGCTATGTCAGTAGCTATAAGTACTCGTATCTTGTTCGACTTGAAGTTGGTCAGGGCTCGTTGTCTCGCATTCTGAGACTTATTTCCATGAATGGCTTCGCTGCCTATACCGGCTTTGCAAAGCTGGCGCGCTATCTTGTCTGCTCCGTGCTTAGTACGGGAGAATATCAGAGCAGATTGTTTTTTATCCTTTGCCAATAAACTGATAAGCAGATCTTTTTTCTCTTTCTTTTCTACAAAATAGATGTATTGCTGTACTGTATCTACAACCGACGAAACGGGTGTTACCTCCACTTTTTCAGGGTTGTGCAAAATAGATCTTGCCAAAGAGGCTATTGTCTGCGGCATGGTTGCCGAGAAAAATAGTGTTTGTTTCTCTTTCGGTAGCTTGGGCAACAGACGTTTGATGTCGTGTACAAATCCCATATCCAACATTCTGTCGGCTTCGTCCAGTACGAAATGACGAACAGCGTTGAGGCTTATATACCCCTGATTCATCAGGTCTAACAAACGTCCGGGAGTGGCAACGAGAATGTCAATTCCCATATTTAACTGATTGACCTGATTGTTTTGTTTTATACCGCCATATATTACGGTATGACGCAGACCTGTATATTTGGTATAGTCCTCAAGACAGTCGTTTATTTGAATAGCCAGTTCGCGGGTAGGAGTGATGATAAGCGCTCTTATCTGTCTCTTTTTTCCTTTTTCCTTGTTCAGATACAATTGTTGTATGATTGGGATTGCAAAAGCTGCGGTCTTGCCTGTGCCTGTCTGTGCAAGCCCTAATATATCTTTTTTATCTATTGCTTTGGGTATTGCTTGTTCTTGTATGGGGGTTGGATTAGTATATCCTTTTTCTTCAAGAGCCTTTAATATTGGCTCAATAATATTTAATTCTTTAAATGTCATAGTTCATTATTGCCATACCGGCAATTTCTTTTTTGATTTTATTTTTTTAATACATAATACCTTTTTCTCTCCTCTGAAAAAAAGATCGCGTTTCCCATTTCTTCTATTCCATTCAGTGTGTCGGAGTACAACATAAATGACCTTTTAGAAATGATAAATACTAATAAACAAGTAAGTTGAAAGAGGTCGATTTCGACAAGAGAAAAGACTTAATACTTATATCAAGAAGATGCAATGCAGATAAAGATCAGACTGAACTTTTTGTTTATTCGCTAAATATAGGCATAATTTCTTAATAACCAGTATGAAATTTCAATTATCTTCATTTTTAGATGTAATATTATGTATTGTGTGTATATAGAAACAATAATTAACAAGTCTAAGGGGCTTGTAGATATCTGTTGTTTTTTCCAAAAAAATATCCTATTCATTACTTCGAGAAGATGTAATCTCTGTTAACAATAATAAAACAATATTGATAAAATATCTTAATATGCCCACTCTACCTTCGTTGCGTGTAAAGTAAGCTATATCGCAGTTTTCACTTCATTGCTGTGCTCAGGCTAAAGGTAATTATTTGTATTTGTTTAATGTTTAAATTAAAATCAATGAAAATTTTGGTAAAGAAACTTTTGTTTGCTTGCTGTTTAATTTGGTATTTTATGTTCCCTTCCGGACAGTTGCATGCTGCATCCAAAGACAAGGAAAATGAATTACACAAATTAGAGGCAAATAGTTCTCTTATTGTAAAACAAGGGGATAGTAAGCAACAAAGCCGCAAGGTGCTAAAAGGGGTTGTTTTAGATTCGATGAACGAACCCATTATCGGTGCTTCTATTGCTGTTAAAGGGACAACATACGGCATTATGACCGATGTGGACGGAACGTTTACTATTCAAGTTCCGGAGGGCGGTGAGATCTTAGTTGTTTCCTTTATTGGATATAAACAACAAGAAATAACGTTAGGTAATGAGAGTTATCTGAAAATAATATTAGAAACAGATTCTAAAGCCTTAGATGATGTAGTTATAGTCGGATATGGTGTTCAGAAAAAAGCTAACCTGACGGGTGCTGTGGATCAGGTAACGAGCGAGGTGTTTGAAAACCGTTCAGTGCCTAATGTTACTCAAGCATTACAAGGTACAATACCCAACCTGAATATTCAGATGACAGATGGTAAGCCGACCCGTTCGGCTAGTTATAATGTTCGCGGAACGACTTCGATAGGACAGGGGGGAAATGCTTTGATCTTGATCGACGGAGTGGAAGGCGATCCTGCAATGTTGAATCCTAACGATATAGCAAGTGTAACAGTATTGAAAGATGCAGCCTCGGCTGCAATCTATGGAGCACGCGGTACATTTGGAGTTGTACTGATTACAACTAAAGAGCCTACAAAAGACAAAACATCGATCACATATTCAGGTAGCTTCTCGATACAAAAGCCCGTTACAGTACCGGATTTCGTTACAGACGGATACGAATATGCATCGCATTTCTATGAGGCTTACCATGCTTGGAATAACTATTCTGCCGACCCTAAGAATATCAATAAATCTCAGGAATTTTCGCTCGGATGGTTAGAAGATTTCAGAACCAGAAGAGAACAGGGCATTACCGACGAGGTAACTGTGGATGCCAATGGCAAGTATGTTTATTATGGAAACGAAGACTATTATGGTGCTTTGTACAAAAAGAATACTTACGCTCAGGATCATAACTTGTCTATAACAGGAAATAACGGAAAGTTGAATTATTATTTATCAGGACGTTTTTATGGTTACGGAGGTCTGTTCAAGTACAACACCGACGATTACAAAATGATGAATCTACGTGCAAAAGGTTCGATACAAGTATATGACTGGTTGAAAATCGAGAACAATATGGACTTTTCTAATATGGACTATCACAATCCTATCAATGTGGGAGAAGGTGGTTCCATTTGGCGTAATATATCAGATGAAGGACACCCTACTTCTCCTATATTCAATCCTGACGGCTCTCTTTCATTCTCGGCAGCCTATTCAGTCGGGGACTTTATTTATGGAAAAAATGGTATTGATACCAACAATCGTATCTTGAAAAATACTACCGGATTTACAGCTTCTTTTTTAGAAAACAAAGCTCATGTTAAAGGAGACTTTACCTTCCGTAATACCGATAATAGTCAGACTCAACGCCGTGTGCCCGTACCATATAGCACTTATGAAGGGCAGGTAAGAGAATTGAGTACTCAGTATAACGACCTCAAAGAAAGTACCATGAGGACAGAATATTTAGCTACAAATATCTATACCGATTACGAAAATACTTTCAACGATGTGCATTATTTCAAAGGTATGGTAGGCTATAACTACGAGCAGTCAAAATACAAGAGAACTGATGTTCAACGTAATGGATTGTTGGTTAGTGATATGGAGAATATTAATCTGGCTCTTGGCGATGCTATAACAACTTCAGGAGCTTTTAACAGATGGCGTGTTGCTGGAGGATTCTTCCGTCTCAACTATGCTTTCAACAGTCGTTATCTATTGGAGGTGAATGGTCGCTACGACGGATCATCCAAATTTCCGAATGATGAACAATGGGCATTCTTTCCATCAGTTTCCGGAGGTTGGCGTATATCGGAAGAACCGTTTTGGAAAGTAAACCGAAATGTTCTTTCAGATATTAAGGTGCGTGCATCTTACGGATCGTTGGGTAATGGTAACGTTTCGCCATACAGCTATCTCGAACTATTGTCTATCAATACATCCGATAGAGTCTTAAATGGCTTGAAAAACAAATATACTAACGCTCCCGGAGTTTTGCCTGACGGATTGACTTGGGAAACGGCAACAACTACGGACGTAGGTTTAGACTTTAGTATGGTGAATAACAAACTTACCTTTTCGGGCGACTATTATATCCGCAAGACAAAAGATATGTACACTACCGGAAAAACTCTTCCCGATGTGTTTGGAGCAGACTCACCCAAAGGTAACTATGCCGACCTGACTACTAAAGGATGGGAAATAACCCTCACATGGCAAGACAGATTTACATTGGGTAACAAACCATTCAATTATAATATACGAGGTACACTATCCGATTATATCTCTACAATAGACCGCTACAATAATGCTACAGGCGACCTTAATGATTATTATGTAGGTAAACGCGTGGGTGAGATATGGGGATATGTAACCGAAGGCTTATTTGCCGATCAGGCAGATATAGACAACCATGCTAGTCAGACACTTATTCAGTCATCATCCAATCGGACTACTTATCCCGGAGATGTGAAAATAAAAGACCTTAATAATGACGATGTTATTGATTACGGTAACAATACCCTTTCCGATCATGGCGATAAGAAAGTTATCGGAAATATGCTTCCTCGTTATACGTATAGTATTAACCTTTCTGCCGATTGGAACAACTTCTTCTTTTCAGCATTTTTTCAAGGCGTAGGAAAACAAGATTGGTATCCAAGTTCCGAAAGTATTTTCTGGGGACAGTATAATCGTCCTTATAATAATTTGCCTCAATGGCACATGGGTAATTACTGGACAGAAGATAATAAAGATGCCTATCTGCCTCGTTATGCAGGATATAACAACTCATTGAAAGCTACCCCTCAAACACGCTATCTGCAAAACGTAGCTTATATCCGTTTAAAAAACTTACAAGTAGGTTATACCATACCTCAGCAGATAGTAACAAAAGCTAAGATCCAAAATATGCGCGTATATGTATCGGCTGAAAATATTTGGAGCTGGTCTCCGCTTTACAAGCATACCAAAGATTTGGATGTGACAAACATATATGGATCTGACCCCGATCTTACAGACGCAGATATGTCGTCAGGATTGAACGGCAAACGAGGTAGCGGAGACGGAAATAGCTATCCGTTGATGAAAAGCTTTAGTTTAGGTTTGTCTATTACATTTTAACAAAACGATCAAAAAAATAATATGAAACGAATTATACTTTTTTCGATAAGCATCTGTTTCTTGTTACTATCTTCCTGCTCGCTAGATGAATTGCCGCAGGATTCAGTGACCAAAGAGACAATATTCGGTACAGAGAAAGGCTTGCAAACATATTCTTACTCTTTTTACAAAATGCTGCCTTCTGTCAATGACGGATTCAGGTTGGATGCCATGTGTGATTATGGAGCAGTGACTAGTTTTGATAATTTTATTCGCGAAGGAGCTTATTCTGCCGAACTGAGTACAGATTGGTCGTGGTCGGATCTGCGTAATATCAATTACTTTATTCAAAACTGTACCAGTGAAGCAATAGACGAATCGGTAAGAAATCATTATATCGGGTTAGCCCGGTTCTTCCGTGCCTATTTTTATTACAACAAAGTTGTACGCTTTGGCGATGTACCATGGATAGATCGTCCTCTGGCTGTTGACGATGAATTATTATATGCCGCACGTGATTCAAGAACAGTTGTAATGGACCATGTTTTGGAAGACCTTAACTTTGCATGCGAAAATATTTCGCTCACAAAAGACGATACCGGATCGCTGGTTACAAAATGGGTTGCTTATGCTCTCAAATCTCGCGTTTGCCTTTTCGAAGCCTCATTTCGCCGCTATCATACCAATTTAGGTCTTGGAGACACAGCTGCTAAATGGTATCAGGAAGCTGTCAATGCTTCAGAAGCAGTGATGAATCAAAGCGGACACACGATATATAATGGAGCAGGCGAAGACGCCTCATTCCGCATATTATTTATAAGCGACAAACCAGTTACCTCCGAAGTGATGCTTGCCAGTTGTGCCGATGCAGGATTAGCTGTATTGGGGCAGGCTAACTGGTGGTGGACTTCGGGCACATACGGAGCACGTTTCAGTATGATACGTACCTTTGTTAATACATTCCTCAATATAGATGGTACGCCATATACCGATCGTGCCGGATATAATACCATGCAGTTTTACGAAGAATCTCAAAACCGAGACAAAAGACTTGCCCAAACAATTCGTACTCCCGGATACAAAAGAGACGGAGCTTTTGCTGCACCCAATTTTAATGGATATTCCTACACGGGTTATCAACCTATAAAATATACTCTCGATGATTCGAAATACGATGCCGGGGCATTAAACACCAATGCAATACCATTGTTCCGTTACGCCGAAGTATTATTGAACTATGCCGAAGCTAAAGCCGAATTAGGAAGCCTTACTGATGCCGATTGGACAAATACAGTTGGTAAATTACGGGCACGTGCCGGTATCACCGGAGGCATAAGCAGTAGGCCGACAAAGGTAGATGCTTACTTTCAGAAAAATTATTTTCCTAACATATCAGATCCGGTGTTGCTTGAAGTACGTCGCGAACGTTCTGTCGAATTAGCATTAGAAGGATTTCGCTTTACCGACCTCAAACGTTGGAAATGTGGAGCCTTGATGACTATGCGCTGGACAGGAATATATGTTCCGGCACTCAATGTACAAATGGATCTTGATCACGATGGTACTACCGATGTAATCTTCTACAAAGGGGATAAACCTTCTAATCTACCGGCTAGCTGTACACCCGTTGCAGTTGGAGAAGGTACACATCAAGGGCTTACAGGAGCTACTTCCGGTAATTTAACTTGGGCTGATGGCGATCCTCGTATCTGGTATAGTGATGGACGGCAATATTATTATCCAATACCTCAGTCTGCTATCAATAAGAATAAAAACCTAACTCAAAATCCGGGTTGGGAATAATCAAAATAAAATAAGAAAATGAAAACAAAAACAAAAATAATTTTATATCTATCTCTAGCCTTATTTGCAATTTCAATTCCATCTAAAGCGACAGAGGATCGGACAGCCGATAAAAATAAATTGAACATTGCAACATTCAATCTGCGAATGGATACTCCTAGTGATGGTGTAAATGCGTGGCCCAATCGTAAAGAAATGGTAAAAGGTCTGATCCGGTTTCACGATTTCGATATATTTGGTACACAAGAAGGCTTTAAGCATATGCTGGACGATATTGCCGAATTAGATGGTTATGCTTATATTGGAGCAGGGCGCGACGATGGTAAAGATGGTGGAGAACATTCTGCTATTTTCTATAAAACAGCTCGTTTCCAATTGTTAGATAATGGAAATTTTTGGTTTTCAGAAACACCTGATGTACCCGGTAAGGGATGGGATGCCACATGCTGTAATCGAATCTGTTCTTGGGGCAAATTGAGAGATAAAGACAATTATAAAGAATTTTATTTCTTCAATGTTCATTACGATCATCAGGGAAAAGTTGCCCGACGAGAATCATCCAAACTGCTATTGGCACGTATTAACCAAATTGCAGGCAGTACAAATACTATATTCGTTACCGGCGACTTTAATGCAGTGCCTACTGACGAACCCATAGTTGTATTGGCAAAAGATGGTTTTCTGAAAGATTCGTATACAATTAGTGAGCAACCTTGTTATGGAACTGTTGGTACTTCCAATGGATTTAAGATAGATATTGATGCTAAGAATAGGATTGACTATATATGGGTAACTGCCGATATTAAAGTAAAGAAATATGGTGTGCTGAATGATATGCAAAACGGGCGATTCCCGTCAGACCATTTTCCCGTATTAATTGAAGCTGAATATTAGAATCTGAAATTTGGATAATATATTTGTATTTTATATCCTGATTACTGTCTGTCTCAGTAGTCAGGATATTTTGTTTTATGAATTTTATTATAAATTATTTAATGTAATAATTTCTATTATGGAAAACTTTATTTATTTATTTTTCAAAAAAGTTTTCCTTTTTATAAATATTATTAATGTTAAATAGATAATAATATTTCAATTTAAGAACATTTCTTCCAAATATTTGTTTCATATTTGTAAACAGTTTTGGTGTTGCAGACTTGTATTCTCCGGTTTGTGATGAAAAGGGAATCAGGTGTAAATCCTGAACAGACCCGCTGCTGTAAGCTCTTATATATTGTTTTTCACGATACCCATTGCCACTTCTGAGATAGGAGGGAAGGCTGTGAAAAATAAGAGTAAGTCAGAAGACCTGCCAAAATAAATGAAAAACTTTTTCTTTCGGGAATAGAGAAAAGTTTACCGGATAATAAATCGGAAAAATAAATTTTATAAAAAGAGTCTGGCAGTTTAGCCAAACTCATATCGGTTATATATTTTACAAAAAAGCAATATGAAAAAGATACTGAAGTTTGAAAAGGAAGACTGCAACCCTTGCGTAATGGTTTCAGAATATTTCAAAACACAAAATGTAGTGTTTGATGCAATCAATCCATTCAACAATCCCGAAGTGGCGATGAAATACAGAGTGCGTTCCGTACCAACGACTTTGCTCGTAGAAGACGATCAGGAATTGATGCGGGTTATTGGTTTTCAACCAGCGGAACTAAAGTCGTTGATAGAATCCTTATAAAAAATGACTATTTACTACGATAGCAAAACCGGCAATGTAGAGCGTTTTATAAACAAGATACGTTTGTCCACCGATTGGCATTGCGTAAAAATTACCGATTCGCTATCGACTGAAGACGAAGGACATCTGGTTACATATACCACCAAGATAGGATGTGTGCCCGATACTACACTCCGCTTTGTAGAGCAATATGCTCATCTTATAAGGTCCGTTTCCTCCAGCGGCAACATGAATTGGGGTACAAACTTTGCTTTGGCTGCCGATAAGATAGCTGCAAAATATTCCATACCTGTTTTTATCAAGTTTGAATTATCAGGACTAGAGCGCGATGTAGACAGCTTTATCCAAAAAGTAAAAGAATATGCAAATCAAAAAATGGATACTCCTCAACAATGAGGTAATGATAAAGAAAGACGATGACTTCCAGTTGGATAAAGACAAGGAAGCCGTACGGTCTTACTTTTTAGACTATGTGAATAAGAATACGGTCTTCTTCTACACATTGAAGGAGAAGATTGATTATCTGATCGAAAACAATTATTACGAAAATCTGTATGAACAATACTCATTCGAGGATATAATGCGGGTTTATGCACTTATCTACGAGCGCAAGTTTCGTTTCCCCTCATTTATGAGTGCATTCAAGTTTTTCCAGAACTATGCCCTGAGAGATGATAGCGGCGAAAAGTTTTTGGAACGATACGAAGACCGCGTTGCCTGCATTGCATTGTATCTGGCACAAGGCGATCTTTCTCAGGCTATAAAATATGCCGAATTGCTAGTTAATCAAGAGTATCAGCCGGCTACGCCCACATTTCTCAATGGAGGCAAACGCCGTTCTGGAGAATTGGTATCCTGCTTTCTTGACGAAATAGGCGACAGCCTCAATTCGATCGGTTACGCGATCAATTCGTCGATGAAACTATCGTCTATTGGCGGAGGGGTTTCGCTCAATTTATCTAAGCTTCGCGGACGGTCGGAAGCCATCAAAGGGGTAGAGGGACGTGCCAGCGGTGTGTTGCCGATAATGAAGTTGTTAGAAGACGTGTTCTCTTATGCCAATCAATTGGGGCAGCGTCCCGGAGCAGGAGCAGCCTATCTGAATGTATTTCATTCCGATATTGAAGAATTTTTGGATTGCAAAAAAATCAATGTGGACGAAAAGGTACGCATCAAGTCGCTCTCGATAGGAGTTATCATTCCCGACAAATTTATGGAGCTTGCCGAGAAAGACGAGCCTTTCTATATATTCTATCCTCATTCTGTATTCAGGGCTTACGGGCAATATCTCGATGATATGAATATGGACGAGATGTATCAGCAATTGATAGATAATCCTAATGTAAGAAAAAAACGTCTGAGCGCACGCGTCTTGCTTGTCAAGATAGCACAAACTCAAAAAGAAAGCGGCTATCCATACCTTTTCTTCAAAGATAATGCTAACAGAGAGCATGCTCTCAAGGATATAGGAGAAGTTAAGCTCAGTAATCTTTGCACCGAGATTATGCAACTGTCTGAGGTTTCGGAAATAAACGATTATTACGAAGAAGACATTATCCGTCGTGGCATATCGTGCAACCTTGGGTCGTTGAATATTGCTACCGTTATGGAAAACAGACGGGTAAAAGAGGCGGTGTCTGTTGCCATAGATGCCCTGACCGTTGTCTCCGATATATCGGACATCGATGTTGTACCTTCCATAAAGAAGGCAAACGAAGAGTTGCATAGTGTGGGGCTTGGTGCAATGAACCTGCATGGCTTTTTCGCTAAAAATTTTATTGCATACGAAAGCACCGAAGCTCTCGATTTTTGCAACGTATTCTTTATGATGATGAATTTCTATTCGCTCCAACGTTCGATGGAGATAGCACGCGACAGAGGCATTACATTCAAGGATTGCGATAAATCGGAGTATGCAAAAGGTACATATTTTGATAAATATGTAGAGAAATCATATCTGCCGAAGACAGAGAAGGTGAAACAACTTTTTGACGGGATAGATATACCCGGTGTCGAAGATTGGCAGACACTCAAAGAGCAGGTTATGCAACATGGAGTATATCATGCCTATCGTTTGGCAATAGCACCCAATCAGTCCACATCCTATATTATGACATCTACCGCATCGGTAATGCCGATAGTGGATACTATCGAGGTGCGCGAATACGGCGATAGTACGACCTTTTATCCGATGCCGTATCTGACAAACGACAATTTCTTCTTCTACAAGTCGGCATACGATATGGATCAGAAGAAGGTGATGAAGCTTATTTCCATTATTCAGCGTCATGTCGATCAGGGAATTTCTACCATATTGCATACCAAGAGTAGCGATACCACGCGCGATCTGGCTCGATATTATATATATGCGCATAAGATAGGGCTGAAGTCGCTTTACTATACCCGTACACGCAAGGCTACAATAGACGAATGTGTGTCGTGTTCCGTATAAATCAAAAAAAGATACCAAGATGAGTGAAATAAAGAAATTCAGGGCTGTGAACTGGAACACACCCGATAATGATTATGTGGAAATGTTTTGGGAACAAAATCTCAAACAGTTTTGGATAGATACAGAATATATTCCTTCCAAAGATATTGATTCGTGGAAGTCTCTTTCGCCCGAAATGCGAGAAGCATACAAGAAGGCGTTAGGGGGGCTTACACTGTTAGATACTCTGCAAAGCCATACGGGAATGCCCAAGGTGATAGACCATATAGAGGGCTTGCAAAACAAGTCAGTGCTGTCTTATATGTGTATGATGGAAGCTATACATGCAAAGTCTTATTCTACTATCTTCACCACAGTGGCTACAACAGAGGAGATTGATGCTATATTCGACTGGGCATCCAACAATGAGCAATTGCAGTTTAAGGCAAAGACCATAGATGCCAATTACCGTAAACTGGATAAGGCGAATGTAACATCGGAAGAGATTTTTATGGCTCTGGCTTCGTCCGTCATGCTCGAAACATTTTTGTTTTACAGTGGATTCTTCCTGCCCTTGTGGTTGGCGGGGCAAGGAAAGATGGTGGCGAGTTGCGATATAATAAAAAAGATTGTCGCTGACGAATCCATTCATGGTGTCTTTGTCGGACTATTGGCACAGGAGTTTTTTGCCACATTTAGCGAAAAGCAAAAAGTGAAAGTGAAAGAAAGTCTTTTTGTGCTGATGGATAAATTATATGAGAACGAACTGAAATATACGGATCATGTTTATGGAGATGTCGGTCTTACAGGAGAGGTGAAAGAGTATATCCGCTACAATGGCAATAAAGCATTGATGAATCTTGGGTTCGAACCTCGCTTCGAAGTAGGAGAGGTAAATCCTATTGTGCTAAATGGGCTGAATGTGGAAACGACTCAGCATGACTTTTTCTCCAAGAAATCTACTAATTATGAGAAAACGTTGGAAGTTGTACATCTTCACGATGACGATTTTCTGATGGATGAAGAATTGAAGATAGAGGTATAAGTATAAGAAAACTATGCTGACTTCAAGATAGTTACCTTCATTAATCGGGGGTAACTGTTTTGTTTTGAAGCAATCGTTAGTTTCCGGTAAAAGATAATCAGTATTTTTGTATTATGAAACGAGGTTATATTCATGTATATACGGGCAATGGTAAGGGCAAGACTACTGCGGCATTCGGGCTGGCTGTACGAGCCTTGTGTGCCGGGAAAAGTGTTTATGTAGGTCAGTTCGTTAAATCTATGAAATACAACGAAACAAAGATAGAATCTCTGTTTGAGCGTATCCGTATTCAACAGTTCGGACGCGGGTGCTTTATTGACAAGAATCCCGAAGCGGCAGATATAGAAATGGCTCAAAAAGGATTCGCCCATTGTACAGATATACTGACAGCGGGCGAATATGATGTTGTTATCCTTGACGAGCTTACGATTGCCATATATTTCGGATTGCTTTCCGCCGATCAGGTAATAGATGCTTTGGAGAGAAGAAATCCGACTGTTGAGGTCGTTATTACCGGACGTTATGCGCCTCAGCAATTACTCGATATGGCAGATCTGGTGACAGATATGACCGAGGTAAAGCACTACTACGCGCAAGGAGTTCTCTCGCGCAATGGCATCGACCGATGAATTATTATTTTTCTGTCTTTTTGATGTAACTGTATATTGCCATCAAGTCTTCGTCTCCAAATTCCTTATTGGCTTCACCATACAGTTCCAGCATCAGATTGCCCATCGGACTGTTTAGTCCGACTTCTTTTCCCAATCGGATGTCCTTATACATGTATTTTAATGGGAATGCGGGCTTAAATTCTTTGTTGATAATAGGCTGTGCTTTCATTTGCGTCATACCGCTAGCACATGCACCGGCATTTATCACATCCAATATCCGGCTGTCTTCCAGCCCTATTTTTTCGGCAAATAATACGGAATCAGCAAGGCCGCTTACTACGATAGACATATAATAGTTGACAACCAGTTTGGCGAGCGCTCCCTTTCCGATGGTGTTCCATGTGAAGGTTTTTTTTCCCAATATATCAAAGCACGCAGATACTTCTTCCAGGTCTTTGCTTTCTCCGGCAGCTAATATAACGAGTGCGCCCTCTGTTGCCGGTTTCACGCTGCCCGATACGGGAGCTTCTACATATCTGATATTGTGTTTTTTAAGATCGGTGTCGAATCTGACGGATGCTTCGGGCGAAATGGTGCTCATGTTTACTATTAGTTTTCCGGCAAAATCGGTCGCTTTTATTTGTTCTATCATTTCGGCACATACATCATCGTCGGGCAACATAAGAAAGACGGTGTCGGACTTTTTTGTCAGTTCCGGCAGGGATGCACAAACGTGTCCGCCTTTTTCGCTAAAGGCTTTGCTCTTTTCCTGATTTCGTGAATGTATATTTACATTGTACTTTGCAGATAATAAATTTAAAGCCATCGGAAATCCCATATTTCCCAATCCTATCCAACCTATATTTTTCATATTACAAATTTTTATGATTATATGATTCTATTGTTTATTTGTTTTGTTTTCTCAAAAAAGAAAATATACTGGTATTACACAAGCTAATAATCGCCGAATACCATAAAGGTAAATATATTTTTTAAAATGATCTTATAATCTGATTGTATGTCGAATTAAATAATAATGATTTTAAGCTATTTTTATACTTTTGTATTGCTGCAAAAATGGACTGAAGATGAAGAAGACAATATTTAAGATAGAGCAAATGGACTGTCCGAGTGAAGAAAGTCTGATTCGGATGAAATTACAAAATATTGAGTCGATAGAGCAACTCGATTTTGATCTGAAACAGAGAACTCTAACAGTTTATCACAGCAAAGATCTTGATTTGATCGAAGCTGCGTTGTCTCAACTGGATCTGGGTTCGAGACTCATCGAAAGTATGGATACGGCAGTGACGTTTCAGATAAAAGAGGATAACAAACAACGAAAAATCCTTTGGATCGTGTTGGCTATAAATTTTCTATTCTTTCTTGTCGAAATGTCAACAGGTATTATATCCAACTCTATGGGACTAGTGGCTGACAGCCTCGATATGTTGGCGGACGCCCTTGTGTATGGATTGAGCCTTTTTGTGGTGGGAGCAACTATAGCCCGTAAAAAACGAGTAGCAATGATCTGTGGCTATTTTCAGATAATTTTGGCTTTGCTGGGTTTTATAGAAGTAATAAGACGCTTTGTAGGACTGGAAAAATTACCCGATTTTGAGACTATGGTTGGGATTTCATTATTGGCACTCATCGCTAATATAATTTGTCTTATCCTTCTGCAAAAGACAAAGAGTAGTGATGCCCATATTCAGGCAAGTATTATATTTTCGTCCAACGATGTTATAATAAATTCCGGTGTTATTTTTGCCGGATTTTTGGTTTGGAAATTCGAAAATGGTTATCCTGATTTGATTGTAGGCAGCATTGTTTTTCTGATTGTTATCAGAGGGGCTTTGAGAATATTGAATCTGTCGAAATAGCTTGTTATATTCTTCTGTTATTTGTTTCTAAACTTCAATGGAGATATACCCGATCGACGCTTAAAGAATTTGCAAAAAGCTGAGGCATCGGAAAAGTGAAGTTCTTCTGCAATTTGTTGGATCGAAAGATCGGTCTGATTTAGCATTATACTGGCTTCGCTAAACAGAATGTCATATATAAACTGGTTGACGGTCTTTCCTGTTAGTTTTTTTACTGTTGCTGTAAGATACTGAGTCGTAATACATAATTTGTTGGCGTAGAAGGAGACTAAATGTTCCGTTCTGAAATGTTCTCTTAATAAGATAATAAAGGAATTTAATAGTTGCTCGGTATGATTAGATTTGAGAACTTTTTGTGAATGGTTCTGAGTATGTTTGTCAAAGCAATTGATCCATTCCAACAAGAATGTAATAAATGTATTTTGTATCAATTCTGTTTGCATCAAGTGATTTGTATCTACAATCTTGAATTGAACTCCTAATAGGCTGTTGAGTAATACGAAGAATTCTTTGTTGCTGACACACACGATGGGCTGATTGAAAAGTTTCAGGCTTCGGTTGAGATGTTTAAAGACTTTTTCCATTGAAGGAATTATACTTGAAAAATCTTTTGTAAGTATTAAGCCTATTGCCTTGAAATTTTTGTCTACTTCGATAAACTTTATTGTATGAGAAGGCACGAGGGCAACTATGCTATTGCGACCTAGTTCGTAATTGTAGCCGCTAATGTTTATCTGAGCCTTGCCTCTTCTAACCAATAAATAGGCATAACTATTCATATAAAAAGATAATGAATAGGGTATAGGAAAACCTTTAGCTGCAAGTTCAAAATGAGTAATTTCATATTGAGCTAAATTTTCTTTTCGGCTTTTTCTTAAAAACTCCTTAATATCTGATGAATATTGTCTTCTTCCCACAAAAAATAATATTGGGCAAGCTTCATATTGTGTTGTAAAGTGTCGGGCTTTAAACATACTTATTGTTCACTTTGTTCATAAGCCTCTTCATTTTCTTATGTTTTTTTAGTGTTTATATTGTAATTTTCATATTATCAGTTGTTTAATTACTGTTTGTAATTGTGATGATCGATCTCTGATAAAAAAGAATAGCTATATTGGTATAATTTTGAAAATATTCAAAAAGAACCATTTTTGATATATTTAAAACTTTTTTATTAAATGAAGGCATCTTATTTTTGCCTTCGAAATAGTGGACTGAAGAACAAGACTTTGCATATTTAGAGTTATTCTATGCAACAAATAAAAAAATCAATAAAATCATTTTATGAAAGAAGAACATAAGATATATGATTCTTTCTTTTAGATAAGAAATAAATATCCAGAAGTGAAATTTGTTTGTCTTAAAAAATAATTGTCTTTTCTTTCACAGTCTCAATTATAAACTTGTGAAAGCAATTAATTGAGATGATCTGGATATTTTAAATAAAAAACAAAATTACAATTTATAAATTAGTTAAAGAACTACATGATGATCTGTACTATGCCTTTATTGAATGTAAGTAATCAATTACAAAGGATTTTATTACTTATGATGCTACTATCTGTTACATTATTAATCGAAGCACAGGTAACCATTGGTTCTTACGAAGCACCGGATAGCGAAGCTTTGCTCGATCTGAAAGAAACAGAGAATGGCTCTTCTCAAAAAGGTTTGTTGATGCCGCGTGTGGCACTCAATTCTACAAAGCTATCCAATCCGTTGGGTAAGCATGTGAAAGGGATGATTGTTTACAATACTGCAACAAAAGGAGATGTTACTCCGGGACTTTATTTTAATGATGGAAATCAATGGATTCGTGCCACGAGCGCATCAGAAACTCCACCTCCGAGTGGAACATGGTTTAAACAAGGAACGAATACTTTGTCGGCAAGTAATTCAGATGCTATCTGGCATCAGAATAAAGTTGCAGTCGGTACAATGAATATACCTTCTTCCGAATCTACGGCAACACTCTTTGTAGATGGAGATATGGCTGTTTCGGGTAAATATTATACATCTAGTTCTGTATATGCAGATTATGTATTTGACTATTATCTAGAGGGGAGATCCGATTTGAATAAAGATTATAGATTCAGAACATTAAATGAAGTCAAAGACTATATATATAAGAATAAGCATTTGCCCGGAGTAACTTCTATCAAAGAGCTGAATAAACAAAATAATAATTATACGATAGATATGACCTCATTGATTATTCAGCAGTTGGAAAAAATAGAGGAATTATATATACACCTTATAGAGTTAGGGGATGAATTGGAAGAGGGCAAGAAAGAGAATCAGCGACTAAATAAAGAGTTATTTATAATGAAAACAAAATTGGCAAAACTATCTCAAAAATAAATCGGCTGAATATCTCAGATATTTATTCAGAATTTTATTGACATGGTTACCTGCACAACGCTGAACAGAAAGAATGAAACAATTTGCTTACACTTTTACTTTATTATACATATTTATTTTTTGTGTGCTTAACTGTAAATCGCAGACGGCGACCGGTGTGGGGACAAGAAATCCTCAAGGAGTTTTCCATATTGATGGTCGCAAAGATAACGCTAAGACTGGACTTCCTACTTTGACACAAGTAGCAAATGACTTTATACTAACTACTGATGGCTGGGTGGGGATTGGTAATATCTCCCCCAGGGCGAAAATGGATTTAAGGTCTGATAGTGTGCGAAATGCAATCGGGCTTGGATCTACAACTCTATCCGCAGCCGAGGCAGGAGCCGGAGCAATGCGATATTATTCATATAGCGGAGGCAGTGACTTACAATATTCGGATGGAAAAAAGTGGGTGTCGATATTTGTTACACCTCAGAAGGCATCTGTAATAGCTCAGCTTCGCACAGCTAAAACGATTCCTGCAAAGACAGAGACAATAATAGACAATTGGACAGAACTGGAAGATATAACATCCAGCTTTAATCCTTCCACCGGAGCATTTACTGCACCCCGCGATGGAGTATATACTTTTGTTATTACACTCAATTTTGTCAATGGCTCTATTATTTCAGGCTCCTATATACAAATACAGTTTGTAGATGCAAATAATTCCACCTCGGTCAAAGTTCTCAGGTCTTTTGGCGAAAGCTCGCGAAACTCTCAGGGCGGAATTGCCCTAACATCCACTATTATGTTGGCAAAAGGCGCAGTTGTAATGCCGCAGGTTTACTATACATTCCTAAACTCCGGATCGAGAGCATTACGGATAGATGCTAATCAGAACAATCCTAATGGAGGATTTAACAATCTGATGATTATAGAACATTAATAAATGAAAATGAAAAATAATATTAATTGGATATTTCTGCTCAGTATCCTGTTTTTTCCCCTTAATAAATCATATTCCCAGATAGGCGTCAATACCAAAACGTCAGACCCAAATATCATTTTATACATTGATGGGATGAAGGACAATGCCACCGGGCAAGCCTCATCCATCGAAAATGATGTAGTCTTCACTTCGTCGGGCAATTTAGGTATTGGTACAAACACACCTAAGACCAGAGTTGATGTGCGTTCCGTTGCCGATCAATCCGGAATCTTTGCCGTAGGTTCTACTACTCAGACAGCATCGGAAGTCGGAGGTGGAGCAATCCGATATAACACTTCGACATCATATCTGGAATATTCGGACGGAGAAAAATGGCACGCATTACCACTTAAACCGCCTACAAAGACTATGGTATTGGTAAAGAAAATGTCGTCGCAGTCTGTAACCAATAATTCTACAACGCAAATAACCAATTGGAATGCGGTTATGGATTCGGGAAATGATTTTAATCTGTCGGCCGGTGTTTTCACTGCACCCCGCAACGGATTTTATGTTGTCTCATTCAATGCAACCATAGATGCAGGCTCAATTTTGGATAATTCGAAAATAGAAACAATAATAGAAAGCAATAATAATGAAGGCAATATAGAAGCCTTTCGATCTGTTGATTCATTTCCGGGCGACGAATCGGGTACAGTCAATGCATATGTTGGCAGCGGATGTAATGCCATCTTTAATCTGAAAAAAGGGAATACAATCAAGTTTAAAATCTTTCATACATTAGGTACAGACGGATTATTTAAAAAAGAAAAGATACTGTATATAGGCTCAGGCTCAGATGGCGGAAAGTTCAATACGATAAGTATCTATGAATTGTAAAAAAAAATGTATATGAGTAAGTTCTTCTCTCCATATATTGTAATTATTTCATTGTTATTTTGCAATAATATTGCAGCTCAGACAGGAGTTGGCACAGGCTCCACATCCAATGCATTGGAAATCGTGACACCATCGGGCAATGAAAAAACGATTGTCACATCGAAAGGCAAAGTCGGAATCGGAGTTTCTGAACCTAAGCTTAAGCTGGATATACGCTCCGCGAAAAATAGCGCTTTGGCAATAGGCATGACCGAACAGTCAGCCCAAGATGCCGGCGCTGGCGCCATACGCTATGTACCCTCACCCGCAATAGGAGTTAAAGGATATATCGAATATTCGGATGGAAATAAATGGATAGGATACCATCCCTATGGTAAACCCAGATTGGTTGTCGTTGCAGAGAAAAAATCGCAAGACGTTTATGTCTACGAACCCGGAGCAAAACCGGTCGGAGCATACAATTCGGGTATTCCTGCCCGCTCATCATCTTATCTCACCAATTGGACGGAGATATTAGACTCAGATTCGGGAACTGATACTGATAATTTTGATGCTTCTAATGGGCAATTTAAAGCTCCGCGCGAAGGTATATATTGGGCTATTTTTTCTATTGCACTTCAGTCGGGTTTGATAACTGCAAACGAATCGTTCGATAGCAACCAGATTGAAGCCATCTGGGAAGTACGAGATTCGTCAGGTCAGCTAAAATCGAAAGTTAAAAGTGCAAAAGCCTTTCCTGGCAATGGTATAGCAGAAGCCGGAGCTTCATGTATGGTAGGAGTGCATCTTAAAAAAGGAGATAGCCTTCGCCCTGCCGTATGGATAGACCTTCTGTGGGATCATAGCCGTTTCAAACCATTTAATACAAATGCAGGATATAACGTATTGACTATTGTAGAGCAGTAAAGTCCTTTGGATTATTTTTTGTTTATATCTTAAACAATGAGATTCTGAGTTCATTTTCGTACTTTTGCAACAAATAAACATGTTTCAAAGAAGCAAATACTATAATGAATAAGAAAAATATAATAAAAGAAGCCTTATCCGTTGCATTCCAAAAAGATGTGCCCATGTCAGTGGTCTGCAATTACTTTAGCAAAGATTATAAACAATATGTAGACGACAAATTCATCGACTATACCGATTTTATACAGCATATCGAAAAAGTAAGAGAACTTATTGAGAATATGAGTATAGAATTTCTACAATTGATAGAAGAAAATAATATTGTATTCTCACGTCATAAAGTCACCTCTACAATGAAAGACGGAACATCGACAGTCTTTCTTGTATTTGCCGAATTTCATATAAATGCGGACAATAAAATCTTGGAATGTATAGAAACCACACGTCTTTTGAGCGGCAATAAAGAACATCAGAATCTAGGCTCTGACAAATAGTCTTTTAGGAGAATTTTATTTAATTTAAAGTTAATAAGACAGCAGCATCTCTGGCGATTGAATCTCGGCAAAGATGCTGTATAAATCTTTTTTTATAACATATTTCTAATTTCTGAAAGAATTCTGATAAATCCCGATTTTTGTGTAAGTTTGAATTATGAATGAAAAGGATAATCAGATCGTACATTATAGACACGTCTATATGCAATATGCACCTATGCTGCTCAAATTTGCAAATAGATTTGTTTCATCCTTTTTCGTAGAAGATATTGTACACGACGTATTCCTGAAAATATGGGATAAACAAGTATTCCTATTACCCGAAGACGAGGTGAAGCGGATTCTTTTTGCAGCCGTCAGAAATGCATGTATAGATCATTTGCGCCGTATGAGTCTCGAAGAAGAAATTATAGACAAAAGGGCTTTACAATTAAAAATTGATGAACTAAATTTTTTCGAAAACTCCGAAGACTTATTTATGAGACAAAATATATTGGAATTTGTCTTGAAAAAAATCGAAGAATTACCCGAACGAAAACAAGAAATATTTCGCTTGTCATACATAGAAGGTATGAAAGCCAATGAAATAGCAAAACAATTGAATCTATCTGTGCGAACAGTCGAAAATCAATTATACCGCACATTGCTGCTTCTCAGAAAGAGCCTTTCCTCCAAATTTATCTTTCTATTTATTATTTTTTGAAATAAAATACATTTTTAGATGAGTATATTTTATCCGTCGCTCGTTTTATATTATATCACCGGTAAAATACAATGATCTAATATCAGTAACGACATGCCTTTTGCACCTTCGGATTTAATAATAAAGTACCTCAACAAATCACTTGATAAAGATGGTTTAGATGAATTTTACAATTGGATTTCGGCAAAACCCGAAAACAAAAAACTATTCTTCGAAACCAAAGCCATTTTTGATACCTGCACCATAAAAGAACCTGCCGTAGATATAGATAAAAGCTGGGATAGATTAATAAACAAAAAATACAATAAGACATCGTTCAACCTATGGAAATATGTTGGACGCTATGCCGCAGTAGCCCTCGTTACATTGATCATCACCTCCACATATTTTATCTTTCAGAAAAGAGATCAGGAACAACCTGTCTGTCAATATATCGGAGGAAATGGAATAGAAGCCGATGTTGTCGTTTTGCCCGATGGCACACGTGTCAGCATTGGCAGTAAAACAAAATTTCATTGTGCAGCTGATTACAACCAAAAAAACAGAGTTGTATATCTCGAAGGAGAAGCCATGTTTGAGGTAGCCAAACAAAAGAAGAAACCGTTCATCGTTAAAGTAAACGGACAAGATATAGAAGCCGTAGGCACAAAATTTAATGTAATGGCATACCCATCCGATTCCATTTTTTCCACTACACTGTTGGAAGGAAGCGTACGCCTGACTACGCAAGGGCTTGATAAAGAAACAATGTTGAAACCTGATCAACAATTCAGATATAACCGAAATCATCAAACCTCAACGATAGAAGAAGTGGACGCATCATTGTACACCTCGTGGGTAGACGGATACTATCATTTTCCTGATCAGGCATTTCAGACCATTATCTCGCGGTTAAGCAATATATATGGACTCAAGATTCAAATAAAGAGAGACGATCTGAAAACCAAGCGATTTACAGGAACCTTTTATCGTGGGCAAAATATAAAGGAGATTTTAGAAATAATACGTATATCAATACCTATAAAATATGAGATAGAAGAAGACTCCATAACCATATATTAACCTAAGTCAATACTTATGAATAGCAGCTAACACTCCAAAAAGAGGAGGGAAGTTTTTGCCGAACCTCCCTTTCTCCACATGTAACCTTAATTAAACTTCCATTTGCCGTGGAAAAGTGTTTAATCTTAATAACATACAAATATATGAACAAACAACCTATAGTTCTTTTTGCAGATCTTAAAAAAACTATAAAGATTATGAAAATAGCCATGTTGCTGCTAATAGGCTGTCTGCCACAATTGATGGCAAATACCTATGCACAAAAGACTAAAATCTCGATATCTGTCAAGAACGAATCACTTGATCAGGTATTTCGGCAGATTGAGAAACAGACAGAATTTTTATTCTTCTACGAATCGACAGAAATCGACAAAAGTAAAAAAGTATCTACCAACCGACACAACAGTACTATATATGAAGTGTTGAATGATGTCATAAACCCCAACGACTTGGAATATACCATAAAGGGGCGACACATTGTAGTTACACCCAAAGCGCACAAGAGCAGCAACGTTGCTGATGTCGGTCAAACCTCCCAGACGCCCGATCCCACAAAGAAGATCGAAGGTGTGATAAAAGATCAGGCAGGCGAACCGATAATAGGAGCAAGTGCCTTGATAAAAGGGCAGGGGACGGGAACAATAACGGATGTAGACGGACATTTCTCCCTCAAAGCCGAAGCCGGCGATGTCTTGCTGATCAGCTATATCGGTTTTATCCCTCAGGAAATAACCTTAGGCTCTGATACAAACCTGCAAATTACGCTTAAAGAAGATATAAAAGCGCTGGACGAAATAGTTGTTGTCGGATATGGTACAACCCGAAAAGCCTCATTGACAGCAGCCGTTGCCTCAATGAAAGGACAAGATACAGCATTGAAGCCCGTTGCCAACATCAGTCAAAACCTCGTAGGGCACATGCCGGGGCTTATAGCCAGTCAGACGAGTGGCGAAATCGGATATGACAATCCTAATATATATGTGCGAGGTAAAGGAACTACCGGCAGTGCAGGCGCTATGATCGTTATCGACGGAGTACCCCGCGACAATTATGGTCAGCTCGACCCTGCCAGCATAGAATCTATAACCGTACTTAAAGATGCGGCAGCCGTAGCCCCTTACGGTATAGGAGGAGGAAACGGAGTTATCCTCATCACTACCAAAAAGGGTAAAACAGGTGCGCCGAGCGTTTCCTACAACGGATATATCGGATTCCAGAATCCGACCCGTATACCCGAAATGGTAAACTCTTACGAATATGCTACTATGCTCAACGAAGGAGCCAGAAACAGTGGACTAACAAATATGCCTTATTCGGACGAAGAAATTGCCATGTTTAAAAAGACAGTAGACGGAGCGCCCGATGCAGATCCCGATCGTTACCCAAACAGTCGTGGGATAAGAGATATTATACAACACAATAGTATTCTTACCTATCATAATCTGGAAATATCGGGTGGATCAGAATTTGTTAACTATTACGTATCATTAGCCTATACAGCCCAAGACGGTATGTTTAAAGGAACAGATATGAAACGTTATAACGTATCGAGCCGCTTAGATATGAAAGCCACCTCAACGACTGACATTTCGTTATCCTTAAGCGGCTATGTAGCCGATCATAATTATCCCGGAGAGAATGCCGGCGGCATCGCTTATGCAGCAGTAAGACAACCGGCCACCAAGGCTATATGGTATAGCAACGGATTGTGGGGTAATTATTTGGGACGCTCGCCCGTAGCCCTTGGCAGCAACCTGAGCGGATATACCAAAGAAGATCGTAATCAACTCTATACAACCCTTTCGATAGAGCAAAAGCTACCTTTTCTCGAAGGTCTGAGTATAAAGGGATTAGTAAGCTACGACCCTTACACGTTATTCAAAAAAGAATGGCGAAAACCAAGATTATCATACACTCCCGATTTTTCGACCACTCCTTATACATTTAATGAAACATACGAAGGAGATTATAGTCTTAGCCAAAGAGACGAAAACGACAAGAGATTTACATTTCAGGGATACATCAATTATCAACATCGCTTCAATGAAGTACATGATATAAACTTTCTTGGTGTAGCCGAACGTAAAGATCGGAAGAAAAGATGGTTTGATGCCAGACGCACAGGATTTCCGCTCGATATAGACGAATTGGATAGAGGTAGTACCGAAGCCGGAAAAATAGGTAATGGCGGTTCGTCGTCACGTGAAACCTCTGTGGGCTTCCTTTACAGAGTCGGATATACCTATAATAATAAATATATGCTCGAAGCCTCCGGCAGATATGATGGACATTATTACTTCGCTCCCGGCAAGAAGTGGGGATTCTTTCCTTCCGTTTCGGCAGGATGGAACATCTCTGAAGAAAGCTTTATGAAGAACAATTTTCCTAATCTGGAAATGCTGAAACTGAGAACCTCTTACGGTGAGTCGGGTAATTTGGCAGGAAGCCCTTACCAGTACATGTCAGGATATTCGGTATATTCCAACTCTGCTTATTTCGGAAACCCAACGACCGGTGTATACGAAATGAATCAGAACAATCCGTTCATTACTTGGGAAAAGGCTAAGAAATTTGATATAGGTGTCGATGGTATTCTGTGGAGAGGAAAGCTATCTTTCTCTGTCGATTATTTTTATGATAAACGAGATAATATGCTGCAAAATCCAAGTAGCACAGTGCCATTGGAATACGGTATCAACCTGCCTCAGGTAAATGGTGGGAAAATGAGCAATCAAGGTATAGAAATAACCCTGTCCAGCTCGCATACATTTGCCAATAAGATGAAATTGGACTTGTCCGGTAATTTCACTTACACACACAATAAATTGTTGGATGTATACGAAACAGCCAGTACATATAATAATCCTAACAGAAGACAAACCGGACGTGCTTTTGAAACACAATTCGGTTATCAGGCAATAGGTTATTTTACAGTAGATGATTTCGATGCAAATGGTAATCTGAAACCCGGAATAGCGACCATTAAAGACGCCAAAGTACAACCAGGAGATATAAAATATGCTGATCTGTATGGTCCCGACGGAGTGCCTGACGGAATAATTGATGCGCATGACAATACAGTGATAGGACGCCCTAAAAATACGCCTCAAATTATTTATGGATTTTCTCCAAGCTTATCGTGGAAAGGCTTTGACTTTAATATGCTGTTGCAAGGTGCTGCCATGAATGATATATACCTTCAAGGCACAATGGCACATCCGTTCGAGAGCCAAGGTTCGGCTACCAAGCTGCAATACAAAGATCATTGGACTCCTGAAAACCCGAATGCGAAATATCCGAGAGTATATAATGCTCCCGTAGATCGCAATACTGTTGGCTCATCACATTGGATGCGCAATGCTGCATATATTCGTCTCAAGAGCTTAGAATTTGGATATACTCTGCCTCAGGCTTTGACCGCGAAAGTGGCAATGCAGAGAGTTCGTTTCTACTTTGCCGGACAAAACCTCTTTACTTGGACTCCTTACATGAAAGAAAAAATAGACCCGGAAGCAGGTAACACCGATGGACGCTACTATTATCAGCAACAAGCTTTTTCTTTTGGTCTAAATGTTACATTTAAATAATTACGATGAATATGAAATATATAATACATATAGGACTATGTATATTCTTAGCCCTTGCATATAGCTGTTCCGACTTTCTCGAAGTAGAAAATAAGGACTTCGTAACGGATGATGTCGTTTGGTCTAAAGAGTCGAATGCAGACTTATATCTTAACGATATGTATAACGACCTATTGCCTGATGCAAACAAGGTTACGCAACATCTCGACCAGTATTCTGACAATTCGGATGTTGGTACTAACTGGATGGTAGGTTATGCGAATATAGGGAATGCGCAGATCACTCCCGAAAACTATCCGAAGGGAATCAGTAATGTCTGGGATTGGGAGTCGGCATATAAGAAGATTCGCAAATGCAATCTGTTTATAAAAAAGGTTACAGAGTCGGGGCTGTCCGATGCCTACAAGCAACAACGAGTTTCCGAAGCACGTTTCCTGCGTGCATTCATCTATCACTGGCTATGGATGACTTATGGCGGAATGCCTTTGATAACAGTGCCGTTGAATAATACAGATGCCAGTATGACGCTAGAGTATCCAAGATCCACAGCGCAGGAAACATTCGAATTCATCACTACCGAATTGGGCGAAATCGCTCCTCTATTGAAAAATACCGAAACCGGAAGCAATGCCGGACGTGCGACCAAAGGTGCTGCTCTTACGCTAAAAGGATGGTGCGAATTGTATCATGCCAGCATACAACGCAATCCGACTAACGATATTCAGCGATGGAAGGTGGCTGCTGCAACCAGCAAGGCAGTTATAGATATGGGTGTTTATAGCTTGGCTTCAGATTTTAACGAGTTGTTTATGGTTAATAATAACAGTGAGTCAATCTTTGCCCGCCAGTATGGACCTGACAAGGGAAACAATAAAGAAATGCATTTCGGACCTCCTGCCATCGGTTCTAGCAGATCGGGTTGGGGCAATTTTCAACCGACACAACAATTGGTGGATGAATTTTGTATGGCAAACGGTTTGCCTATTACAGACCCGGCTTCAGGATATAATCCACAAGAACCTTATGTGGGACGCGAAAAGAGATTTTATGAAACCATTATCTATAATGGCTCTAAATGGAGAAACGAGTTTGAGATCACAACGCAGGTTGGAGGTAACAATTCGATAGACCTCGGATATTCTAACGACAACACACATACGGGATATTATGCACGTAAGAGACTGAATGAGAACAAAGATTTATCTATGTTTGGCAATGAAACTTCATATGAAAATTATATGTTCTTCCGTTATGCCGAAGTTCTTCTTAACTTTGCCGAAGCTGAAAACGAAGTAAACGGACCAACGAAAGAGGTATTGGATGCTGTGAATCTGGTTCGTACCAGAAATGACAATATGCCTAAAGTGGAAGACACTTTTAAGTCTTTGACCAAGGACAAGATGAGGGAGATTATCCGTCGTGAAAGACGTGTAGAGCTATCTTTTGAAGACAAACGTTGGTGGGATATCCGCCGTTGGCAAATAGCAGATAAACTGTCTGATGGAAGCCCCGGTGTGATGAATGTACCTTTGAAAGGTATGCTGATTAAGGAAAAGGATGGCGTGCTTACATATACTGTTGTAGATGTCAGAAACAGAACATTCTTGCCTAAGATGTATTTAATGCCTATACCTCAGGGTGCAATAGACCGTAATTCTGTGATAAGTAAACAAAACGGAGGAACGGATAATTGGAAAAACGGACAAAATCCGGGATATTAATTATGTTTAATATATTTAGAGAATAGAATTTTCGAAATTTAAATAATATAAAAACTAAAAACAGCTTTAATTTATTAATCATGAAGAAAACACCTATTATTTTTTTACTGAACATCATTTTTTTCTTCGTTTTTTATCCTCCGGCTCACGCTCAGGAAATCAATACGGAAGTACTATATAAAATAGTAAGTCCCGCAGGATTGGCAATAGACAACTTGCAGAGCGAAGATAACGGAACTGGATTTGTATTGTCAAAAAATGAGAAAAACAATAAAGGTCAGTTATGGAAGATCGAGAAAATGAAGAATGGTTATTATACGATTACAAATCCGTATAATAAGCAGAGTATGGATAACGGGAATATCCACACCGGAGAGGGTAGTGAGCTTATGCAATGGGATTTCAGTGCCTCCAACGGTAATCAGCAATGGACATTGACAGTTACCGGCACAGGTGCTTATACCATAATACAGCGCATGAGTAACATGTCGTTAGCCTACAATGGCGAAGATGCTGTGGGTAGTAAAATATATCAGCTGCCTAACACGTCGCAACTATGGCGATTGGAGGAAACTTCGCTAAAAGTGCCTAAAGAAGTTATTGTAAGAGGAGAGGAGTGGGAAAACGAGTTGATATTCGGAGTCAATAAAGAGCCGGGACATAATACATACATCCCTTTTCCGTCTACGACAAGCCTCAAGGCTAGCAAGTATTTTGAAAAGCCATGGGAAACTCCTAATTCAGACTATTATCTTTCTCTGAACGGAAATTGGAAATTTAATTGGGTAAAACAACCTTCAGAACGTCCTGTCAACTTCTTTAAGACAGATTATGATGTTTCTGCATGGAAAGAGATACCCGTTCCGTCCAACTGGGAAATGCTGGGTTATGGTACTCCTATCTATACAAACATAACATATCCGTTCAAGAATAATCCACCTCTTATCCAAGCCAAAAAGGGATATACGAACGAAACGGAAGTGAATCCGGTGGGATCATACCGCCGCGAATTTTCTGTACCTGAGGCATGGGACGGCAAGGAAGTGATACTTCACTTCAATGGAGTGTATAGCGGCATTTATGTTTGGATAAACGGACATAAAGTAGGATATAGCGAGGGTGCAAATAATGATGCCGAATTTAATATTACAAAATATGTAAAGCCCGGCAAAAACATTGTTGCAGCAGAGGTTTACCGATGGACGGATGCCAGCTATATAGAAGATCAGGATATGTTCCGTCTGAGTGGTATTCATCGCGATGTGTATGTGTATGCAATACCTAAGTTGCATATCAGAGATTATTTCCTCAAATCGGAATTTGATGGTAATGACTTTAGTTCTGTTACATTTAAGACCGAATTGTCTGTTAAGAATTATGGAAATGCTAAGTCTCAACCCAATATTGCAGAAGTATCGTTGATAGATGCTACCGGAAAGGTTGTTGCTACACTATCTCAGCCGATAGCAGCATTGAAAGGAGATGCCGAGCAGAAATATACTCTACAAACTAAGGTGCAGAATCCTCATCTTTGGTCGGCTGAAAATCCGTACCTCTACACTGCTATCGTTTCTCTGAAAAACAAGGATAACAAAGAGACTGTGGCAATGTCTTCAAAGTTCGGATTCAGAAAGATAGAGATAAAAAACCGAAGGGTATATGTCAACAATAAGGCTATATTCTTTAAAGGCGTCAACCGACATGATATTCATCCTCAATTTGGTAAAGCAGTACCTAATGAGTCTATGATAGAGGATATATTGTTGATGAAACGACATAATATCAATATGGTGCGTACAAGCCATTATCCTAACGATCCTAAAATGTATGCTATGTATGACTATTATGGATTGTACATAATGGATGAGGCCGACCTCGAAAATCATGGAAATGGTTCTATATCCGACAAGCCTACATGGAAGGCTGCGTATGTAGACCGTATAGAAAGAGTTATCGAGAGAGACAAGAATCATCCGTCGGTCATCTTCTGGTCTTTAGGAAATGAGGGCAGCAATGGCGAAAACTTTACGGCTATGGCTCAGCGTGCAAGAGAACTAGACTCTCAGCGCATTATCCATTATGAAGGAAAGAATGAGATAGCCGATATTCGTTCGCAGATGTATCCTGACATGAGAGACTTGGTGCGTATCGACCAGATGGATGAGGATAAGCCGTATTTCTTCTGCGAATATGCTCACTCGATGGGTAATTCTCCCGGCAATCTGGGTGAATATTGGGATTATATAGAAAAATCGCAACGCATCATCGGTGGTTGTGTCTGGGACTGGGTCGATCAGGGTATCAATAAGTTTGGAGAGCCTACCAATAAATATCATTATGGCGGCGACTTTGGCGATAAACCGAATGATGGCGACTTTGCCTGCAACGGACTGACTACTCCCGAAAGGCGGGTTACTGCCAAATTGCTGGAGGCTAAGAAGGTATTCCAATATATCAAGATGAAGCCTTTGGCATTGATGAGCGGTAAGATTGAGATAGAGAATAAATACGATTTTATAAATCTTGATCAGTTTGACATTGCTTGGAAGGTATTGAAAGACGGTATGAAATCAGAATCGGGAACTTTATCGTCAATAAATTTGCTTCCTGACGGAAAGCAATCTATTATTATTCCATACAATAAGAACTTGGAAGTCGGAAAAGAGTATTTCTTGAATGTCTATTTTACATTAAAAAACAATACTATCTGGGCAGATAAAGGTCACTTGGTTGCATCGGGGCAATTTGCTTTAACTAGCAGAATGTCTTTGCCGGCAATAGATGCGGACAATGCAGGAGTATTAGATGTTAAGACTCAGGGTAAAGACTTGGTGATAGGTGGTCAGAATTTTGCCATAACATTCGACACAGAGTCTGCTGTAATGAAATCGTTGAAGTACGACAATCAGGAAATGATACACCAGAATAAGGGTTTATCTCTCAACTGGTATAGAAGTGTAAATAATGATAAGTATGTTGATCAGAATTATTATCAGACAACTTACAGCAGACCGATATTTACTTACCAGATTGCCGATGACAAGAAATCTGTAACCGTTGTATCGTATATGAATGCTACTATTGCTTACAAGAACCCGATAGAGATTCCTTATCTTGTAAAATATGTGATCTCCGGAAACGGAGCGATAGATGTGGATGCAAACTTCTCATTGCCGCTTAATGGTGAGATTGTACACCGTTTGGGCTTACAAGTTGTATTGTCGCAGAATCTCGAAAATGTTCGCTGGTACGGACGTGGTCCTCACGAAAACTATGCTGACAGAAAACGTTCTGCCTATTTCGGACAATTTGACAAAACCGTGAAAGGAATGGAGGAAGAGCATTATGTAAGGGCTCAGAGCATGGGCAACAGAGAAGATGTGAGATGGATTACCATTTCCGATAGCAACAATAAGGGTTTGAAAATATCGTCAAAAGATCGTCTTGGATTCTCAGCTTTGCACTTCTCCGATCAGGATTTGTGGGAAGCAAAACATGACTTTGAGTTAGACAATGTTCGCAAACCTGAGGTGTATCTCAATTTGGATTGTATCCAACAAGGCTTGGGAAATGCCAGTTGTGGCCCTCGCCCATTGCCTCAATATATGATTCCGATTAATCAACCTTTGATCTATTCATTCAGAATAGAACCGATTAAGTAAGTTTCAGAACGAATACTTTTATTTTTATAAAAGAAGGCTTTATCTGTATGGATAAAGCCTTTTTTTGTATTTCCTTTTATTTATAGTTTGAGATATACCCTTTAGATGAGTATTTCGTCGAAGGCGATAAACTTACGCAACAGGCACATATTCATATAGTTGATTTACTTGTTATGATTTTTCTGGGTATTTTCCAATAAACGGATATTTGAATCTAGATTTGTTTTGCCTATCAATCGTACATTATTTTGTTTTTATTTAATTTTTTTATGTATGTTTGTGAAAAAAAGTTTATGTTTGTGAAAAAGCAACGAGTTTATAAAGTTTTTATTTTTGCAATTTGTTTCTGCTTATCAGGATGTTTTACAGTTTCAAAAAGCAGTAAAATTACAAGTGATATCTATATAAATGACAAAATAAAAAGCATATTTATTTTGTCGAATATTCCTGATTATATACATGTAAGGCATTTTGAATATGAATTAAAACAACAGTTTAAAGAAAAAGGTATACCATGTAGTAGTTATGAGAAGAAAAAAAATGATTTGACTTCAGATAAGGACATAGCAAATATGGCTTCGGAAGCTCAAGCGACACACCTTATGTCTATTAATATCCTCTCACAAAAATTTAAAAACAAAACCACAAAAACAACATTCAGAATAATATTAATTAATACTTCTTCGGGGGAGGAAGTCTGGCAGGGAAATTTAACTCAGAATATAGGTACATTTACAAAATCGGGTCAAGCTAAAACGGATGCTGAAACCATAATGAATGAACTATGTGAAAATAATTATATAAATGCAAATTAAACAATACTATGAAAAAAACATTATTACTTCTTTCTATTATTACACTCTTTGTTTCGTGCAAGACATATCTTGAGTCAACTAAATTAAGTGATTACAACAAAAAAATAGAAGGAAATCTGAATGTGTACATAGCAATTGCTACAGATAATAAACAAAAACAAAAGTGGGTGAATGCCTTCAAGAATAACTTAACCAAGTCTTTAACATCCAGAGGTATAACGCCTGAAATTGTTGTGTTTGAGGTTGACGTTGAAAATAACACGCACACATTTGGTCCCGAAGATCTTAAAACAACTAATCCAAACGGACTAACATTATTAATAAAGGAAGATGTTTTTACAACTTATGGCGGACCGGGAGGAGCAGGACTGAAAGATGCTAAATTTACTGTAACGCTCCATGATAAGAATATAGACAAGAATATCTGGACCACTCAATTAAGAGGATTATTTGGAAATGTTCTGGGAGGAATGAGTGCCAGTGCCAAAACTGCATGTATAGAACTCATCGGAACATTGAATCATTACGGACTATTACCCGAAAAGCAATAATTTGAAATAGTCTCGATCTTCATAATTTATCTTAGCCATCAGACTCTCTTTCTATAGTGTCTGACTTTAGCTAAGGCTGACCGTTCGTTTTCGTCCTGCTCTTTCTCCCGGGGAAAATGTTTATTATCCCAATCCTCGCCATGCACCTCAAAAAAGGAAGGCATCAAGGATATTTATCAGCGGATTGCTAAACTCCAACAGATTTAGTAATCCGCTGGTGCCATTGTCAATCCGGTCTATGTTTCTCTTCGGATAATTTTTGAACAGAATGTTAAATATATTGACTACGACCCTATCTTTGGGCACAAAAAAAGCAGCTACTTTATTGTAACTGCTTTATTTTCTGATAAGTGATTCCGAAGCGATTCGAACGCTTGACCCACAGCTTAGAAGGCTGTTGCTCTATCCAGCTGAGCTACGGAACCATCCTTTGTTGCTTTTAGCGAGTGCAAAGATAATATATTTTAATATTTTCACAAACAAAAATGATGAAAGTTTATTAAAATGTTTCTTTCTCTGTATCCGAATCTGTTTACAATAAAGCTTTTCCTATTTCATGTTAGCATTATACGAGTCCGAATAATGATACTTCATCTGCAAAGAAAATAAGTCGTCGCGCGAATTGTGCTTTACATTCATTTCGTCTACAATTATATATCTCTTGGTTGCCAACTCGTAGACGGCAATCGAAGATGTGAGTTCCTTCAGCCATTCCGCAACCTCGGCAGTGATAGGAGAGGTTTGCGCCAAAAATTGCTCTGTCGTTTCCTTGCTGAACACCGATTCTATACGGCTGTGCGTAGTAAAATTGGGAGTCTGCGTATTGAAATATCCAGACGAAGAAGCCTTAAAATCGGTTTGCTTCATACCTCCGAAATTGAAAGAACTCCAGCCACCTAAGGCATTCAGAAATGCAAAGTCGTTGACCTTATAAAGACATGAAGGCAATATCTGAAAAGTAAGCGGTTCGCTCACCGCATGTTTGCCATAACACAGATATGCTTTTACGATGCCCACCTTAGGATATAAGGCAACCACTCCATCTATATCCAGACAAAGGGTATTGACGGGACTAAACAGACTAATATCTTGCATAGCTCCTTTTGCATCGCCCAGATAGCTGCCCGACTGGGTGTAGAGCCTGTACAATATTCCCATTTTCTTCACCTCATCTTCCGTCCTTACGGAATTGAAGATGAAATTAAAATACTGTTTCTGTCCCTCTATATGACTCAACGTGTGCATATTGGTTAGCAACTTAACCTTGCGGTCTTTATATCCTGCCGATGGTGTAAATATATAGTCCGAAAGGTCGTTTGCTTCCAGATTGCGATGATAGCCGGATAAGATATGCAACACATCGGAGTGGAAAAATGTCTCATAATTGGCTCCGTCAAACCGTTTTGCCGTAAATCTGAAACTCGTGTCCGTACCCGTATTGCACCATTTATTTTGGGCATTAAGAAATGCGTCGGAATAGACAAGCTGATTGTTCCATACGGAGTTTACATCAAACCAGATAGGCTTTCCGTAATATGTTTTTGCCTGAGTAACTATATAATTGTCCTCATCCTCACCTATACGAGCATGCCATGATGGAGTTTTGTATATGTCAACCTGAATTTCGCAGTCGATATTATCTTCCAATATAGAATCGGTATAACTTGTTTCTTTCGTAACCTTTTTTATTTTAACAAATGGATGTGTGGATACAAATTCGTTAAAAGTATATCCCAAACCTTCACCTTTGGGTTTGATCCATATAGTATCTCCGTTTTTAACCTCACCATTAGTCTTTATGGAAGGAATGGTGATATAAAAATTACTTCTCAGTAGCGGATCACGAAGCAAACATGCTTTTATGTTTTCGGCTGTCACAGATATATCCCTATTGCCCGGTACGAGAAAAGTCTCGTTCTTTACTTCTTTGGGATTGGTAGTTGCTTTCAGAATCTGCTTTATTTTGGTAGCACTGTTTGTAAAACTGATTTCGACAGGAATCTCACTCTTGCTTATATCATTGCTCGTTACCGTCAGCGAAACCGAAGATATAGGGTCTGTCTTAGATGTTATGGCCATCGACAGAGCCTCAGAGTTGTAGTCAAGCATATTGAAGTCGTATTCCAACCCTATACCGTGAGCCCGAAGCTGAATCTTTGATTCATTAAGAGATATTGTATATTTGCTACCTAGAAAGGTGTTAGAGGACAATGTTGACAGCAAGCTCTTGTATGTGCTGTCCTGAATGAGAAAGAGATCATAAAAAGTACACCCTTTTTCGTCATATTCAGTATTATCAATAAGAGTTCCCTCATTTATTCGTGCTGCATATAAGCCGGCAGGTTTTCCCATGAACCGGAGGATAGTACCCGTTGCTTTATCTTTTATATTAAATTCGGACTGATTGACAAAATACGATTTGCCATCAGCTTCTTCTTTTATATAACAGATCTGAGAAGTAATTTTCAATTCTATCTCAATTATTTTTAACGGATCGCCTTGCTCGTTTTTTTTTCCATCAAAGATCACGAAATTAGGATTTCCCATCAGAGTGACTTCCGTTGGTTCGGTCACATTTGCTATATCTAAAGTTTTAATACCCATAGTTTTTTATTCAAAATATTTATTTAATTCCTCTGTTATTGCTTCCATCAATTGGTCTGCCCATTTATCCTCAAAAAGCTTTTGCATCTCCTCCTCCAACGTAGCCAATATCGGGCGAGGTTGCTGTCCGTCGCGCTTTATTGCCCTGCCTATCAGAAAGAGAGTACTGTTGTCCGTCGGGATACCACGAGCCATAGCCCAATCGCGCAAAGCATCTATCGGAGGCTGTTTGCCCCGCATGGGGCTACGTCCACGTTCCAGATACTCCACATAGTTGTCGAACAAGGCACTGATTACTACCGATTCGTCTGTGGCTTCTATCACCACCTCTATGTCTTTTTTTAGATGGCTGTTTTTCAGCGTATTCTTTCCCGTTTTAGGATTTATACCCACACCATCGTCATTCAATATGATTTGCGAAAGATTGAGAATATCTTCCGTCATCGCTTGCATTATTTTTTCTATGGCAGCCGTCATCCTTTACGCATTTTAATATCAAACTCAGGCAGCTTGTTTGCAAAAATTTCACAGCCCCCGTCCGTTGTCATATCGAAGTTATTTAACACATCGTTTTTGTCAAATACCTTGTTATTGTCAAATTGCTCGTCTATCAGGCAAAGATTTTGCATGTTGACTTGTGTGAAATTGACTGAAAAACGGCATCCGCAACAGTTGTTGTCATAATAATTGCGGAGTGTGGTATATGTCCAGTCGGGACGGATGGTGATGCCCGATTCAGCATTTTTCTTTATGCGCTCTATTATATTCAGACCGATGGAAAAAGCCAGATTCTGAAGGTGTGAAACCGACTCTTCGGTGGTGGGTAAAAATAGGATGGAAAAGCTTATCGAATTGACAAATACATTATCCTGATTGCGTCCATATATAGGATCTTCGAGCCAAAACAAGGGATGCGATTCATTGCCGCTACCCAGCTCGTAGTTTCGATTGTAATAAAAAGCCTTTATCGTTTTGTGTTGCTGTGCCTGTTGCCGAAAAATGTCTAAAATATTTTCTATCATATTTGTTAAAATGTAAAAGGTGTTTTATTAAATAGATAAATTTTTCCGAAACCGATAATATGAATTTTTAAGAATTGGGAAATGTTTTTTCATTATAAATAGAGTGGAAGAGTGGTTGGAGTTTTGTTAATATTATTTTTTTCGCCTTGTTTCCGTAATGTTATATGTATCGCAGGGGATACTCTTTCGTATGCGCATCGTGATACATCAACCGTTGCGCTTATCTATGCCTATACTAAAGACAAGACTAAACAAGACAAGACAAAAGAAAAATATATAAAGAATCTTTTTTTGAATATGGAAAATGATAAAACAAATATTTATTTTTTAGAATAAAACCGAAATTAATTTATCTATACCTCGAACAACAATCAAAAAAGAATGATGAAAATATTGATCTCAAAATGTTTACAATTCTCTCTCTCAGCTTATGCTTCGAGCAGCATGTACGGACCGACTCCGAATCTTTTTTTCAGGTGCTGCGGCACTAAGATCAGAGATGTTGATATGTGAATAGATATTTTCAATCGAACCTTTTTGCAACACCTGTTGTTAATATGTTGTGTTTTTCATGGTATTAGATTAAAGGTTAATAATGAAGATTGGTTGTCGTGATGACAACCTTCTTTTGTTTTATGACACAGCATTTTTTTCATCCATTGGCAATACAATTATCTATATCAGAAAAATACCAATGCAAAAAATGGATAATATGAACTATGCAGTGATCAAAATGTCTGAATCGGGAAAGTCGTACCCCACTTTTTCTAAAAACACAAAAGGATGGATCAATTATGACCGCGACAATCTTCTTCCTCAGCACATAGTAGAGCTTAATAACGAGTCGGCAATCAACAAATCGGTTATCGAAAATAAGGTTACTTATATCTGTGGTACGGGTGTCAGAGACGATGAGTACTACGGGCAGCCCAACCCCAACGACGACTGGGATATGCTGATCGAAAAGATGGCGCGCGACTATGTGACCTTTGGCGGATATTGTTTTCAGGTTATACTCAACGAGAATGGCAAAACGGTGAGTCTTTATCATACCGACTTCAGTAAAATCAGGGTAGGAGAGGTTAATGAATTTGGAGTTTATCTCAGCTTCTATTTGGCTAATGATTGGCGCAAGACTTATGGCAAATATGCTCCGGTGAGGATAAAGGCATACGGGGCGGAAGAGATGCAAAAGGGTGTGCCTTATCTTTTTTATTATAAGGATTATGAACCGGGACTCGATTATTATCCTATTCCTCAGTATTACTCGGCACTAAATTATGTGGAGGCTGACGGACTGCTGGGTAAGTTTTACCGAAATTCTATCAACAATGGCTTTGTGCCTTCTACTATCATCACCATGCCCAGCAATCCTACGGAGGAGCAGAAGGGACAGTTTCAGCACGATATTGAGAAAAGCTATGCCGGCACTAATGGGGCAAACAGCATTGTGGTGCTCTGGGGCGAAAGTCAGGAGGTGAAACCTGTTGTCACATCATATACGGCAAGCAACAATGCCGATTTGTATAATAATGTTGATGAAATTATTTTTCAGAAAATCATTTCGGCGCATCGTCTTACTTCGCCCACTTTGGCGGGGCTGTCGGGGTCGGGCAATCTGAGTGGTAATGCAAACGAGATAATAAATTCGTATGTGCTTTACAATCAGACTGTGATACATCAGCTTCGCCGCAAGATACTCGATACATTGAGTGTTTTTACTATCAATAATGGCTACAAGGCTCTTATAATAGAGGATTTGGATATTACCAAACAGCTATCGGGCGAGGATAGGACTTGATATTGCGGATCGGCATATATGGAAAAAAGAGAAAGGAATAAGCCCAAATGAGCGTTTATTCCTTTCTTATATTTGTAAACTGTTATTTAATAGATGTTTACTGTGATTAATTTACATACGGGTCGGTAGGAGGAGTTTCCTGAAACCATTCGACTAAACGATTGTCTAAAAAACTGAACACATAAGGATATTCGAGAACAGGTTCGTAACGTATTGTCTCCAGATTTCCGTCAGAAGTGGTTCGCGCCGCCAACATTCTGTATCCATTTCCCATAATATCGGTAACCTCTTTTCTACTCATACCCAACTCTATTGTTTTCGATTTTTGCATCAACGAGCTGCTTCCGCAGGATGTGAACGCGAGTATGAGCAATATGGTACAGCATAAATTTCTAATCATAATATATCTTTGTTAAAAAAATCGTTATCCGATCTCATCATCATCTTACTCAACTGAGAAAGATTGGATCACATAAATGATAATCGGATATTTATATAAATTCTTCGAACAGCAAAATTATAATATATATTGCAGTATTGTCCTGTTTTGATATGTAAAAAGGTATAGAAATGAGAAACTTAACTGAATCTTCATAATTTGTTCGAGGATTGTTTAAATGGTAAGACGATAACTAATAGTAGTTTTTCACTATACTTTTAATATATTAATATGAAAAATATTTACTCGTTAGTAGATCATCAGTAGTAAGTATAAAAGATTGATAAATAACCTCTATATGAATGAATAAATAAGAATTAAACAGATATTAAATATTTTTTTAAAAATCATACCTATCTTTGCCTGATAATTTTACAAGCTATAATACATCATTTTAATAAAGTATAAGACGCATGAACGTTTACTCAAAACTACTGATTATTATCATTTTACTCGTTTTCCAATCAACATCAGAAATAAAAAGCCAGGTAACTATTGGAGCAAGTACTGCTCCTGCTAAGGGTGCTTTATTACAACTTAAAGAGAATGACGCAGATGGAATGAATGCGACAAAAGGTCTTGGAATGCCAAGAGTTAAGTTGAATAATATCTATTCTTTGACTGTTCAAAATCAAAACTTGGCATTGGAACACACCGGACTATTGGTCTATAATACGACCATAAACACACAATTATGTCCGGGACTCTATATATGGTCAGGCTCTCGGTGGGAAGCTTTAGTGGATAAAAGAAAACCGGATATCACGTTTAACGATAGTGATGGAAATCAATATACTGCACGTTGGTTTTCTTTAAATCCTTGCGACCCTACACAAGAAGGATATTACTGGTCTACAAGCAATATGAGATCTACTCTTACGGCTTCGGGCAATGTTTTTCCTACTACTCGAAAGAGTGCCATTAATCCTGCCGTTGGTTCAGGCGATATAAATCCACCTACTCCTAATGATGCTATTTTTTTAAATAACAAAGCTGATATCAGTAAGGTGACCGGAACAATTAATTATACCGAAAATGGCGTTTTAGAAAAAGAAACGGCAGTCAAGTTTGTAAACAAATTTGGTTTGCTCTATGATTGGGAAACAGCCCAAATGGTATGTCCAGCAGGTTGGCATGTACCGACAACTTACGAATGGGATTTTCTTAAAGAAGCAGTAGCGGCAACGTCCGGAACCACCTCTGTCGGTAAAGCTCTTAAAGCAAACAATTGGGATTATGTGGCAAATAATATATCTGATGTCTACAATTGGGGTGGCTTTGCACCTGATTCTGTTGGTAATACGGGCTTTAATCTCTTGCCTATGGGAAATATAAGAGGTAATGGTAATGACAAAGCAAATAATTTTGGTGCAAATAGTTTATACTGGAGATCTGAATATAAGACACGTATAAATAATTTATACAATTCAGATCAGTCAACAGAAACAACGGTTTCGGCTACGGCAATGCTAGGTGTCAGATGTGTTCAGGATTATGAAAAATCGAATATTACATTCAATGATTTGGATGGAAACGTATATACGGCAAAATGGTATGATTATCGTTCCGAAGATGGCGGCGGCGGTAACTATTGGATGATCAGTAACCTGATGACTACCAAAACAAATACGGGCGAAGCGTTTACAGGAGGACTACTCATTAATCCTGCAATTGAGTCGCCTGTTGCCAACTCGGCTACAATTGTCAATAAAGGTATTACTATCCGCGAGAGCGAAAATAGCAAAGGTGTGGATATAAAAGACCTTGCGCAACTACGGCAATGGATAAAAAACGATGCTGATACGCTCAAGACTCAACTGGTGGACTTTCTGAATAAGAATAAAGCCGATTATCCGTTGTGGAAACCTCAGGATGCGTGTGTAAAAAAAGAAGATACGTTCGATAGCGGCTTTTACTTTCGGTAAGCCATTGATAAAAAATAGAAAGTCCGCAAAATCAACTTCGCAGACTTCCCAACCTTAACACAAACTTTACAAAACTACACATACATAAAACCACATTGAGCCTTAATTGTTCAATGTGGTAATGTTATTTTCTGCTAAAACCGATCGGTTCTTTTTAACAGATTCTTTCAACGAGGTTTTTCGCGATAGCTGTTTTCATTATCAAACGTGATATATACATATTCGAAGCCCATAGCCTGAAGTATCGGACGCAAGAGATTGACTGCATTATCGCGGCTCTTGCTCGTAATATCCAACTTCATAGCTTGACGGCGAAGTTCATTCTCGGCATATCGGTATGCCTCATCCGCTATTTGTGTCGACTCCCACAGCCCAAACTGCATATCGTAGATGCGCGATTCGGAATGATTTATTTTTATATGGCATATCTCCGGCGCAGGCAATCGCAAGCGTATCGAGTCGCCCGAAGTATATATATCCTCTGGTTTCACTTTGGTGAGGTCGATGCAGCCTATCACCTCGCCCGATACGATGAGGGCAGTTTTGGCATTCGGCAACCATTGGCGCACTTTCTTATATTCCATAAGATCCTGTATGTTGTATTGTACCACTTCCAGATTGCCCAGATCTTCTATCTTCTGCACTATCATCGTGTGCGAAACCTCCACCTTCTCATTGCCTTTACTCCTGCCTCCCCAGAGATACATGATAAGTCCTCCGATAAGAATACCTATCGCAAGTATATTTATATAGCTTCGTTTTCTTGTCATAGAGTCTAATTTATTGTTAGTAAATATATAAAAAACAGTTGTCGGCAACAAATCTTTCCCTACCGTTTTTCTACATTATCCACTAACTGTCTTAAATCTTAACTCCCCATATTAGTCTATATTTGTATATTATTACATTAATATTTAAAAGAATAAATTATGAAAGCAGACCTTTACACAAAAACAGTACTAACCGTTATTGCCGTAGCATTGGTGGGAATATTGATCAAAGATGTAGACTTATTATTCAGACCTTTGCCTCCATTCTAAAAAAGCAGAGAAAATATTCTCAGGCTTTTTTATTGCTTTTTGTTTGCTTTATCTATAAAGTAAAATATTTATGGCAGAAGGTAAAGGCATTCTGATTCCTATCAAAATAGGAGGGTTAGAAAAAACAATAAAGGATACTGAAAAAGTCAAAGATTCTATAACTGTAATGCAAAAATCAATTATTCAATTCAGAGAAGCTCAAATGAAGGCGATTACAGTCAATGAAGAATTTATAGATTCTATGAACGAAATAGGAAATGAACAAAATTCTATTTATTCTAAAGCAGAGAAGATAAACCAAAGTACAAAAGGACTTGCTGATAGTATAAGGCTCATAAATGAAATACAGGGTCAAACAAAGAATGTAATAGATAATCTGAATAATCAGTCAGATAAAATACGAAGTAAATTTCTTGACAATTTTAAATTATTTGGAAATTTCACTAAGACGGTCGAAGTTGTAGGTGAAAAAGTTTTCTCCGCTTGGGGAGTCTTTGATCTTTGGCTTCAATCTTTTTATAAGGCTTTTGGTGCAATTGGATCAGAAGTTCCTGAAATAACATCAGCATTGACTGGAAAAAAATATTATAATGAAGATAGCCGAAAAGAAGATGATAAATTGGAGTCTCAGAGGAGGTTAAAAGATATGAATAAAATGGGTGAACTTGAAAAATCTTTATCTCTTCTGGTACTTATGACTCAAGAATCTATATCAGAGATACAAGAATCTCATAGAAAGGCTCTTGAGAAATCTTTGGATGATTTTAATAAACAAAAAAGTTCACTGTTTTATCCTATACAAGGTATAATTGAAGGAAAAAATCCTACAGATGATATTGTCTCTTTTAAATCACATGAAAAAGACCTGGATAAAATATATAATGAACAAACGAATAAAATATTAGAAAATATTAAAAACAGTTTAAATGCTTTGTTAAAGCATGCAGATGATCCTCAGGATGCAGCTCTTATAAAAATGTATATGGAACAATTGATTCCTCCTACATCTAACAATGAAAATGAGGAATCTTATTGGAAAGAAAAAACTAAAAAAATAGTTGAAGGAGTATCTGATGGTATTACAAATATTGTAGCTGATAAAATAGAAGGGATATTTGAAGAGGCAGCCCCTGTTTTAACTAAGACTGTTACTGGAGCAAATGAGATCATACAAGACTATTCTGAAAATAATAAATCTTCTGCATTAGAAAATCAATCTTCCGATTCGGGCATCAAAATATCGGAAGAGGCTTTGAATAAACTGAGGAATAATGGTAAAGAACTGAAAAAGGAGCAATCCACATCAAAATATCAATCAAGACAATCCCAGAATGAAAGTCAAGGCAGGCTTAATGAAAATCTAGATTCTAATGGATTGGAACAGCTAGCTAAGGAGACAGTTCAAAAGAAATCCGAAGAATTAAAAGAGACTATAAAAGATTTTTTTCAAAAGAATATATCAGAAGGATTAAGCGAAGAGCAACTTCAAAAAGATTTAATACAAATAAGAAGCAATTTAACAGATGAAAAAATAAAAGAACAAGAAGAGTTAAATGAAAAGTTGATTGAGAATCAAAAAGAATATCAGAATGAAAGCCTTGCAGGAGAACAGAATTTTGTAACTAAACAAAATGATTATAATGAGCAGGTCGAATCCTCTATGTCTGATTTAGCTGATAGTTTGAACATCTCCAATGAAGCTATTTTAGAAAGTACAGATAATGCTACAGAATCATTTAAAGATAAATGGTCTAACATAAATGATATAATGCAAAAGCATGTGGATAATATCATGCAAGGGGTTAATGCTATTTTTTCGGCAACAAATGCCATTCTCAACGACCAGTTGCAAGAGGCGAAAGAAAAATATCAAGCCATCTCGGAACAATATAATGAAGCTGTTAAGGAGCATAAAGAAAGCAGCGATAAGATCAATGCCCTACAGGAACAAGCCAAAGCGGCAAGTGGAGGGCGCTCAGACCTTTTGCAAGAGCAGATAGATAAAGAAATGGAAAAGAATCAGCAACTTGCCCAACAAGAACAAAATCTGGCTAAAGAGAAAGAGAAGGCTGAAAAGGAGAAGGAAAAGAAAGAAAAACAAATTAAAAAATCAGAGATTTCACAAAATATAATACAAGGTATTGCCAATACAGCCTTAGGAGTAACAAAAGCTTGGTCACTTGGTCCATTTATAGGTCCGGTAATGGCTGCTATTGTCGGTGCAGCAGGAGCTATACAAGTGGGAGTAATGACAAAGCAATTAGCCAAACTCGAAGACGGAGGTCTGCTCAAGGGCAAGCGTCACTCGCAAGGAGGAATGCGCATCGAGGGAACGAATATAGAAGTAGAAGGCGGAGAATATGTAATTAACAGAGAATCGACCGACAAGAATCTGGCTTTGGTGCGCTATATCAATTCGCATCGAAAAGAGCTGACTGCCAAAGATCTGGATAGTTTCTTCTCTAAAGCATCAACGGGATACGAACCTCCGTTTCGCACTATGTTTGCTTCGGGAGGGCAGATGCCCGCCATCAGCAATCCCAACACTATCAACAATGAGGCTTTGGTAGAAGCTATACAGTCTATCAAGATTACGCCCAAAGTAGCGGTGACAGATATTATCCGGGTGCAAGATGAAATGGCAGAAGTGCAAGGATGGTCGGGAATCTGATTTCTATAAGAAAAGAAGCTTGCAGCATTTATCGAAAAATGTTGCAAGCTTATCTTCATTCATAATCTCACTGTGTAGCCTTTAGTCCTGTAATATCAAGGATGGAAATGTCTAAAGGTCAAAATATAATTCTACAATTTGTCTTTGATAATAAGATTAGCTTCGCAATTTATAGCTAACACTAAGCTGATTAACATTACAAAAATACGAATATTAATTTTTAAAAGAAAATTTATAAGCCACAAAGAATTTTTTACGTTCTTTTATCTTTTACATTTTCATCAAAGCCTTATCCGGTTCTTAAATCTTACCTTTGTTGCAAATAGATGATGCCATGATTGAAATAAAACAAGTAGAAGAGATAACGCCTGATGTCGTAAACGCATTTTCCGTTCTCATACCTCAGCTATCGCCTGATAGCGACATTCCTACACAAGAGTATTTAGAACAGCTTATCAGCATTTCGGGCAACTATGTCTTTGTAGCTGTTGCGCCGCAAATTGTAGGGAGTCTGACCCTTGTTGTAATGCAAACACCTTCGGGAGCGAAGGCTTGGATCGAAGATGTAGTTGTAGACTCTACAGCCAGAGGCTTGGGGGTAGGAGCTGCCCTTGTTGCAGAAGCCATAGACTTTGCAAAAAGACTACACGTCAGCTCCATAAATCTTACTTCACGTCCCGACAGAGTATCGGCAAACAAATTGTATCAGCGTCTTGGCTTTCAACTTCGTGATACTAATGTATATAGGCTGACGATAGATAAAGACTAAGAAGAGCATCACTGTTGTTGGGTAAAAAAAGAATGTGATATTATTTAATTAAAAATACTCAAAAAATCTATTTTTGAGAAAACATCTGTTGATCAAGAATGGTTATAATAAAGTATCTGTTTAATATTCACACTTAACTTTTTATACCTATGAAGATACACGAATATCAAGCAAAAAACCTCTTTTCTACTTATGGTATCCCGGTCGAAAAATATGTGTTATGCAACACTCCCGACGAAGTCCAGACTGCATACGACCGCTTATCAGAGCAACGGGTTGTGGTCAAGGCTCAAGTTCTTACCGGAGGACGAGGTAAAGCCGGAGGCGTTAAACTGGCAAATAGCAGGGATGAAGCCAAACTGTTGGGCAAGAATATATTGGCGATGAAAATAAAAGATCTGCCTGTGTCGAAAGTCATAGTATGCGAAGCCATTGATATAAGTTCCGAATATTATGTAAGTTTCGTTGTCGATCGCAATACCAAAACCGTAATCTTGATGATGAGTGCTGAGGGCGGTGTAGATATAGAAGAAGTAGCAACCCAAACACCCGAAAAAATACATCGGTTTAGCATAGATCCCCTTGTTGGAGTACCCGATTATCTGGCACGCCGTTTTGCCTTTGCCATGTTTGATGAAATAAATCAGGTAAGACAATTTGCCCCCATATTGCAGAAACTCTATCAATTATTTATAGAAAAAGATGCTTCACTTGCAGAAATAAATCCGCTGGTACTTACCAAACAAGGCAAGCTTATTGCCATAGATGCAAAAATGACATTCGATGACAATGCCCTTTTTCGCCAACCTCAGATACTTGCCCTTTTTGAGCCGACCGAAGAAGAAAAAGTGGAAGCAAATGCGAAAGAAAAAGGCTTCAGTTATGTGCATCTTGATGGCGAAATAGGCTGTATGGTAAACGGTGCCGGTTTGGCAATGGCTACAATGGATATGATAAAACTATATAGCGGCACTCCTGCCAACTTTTTAGATATCGGTGGTAGCTCTAACCCGAACAAGGTCATAGATGCCATGACTCTGTTGCTCAAAGACCCACAAGTTAAAGTCGTATTGATAAATATATTCGGGGGGATAACCCGTTGCGATGATGTGGCATCAGGCTTGTTGACTGCCTTCGAACAATTGCAAACCGATATTCCCGTTATTGTTCGCCTCACCGGAACTAACGAGAAAGAAGGACGTGAGATGCTTAGAGGCTCTCGTTTCGAAGTTGCCGAAATGATGGGCGAGGCCGTACGGTTGGCAGTAAAACGCGGACAATAAGTATCGAGTAAGCTAATAACTAAACCTTGAAAAAAAAGAAATATTATGAGCATCCTTATAAATAAATCGACACGATTGATAGTGCAGGGAATCACCGGACGAGACGGTAGTTTCCATACTCAAAAAATGCAGGCCTACGGTACAAATATCGTTGCCGGTACTTCACCCGGAAAAGGTGGTACTGAAATACTCGGAGTGCCCGTTTTTAATACCGTCTATGAAGCCGTACAACAGACTCAGGCTAATACTTCCATCATCTTTGTTCCTGCCGCTTTTGCAGCCGATGCTGTGATGGAAGCAGCCGATGCAGGCATAAAGCTGATTGTTTGCATATCGGAGGGTGTGCCTACTCTCGATGCTGTTAGAGCATATCGTTTTGCCCAATTGAAAGGAGCAAAACTTATAGGACCTAATTGTCCGGGACTGATGTCGCCCGAACAATGTTTGGTCGGTATCTTACCGGGACAGATATTCACAAAAGGGAACATAGGTGTTATCAGCCGTAGCGGCACCCTTACTTATGAGGTTGTATATCACCTTACACAAAGTGGCATGGGACAATCTACCGCCATCGGTATGGGAGGCGACCCCGTAGTAAGACTTTATTTCAAAGAATTGCTCGAAATGCTGGAGAACGATCCTGAAACAGAAGCCATCGTTATGATTGGTGAAATAGGCGGTAATGCCGAAGAATTGGCAGCCGAATATATCAAAAAAAATGTCACTAAACCTGTCATTGGTTTCATCGCAGGTCAGGCTGCACCGGTAGGAAAACAGATGGGGCATGCGGGAGCTATCATTGCAGGCGGATCGGGTACGGCAGCCGAAAAAATAGCTGCATTGGAAGCTGCCGGAGTACAAGTTGCCGGAGAGCCTTCCGATATTCCTCAGATGATACGTAACTTATTGAATAAAAGAGAGACGTGATTGATTATAGAAAAAGCAAAAGCGTTTTTTATAAGAGATGTTTTGAAATACTATTTTTTACTTTTATGTTTAAAACTAATTTAGCTATTAACATTATTTGCCAACAAATATAATTACCTTTGTACGCTGGACTTTATAAGAACTGAAGAAAATGAAACGTTTTATATTTGATCTTATTTTTAGTAAAAAATTTCTTATTGCATTGGCAATTGTAGGAGTTGCTTTGTTGTTGAACCGTTATTCTATCTTACTCGATTTTCTTTTAGGACTTCTTATACTGTTAGTTACAGTATTTGTTGTAATAGGTTTGCTGGCAAATACAAAGGTGATGGATAAGGCAAAAATAATGATAGGAAAACTATTCAGTAAAGCTGCTCGCTAACTATTCATCATTCTCTTTTATACGAGTATTATATTCTTTTTTATTATACAACAGACTATCCTGATAACACCACTGGCGGATAGTCTGATTCTTTTTTATGTCATTCTCCATCTGTAAATTCTTTCTATATACTATTTTCGAGTAATTAACTCTCAAAAAATAAGAAAAATAATATGCTTTAATATGTTGTTGTTTAATATATTATGTGACTTTTGTTGTGTTCTTAGAATGTTAAAATCACAATTTTTTCTATTTCCTATGCAGCATTTTCCATTTTAGTGAGTCTTTATAGTAGTTGGCAAGATTACAGATATGTGTCGATGATTTCCAACGACGACTTACTAAACTACACATTATTTTTTTTAAGACTTACGGCCTTCATAGATCTGAATAAAAGGCCGCTTCCTTTCAATCTTTTCAGCCATCGGTTTGCAAAATATTTATCTATATAGCAAACATACAACATATTCAAAATTAATAAAAGATAATATTTATGCTGAAAATCGAATTGAACGATCTCAAATTTTCTGTGCCCGATTGTTGGGCGGATATAACATTGGGCGATTATGAAAAATGGTTTATGCACAAGCCTGAGGGCAAGATGGGATATGTAAAGCTAGTAGCCGATATATGCAAAATAGACCATCAGATATTGCTTGATTCGCCAACCAAACTTTTTGATGTGCTTTGCGAAGCCATTTCTTTTGTTTTCGATACCGATTTTGCTCCGGCTACAAAAGTTACTATTGAAGATACCGATTTTTTTATTTCCCTATCCGATACCCTTACTCTAGGCGAATGGGTGGACATCGAAGAAACTCTGAACAGTGACACTCCGACAAAGATTTCCGAAATTTTGAGTATTGTCTGCCGTCCTGCGGGTGAGGACTACGATACCAAAACGGCAGAGAAGCGTAAAGATATATTTCGCCGTTTGTCGTGTGAAAAAGCCTTGCCGTTGGTAGCTTTTTTTTTGCACAGAAAGAGAGAATCCGAAGCGATTTTGCACCATTATTCGACGGTGCTGGATCAGGCAAACCAGTTTCTAAAGGATACAAAGACTTTTGTAATAAATGGGGATGGTATAAAACGATTGCCGATCTGGCAGAGGATAAGATATACTTATTTGACCAAATCACTCGAAAAACAGTTGTTGAAGTTTTCGGATTTCTCCTCTATCGGATAGACAAATCGCGAGCCGAAGAAGATCAGTATAAGTTTGAAAAACAGATCAGAAGGTAGTATTTAAAATAAAAGCGGAATGTATCTTGGAGATACATTCCGCTTTCTTTCAATTGCAATAAATATTGCTATATATTATTTAGCAGCAGCAAGAGCTGATTCGTAATTAGGTTCTTGTGTAGTTTCTGGAACCAATTCTGTATATTTTACTTTGCCATCTGCATCAACAACTACTACCGAGCGTGCAAGCAAACCTTTAAGAGGTCCGTCAAGCATTAATACACCATATGCCTTTGCAAATTCAGGACTTCTGAATACAGATGCAGGTTCTACATTTTCTATACCTTCGGTAGTACAGAAACGACCTGTTGCAAACGGTAGGTCGGCAGATATAGCCAATACTATTGTATTTGACAAAGCAGCAGCTTCTTTATTAAATTTGCGAACCGATGCTGCACATACGCCTGTATCTATACTTGGAAATATGTTTAAGATAACAGTTTTTCCTTTCAGATCTTTTAATGAAACTTCTGATAAATCATTTTTTACTAATGTAAAATCAGGAGCTGCTGATCCTACAGCAGGTAATTGACCGCTGGTGTTAACTGTAATGTCTTTTTTGAATGTTACTGTTGCCATAATTTTTATATTTTTTAGAATGTTATCAGGCTTTAGAAGCCTATTTTTAAATTATTATATATTTCTTTTTATCCCTTTATATACCAATGTATTATATGTATATATCCGAAAACTAAAGGTAAGAAAAAAACGTTTAAGTTTTATTTTATTTCTATTAAAAATTCCTTTTTCGGATTACGTACCTTTTTCAAATTCACCAACCAGTCGTTACTTTCGTCTCTGTATCCCAAAGGAAGAATAAGAACGCTTTTCAGACCCATATCTTTCAGTCCCAGTAATGAATCAAGAGCTTCACTGTCAAATCCTTCCATCGGAGTAGAGTCTACATGCAGTTCTGCAGCCATTGCCATTGCGAATCCCAAAGCGATATATGCCTGACGTGCAGTATGCTCGAAATTAGCTTCGGCAGGACGATTCAAATAAGCTTTCTTCAATCTGTCTGCATATTCTTTATATGTATCCGCAGCCTGTCCACGTCCCTCAGTTGTATATTTATATATCGCATCTATACGATTTTCGGTATAATTGTCCCAAGCCGCAAATACAAGCAAGTGAGAAGCATCTGCAACTTGATGCTGATTGTAAGCCAAAGGAACTATCTTCTCTTTCAAATCCTGCTTTGTGATTTCTATAACACGAAAAGGTTGTAATCCTGATGAGGTAGGAGCCAACCATGCAGCTTCTACAATTTGATCTACTAATTTCTGATCAACCTTCTTTGTCGCGTCAAACTTCTTTGTGGCATATCGCCATTGTAATGTATCTAATAAATTGCTCATAACCTTATTGTCTGATATTTAAATTTTTTCTATTTTCTTTTTGTGGCAGGCTATTGCCAGTATCTTGTTTATTTGTTCTCGCATTTCTGCCAATTGATGGTCATCCATCCCCAATTGTTGTTTCATTAGCGAAGGTATCTTTTCCGCCTCTTTCTCCAATAACTTCCCTTTATCGGTAATGGATATTCTGACCACTCGTTCATCCTCCGCCGATCGTGTACGCGTTATTAGTCCACCCGCTTCCATTCGTTTGAGTAGAGGTGTTAGCGTGCCGCTGTCTAGTAACAGATGCTCTCCCAATTGTTTAACCGTAGCCGAAGAGTGCTCCCATAATATCAACAATACAAGGAACTGAGGATAAGTAATTCCAAACTTATCCAGATAAGGACGATAAAGAGTCGTTATCTGTCTCGATAAAGCATATAATGGAAAGCACAATTGATTTTCGAGTTTTAAGTTTTCGTTCATACCTTATTGTTGAAATTATATTGTGCAAAATTAAATAGTATCAAATGTATTTCAAAATTAAATGGGTTAAATAATGTAAATGTAGGCTGTCTTTTATTTTATGAAAGAAGAAACGCTTATCAATTTAGATAAGCGTTTCTTCTTTATGAATTAGGTGTTATAAATCAAACTATTGTTTGCTTTTCATTACTTTTTCACGAGTTACATTACCTTCCTGATCGGTAATTTCTAAAATGTAGATACCTTCACCTAAGGTAGTATTTTGTATGTCAAAATTTACTACATTTTTCTTCTGATATACTAATGATCCGGTTGGGTAGGAATAGATGCGGATAGAGGTTGGCTGGAGTTCTGATTGGACCGATTCGATACTCTGTGTCTTTGCTGAAGCTCTATTTCTAGGGTCATTGCCACCCCAAATTAACAGTCGCGATATAGGAGTAGAAGTGCCACAATTATTTTTATTAGCTGCACTAATATTGATCATATATGACATACCGCTAGGTTGGATATTTGGTATATCGACAAAGACCCCTTCGCCATTAACCCATTCTCTGTATGGAATTTTTATTTGACTTAATGATTTTACAGTCCATTCCCCACCAGTTGCAGTATTTTCTTTAGGCAAACTGAAAGAATATGATTGTCCAGGGATTACTAGCATTTCTCTTGAATCAGTCGAATTAGCCTGAAATCCGACTATGTTTTGAGGTACAGGTGGTACTCCTACCCATACGTCAGAATTCTCAAGAGAATAGCTTTGTCCGTTATAAGTTATAGTTGCTTTTATTACACCTTTACCATTGCCAGATCCTTTGAAAGTCGCACTAGCAGTACCTTGTCCTGAAACTAAGGTAAGATTAGAACCTGCCTGCCAAGTGATTGTTGCCTTTGGATAGAAATTATTTAATGTGTAAGATATAGTCTTGTCATTACAAACTATGGATGCATTTTTTGTTAATGAAGGTTCTATTATTTTTATATCTTTCATAACAAGATTTGGACGACTGAATGTATTGTTTATTACAGCTATCAATCCTGTTACACCTATAGGAGATGGTTTTATTGCAGTCACTGTTGTTTCGAATCCTGTTGTATTCTTATAATAGAGAGATTTTTTTCCATCTTCCCAACTCACTGTTTTTACAGTACTATTATATCCCGTTAATTTATATGTTGCAGGTTGCAGTAAATATAGACTTTCTGGACCCGTTATACTCATAGCTGGTAATGGTTCTTCATTATTGCTGTTTTTAATAACTATACCACCTAAACTAGCTTGATTACCATAAGGATAATCTAGCATTATTTCTATTTTCCCATCACTTCTAGTTTCATTCCAAAAAACCTCTATATATGCAAAACCTGCACCATTTGCTATTCCTCCACCACTAGATAAAATGCCACCGGTAATCTTAGTCTTGAATGTGATAGCTTTGGGAGCAGGACCATCTAGTCGTATTTCATATTTAACCTTGGTATTTATTGTTACACTGGTAGGACCAGCTATTTTTTGAATTCCAATGGCCCAAAAGTATGTTGAAAAACAAAATATAAAACCCATTAAAAGTAATATCCTTTTCATAAGCATTAAAAAATTGAAATTAAATAAACAGATTGATTAACTATTTGCACCATATAAGATGCTTTTTTGAAGATAAACGAAAGAAAAACTACTGAGAATCTCCCATAGGCACTCAAATTTAGAATTAAGATTTCAAAGCGTTAAAGTAATTATAATTATTGAATCGTTAACATATTTATTCATTTTTTTTGTTAACAAAATCACTTTCTCTGTATTTTTCCTCTTGTCCTTTATCTATACACTAAAAAGCAGATATCTTATGAATTTACCTATCTACAACTGTATTATTGACGAAACAGAAGACGATCAGACAGGCATTTTTGCCATTTCCTTTGTCGATTGCCCTGCCAATGAAGTCGATTTTGTAGCATTAAGACAAGATGCCGGCAAAATATTACTCAATCGCGATAGCAAGAAACAAATACTTACCGGAGTAGTTCTCAAACCCGATCAGTTGATCTACCGCAACAGTCCCGAATCGGGCGACTATTATATTCGCTTTTCGGTTGAACAAATCGAAAAAATAGCACAAAAAATGATGCGTACCGGTGTAGCACTTCACAACACCAGCCATCAGCATCGTTCACCACTGTCGGGCAATTACCTCACTGAGTTGTGGATCGTAGAAGACCCCAATACAGATAAATCAAAAGCACTAGGATTTGAAAACCTTCCTAAGGGAACATTGATGTGCAGCTACAAGGTGGAAGACCCGGCATACTGGGAAAAAGAGATAATGACCGGCCATGTCAAAGGCTTTTCCTTAGAAGGTTTCTTTAATCAACAACCCGATATTTCAGAAGTAAAACAGCAAATGAATGTAAAAATGAACAAGAGAAAATCCAGACCGAAACAAACATTGTTAGGACGCATTGCTCGTATGTTGCTCGATATAGAAGACGTCGAAAAGGCAGATACAACAGCAAGTGGCACACCCTATGTCGTGTTTGTATTGGCAGACGGAAAAGAAGCCTATGTAGACCAAGACGGCTTTGCCACTCTCGATAGCGAACAGATGCCGGCAGGCGAGCACAAGCTTGCAAACGGGAATCTGCTGATTGTAGACGAGCAAGGGCAGTTTGTGGAAACAAGAGAGCTGTCCGAAAACAAAACACAACCCGAAGAAGAGCGCGCCTCTCAGACGCTTCGCCGAAAACGCCATCGCTTGGCAGAATTCGAACCTAAAACAGCTGAAGCCTTAAAAGCTAAAATTGCGGAAATGCAATTGACCATCGACCAGTTGATGCAAGCCTTGGACGAAGCACAAGCTATGCTCGAAGACACCAAAGGACAAGTAGAAGAAATGCGTCGCAAAACACCATCTGCACGCCCTGCCGTCCATCTGTCCGGCTCTGCCAAGCACATGGGCGATATGACAACCGCCGAGCGCATGGCTGCTGCTTTGAGCCAAACGATCAGCAGACGTAAATAAATTAATTAAGAAAACTTGAAAGTCGGCAAACCCGAAAATATAAATATCACATTTATAAAATATGTCGGCATTTCTTTTAACAAATCAAAAATAAATTATGGCAAACATGTATGACATTTCATCTCTGACCTATCAGCCATCATCCAATATGGACTGGTTTACAAAAGCTGTATTCGGAGGTAAACTAATCGAAAAAGGAAAAATTACACCTATTATCGGCATCAAAGAATCTACACAGCTTAATCTGATAGATCTTGCCGGAAATATACTTCAGGCAGATTCTCGCGACTGTGCATGGACTCCTCAACAGATAGCCAAACTGAGCGAAAAGGAGTTGAAGGTAATGTTATTTCCATTTAATTTTAAAGATGAATATATTTCAGCCTCAGGGTTGGATATTCTTCGCTACGTACAACCCAATGTATTTTTTTTCTCTCCGTCGTATGTAGGTGGTAACGGATCGAGAACAAAACCATATCGCAGCAACTTATATACGACTCCTAATGTTGAAGAAATAGGACTTCTGTTTAGCAGTGGAGTGCATAAGGGCACTCTTAATATAGGGAGGAACGATTATTGTATCCGTCACATCAACGGACATCAGATGGGTAAGACAATTGTAGATTGGGATCTTAGAGCTCTTGCTTCTGCTCGGTTTACCCGGATCAACCTATCTGTAAAGGACCTGACCGTGAAAAAAATGAAACTAAAATCTAATGTTGAGAGTGGATATGGTTACTTTTATCTAACATTCTCGAATGTAGAATTTTATGAAAACCCATTCTATCAACTTTCAAATTTTTCTGTGACCAACAGAACTGCCGGAAAATGTATTTTCAGAATTGCACCGGCTAATATTACAATTCATAATCGTAACTCATTTATCGGTATAGAACAAGACTTGGAAACTCTTTCCGGTAGTTTGCATACATTCGAAAAATGTAATATTCTAATAACACAGGAGGCATTAGATGCAAATCAGAATAATTTTTATGCCTTTGATAATTGTAAATTCAGAATAGGTGCGGAAACTGATTATCAAGCACTAGCTGGCACTACTGCCGAAGAATTACGAGCCGATTTCGCTGCCCGTTGTCAAGCAGCAGGATTGGTTGTTCCATCTGTATATGAGGATATTCTGGATGTCAAAGCTCCCGTGGGGCGATGGATATTTACTAAAGGACAGATATTGGAAGGACTTATATTCAAAGGATCGGAGATAGATCAATTCGAATTTGCTCGTTATATAATCTTTGGTTATTCTACCTCTCGTGGCGAGAAAATATCTATTACCTCAGCTCAGAATAAACCGGCATCTATTGCTCCCATAGGGTTAAACAGCGGTGATTTGGTTTTTTCAGCCGATTCATTATCCTTCAGTCCGAATGTAGATATTACTAAAAAGCAGTCTCTATCGGCAGAATCCAAAATAATATGGTTGGGCGGAAAACAAAAACTAAATAAAATAGATATTCCCAATAATCTACCCAGTTTATATGGAGTTCTGATAGATAATACTCCCAACTTATTGAATACTGACGCTGATGAAGTAACTTTCATCGAAATGGACAAGATGTATATTGTACAATCGAAAGACGACCTCGAAGCCGGTATCAAATATAATAATGCAGGATATAGTTCCTCACTTTCTACACGTAATAACATTTTTAGAGGGAACGGTACATCATCATTTACCGTCGATCCTAGCTTTAGCGGTACACCTGTTGTATATGAAATAAGCGATATACTCAATTATTCCACAATACAGATACGGATTGTGAATAAAATACCGGCATCGGAAATTGCCAGTGGCAGTCTCCAACCCGACTATTGGTATTTTGTTGACTTTAAGGATGCAAGCAATAAGAGTGGAGCCATTGTGTATAATGGAGTCAGTTATGGAGCAACAGACTCGTTTGTGGCAAAAGCTGGAGCGCTGACTTATACACCTCACCCCAATCTGAAAGTAAGACGTTGTTGGCATAAAGATTTTGCATTCAAAGATGGAATTGTAGATTATGATTTTTGGAAAAATGAACAGAAACCAAGATGGATAGATGTTTTGCCCGAAGATCCCCGTTGCCTGATGAAAAATAATTCGAACATGACTATCGAAATGGGTGAATTTTTGGATGAATATGTAGCTTCGGGGCATCCTCTATTTTACCATAGCGTAACCGAGGCTTCCGGCAGAAGTATACCTGCCTATCCCATCAAAGGGGTGTATATGCAAATGAAATTAACCATTTCGACTCTAAACCTTATATAATATGGCAGATTTCGACAATGGTTTACCTCCTAAAGGAATAGATGTTAGTGATAAGAAGATCACTACGATACTGATTGATAAAGATGTGTCGGAAGAGCATGATATAGAAAATATAAAGGCTCTATTGGTCGATGCTTCGGAAGCGGATGATAAAGTAGGCGATTATCATATACAGGCTCTATCGATCGACGCATCGGAGGCAAAGACAGATGTAGACCCTTACAATATAAAAACTGTATTGGTGGACAAAAGTCCTTCAGGGCATAACCGTTCTTTCTTTTTCTAACTATCTGATACTCTATTTTATGATGTGTCAATGACATCGATAAGCCGTTGGCACATCATTATTATTTTAACCTGCAAACTTAAAAAATAAACAAGACTATGATATTATTTATAGAGTCGCTGCTTACCGGCGATTTAGACGCGTTGCGTATTAAACTGGGCATTGTAACCATTATGTGGCTATTGGTTGCCTTAGCGATAGGCATAGACCTGATTAGCGGATGGCATAAAGCCAAATTGAGAGGCGAAGCCCGCACATCGTACGGTTTGAGACGCACTGTTACCAAAGCAGTGCTGTATTATGCCCTGATGCTGTTTGCATTTATGTTCGACTGCATTGGTACATTTTTCTATCCTCAACCTTACGTCACGCTTTTGGCTGCTGCCTTTCTCATCCTGATAGAATGCAAATCAATCATAGAAAAAGCACATGATAAGGACAGATGGAAGCTGAACAAAAATCTGGACGATTTACATACCATATTCGAAAACAGAGACGACCTGCTGAAAGGCTTGTCGGAAATCATCAAAAAACAAATTAAAGAAAATGAGAAAGATAGATAAAATAATATTGCATTGCTCCGCCACAAAAGAGGGGCGACATTTTACCGTAGACGATATAAATGCGTGGCATCTAGCCAGAGGATTTGCCAAGATAGGCTATCACTATGTTATTTATCTCGACGGATCGGTACACGAGGGACGGAGCGAATCGCTGATCGGAGCTCATTGTCTGGGACAAAATGCGACCTCAGTTGGTGTGTGCTATATCGGAGGGCTGGATGCTGATGGAAAGCCTAAAGATACGCGAACCGATGCTCAGAAAAAGGCTTTGGTCGAGTTGGTTGAAAAATTAAAATCCCGATATCCCGAAGCTAAAGTATATGGACATAATGAGTTTGCAGCAAAAGCCTGCCCATGTTTCAATGTAAAAAAAGAATTCAGATGAAAAACAATCCTTTCGCATGTAAAAATATTACCTATATCTTACTGATACTTTTAGTATTATTAGGTCTTTCATCCTGCAAAACAGGAACGATGTATTTTCCCGCAGAATCGGTGCGAACGGAGTATAAAGACCGATTGATCTTAGACTCTGTCTATCTCAAAGACTCGGTGCTGATCAGACAGAAAGGAGATACCGTATTTCTCGAAAAGTATAAATACTTCTATCGTGACAAGTTGCTTCGCGATTCTATTTTCCTCACCGATAGCATACAAGTGCCTTATCCCGTAGAGGTAGAGAAGGAGGTCAATCGTCTTTCGTCTTTTCAGTCTTTCGAGATCTGGTGCGGACGTATATTATTACTGGTATTGCTAAGTTGGATAGGCATTAGGTTTTTAAAATCAAGATTTTTCTGATTTTGTAGATAATGAAGCAAAGCATCTGAAGGTATTCAGGTGCTTTGTTTTTTGCAAAAAATCAAAGAGCTATTTATAACATCAATGACATAAACGAGATAATATTCTTATATTTGATTATGAGGTTTTATGATAATGATTGATATAAGAAATTAAGAGATAAACCATAATTTTATATAACTATGACTGAAAAAGAAAAGGCTGCAAAAGGTATACTTTATAATGCAAATCTGGACGAGACCCTTTTATCTGAAAGAATTAAGGTGAAAGATATACTGCACTATTATAATAGTTTGCAACCATCGAAAGAAGATGAGCGCAGGCAGGTGATCCGAAATCTGTTAGGGAAAATTGGTGAAGTTTTTATGTTTGAGTCACCATTTATCTGCGATTATGGTTATAATATCGAAATAGGCGAAAATTTTTATGCCAATGTCAATCTGGTGATTCTTGACGGGGCAAAGGTTACTATCGGCAACAATGTTTTTATTGCACCTCATGTCGGTATTTATACTGCCGGACATGCCTTTGATGAGGTACAACGCGCTGAGGGTTTGGAATATGCTTTGCCCATAACTATTGGTAACAATGTGTGGATAGGAGGCGGAGTTCAGATATTGCCGGGTGTGACTATTGGCGATAATACCATTGTAGGAGCAGGAAGTGTGGTATCTAAAGATATTCCGTCAGGCGTATTGGCTGCGGGCAATCCGTGCAAAGTGATTCGTGAAATAAGTGAGGCGGATAGACGTAAATATAATTACTTACCTTAATAAAGGTATAGATATGGAACTAAATATCTTCCCCCGAAAGGGAATATATTTAGCTCCGGTATCTAAAGTGATGTTTAATATAAAAGAGAGAGATTGTTTTTTATCTTATATTTATTTGCTCTTTATTCTCGTTCGACTATTATTTATAGTCTTTCAGTATTTCCTGCAACCGCTTCCGTGCAAAAAATATGCGGCTTTTTACTGTGCCTAAAGGCAATCCTAGTTTTTCCGCTATTTCGTCGTACTTATATCCTCTGAAATGCAATGTAAAAGGAATTTTATATTCGTCGGCAAAATTATTTATGACAGACATGATCTCCATATAGGTATATCTTCCTTCGGGAGTATTAAATCCTGAACTTTGAGGTATATTCAGATTGTATAGATTTTCAGGATTCTCGATTGTTGTTTGAATGCGCATAAAACGTCGGTAGTTGTTCACGAATATATTGTGCATAATGGTGAACACCCATCCCTTAAAATTTACGTTGTCATAATACTTATCTATATTAGTCAGGGCTTTTAGGGTTGCTTCCTGAGTCAGATCTTGAGCTTCATCTTTGTTCGATGTCAGTGTCAATGCGTAACTTAGCATATTGCTTTGCATAAGTACAAGGTCTTGTTCTAGTGTTTGTTTGTTGCTCATTTTCATCTTTTCAGTGTTTTAAATTTTACAACCTATATATGTTGATTCATAGCCAGCCTATCATAAATAATTTATCTGAAATAACCTTTGGGGTCGGCTTATGGATTACTCATGTGTTAAATAGTTCTGCGCATAATTGTTTGTCAATTAATATCGTCTTTTCTTCTCAGGTCTTATTTACTATTCCAATCTTAAATTGGTCTAATATAATATATTACCAACCATTTGTATGGTGATGTATTTATTCTGTCTTAATGAGATGCAAGTTAAGAAATTAAAATGTATTACAGCGCATAAATTCATTTTTATTTAACATCTTTTTGTTAAAATGAGATGAAGTTTTATTTTAGATCAGTGGTAATGTTCTTTTTTTCAGATGTTTGATGGATTCTTTATCTAAGCCTATTCTTTTATGATATAGAAACTGTTATATTTACTATCTTGTGAATGGTTTGATTAATACAAATCAGATGTGAGAAAAAGAGTAAAGGAGCATCTGCCGAAACAATAATAGTATTAACTTTGAACCGGTAGTTACTAAAAAAGGAGATAATACTTGAAAACTATTTTGCAAAAAGTTATACAATACATAACAGTGTTATTCTTGATCAATCTGGTCAGTTTTCAGTCAGTGGCTTCAGCCGAAGCTATGGAGTCCGACACCATAGTATTAGGAAAAAAGAAAGCAATGGTTCAGAAGTCTATATATTCGGATCGACCCAAAAAACGAAGCAAAATATATAATGCTATTTGGGGCAAACATTACCGCGATTTATATTACACACCCATCACTGTAAATGCAACCTCTATACGGTCTTTTTTAGGCGATGTAGAAGTCACCAATCAGGCGATAGATTTTTACGGATTATTCTTGAAAAATAAAGAAGGACATAACTTCTTATTGAAACCTATTGGTGGATCATCCAGCTTTTTCAAGTCTGACTTCTTTCAGGAAATGTACAATAAAGAAGATTTCAAAGATACCTATCTTGATCAGTTTATAGGCGACGCATACACGATAATCAATCCATACACATTTTTGGCTTCCGATTATATGGCAAAGGTGTCAGGGCTCAGATCCATCGACCCCAGTTTGTATTACATTCCCCCGCGTGCCACTAACGATACCGTAATGGACGGAACGGGTATTCAAGACCGTCTGGTAAGTATTTGCGCTTTGCCTGACACCCTTCTCGAAGAGAACGTTGTGACGACTCCTACCTTATTAAAGAAATTGGAAGCAGACAAGTCTCACAAGGTTAATACGGATATATACATACGCGAACGACTGTTTGATATGCTGATAGGTGACTGGAACAAAACTCCCGAAAATTGGGTGTGGTTCAGGCATACTCAAGGTCGTGATACGATCTATGAACCCATTGTCATAGATCGTAGTCATGCCTTTACCAAAGTTGACGGATTCTTTACCAAACAAATGCTTAGTGTGTTGGCCTTAGGATTTATAGCCGATTACAGAGACAGGATAAAGAACGTGAAGAAAATAAACAAGCTGGGCTTTACGCTCGATGTAGCCTTTACCGGACAAAGCACATTGAATCAATGGTTGGACCAAGCCGCATATTTGCAAAATACATTGACTGATGATGCCATTAATAGAGCTTTTTTCCATTTGCCAAAAGAAATTCAAGGAGCGGAAACCGAAGAGATAAAGCGACGTCTCAAAAAACGTTTGCATGATCTGCCATCCACTGCTCGTAAGTATTATAAAGATTTGCAGTTCAATCCCGTTATTACAGGAACTTCTGCCGACGATCGGTTTTTGTTCGACAACTTCGACCACGACAGTTTGCGTATCAGTATATACAAGGCTAATGAGTCGAAACCTATATTCAGACACGAGTATTCGAAAAAGACGTCAAAAGAAATCTGGGTTTACGGCTTGACGGGTAATGACAGTTATCAGGTGACGGGCAACTTTGACAATAAGATCCCTCTCTATCTGATAGACGGTAAGGGAAATAATGATTTCGATGTACGTCCGGATAACAAAACTCGTATATTCGGTTATAGTTCTCAAAAAGAAGAATTAGATACCATAACCGGTGCAAAAGTAGTACTTACCGATAATGAAAAAATACATGGTTACGATTATCGGAAGACTAGATACAACGATCTGTCGTTCAGTCCGTGGGGTGTGTATGATTCCGACTGGGGGCTTAGTTTGGGTAGCTTTGTTACCTATACCCGTTACGGGCTTAAACGTTCACCGTTTTCGTATCAACACCGTCTTGGCTATAATTATTTACGCGGGTTTATGTATAAAGGGATATTTCCTATGTATGACGAGCGAAAGAGTATTTATTTAGATGCCTTCGTCGGCTCGCCATCTAACTTCTCCAACTTTTTCGGATTCGGAAACAATACCAATGGTTTTAAAGATAGCCCGAAAGATTATAATCGCGTAAAAGTAGCTCAATATTCGATTGCACCTTCATTTCATTATACGTTGGGTGAGGGGCATAAGCTAATATTTACCTCATCCTTCGAATTGTTTAAAATCCGAAAAACTACGGATCGTTATATCAATCATTACTATGGTGATCTTAAATCACTTTTTGATGCTAAATATTTTACTGACCTGAGTCTATCATATGAGTTAGAGAAATCTCTGTCGTCATTTGTTCCCGTATTCACAGCCTCGCTGACCAGCGGATGGAAGCTGAATCTGACAGATCCGGGTCGCAACTATCCGTATGCAGAAGCCAAAATGTCGTTCAACTTCAGTTTTTCCGATCGCCTTACTTTAGCAACGCAAATGAAAGGGCGTGCATTGTTTAATGATAAATATGAATTCTATCAGTCGGCATCGACCGAGCTTCGTGGATATCGCGACAGCCGCTTTATAGGGCGACAGTCCTACTATCAGTGTTCCGACCTGAGATTGGATATGGGTACTATCAAAAATCCGTTTACCCCGCTTAAATACGGTCTGTTTGCAGGCTTCGATTTCGGGCGTGTATGGTATCCGGGCGAAGCGTCAAAGAAATGGCATGCCTCATACGGTGGAGGAGCATGGGTTACGATAATAAATAAAATAACGACTAAATATTCATGTTTCGGATCGGGAGATGATGTTCGTTTTATGTTTGGTCTGGGCATGGGTTTTTAGTAGCAAAATGTTAGCAGATCTGTTATATTCTACAGTATTCTTGTTGGAAATGTTAATAGAATGCTAAATTTTTAATCGGGGGGAGAAGACATCTGTCTTTTTTTGGTAATATCATTTTATATCAATATTTTTATCTTGTATTTGTTAATCAATAATTATATGGCAAAACTTATCATCAATTCCTACGCAGACTTTGAAAAGTATGTAGGCAAAGAGCTGGGTACTTCTGATTATCTGAAAATAACCCAGGATCGTATTAATAAATTTGCTGAAGCTACACTCGACTATCAGTGGATACATGTGAATGAAGAACGGGCAAAAGAAGAAAGTCCTTTCAAGAGTACAATAGCACACGGTTATCTTATGGTTTCTATTCTACCTTATCTCTGGGATCAGATTATAGAGGTAAATAACATCAAGATGCTGATTAATTATGGCATCGAAAAGCTAAAGTTTAATCAAGCTGTTGTGGTTGACAGCGAAGTCAGACTGAGAGTAACGCTTGCTGCGCTAACTAACCTAAGGGGAATAGCTAAGGCTGAACTGAAGGTCGTATTGGAAATAAAAGACTGTCCTAAAAATGCGTTAGAGGAGACCGTCATTTTTTTATACCACTTTAATAAATAAGCTGCTTCGCAAAAGGAAATCAATAAACGAGATTAAAAATAAAGAAGCTGTCAATCAAAAATTGACAGCTTCTTTGTTTTCTTATAAAATCGAATTGTAATTGATGTGAGCCTTTATGATTGCTTTCCATTGAATACACTCCAATGGAATGTCTTTTGGCTGATAAGACTCATTATAACCAGTGAGCAACGTATAATCTTCACCTAATTCCGATTTGTTGAGATTCTTTATTGTCAGAAACTCTTCTCCTTCTATGGCTATATAGAGGATATACACTTCGCCCCAATGTATAAGATTGGTGTGATTTGCCGTTTTGTAGCATACGATATCTCCCGGTTTTATTAGAGGATACATGCTGTCGGTGCGAACATATCCGGCTCCGTCGCACGGCGATAGATTCGGTATAGATATGTATCCATGGCATTTGTGCGATTCCCTGTAAGCAAATATGGGTATAAACTCCAGAGGGGACTCTGATATTGTCATATTCTTGTCAGAGAGACTTTCCGGATCTATATTTAGCACCGCTGCATACTGGTCGCGTATAGATTGTAGATTATTATACAACGAAAAGATAGTTGGTTTAATCATATCTCCTTCTCCGGAGATTAACCATTCCAGATTAATTTCGGGAAATGCGTTATGGATTTTCAAAATTGTGTCGCCGGTTATTCCACTTTTTTTATCTAATGTGCCATTAGATATTCCGGTAAGAGCATAGAATTTATTCTTACTTATTTTTTCTTTTTCGATAAATTGTATAATCCTATCTTTCTGAGTTAGGTTTTTGTTCATATTCTGTATAGTTTTTTGCAATAAATAGACGAAGTGTTACTTTGGTTCTTAATTTGTAATAGGTTTAGCTTGTAAGATTTCTCGCAAAAATAGTTTTTATTCTTGAATGATGAAATTTTTTTCGTGACGGAATCCTTATTTTTTTTTAAAACTAATAGTTTTAATGATTTATTATTCTTTTTTGAGCTGATTTTTCATCTTTTTAAAACTTTGTTTGAAATATCGCTCCATTGTATTTATTTAGTTGGTTTATATGTGTTTATATGTAAATTAATTACATCTGTACTTTTTGTATAATTTAACTAAATGTTAAAATTAGAAATATTGCATCGTTTTCCTTTTTATTTTGAGATATATTACCTTACATTTGTGGTGTATTTATACTTATTAAATATAAAAAAGGGATTAATAAACCTGGTTTAACTAGTATGAGTCATATTTACGCATGAAATATATTGGAAATTTCGTGTATTAGAAATATTTCTATATTTCGGTGGGCTGATTAAAAAGACTAACAAATACAAAACCAAATACTGGAGAGAAGAAATGACTTTTTTAAAGAAAAAATGAATACCGGCACAAAAACAATGAAGATTGCTTTCATAACTATCACTCTTTATCCTTCGTTAATTGCCATTGATATTGGAATATATCCTGTAATTTCAGGATTGTTTATGATATAGAATTGGATATCTGATGACAGCAGACAATACAATCTTTTTTGATAGACGAATGCGATAGCTCCATATTTTCTGTTTTGTAGAAGACTAAAAAAATGAACGGTTAAAACTTTAATTATATAAATAAATTTGAGTTAGAGAATAAATCTCTATAAACACATTCTACTCTGTGTAGTTTTTAATTTGTCTTAAGGTTGGGTTGGGCATGTGCGTGAGCACGTGCCCAGCTATTTTTATAGCGAGTAGGAGAGGAGTGTGTTCAGTATTTCTTTTTGCCTTTTAGCAGGCTGTTTAACGCATCGTCAAGATGCTCATACATGAAGCGGAAATGCAAATCGAGCAATCGCTTAGGTATTACCCGCTGCCCATCCAAAACCATTGTGGACGATTCGCCAAGCAATAGCTTGATGGCAAATGCAGGCATGCGAAACAGGCAAGGACGATAGAGCGTAGCTGACAATATTTTCGAAAATCGTTTATTGGTCACCGGATTGGGTGCTGTGAGATTGAAACATCCTTGAGCTTCGGGCGTATTCAATAAAAACATTATTGCATTTAGCATATCTTGAATATGTATCCATGATATGTATTGCGATCCATTGCTCAATGAGCAGCCTAGCCCCAAGCGGAAGGGTAGGGTGAGCATGGATAACATACCACCTTCTTTAGCTAACACAATTCCCGTACGTGATATGCAAACACGTGTCTTTTCACTTTGAGCCTCCAAGGCCAGTTCTTCCCATGTCTTACATAGTTGATGGGTGAATTCGTTGTGGGGCGTTGATTTCTCATCTACGATATTATCTTTCTGCTTACCATAATATCCTACTGCCGATCCTGATATAAATACCTGAGGGGGAGTCTCACTTATCTTTATCAGTTCGGTCAAGCGTTTTGTAATATTCCATCGGCTATTGCACAAGCGTTCCTTCTGATCTAGGCTCCAAGGCTTCCCAATAATAGGTTCACCAGCCAGATTGATTACGCCATCGTAGCCTGAGAGTGTATCTATGAATCCTAATGAGGTACAGTATGATATACGATTGCCCCAATTTTTTTCAGCCTTAGCTTTGTTGCGGGTAAGTATTGTTATCTGATGATGTCCTTGCTTGAGCAGCATATTTATCAATGCGCTTCCAATAAGCCCCGTTCCTCCGGTTATAAATAAGTGCATATTCTGATTTTTTTGTTCAACCGCTTTGTCTTCTTTTATTGAACAATGATTATTGCATTAATGTTTATTAATAAAGTAATGTCGTATGAAAAAATCTTTATATATAATTGTACCTGTACTTGTTTGCTTTTTAGTTGGATACAGTGCCAGTCTCTTTCAGGCGACATCTTTGACAGAATGGTATCCTTATCTGTATATAATAATTGAAAAAGG
>DHNQ01000023.1 GCA_002409595.1 Dysgonomonas sp. UBA5412
TACTTTTGGATTATTATTTACATTATTCTTAAAGAAATAATAACGAAAGACCCTTCTACATTACAAAACTATTATAATTATTTTGAATCGAAAGTTGCAAAAAAAGAAATCCCTGAATTCTATACAAAGAATGGTGATATTATAGAATCAACAGAGTTTGGAGAAGAAATTCTGTCATTATTTGGATATAAATCTATTAGAGGAGGGAGTAAATTTATTTGGCTTGCTAATAGTTTAGATTTATCTATTTGTCCATATTGTGGTTATGAATATACGCTTTTTACCAAAAATCCTGATAAAATCTTACTTGATTTCGACCATTTTATATCTAAAGTAACTGCTCCATATTTATCATTATCTTTTTATAATTTAATCCCATCATGTCATAATTGTAATTCAACACTAAAAGGAGTAAAAGAATTTACGATAAACAGTCATATACATCCGTATATGCATAATTTTCACTCTCTGGGTAAATTTATAACAGATCGTCCTGTGATTCAAAATGATATTACTTCTTTTGATATAAAAATAGACATCATTACAAGCAATACAGCTGAATCCGTTTGTATGACAAATAATATTTCTGATTTTTGTATTGAATCTAGATATAACAGTTTCAAAAATGACGTACTAGATTTGGATAATCTTAAGGATCAATATAATGAAACAAAAAAACAAGAAATGCTAAAATGTGGCATTTTGGGTGTGGTATTCTCAGACAGGACTGAGTTATTAAAATACATTGCTAAGTCGAGTAGAATTCCTTTTGATGAGAACGAAGCAAGAAAAAAGACAAAAGGGAAATTTGAATTAGATTTGGCTAAAGAGTTTTTAATTCTCGATCCATAAACAAAACACCCAACTCTACATTTCTGGGTGTAAAATCGGGTGTAATCTTCGCAATCTTCTGATAATCAGCGTTATTTGTGGAGCTGGAGGGATTTGAACCCTCGTCCAAACAAGGAACTAATTTGCTTTCTACATGCTTATCTCTGCTTAAATTTTTGTGAATGAGCAAGACCAAAGCCACCAACTCAAACCTTAGCTTCTTTAATTTCAGATAAGAGCCAAAGCCTCTCTTATCCTAACTCCGATTTACCTGCACCACCTGATCGGCACGCTTCGAAGCCACAGCTTCCGGGTGATGTCTTGTCCTTACACCTGTGCAAGGATTAAGCTATATCTACTATACTTCGATTAAGCAGCAAGAGCGTAATTGTTATTGCCAGTTAAAATTTTGACGTCTAAGATTATAGTGCCAGCCGACTATGCACTGCATGCTTACAAACCATTTCATCTCGCTGTCAAAGCCAGTCAGCCCCATTGATTTGTTGTTTGATATAATACTAACATCAAACTTAGGTATTTGAGAATAAGTAAATACCGATACAAAGGTAATCCTTTTTTAGAATACATTACAAATAAAACAAAAATTTTGTAGCTTATTGTAATGTAAAATGGATATATTTGCCTTTAGTTCTAACATAATCAAACACAAATTAATGAACAAGGAAAACTTCCAAGCTCAATTTGACAAAGTAAAGAAACTCATAGATTATGAAGACTTTACTTTACTTTCAAAACGCATAATAGACTTTACACTAGATACTGGTAATCTTAAGTTTTACAGGCAAACAATAGAGTATATAAACTGGTTAGAAGATAATCAGACAAAAATTGAAGAAGTAAAAAAAAGGTCTTCTGACTTGTTAGACAACCTTTATAAAGAATTGATAATCAAAGATTCTTCATTAAATAAAGATTCGGATTTAATATCCATTAATAATCTTACAAAATCTTACAAGAAGTCTGCATTCACCTTAGGTCCAATCAGTATCAACATTGCAGCCGGACAAATCATAGGATTAGTAGGCGAAAACGGAAATGGTAAAACAACTTTGTTAAGGACATTGTGCAAAGAATTATGTCCCAGCAGTGGCTCTGTAGATTATAAATTTCCATATTCCGACAACTATGATCTGAGATCTAAATTGATTTATATACCTCAACGCACTCCAAGCTGGCAAGGTTCCCTCCTTTCTAATCTCAGGTTTACAGCTTCTACTTATGGCATTACCGGAGAGGAAAATATTCTGACTGTAGACCTTATTATAGATCGAATGGGGTTGCGCAAATACAGAAACTATAAATGGAAAGATCTGTCTTCCGGATATAAAATGAGGTTTGAGTTAGCCAGAGCTTTATTACGTAGGCCTCAATTATTATTGATAGACGAACCATTGGCAAATCTGGATATTTTAGCTCAACAAATAGTGTTAGATGATTTTCGAGACATTGCCCGTTCCACATTTCGACCATTGGGTATTGTATTGAGTTCTCAACAGCTGTATGAGGTAGAAAAAACATCTGACTATGTTATCTTCTTAAAGAATGGAGCTCCTAAGAATCTGGGACAAAATAATAATAATTGTGATGAGATAGTTAAGTTTATTATTGAATTTGAGTCGGAATGGGATCAAGATCAATTGCTAAAAACGTTTCTTCCGTTAGGTATAGAAAGCTTACAAGTGAATGGTGGCACATATGTAGCTTGTTTTCCTCAAGACATTACACTTAATCATTTTCTAAAAATAGTTTTGGAGCAAAAAGTACCTCTGACATATTTTAGAAATATATCTAACTCGACACGTAGATTTTTCCTTTCTTAAAAAAACAATCATAATGATAAAAAAAATACAACAATATCTATTGCTTCACTATCCCAGAGTATGGAATACGCGTCTAATACCCATGCTCCTTATTTTAGCATTTGTACATTTTCTAGTATGGGGATTAGGTTACATAGTTACAGATAATACTTTTAACCGAACTTACTATTATTATTCTTCATTCGACCAACTAGGCTTATTATATCCAACGTCTTTCCTAATATCTATTTTACTATTTATTGGTTGGTTCGTATTTTACAATAGGAATAATGGATTGAAAGTATTTTATCCACAAAGTACAAAACAACTTTATTTAGAATGGTTATTTACATTTGTCATTATCTCAGGAATTACATTTATTCCTTTTTCTTTGACAGCGGGACATACGTCGAAATGGAAATCGGTTGCGACTATTACCGAAGCAAAACAAGCCTTAAAAACAATTAAAGAAGCAAGAGTCTTGATTCCTTTCGATTATCTCGATAATTACCAATTTGAGGAAAATAGGGATACTCCCATACCTGTTCCAAACGGTATGAAACTAAACCTAGATTCTATTGATAAAAATCTATTTGCTCTAAACTACGTCTATGATTCACAATCAAGGCTAGTTGAAATTAAAGTAGAGGGATATACCGGACCATCTATTTTATATTATAATGAATATTATGGATCTGGGTATTATGAAGATGGGTCTATCAATATAAAAGAACGCCAGAATTTAGTAAAAACATGGCTGCAGGAAAATAATAAAGATAGCATATATGCATTAATGCAAGCGTTTAATACACTACAAAAGAAGCATAATTTTGAGATTGACCTAACTCCCGATAAATGGTATAAACGAATTTACAATCCTCCATTCTTCCCTATTAACGAATCTACTATAATAATAAATTACGGAGTGAGGAATTATAATAACTACCGCGATGGATATGGAAGATATGATAAGATTAGATATAACGAGCATGATATACAGATTCTCCCTACAACACCTAATCTGGAGTCTAAAGAACTAGAAGCCGGTTATCAACATATAATGAGAGCCTATACCGATGATGAGCCATTCTATACTGCCATCGGATGTTTGTGCTTTGCGATTGCTATATCAGTTCTTTTATTCTCATATAGGATAACAACAGGAAAGCATTGGCTTATAGCGATAATTACAACAGGAATAATTATTTTCATTGCAGTATTGTTAGGAGTTTCTCTAAGCGAAATGCTCACATATCAGGCAGAGCCAACTGTTTTGTTAATAATATTATCGGCTTGGATATTTCTATTTGTACTCTTCCTATCCAAAGTAATAGTAAAGATCACAACTAAAAAGAGCAAAAAACGATCTAAAATATATATCAATATTCTTTTATGGCTATTGCCTTGCCTGTTACCTCTCTCTTATGCTATATCGTTATTATTTCAAGAGATTTTTGATAAAGAATTCTACGAAAATAAATCAGACAGCATGGTAAATATGTTCTTGATAAATATTATATTCGTTATCATAGCTATGTTTCCAATATCTTCATTGATCAGAGGTTGGAAAAGCATAGCTGAAGAATAAACGATCAGATTATTTAAAAATGATAATATAAAAAAGCCTTTTAGTTATAGCTAAAAGGCTTTTTTATATTTCGGTTACTTTAAAGCTATTTCTATTCTAAAGCCGAAGCCCCTCCTATAATATCAAGTAATTCATTAGTTACAGCCTGTTGACGAGACTTATTATATTGTACCGTCAAATCCTGAACCAATTCATCTGCATTATCCGAAGCAATCTGCATAGCCATTGTACGTGCTGCATGCTCAGATGCATTAGAGTCTAAGAGCACAGCATATAATCGTGAATAAAGAACAGTAGGAATTAAACTCTCCAGAATTTCCTCTTTCGAAGGCTCTAAAATATAGTCAGTCTGCGCATTCTTTGCATTCTCAGCTTCACTCTGAGCCTGTTCCAAATTGAAAGGTAAGAAAGATCCTTTTTCCAAGATTTGTGTACCGGTAGAAACAAAGTGATGATAAATAATAACCACTTCATCCAAATCCTTATTCACATACTTTCCGATCAGATCTTTAGCCAAGTCCTGTACAGCCTGATAAGATGGATTATCAGCCATCTCTCTATAATCTCCTTGAGATTTTAAGCCCTGCTTTTTCACAGCATCAGCAATTTTCTTCCCCACCGGATAGATCAGTATGTTATCTCTACCCAAAGACTCATATTGCTTATAAGCCGCATTGAATTCCTTAATGACATTGGCATTATAAGCACCACACAAAGAAGAATTAGAGGAGAATACAATAATTGCAACCCTCTTCACTTCACGCTTTTGAGTAAAAGGAGAATCATAACTGATATCCGAAGAAAGCAGATTAGTCAGGATGGCATCTAACTTTGCTTGATAAGGCAAAAAGTTTCCAATTGCAGCCTGAGCCTTATGAAGCTTGGCAGATGCAATCATTTTCATAGCCGAAGTTATTTTCTTCGTACTTTTCACCGAACCTATTCTATCCTTTATTTCTTTAAGAGATGCCATAACAATCTATTATTTTTTATATTGAGAAGCTGTATCTTTAGCAACTTTCTTTAGTATATTCTCAACATCTTCATTGATAACTCCCTTTTTCAACACATCCAATACTTCTGCTTGGTATTGCATTTCAAGAGTTCTCAAAAATTCTGTTTCAAAATTATGAACTTTATCAAAAGGTACATTTCTTAACAATCCGTTTGTTCCACAATACAATATAGCAATCTGTTTTTCTACTGCCATAGGAGTGTATTGAGGCTGAACCAACAATTGAGTATTCTTTTTACCCTTATCAATAGTCATAGCCGTAATAGCATCAAGATCTCCTCCAAACTGAGTAAATGCCTCCAATTCACGATATTGAGCTTGATCTATTTTCAGTGTACCTGCCACTTTTTTCATTGCCTTTACCTGAGCAGAACCTCCTACACGCGAAACGGATATACCAACATCAATAGCCGGACGCATACCAGAGTTGAATAAGTCAACATCAAGGAATATCTGTCCATCAGTAATTGAAATCACGTTCGTAGGGATATATGCAGAAACGTCTCCGGCCTGAGTCTCAATAATAGGGAGAGCGGTCAATGAGCCACCGGCTTTAACTCTTCCTTTAAGACTTTCGGGCAAGTCATTCATCTGTTCAGCTACTTCTTGCTGACTGATTATTTTAGCAGCACGTTCAAGTAGACGAGAGTGCAAATAGAATACATCACCCGGATACGCTTCACGACCCGGTGGACGACGCAAGATCAATGACACTTCACGATAAGCGACTGCTTGCTTAGACAAGTCATCATATACCACTAGAGCATGACGACCGGTATCACGAAAATATTCACCGATAGCAGCTCCCGCAAAAGCACCGAAATACTGAACAGCAGCAGGCTCGGCAGCAGTTGCCGAAACTACTATTGTATATTCCATAGCACCCTTTTCTTGTAGTGTATCCACAATATTAGCTACTGTAGAAGCTTTTTGTCCGATTGCCACATAAATACAATAAACGGGATCGCCGGCTTCGAAATTTGATTTTTGATTAATAATCGTATCAATTGCAATAGCCGTTTTTCCGGTTTGACGGTCACCAATAATAAGTTCACGCTGACCTCTACCAATAGGAATCATTGCATCTACGGCTTTCAATCCCGTTTGCAATGGTTGTGTAACAGGCTGACGATAGATTACCCCCGGAGCCTTACGCTCAAGTGGCATTTCGAGTAATTCGCCGGTAATAGGGCCTTTCCCATCCAATGGATCTCCTAACGGAGTGATAACACGTCCAAGCAAACCATCTCCCACCTTAATAGATGCGATTCTTTTGGTACGCTTAACTGTATATCCTTCTTTGATCTGATCGGATGGTCCTAATAATACAGCTCCTACATTATCTTCTTCCAAGTTCATGACAATAGCCATAATGCCATTGTCAAACTCAAGAAGCTCATTAGCCTCTGCATTTTTAAGCCCGTATATGCGAACAACACCGTCTCCTACATAAAGAACAGTACCAACCTCGTCAAACTGTACGCGGCTGCTAATGTTCTCCAGCTGCATCTTCAGCACATCGGAGACTTCACTTGCTTTTATATTTTCAGACATAAATTAATTTAATTATAAGTTATAAATTATGAACAACGAAACAATATCGTTACTCATATTGGCTCTAAGCTAGAGCATCTTACTGTTTTCGGTAATAAGCTGATGCTTAATCCTTTTTAGCTGAGTTTTAACACTGGCATCAAGGCGGTAAGTATCTATATAAAGAATAAATCCGCCATCGATATCCGGATCGACAACTGTTTCAAAATCAAGAGTTCCATCGGGTTTTATATTTTGCAATAAACCCTTCATCTTTTCAATAACAGCACTATCTGCCGGTGTGGCAGTAACCAACTTACCGGTATTTATATGTTTCAGTTCATAATAAAGATCCATATAACATAGGGCAATTACTTGAAAATATACTTCCCTCCTATTCTTGACCACAAGTTCTGCAAACCGAACAAACTCGCTACTGGGTTTTCCTCCAATTGCGGCTTTAATCAAATTCAGCTTATCATCAGCATTTAATGTAGGATTATCCATTGCCATACGCAATCGAGGCTCATTGGCAAATACTGCCGCAAGCTTTTTCATATCTGAAAACATAGCATCCTCAGATTTATTATCTACTGCATATTGCAACAGCGCTTTAGCATACCGCTTCGAGATCATCCCTTCATTCATAACAGTTAAGATTTAGACACCATAGCTTCATCCACCAGGCGATCAATCATTGATATTTGTTCTTTAGGGTCTTTCAAAGAATCACGAAGTACTTTTTCAGCTACATCAACAGAAAGTTCTGCTACTTGGCGACGGATATCGCGTATAGCTTGTTCCTTCTCAGCCTGTATCTGTTTACGTATTTCATCCAATTCCTTAGCCCCTGCAACTTTAGCTTGCTCACGCGCCTCGTTTACAATACGATCGCGCGTGTCGGCAGCTTCTTTCAAGATTTTCACCTGCTCTGCTTTGGCCGAAGAGAGTATTTCATCACTCTTTTCTTTTATTTTGGCCAACTGTTCGTTCGCCTTTTGAGCTGCATCTAACGAATCTTGTATATAGTTTTTGCGCTCATCAACCATTTTGGTTATCACAGGAAAACCAAACTTGCCGAGTATGACAAAAACAATAACAAACGATAGAAGCATCCAAAAGAGAAGCCCAGATTCAGGTAATAGTAAATTCATATCTTATTTACTTTAATTTCTATTTATAGGATAAATCCACAAACAACCACAGCAAACAAGGCAACACCTTCTACTAACGCTGCAGCAATAATCATAGATGTACGTATATCTCCGGCTGCATCAGGTTGACGAGCAATACCTTCCATTGCCGAACTACCGATCTTACCGATACCGATACCTGCCCCGATTACAGCTAATCCTGCACCAAGTGCAGCACCAAAACCTGTTAAGCTTGCAGCTTCTGCTGCTTGTAATAAAGTTGATAGTAACATAACGTTCTAATTTTAAATTATTTAATTGTTTTATTTATTTTAATTCAATTTAATGCTTTTCTTCTACATGCTGATGTGGTTCTACTTGAGCCAAACCAATAAATACCGCTGATAGCATGGTAAATACATATGCTTGTATGTATGCAACCAAAATTTCGACAAAACTGATAAACACTGTAAGTAATACAGAAACAACGGTCATCGAACTATTGATAACTGTACCTAAATTAACAGTTACAAATATAAGACATGTTAATCCCAACACAATAGAGTGTCCTGCCAAGATATTGGCAAATAGACGAATCATCAATGCAAAGGGTTTTGTAAATACTCCTACCAGCTCGATTGCAGGCATAATTGGGATTGGTACTTTTAGCCAAGTAGGTACTTCGGGCCAAAATATTTCCTTCCAATATTCTTTTGAGCCAAACAAGTTGACTGTAAAGAATGTGAACAAAGCTAATACCAGAGTAATTGCAATATTACCGGTAACGTTTGCACCTCCCGGGAAGATTGGAATCAGCCCCATAATATTATTTAGGAATATGAAAAAGAAAACAGTGAGCAAATAAGGCGAAAATTTCCTATAATTCTTACCTACACAAGGTTTTATTATATCATCTTCAACACTCATTACAAACATCTCCATGAATCCGACAAAACCTTTAGGTGCTTTTTTCTCTCCACTTTTTGCTTGTTTTTTGTACCAACCGGCTACACTCATCACTATAATGACTAACAGTGTACAGCTGATTATCAAACTCACCGCATTTTTGGTCAGAGAGATGTCCAAAGGTCTCACTTCTTCTCCTGAAGCATTCTTTTCCACAATTTTTCCTTTATACTCCCCTTCTTGTGCAATGTAAAAGCCTTCGTAAGCATCGTGTCCGTGATGAAATTTTGAAGACATAAATATATTCCACCCGCTTGTTTCTCCCTTTACGATGACAGGCAATGGTATGGTAAGGTGAAAATCACCGAAGGTAGCCATATGCCATTCGTATGAGTCAGCAAGATGTTCGAGTATTAATTCTTTTACATTCAACTCACTTTGTGGCTCTTCGGCAGCAGATACATTTTGTGTTCCTACTGCTGTAAGAAACAGAAAAGTGAATATTATGTATTTAAAATAGTGTTTCATACTATTGTTGTTTTTTCTTTATATGCTTTTCTATACGCAAGAACAAGAATGATTCGAATGCTAAGAACAAAAGATAAAAAATCATAAATATAAGTACAAAGCTTTTCATACTTTCATTTACTACCAGCTTGTATGCTCCTACAAAAATGAGAGCTGCAAATATCTTAACCACTTTGGTCAACATATATGTGTTCAGCATTTGCCGTTGAGTCGCCTTACGACTGGCTGACTCAACATAGAGGAGAATAAAAGATTCTAATAGTAGAAAAAAGAGTAAAATTCCTTCATACCAATTTGGATAATATTGCGGAAACTGATATTTCAGAAATGCCTGAACTAAGGCTCCCACAACCACACCAAATACAATTAGTGATATTATTAACTTAGCTTTGAAATTCATTTTCTCTTTAAGCTACACAAATTGTCACAACTCCATTATTAACTTCTGCTATTCCTCCATGTACCTCCAGCGTATGTTCTGTTTTATTTTCCACATAGGTAATAATACCTTCTGTCAGAGGTGAAATTAAGGGTGCATGATCGGGGTAGACGCCAAAGCTACCTGAAATACCGGGAATAACAACTGAGGTTACAGCTCCGGAAAAAAGTTTCTTTTCCGCAGATATAATATTGAGTTGGAGTTCTGATTTTTTCATATTCTAAAATTTTATTCTTCTGCTTGAGCCATGATTTTTTTACCTTTTTCTATTGCATCCTCAATTGTTCCGACATTAAGGAAAGCTTGTTCCGGTAAATAATCGACTTCTCCGTCTAATATCATCTTAAAGCCTTTAATGGTATCTTGAATATCTACAATAACTCCGGGAACTCCGGTAAATTGCTCTGCTACATTAAATGGCTGTGACAAGAAACGTTGGATACGTCTGGCCCGATTTACAATCAGTTTATCATTATCTGACAGTTCTTCCATTCCTAAGATGGCAATAATATCCTGAAGCTCTTTGTTACGCTGCAATATTTCTTTCACTCGCTGAGCTGTATCATAATGGTCTTGTCCTACCACATTTGCATCAAGACTTCGTGAGCTTGATCCAAGAGGGTCGACAGCCGGATAAATACCCATTTCGGTAATTTTACGATCCAATACGGTAGTAGCATCCAAGTGAGAGAAAGTAGTTGCCGGAGCAGGGTCGGTCAAGTCATCGGCGGGCACATACACTGCTTGCACAGATGTGATAGATCCGTTTTTGGTAGATGTGATTCGCTCTTGCATGGCGCCCATTTCAGTAGCTAAGGTAGGCTGATAACCTACGGCTGACGGCATACGCCCCAAGAGGGCAGACACCTCAGATCCGGCTTGGGTAAAACGAAATATATTGTCGATAAATAATAATATATCTTTAGGTCCATCAGTTTTCGCATCACGGAAAGATTCCGCTACGGTCAACCCCGACAATGCAACATCAGCACGTGCTCCGGGAGGTTCGTTCATCTGCCCAAAGACCAGTGAAATTTGCGATTTCTCAAGTTCTTTAGGATCTACTTTCGACAAATCCCAATGACCTTCTTCCATACTTTTTTCAAATTCTTCGCCATAGCGAACTACTTTCGACTCGATCATTTCACGAAGTAAATCGTTTCCTTCACGTGTACGTTCTCCTACTCCGGCAAAGACTGAATAACCGTTATGCTTTTTAGCGATATTGTTGATAAGTTCCATAATCAAAACAGTCTTACCAACACCGGCTCCTCCAAATAGTCCGACTTTACCTCCTTTTGCATAAGGTGCTAACAAGTCCACAACTTTGATTCCTGTAAAGAGGACTTCTCTTGTAGTCTGCAATTCTTCAAACTTAGGTGGCTCTCTGTGAATAGGGTTTCCATCTACTTTGTCTAAAGTGCTCATACCGTCGATAGCATCTCCAACAACATTCATTAAGCGTCCTTTTACTTGATCACCGATAGGCATTCTAATAGGCGACCCCAATGGAATCACCTCAAGTCCGCGGCTAAGTCCGTCTGTACTATCCATAGCTACGGTGCGTACGGTATCTTCGCCTATGTGTTGTTTTACTTCGAGAATCAAAGAGCGACCGTCCGGTCTTTTAATTTCAAGGGCATCATTTATACTCGGTAAGTCTAGTGAAGTATTATCTGTCTCGAAAAAGACATCCACTACGGGCCCGATTATTTGAGATACATGCCCAACAATTTGTGACATAAGCTTTCTATTTATTATTTATTTTCTGTTATTTCTTGTGTTATTAGCAAAACAAGTCTCCCTATCTATTTGAGATGCCTTTTACTCGTCTTTTTGTTATGTGATAAAGTTAATAAAACTTTTACAGAACCAATAATATTTGACATTTTTTCAATTATCAGACAGCATCAGGAATACCCTCAAATATGTAGTAACAAATATACATAATAATAATTTTTAATTGTATTTTTGCAAACATTAAAAATAAGTACACTTATCATTTTTAAACTTTAGTTAACTACAATGCAATTAATAGTTAAATTAATTGCATCATAAAAAATAATTTTCAGGAATGCTTATCATTATAGTTTCGTGGACGATCGCCTTTTTTATATTATTCTCTTTGGGAGATATGTTAATTCAATTTTATAATTCTTATTGCAGGCAATCTGAAAGATATGGACTTCTTGACACTTTTATCCTAGGCATTTGTACCGCAATCATCCCCTTATCTATTCTTTCGATATGGATGCCGATAAATCATAACATTTTATTCTTTTCAATAACGGCTACTTGCGTATATTGGTTTATACAGCCTAAAAGGCTTTATAATCATTTTAATCAATTAAAAAACACCTTTCATTCTTTAACAAAACTACAGGTAGCATCATTATGTATTATTATATTTTCGATGCTGATATATTCAAACTTTGTCGAAAGCCATTTTGATGCCTTTTATTATCATTATCAAAATATACGCTATATAGAAGAATACAGGGCAATACCGGGACTTGCCAATATAGAAGATCGTTTTGGATTCAATTCTAATTATTTCTTACTATCGGCTCTTTTTTCTTTTCGTTTTGTGGTTGGTAGCGGGATTACGACTCTCCAATCTTTACTGTTTATGGTTATAATATTATGGACGCTACTCAATATATATAAGTCTAAATATGACATCAGGTATATCATATTCTTAACATTCTTATTATTATTATTCATTACAAATCATCAGGTTTTAATAGATTCTAGCACAGATATTATCCCTTTTATATGTATATTCTATTATTTGGGTAAAACAGCTTTGTTTCCCGAATGGTATAAGAAAAACAAATTATTAGCTTATCTTTTGCCAGTAACCTTGATTACGTTCAAATTATCGACCATTATATTTGCATTAATAAGTCTGATATTGCTGATTTCCTTAATTATCAAAAAAGAAAAAAAAACAATTGTATTTTTTATAATATTAGCCGCCATAACATTATCTCCTTGGATCGTGCGCAATATTATTATATCAGGCTATCTTATCTATCCTCTATATCAAATAGATATTTTTTCTTTCGATTGGAAAGTACCCAAGGCGGTAGCAGAAATGGAATCTTTATATATTAATGTATGGGCAAAGCATATTTTTAATACTGAATTAAACTTGCTATCAACAGATCTTTCCTCGAAGAACAAAGTCAAAACATTGAATATAATAATAAATTTTCTTTCTCTTATTATTACCATATTGTCTCCTTTTATACTTATATGGATATGTTTTATCAAAAGAAAACTTAAAGAATTTTCGTGGTGGATATATTCAATCAGTTTACTGTGTATTGGATTCGGATTAATAACGGCTCCCGATTTTCGGTTTATAGGTTGTTATACATGGGGTTGTTCTTACCTTATCGTAATAGCAGGATTAAACATATCAAAAGGAAAGATAGGTTTGAAAATCAGATCAGTTACTACCGTAACATTACTTATATTTTTCGTTTTATTCACTTTTTGGAAAAACAGAAATTATACAATAAATTATAGTTTAAGTCTTAATGCTAAAAATACAATGAGCATTTTGAGAAAGCCATGGACTCTAAAGCCCGAAATAGAATTTGATATATATATGATGGACAACATACCTATATACATACCAAAGGATCGAGTTGATGCTTATGATAAAATACCAGTAGCGTGTGATGAAGGACTTCCTTTCAAACCTTTTAACGGATCGAAGATACAAGGTATACAGACGATAGAGCTTAGAGGTAAGGATATAAAAGATGGTTTCAAAACAAAGCCTGAATACATTAATATACTGAATAATAATATAAAGAAGTATAAAGAGGACTTTTTAAAACAATTTAATGAAGCTATTAATAAAAAGTAAAGATTCAAAAGAAGCCTCTATTTGCATTTAAAATGATATTTTTGTATAAAAATATAAATATTGAAGTATAACAATGGGAAGAATTTTAATTATCGGAGCCGGCGGAGTTGGTACTGTTGTAGCACACAAAGTAGCTCAGAACGCCGATGTGTTTACAGAAATAATGTTGGCTAGCCGCACCAAATCAAAATGTGATGCCATAGCTAAGGCAATTGGAGGAAACAAAATACAGACAGCAAAAGTTGATGCTGATGATGTAGAAGACCTAAAGAGACTCTTCAATTCTTTCAAACCTGAACTAGTTATAAATGTAGCTTTACCATATCAGGATCTAACCATTATGGATGCATGTCTGGCATGTGGGGTAAACTATTTAGATACAGCAAACTATGAGCCTAAAGAAGAAGCTAAATATGAATATAGCTGGCAATGGGCTTATCAGGATAAATTTAAAGCAGTAGGACTGACAGCCATATTGGGTTGTGGATTTGACCCCGGTGTTACCAGTGTCTTCACAGCATATGCGGCAAAGCATTACTTTGATGAAATGCACTACCTCGACATAGTAGATTGTAATGCAGGCGATCATGGAAAAGCTTTTGCGACAAACTTTAATCCGGAAATAAACATACGTGAGGTTACTCAAAAAGGGAAATATTGGGAAGACGGAAAATGGATAGAAACTGAACCTCATGCCATACATAAGGCATTAGACTATCCGAATATAGGACCAAAAGAATCGTATGTCATTTATCACGAAGAACTGGAATCTTTGGTCAAAAATTTCCCTACGCTTAAGCGTGCCCGTTTTTGGATGACATTCGGTCAGGAATACCTTACCCATCTTCGCGTTATACAGAATATCGGAATGGCACGCATCGACCCTATTATATATAATGGAGTAGAGATAGTTCCAATACAATTCCTAAAAGCTGTGCTTCCTGATCCGGGAGAACTAGGCGAAAACTATGTTGGAGAAACGTCTATAGGTTGCCGTATCAAAGGGATAAAAGATGGCAAGGAACGCACTTACTATGTGTATAATAACTGTTCACACGAAGCGGCATACAAAGAAACCGGCGCACAAGGTGTAAGCTACACCACGGGAGTTCCAGCCACTATCGGAGCCATCATGTTTATGAAAGGTATATGGCGCAAACCGGGTGTATTTAATGTAGAAGAATTTGATCCGGATCCATTCATGGAACAATTGAATAAACAAGGTTTACCTTGGCATGAATTACACGATGTAAATTTAGAAATGTAATTCACCAGCTTCTGAAAAATAATATACACCCAATATGCTAGCAATCATATTTTCATGGATAGTAATATCTTTCGTATTACTATCCATTGGTGATTTGTCTATATTCTTATACAACAAACTTTGTAACAAAAACGAGCGGTATAACGTTCCCGAAACATTTATGTTGGGAATGTGCTTTATACTAATACCTCTCAGTTTTTCCTCATTGTGGCTTCCTTCTAATCAATACACGCTCTTATTCTTTTTTGCCATCAGTATTGTATATTGTATTCTCAACAAGGCGCATATAAAATATAGGTTGAAGAGAATAAAAGAGACCATCCGAAGCATATCCACAACTCAGAAGATATTAATCACACTCGCACTATGCAGCATATTGTTGTATATGCTATATTGTACAATATGGCCTGATGCGCTCTATTATCATTATCAACAGATACGATGGAATGAGGAGCATGCTATTATTCCGGGATTAGCAAATCTGGAAGACCGTTTCGGATTTAATTCAAACTATCTCCTTTTATCTGCAATCTTCACTTTTCGCTTCTTATTCGGAGAGCCTATATATGCCTTACAATCAACATTGTTCATTTATGTAACATTATGGGTATTGAACGAGGTCATAAAATCCGGCTTCCAATTCAGTCGATTAATCCTGCTTTGTATTTTTCTATTCTTCTTCTCTTTGAATATCGACTTCTTAGCAGATTCATCTACTGATATTATACCTAATATCTGTACATTTTATTTTATTGCAAGATTTACATTATACCCAGACACTTTAGATAAAAAAAGCCTTTTTGCCTTTTTATTGCCAATAACACTTTGCACATTCAAAATGTCTGTTTTCCCATTATGTCTGATCTCGATCTACATTCTTTTTTGCACAATCAAAAATAACCGAAAACCGACAATATATTTTCTCATAGCATCTGCTTTTTGTATTACTGTACTATGGCTTATAAGAAATGTAATTATATCGGGGTATCTTGTATATCCATTATATGAATTGGATTTCTTTTCTTTCGATTGGAAAATACCTGAAGGTATAGCCAAAATACAACGGGAAATTGCGATCAGTAGTTTTGCCAAAGGTATTTTTAAAGACTGTATCACATTTTATTTTTTTGAAAGATCCGGTTATCTAACCTTTAAGTTATTTCTGATCAAGAACATTATTATAACCCTATTCTATGCAATCATTGCAATTTCTCCATTTATTTTATGCTATAATTTTCTACGAAAAAGAAATACACACAAAAGCTTTAGCAACCAACAATTAATACTTTACATATCTTTACTCGCTAGCTTCCTGTATTGGTTGTTATCTGCACCTGATGTAAGGTTTGCATCGGGTATCATTTGCGGGACGACATTTTTCATTCTCGACACCTTCTTTTATAAGAAGGCAGCTAGTTATCCCAAGTTAGGTACAATATTGTTCTTTGGAGCAATCTCAATTATGCTTATACTTTCCATAAACAGAGCTAACAGATACCATAAATGGATAGTTGAATTTAAAGATTCGATCAAGCCCTATAACAAATTAAACTTACTCATAAAGCCTTTTTCTGCAAAAGATCAGATGTTGATAGATTCTCCAACAGACTCTTCTGAATATCAGACAAACGGCATAACAATATATCTCACAAAGGATGGCAACTCGTATGGTAAATTACCCCGAACCAAAGATATATCGCCGGCTATAGTCGCACCTGCTAGCAAATTGCAAAATGCAAAAACAATAGAAGCCCGAGGAAAGACTTTAGAAGATGGCTTCCGCACAAAGAAAGAATATATCTCTATCATAGATTCGATATCGGAAGAGCACATTAAAAGAGAAAAAACAGCATGGTGGTAAAACTGAGAGAATAAATAGAAGAAAATCTTCTCTAAGTTTTAAATAAAGAGTAATGCTATCTAAAAAAAAGTATTTATCTTTGACTTGTAATAAATTAAAGATTGTGATGAAACAAATAAATACACGAAAACCGTATTTTATACCTGAAGATAATCTTTTTAACATTCGTCATTTTTTTTAAAATCTAGATATATTTATCCTCGAAGAAGTTTTCTTTTTCGAGGATTTTTTTAACATAAATATTCGACTATAAATTATTCTTTATAAACAAAGAGAATATGAGTAACAAAAGCTTAGTATCTATTACAGACTATTCGAAGGAAGATATTCTGAGAATCCTGAACCTGACAAAAAAATTTGACGAGATGCCCAACAGAAGGCTCTTGGAGGGAAAAGTATGTGCTACATTATTTTTTGAACCATCAACCCGTACTCGCCTTAGTTTCGAAACAGCTATCAACCGATTGGGTGGACGCATTATCGGTTTTACAGATGCAGCCACAACAAGCTCATCAAAAGGCGAAACGCTGAAAGATACCATTGCAATGGTTAACAATTATGCCGATATTATCATTATGCGCCACCACCTAGAGGGCGCAGCACGCTACGCATCAGAGATATCGTCAGTACCCATTATCAATGCCGGAGACGGCGCCAATCAGCACCCTACACAGACAATGCTCGACATGTACTCTATATTTAAAACTCAGGGAAAATTAGAAGACCTGACCATTACCATTGTAGGTGATTTAAAATATGGAAGAACAGTACATTCTCTTATTATAGGAATGTCGCACTTTAATCCTACATTCAATTTTGTTGCACCTGAAGAGCTTAGATTGCCGGATACATACAAAAGCTTTTGTGACGATCATAACATCAAATACACAGAAGATACCGACTTCTCGCCTGAGGTAATTAACAGTGCAGATATACTCTATATGACCAGAGTGCAAAGAGAACGTTTTACAGACCTTATGGAATACGAGAAGGTGAAAAACGTCTATATCTTGAAAAGAGATATGATAGAAGACACAAAAGACAATCTTAGGATATTGCATCCCCTACCTCGTGTAAATGAAATACAACAAGATGTGGATGACAGCCCTAAAGCCTATTATTTCGAACAAGCCAAAAATGGAGTATTCACACGCGAAGCCGTTATCTGCGATGCTTTGAATATAAATATACATTAAATCAATCTCGATAAAAATGAAAGAGCAAAGAAAAGAGTTACAAGTTGCCGCTCTATGCAACGGAACTGCAATAGATCATATACCATCTAATGTTGTATTTAAAGTTGTTTCATTATTAGCGTTGGAAAGCTTAAAGAATCCTATTACAATAGGTAATAATCTGGAGAGCAAAAAGATGAAAAATAAAGGAATCATCAAAATTGCCGATAAGTTTTTTGAAGAAGATGTTATCAACAAAATTGCTCTGATTGCCCCTAATGTAGTTCTAAATATCATAAAAGACTACTCAGTAGTAGAAAAGAAACAAGTTAAGCTGCCTCACACTATTGACGGAATAGTAAAATGTAACAATCCGAAGTGCATTACAAACAATGAGCCTATGTGTACCCACTTTGATGTGATCGACAAAGAAAACATTGTACTGCAATGCCACTATTGCAATATAAAAATACAAAAAGACGAGATTATTCTGAAATGAAGCAAGACTGGAAACCCGGCACACTCATATATCCTCTTCCCGCGGCAATGATAAGCTGTGGGAACACTCCGGAGGAATACAATATAATCACACTGAGTTGGTTGGGAACTATCTGTACCAATCCCCCGATGTGCTACATATCGCTACGTCCCGAAAGGCATTCCTACGATATCATAAAACGAAATATGGAGTTTGTAATTAATATCACAACTCAAGACCTCGCTTATGCTACGGATTGGTGTGGTGTAAAATCGGGAAAAGACTTCAATAAGTTTGAGGAAATGAACCTTACTCCTGCAAAGGCATCTGTTGTATGTGCGCCTATAATTGAAGAATCGCCGCTAAATATAGAATGTCGGGTGAAAGAAATACTCCGACTAGGCTCACATGATATGTTTATTGCAGATGTAGTAAACGTAAAGGCTGATGATAAGTATATAAATCCGGAAACGGGAAAATTTAGTTTAGAAGAATCCAAGCCAATAGCCTATTCACACGGACAGTATTACGGATTAGGAGAAAAGATCGGAAGATTTGGATGGTCAGTACAAAAGAAAAAGGAATAAACACATAAATACGAATAGAGGTTTTGATTAAACCTCTATCTCTAATCCGTCGTAAGATAAAAACACATTCTCAGGCAAAGTTTTCTGTACTTCATTATGCAATCCGATCTGATGTGACATATGGATTAAATAAGCTCGTTTTGGAGCTATATTCTTCACCACTTCCAAAGCTTCTGATAATGTAAAATGCGACAAATGCTCTTTCAACCTCAGCGCATTAATAATCAATGCGTCAAGATTCTTCAATTTATCATATTCCTCATCAGGAATATATTTAGCATCTGTAATATAGGCAAAGTTACCGATACGGTATCCCAATATAGGAAGTTTATAATGTATTACCCTTATCGGAGTGATTTCTATATCTCGTACCATAAAGTTTTCGCCCACTTTCACTTCTTGCAGATTCAGTACCGGAACTCCCGGATATCTATTTTCAGTAAACGAATAAGGCATCCTCGCCCTCAAAGCATTCAAGGTTATATCATTCGCATATATATCTATATCAGAAAACCGACAGAATGGACGAAGATCGTCAATGCCCCCGACATGATCGTAATGCTCATGAGTAAGCAAAACTCCATCTAACGGAAGAAAAGGCTCATTAATGATCTGTTGCCTAAAATCAGGTCCACAATCAATCAAGAGCCTCTTGCCATTTATATTTAGCAAAACAGACGCTCTCAAGCGTCTGTCTTTTGTATTTATTGAAGTACAAACCTCACATTTGCATCCTATTTCGGGAACTCCTGTTGATGTTCCTGTACCCAAGAACTTTACATTCATCTTATTATAGAAATCTTCTTTTTATTTGTTTATTCTCAGAATCCACATATCGTCGAGAGGAATTCCAAATCGGCTCACTCTTCTTGTCCGAGATATACCCTCTGTATATTTTTTAGTTACATTATCCAATGCTTGAACAGCTTCCGGTTCTGTATCAAAGCTACCTAGCAGGGCATAATAATTTCCTTCTGCATTTCTTACTACAATCGAGCGTTCACCCATACTGTTAAATGTTCTTCTGATGAAGTCTGCATTGTTACGGCTTTTAAACGTACCCAATACAATTGAATATCTTTTCAAGAAAGCCTGATCACTACTATTTAACAGCGAAATATCTCCGTATTTGAACAATTTCCAGTCTTCATTCCCAGCTGAAGCTGCCGCAGAAGAGGCTGTTCTTTCTGTATTATTTGCATAAATAACATTAGAACTAGTTTTAGTTTTTGGACCATCGTTGGTCGAAACCGAAGAAGAAGCTGTTCTGTTATTAGTTTTACTAGTATTTGTTGCAGCTATAGCCGCAGCCTGTTCTTTCTTCAAATTGGCACTAGTAGTGTTTTTTACCATCTTTACACCTGCAATTTTAGGATCTAAATAAGGACGCCCTACAGCTGAGGCTCTAACTGCCGTAGTAGGACAACCAAACAGCCCTTTAAATGTTGATGGAGCAGATGCAATACCGGTTGTTGAAACAGGTTTCATTAAGGATTTGCCTCCTACCGAAACATCTATTACCCCGGACATATTGTTTATTAAAGACTCTATTTGTTCGGGACTAACAGTCTCCGAATCAACACCAGTTTCTTCAGTGTATCCAAACCTTTCCATCTCTGCGCTAAAATGAGCCCCATTTATCGAATTATAAAACTTTTTATAATCATTATTCTGAGAATACCCAGACTGCGATGCAAAAATAGAAATAGTAATCAGTAAAGTTGTGTAAAATATCTTCATAAAATAATGTGTTTGCGAATAAAAATCATACGCTTCTCTATAAGTATACAAAATTAGAAAAAAAACAAGAATAAACAACTGTATTATAAGAAGAAACTTATAAAACTTTAATCATAAAACAGATAAGTACAATGTACATTTACAAACCGTTTTTTGATTTGTCTGAATAAATAAAAAAGGAGAGTTCTTATAACTCTCCTCTCTATATCATAGAAATCTTTAATTAATATTCTCTCTGTAGTATCCACCAGTCATTGAAAGGAATACCATACTTACTTTTCAAAGTGCTTAGATCGCCCATCTCAGAGTATCTGGAAAGAATTTCACTCTTTTTAGCCACAGCTTGTTCTTTAGAGTCGTAACTAGCTATAATGACACGATACATACCTTGTTCGTTACGCGCCAAAATAACATTGTATCCGTCTTTTCCAAAACGTTCTTTCAGCAAATCTGCTCCGGGTTTAGTAGCCATAGCTGCAATAACTACGCTGTAAGCCTTAAGCTCAGACATGTCGCTTTCGTAGACAGGAGTTACTTTTTCTTTTCTCACCGATTCTGTTGCCGAAGTAGCAGCAGTAGGAGCCGAGTAACTAGGGGCAACTTCTGCCGGTTTAGAAACCGCAGTTGTATTACCATCCATTTCTCTTTCTTTAGCAGCTTCATATACTGATTTGTAAGCACTTTGCTTAGGCTTACAAGAACCGAATCCTATAATAAGGGCTGCACCTAACCCGATTCCGATTAATTTTTTATCCATAACTTGTCGATTATCTTAGTTTTAACAATTAACACAAAAATAATATATTATATTTAGAATAACAGTGTTTCCGAAAAAATAGTTTATTTTTTACTTTAATTAATATATTCAAAACCAGTGTATGGCACTAGAATTTTTGGAATTCGTATACCATCCTCGGTCTGGTTATTTTCGAGTAATGCTGCTACAATACGAGGCAATGCCAATGCACTACCATTGAGTGTATGTACTAGCTGTATCTTCTTGTCTGCATCACGATAACGACATTTCAACCTATTGGCTTGATAGCTTTCGAAATTGGATACGGAACTGACTTCCAGCCAACGTTGCTGAGCTGCTGAATAAACTTCGAAATCGAAGGTAAGAGCCGAAGTGAAACTTATATCACCTCCACATAGGCGAAGAATACGCCAAGGCAACTCTAAATCATGCACCAATGTCTCTACATAGGCTACCATTTCTTTCAAAGAGTCGTATGAGTGCTCAGGCTTATCTATACGGACAATTTCCACTTTATCGAACTGATGAAGCCTGTTCAATCCTCTCACGTCTTTTCCATAAGAACCTGCCTCGCGACGAAAACATGCTGAATAAGCTGTATTCTTTATCGGCAGATCTTTTTCGTCAAGAATAACATCTCTGTATATATTAGTTACGGGAACTTCGGCTGTAGGAATCAGATATAAGTCGTCGGCAGTTGCATGATACATTTGCCCCTCTTTGTCAGGCAATTGACCGGTTCCATATCCGGAGGCTGCATTAACAACGTAAGGAGGTTGCACTTCCAGATAGCCGGCATCTCTTGCCCTATCTAAAAAGAAATTAATCAAAGCACGCTGCAAACGAGCACCTTTTCCTTTATAAACAGGAAATCCTGCTCCTGAGATTTTAACGCCTAACTCGAAGTCGATCAAATCATATTTTTTTGCCAAGTCCCAATGCGGTAAAGCATGTTCACCCAGATCGGGAACTACACCTCCGGTCTTTTCCACTACATTGTCTTCTGCCACGCGCCCCTCAGGAACTTCATCTGACGGAAGATTAGGGATCAGCACCATCAGGTCTTGCAAATCTTGTTCCGCTTGACGCAAGGTGTCTTCAAGAAGTTTATTTCCCGACTTTAATTCGGCAACCCTATTTTTAGCGGCTTCTGCTTCTGTCTTTTTACCCTCTTTCATCAATTGTCCGATATGTTTGGACAAAGTATTGGATTCCGACAGGCTGGCATCAAGCAATGTCTGGGTTTTCTTTCGGGTTTGATCTATCTCTAAAACCTTTGCTATTATTTCTTTACCATCGAAATGTTTTTTAGCTAATTTCGCAATCACCAATTCGGGATCTTCACTAATTGTTTTCAGCGTCAACATATATCTGTTTATTTATTTTCGACACAAAGTTATAAATATTTTAAGAATCTTATCTTCATAAGGCTACTCTTTACAGCAAAACTATGGGGTATGATGTAAAAATGTTATTTGAAAGATTAAAACAATCAACCCGCATCGGCTTTCGATACGGGTTGACAAATATATACACATTATATAACTATATCAGAAGAGAACTTACTTTTCGACAGAGTTTTTTTCTTCATTGGCAGTCCAGATTCTATACTTTACATCAAAGCCTAGTGGAGCATATATTACAATGGGCAGTTTGCTATTATAACGCACGGTCAGTGTTTCACCACTTACAAATTTGTCTTCTTTAGGTTTGTTACAAGCCATCATTGTAGATGTAGTCTGCCCGTCAGACTTAAATTCGTAATATGTATATCCCCAACCTTGTAAGTCTTGCTCGGTAAGAGATCCCATAAGACGATGAATATTACAATCGACACTCATTACTTTTCCGGGAATAATCTCAACTTTATATAAAGATTCGTCTGCTTTCTTTTCCAACTCTATCACATGTCTTACCATTCCTTCTTCTGCTCTCGGAAATGGAGCAAGTATATCTTCGGAACTATCTTTTTTCGGAGTATTATTCTGAGCCAAAGATGAAGATGTAGTACATGAAATCAACAATGACAAGGATAGGAATGCCAGTAAAGTTTTTGTTAAATGTTTCATTTTTATATATTTTAAATTAATACTCAAAATTGTTTCACAGATTAACTGATATAATAATTAGATAAAAAAATCAGTTCAAGGTTTAAATGAATTATAGTAATTCTGATTAATAACATCTATTACATTGTAAATGTTTGTGGGATTATGAAATTATCTATAAGTTTATATATATAAAAAAGGAAAGTAATAATGAAAAGCTTAAACGATCTCATATATCCCTACAAAGCACTATTAGAAAACGAAGATATCCAAAAGGCATATAAAGGACTTCTTAAATATCTAATGAGTGTAAAATCTCATATGCAGAAAAACTATTCTGATAGATTCTCTTTTGGAAATATTTCACCGGGATATTTGGATTTTAGTTATTTTCCTTTTTCAGACAAATACCTTCAAGATCGAAAATTACGTTTCGGCATTGTACTCAATCACAAAGATCTCAGATTTGAACTCTGGCTAATGGGAAGAGATGCAATTGTAAAAGATACATATTGGGATATACTTAAAGCAACTAAATGGAATGAAAGAATAGAATCTATACCCCAATATGCAGTTATGGAAATCATATTGGTTGAAAAACCCGATTTTAAAGAACCGAAGATATTAACTCGACTGATAGAGAGAAATGTAATACAAGCGACAAATGAAGTCATAGAATATTTCAAAGATAATAATTTGTAAAGTGACGTTTCTAAAACAGGTAAAATCTGTAACCTTTGTCACCTTTTTGAAAAAAAGACATAAATAGGAAAACATTAAGAATAATGGAATTTCTAGAAAATAGAATGTATCTTATTTAGATATCGTTTATTTTTTCCATTTTTTAGTGTTTAGTTTCTATCTTTGCAGCCTGATACTCTAGCGAAAAATATAAACGACATACATATATGACTAAAAAATTCAACAGAACCCTTGTTACGTCAGCCCTACCCTATGCAAATGGGCCCGTCCATATCGGACATTTAGCAGGAGTGTATATACCTGCCGATATTTATGTGCGTTATCTGCGACTCAAAGGGCAGGAGGTGCTGCATATAGGAGGTTCTGATGAACATGGTGTTCCCATCACAATACGTGCCAAGAAAGAGGGAGTAACACCTCAGAATATTGTGGACAAATATCACAAAATAATCAAAAAGTCTTTTGAAGAATTTGGAATATCATTCGACATCTATTCTCGCACCAGCTCGGAAACTCATAAAAAGACAGCTTCGGACTTTTTTTTGAAACTGTACGAAAAAGGCGAGTTCGAAGAAAAAACAAGTGAGCAATACTACGACGAAGAGGCACAGATGTTTCTTGCCGACCGCTATATAATGGGAGAATGTCCACATTGTGGAAATCCGAATGCTTATGGTGACCAATGTGAATCGTGCGGGACATCCCTCAGCCCAACTGACCTAAAAAATCCTCGTTCTACAATATCGGGAGCAACACCTGTTATGCGTGAAACCAAACATTGGTATTTGCCTTTGGACAAACATGAAGAATGGCTTCGTCAATGGATATTGGACGACCACAAAGAATGGAAATCAAATGTTTACGGACAATGCAAATCATGGCTTGACATGGGCTTACATCCACGTGCCGTAAGTCGCGATTTGGATTGGGGTGTACCCATTCCCCTACCCGATGCTAAAGGTAAAGTATTGTATGTGTGGTTTGATGCTCCTATCGGATATATATCCAACACAATAGAACTATTGCCCGACAGTTGGGAAAAATGGTGGAAATCGGAAGATACACGACTAATTCATTTTATAGGTAAAGACAACATTGTATTCCATTGCATTGTATTTCCTTCGATGCTGAAAGCTGAAGGCTCATTCATCTTACCTGATAATGTACCGGCAAACGAATTTCTGAATCTGGAAGGAGACAAGATATCCACTTCTCGCAATTGGGCTGTTTGGTTGCACGAATATCTTGAAGATTTTCCGGGACAACAAGATATACTCCGTTATGTGCTTACGGCAAATGCTCCGGAAACGAAAGACAACGATTTTACGTGGAAAGACTTTCAGGCTCGCAATAACAATGAACTTGTAGCCATTTTAGGCAACTTTATCAATAGAGCACTGGTACTTACTCAAAAATATTTTGACAATAAAGTTCCTCAACTGAATGAATTGACCGACTACGATAAAGAAACTCTAAAAGAGTTTGCAGATGTAAAAGAAGTAGTGGAATCATATCTCGAAACATTCCGTTTCCGCGATGCGCTCAAGGAAGCGATGAATCTGGCTCGTATCGGGAATAAATATCTGGCTGATACCGAACCTTGGAAAGTGGCTAAAACAGATATGGCACGCGTAGAGACTATTATGAATATATCTCTGCAAATAACTGCAAATCTGGCAATAGCATTCGAACCGTTTCTACCGTTCAGTGTAAAAAAGATACGTCAATTCATCAACAAAGACAATCTGAGCTGGGATCAGTTGGGCAGAATAGATTTACTGCCTGCCGGGCATCAGCTTAATCCTTCTGAACTACTTTTCGCAAAAATAGAAGACGAAACAATAGAGAAACAGATACAAAAACTGTTGGATACAAAAAAGGCTAACTTGCAGCAAGTTGAAATTAAAGTAGCACCACAAAAAGCAAACGTTACGTTTGACGACTTTGTAAAGCTGGATCTGCGTGTAGGTAAAGTTTTGGAATGTATAAAAGTACCTAAGGCAGACAAACTTCTCCAATTCCTCATCGATGACGGTATGGATAAGCGTACTATCATTTCGGGAATTGCAGCATGGTACAAACCGGAAGATCTTGTGGGCAAACAAGTCTGCTTTATAGCAAATCTCGAACCTCGAAAATTAAGAGGCATAGAGTCTCAAGGAATGATATTATCAGTAGAAGATGCCGACGGAAATCTTTCGTTGATACAGCCATCCAAAGAAGTTGATCCGGGTTGTCAAATCGGATAATCATAAATAAACGAAGAGGGCTAAACTATATGGTTTAGCCTTTTTTGCTTTCTGCTCTTCATCGTATATCGGAGGAAGATACAAATCCGTGACGCAAAAGAAGACACGATTCCTCATCACTGCGAGGTATCCTTAAACACCAAATCATTATACTATCGACACACCAAGACAGAACAAGCTGTATATAAACACATTCTCACGAGTATACCTTGTATACAAATAAGACAAAACAGTTTACATCTGCGACAATTAATTTTCATTAATACCTCCTTTAATTTAAGAATATTAAGTTTGTATAGCAATTATCAGAAGCTACAACCTTAGCTTCTTGAGATGAAATAAATATACTTTAAACTAAATACCTGTATAAACAAATGAAAAAAAAACTAATCATTTTTTTAGCATTGGCTTTATCTGCCATTTACACAAATGCACAAGCCTTTAAAGAACCCGTCGATTACGTCAATCCTTACATAGGTAATATTAGCCATTTATTGGTGCCCACATATCCGACTGTACATTTACCCAATAGTATGCTTCGGGTCTATCCCGAGCGTGAAAACTATACAGGTAATACAATTGCAGGACTACCTCTTATAGTTACAAGCCATAGAGGTAGCTCTGCTTTTAACCTTAGTCCATATCAGGGAGAACTGAATAAGGCAAAAAACGCCATAGATTTCGGATATGACAATGAGGTTATAAAACCATATTATTACAGTGTGGATCTGGACGACTACAATATCCATGCAGAATATGCTCCGTCTCATCAATCGGGAATATATTATATTGATTTTGCTGAAAGCAACAAACCCACTTATTTGATCTTCAATACCAGAGATGGAGAAATATTTGTGGAGAAGAATAGTATCAGTGGTTTTCAGAATCTTAGTAATGATACAAAAGTATATATTTACTTCGAAACTGACATACAACCCATTGAAAGCGGAACTCATAAAGGAAATGAGATAGATGCAAAGAATAAACGCACAGATGGAAAAGACGCTTATCTGGTAGTGAAATATCCTGAGAATACGAAACGCATCAAAGCTCGTTATGGAATTTCATTTATTAGCACAGAGCAAGCCAAGAAAAATCTGGAAAGAGAAATCAAAGACTATAACCTTGAACAAGTAGCCCAAAAAGGTCGCGATATATGGAATTCTACATTAGGTAAAATCTTGGTAACAGGATCTGACGAAAATGCAAAGACAGTCTTTTATACTTCACTATATCGCACATACGAACGAATGATATGTATATCCGAAGATGGAAAATACTTTAGTGCATACGACCACAAAGTTCATAGCGATGCAGGACGTCCGTTCTACACAGACGATTGGATTTGGGATACTTATAGAGCTACGCACCCGCTACGAATCATCATTGAACCGGAAATGGAAAACGATATGATTAATTCATATATCATAATGACTCAACAGATGGAAAAACCTTGGATGCCTAATTTCCCTGAGGTAACCGGAGACAGTCGTCGGATGAATTCCAATCATGCCGTTGCAATGGTTGCCGATGCATATATAAAAGGACTTAGAGGTTTTAACCTAGAAGAAGCTTATAATGCATCTAAAGCTGCAATCACAGAAAAAACTCTAGCCCCGTGGTCGGCTAAACCGGCAGGAGTGTTAGATCAGTTTTATAAAGAACATGGTTATTTTCCATCTTTAGCTAAAGGAAAAAAAGAAACTGCGCCTGAGGTACATGGATGGGAAAGACGTCAACCGATTGCCGTTACACTGGGAACTGTCTATGACGAATGGTGTCTATCTATTATAGCCAAACAATTAGGCAAGGATAAAGAGGCGAACTATTTCTCTCAACGCAGCTTGAATTATCATAAAGTATTCAATCCGGAAACAGGATTCTTCCATCCGAAAGACGTTTCCGGTAAATTTATGGAAGACTTAGACTACCGCTTCCCTCCGGGAATTGGAGGACGTGATGCTTATGACGAAAACAATGGTTATGTATATCGCTGGGATGTTCCGCACAATATAGCAGACCTAGTAAAGATGCTTGGAGGAAAAGAAGCATTTGTTAATGATCTGGAAGATATGTACAGCACTCCTTTAGGCAAAGGAAAACCTGACTTCTACCATATATATGCCGACCATAGTGGAAATGTAGGACAATTCTCGATGGGTAACGAGCCATCAATGCACGTTCCGTATCTATACAATTATGCAGGACAACCTTGGCGCACACAAAAACGTGTACACAACCTATTGAAACAATGGTTCAGAAACGACCTAATGGGTATTCCGGGCGATGAAGACGGAGGTGGCCTGACTGCATTTGTGGTATTTTCTCAAATAGGATTCTATCCCGTTACTCCGGGTTTGCCAATGTATGTAATAGGAACTCCGGCTTTCAAAAATGCAAAACTAAATTTAGGAAACGGAAAATTCTTCGAAGTAATAGCAATCAATTATTCTCCTGAAAATAAATTCATACAGTCGGCAAAATTAAACGGACAAGAATGGAACAAGTCATGGTTCTCGCACGATGAATTGATGCAAGGTGGAAAATTGGAACTTGTGATGGGTAAACATCCGAACAAGAAATGGGCTGCGGACGACAATGCCATTCCTCCATCATTCAGTATGACTGAATAATTGAAGTTTTAGTAAATTAAATATATAAACAATGATTCTTAAAAACATTATCAAAAAAACCTCAGTTGTGCTTTTCTCAGCTTTTTTTGCCTCAGGGTTGACTGCTCAAGAAAAAACACAGCCTGTAGATTATGTTAGTATTTTAACAGGGACTCTATCAAAGTTTGAACTCTCAACCGGAAATACTTATCCGGCTATTGCCCGTCCATGGGGTATGAATTTTTGGGTTCCTCAAACCGGTAATATGGGCGATGGATGGACATACGTTTATACTGCCGACAAAATAAAAGGCTTTAAACAAACACACCAACCAAGTCCTTGGATGAATGACTATGGACAATTCTCGTTGATGCCGATAGTAGACAAACCGGTCTTTGATCAAGATAAACGTGCTAGTTGGTTTTCTCATAAATCAGAGATTGCAAAGCCGTATTACTATAAAGTATATCTTGCAGACTCTGATATAACAACAGAAATAACTCCTACTGACAGAGCGGCAATGTTTCGTTTCACATTTCCCGAAAACGATAAATCTTATGTTGTTGTAGACGCTTTCGATAAAGGCTCTTATGTAAAGGTTATACCCGAAGAAAATAAAATAATAGGTTACACAACCCGCAATAGTGGAGGTGTACCGGATAATTTCAAAAATTATTTTGTTATCGTTTTCGACAAGTCTTTTACATATCAAGCTACTGTGGGCGATGATGAGATTCGCAAAAATGAATTGGAAGCAAAAGAAAACCATGCAGGTGCTATAATCGGATTTTCTACAAAGAGAGATGAGATAGTACATGCACGCGTAGCTTCTTCATTCATCAGCCCCGAACAAGCTGAGCTTAACCTGAAAGAATTAGGTACAGACACATTCGATCAGGTAACAGCCAAAGGACGCAATGTATGGAATGAGGTTTTAGGTAAAATAGAGGTACAAGACGATAATATCGACAACCTACGTACCTTCTACTCATGCTTTTATCGTTCGGTACTTTTCCCTCGCAGTTTCTATGAAATAGATGCAAAAGGAGAGATAGTGCATTACAGCCCTTACAATGGAAAAGTTCTGCCGGGATATATGTTTACAGATACCGGTTTCTGGGACACATTCCGTTGCCTTTTCCCGTTCCTCAATCTTGTATATCCATCAATGAACGAAAAAATGCAGGCCGGTTTAGTAAATGCGTACAAAGAAAGTGGTTTCTTACCTGAATGGGCAAGTCCGGGACATAGAAATATTATGGTAGGGAACAACTCGGCATCAGTTGTATCCGATGCCTATATAAAGGGTCTGAGAGGCTATGACATAGAGACTCTATGGGAAGCCCTAAAACATGGAGCAAATAACGTACATCCAAAAGTACCAGCTTCGGGACGTAATGGATACGAGTATTATAATAAATTAGGATATGTGCCTGATGACGTAAACATCGGACAGAATGCTGCACGTACTTTGGAATATGCATATAACGACTGGACTATCTACAAGTTGGGTAAAACTCTAAATAAGCCTGATAGTGAAATAAATATTTATAAAGAACGAGCTATGAATTATAAGAATCTTTACAATCCTAAATTCAAGCTTATGACCGGACGTAGCCAAAATGGAGAATTTGACAAAAACTTTGTAGCTGAAGACTGGAGCGGAGCTTTCTGTGAAGGAAACAGTTGGCATTGGAGTTTTTGTGTATTCCACGATCCCGAAGGTCTTATTAATCTAATGGGTGGTAAAAAAGGATTCAATACGATGATGGACTCTGTTTTTATAGTACCGAGCAACAAAGGCTTGAAGAGTAGAGGAATCATACATGAAATGCGCGAAATGCAGGTCATGAATATGGGACAATATGCTCATGGTAATCAACCGATTCAGCATATGGTATATCTATACAATTATTCAGGAGAGCCTTGGAAAGCTCAGTATTGGGTAAGGGAGATCATGGACAAATTATACAACCCAAATCCTGATGGTTATTGTGGAGATGAAGATAATGGGCAAACTTCGGCATGGTATGTATTCTCAGCATTGGGTTTCTATCCTGTATGTCCGGGTACAGATGAATATGTCATTGGATCACCATTATTTAAATCTGTTGTTGTAAATCTGGAGAATGGCAAAAAGATCACAATAAAAGCCGATAATATAAATAAACAAAACAGATATATCAACAATATGACTGTTAATGGCAAGAGTCAAAATAAGAATTATCTGACTCACGATGTATTGATGAAAGGTGCAAATATCAATTATAAAATGTCAGCCACACCAAATAAAACAAGAGGTGTAGAGAAAACAGCCTACCCTTATTCTTTTTCTAATGAACTAGGTAAATAGTTACAAAAAGGGTATTTTATTCTATCATGGTCAATTAAGATATATTTTTGGTAGAATAGGATACCCTTACTAATCTTTTAGTTGTGTAATATTGCTGCTGTCTTTAGAATATTTCACATTCAAAAGAATTTATTAAGAACCTTAAAATTCTTATATTTTTAATATCTAAGAAGAATGATAACCTCAAATCTTTCAAAAAAAACATCTATATATGATCGCCTTTTTTTATCTGAAAATTTGGCGGT
>DHNQ01000001.1:0-2030 GCA_002409595.1 Dysgonomonas sp. UBA5412
GACCCTTTTTCAATTATTATATATGGATAAGAAAGGAGAAAATCAAAATTTTACAAATGGATTAGTTACTGAAAAGCATCCCCGGATTGCTACATTCTTTAAGGCTCTTGATTGTATGTTAGACCAATTGGAACAAGTTGTAAAAAGAAGAAAACTAATTTTGAATGGGGAATTATATCTTACAGATAAAGAGGTTGCAGAGAGATTGAAAATAAGCCGTCGAACTTTATTAGAGTATCGCAATAATGGTCGTATTTCGTTTTATCAGGTTGGAGGTAAAATAACATACAAAGAAAGTGACATACAAAAAATGCTTGATGCAAATTATAAAGAAGCATATAGAGTTACTGACTAATAAGAAAGAAATATTGCACAATTTAATTTCCCCCCTTGAGTATTTGAAATCAATATCAGACGCCTCAAAATAAAGTAGTATGAAGGAGCTATCCACAAATTGGATAGCTCCTTCTTATTTACTAAAAAACCATTGACATTTCTACATTTTTCATATCCCGTTTAATAGAGCTATCCAATACTTTAGCATAACGCTGAGTCATTTTAATATTCTTGTGCCCAAGAATTTTGGCTACATTTTCTATTGAAACTCCATTAGCGAGTAACACTGTTGTAGCCGCTGTATGGCGGGCTACGTGGCAGGTCAGAGGTTTGGTAATATTACATAATTTGGCAATATCTCGTAGATAATCATTCATACAAATATTACTAAAGACAGGAAGAACAACTTCTTTTGTTATGCAAAGAGGATGATCTTTATACTGTTCAATCAACTTTATAGCCGAACTTAATAAAGGAATGTTGCACATTACTCCGGTTTTTTGTCTTGGTTTTCTTATCCAAAGACTACCATCATTATCAGTCGTTATATGTTTAGTTTTTAATGTTTTGACATCAGCAAATGCTAATCCCGTGTAGCAGCAAAAAATGAAAATATCTCTAACCTGATTGTGCTGTGGAACTTTAAATTTTGTATTGACTAATATCGCAAGTTCTTCTTTAGACAAAAATTCAATATGCGTCTCTTGTTCTGTAAAGGATATTCCAAAGAATGGATCTTTTCTTATCCAATCATTGGCTAAAGCAATACGGACAATTTTCTTTAAATTCTTTAAATGTTTTAGAGCTGAATTATGATGGCAATTACAATTCGTTTTTAAAAAGACGTCATACTGCTTCACGAATTGGTTATCTATTTTAGATATTGGTATATCATTCTTCTTGTATTGATAAGCAATATATTCTTTGAGACGTAATAAGGAAGTATCGAATTTCTTAGCCGTACATTCGGCGAAATCCACACCTATTAGTGAATGGACATCTTTGTTATGTTCGGTAAAAATCTCAATAAGTGTTTTAGGTTTTTCAGGGTCTTCACGTCCGAGTAATATATCTGATATCGTTCGAGCAGATACTGTACGTTTTTCGGACTCTAATTGACGAGAGACCTGATAAACTTTATTGCGAAACATTTCAATGAAATAATTCAACTCACGAGAAGTTGTGTCGGTTCCTGTTGCACATTCTTTATTTTGATTCCACTTATTTACTGCAACTGATCTTTTAATCATTAATTCTGATCTTTCAGAATTAACGGTAATACGAGCACAGATAGGAGCCTCCCCATTCTTTAATAACTTTGTTTTTTTAGTGAAAAACAAAACGTCTAAACTGTTGTTGGATAATTTTAAGTCCATAGCTTTTTTTATTTGCAAAGTTAATAACTCCGCACAATTGAAATGCTACGCAATATTGTGATAATCAACGAATAAAAATCTTCGAGGTGGACTTTTGGTGGACTTTCTAATGATGTAATTTGCTCCACCTCCTGTTCCATGTTTTAAATGCAATATTCTACTCCAAATGGCTATTGCATAAAAAAGAAAAACCCCGGAAAAGTTTGATTTCCCGAGGTTTACATAAAACTGAATTAGTTTTGAGCGGTATGGACGGGACTCGAACCCGCGACCCCCTGCGTGACAGGCAGGTATTCTAACCAGCTGAACTACCACACC
>DHNQ01000001.1:2113-88439 GCA_002409595.1 Dysgonomonas sp. UBA5412
CGGGACTCGAACCCGCGACCCCCTGCGTGACAGGCAGGTATTCTAACCAGCTGAACTACCACACCATTTTTATTTTCGCTATTCTTACTAGCAGCATTCTCTCCCAAATGCGATGCAAAGATATGACAAGGATTTCAATCCTGCAACAGTTTTCAGAAGTTTTTTCACAATAAAATTTAATATCATTGGTTATCAAGTATTTATTTTTTGAATAAAAAAAACAATAGTATGCTTTCACATAAGAAATCTTATTTAGAATGTCTAACGATGGCATTAAATATAAAACCGTTCTAACTAAGAAATCATCAGTTTTACCTACTAATATCTCTTTTAGTTACAACTAAACTAACTCTTTCTAAAAAAATCGGACTTAGATATTTTATTATCTAAGTCCGAAAAACACACAATTCACCTCAAAACCTATAAACTCATCAATAGCCCGGATTCTGAATTAATAAATTACTACTTGACATGGCTTTTGATGGAACCGGATAACGATTATAATTTTTATCATTTGTAGCCTTATGATCCCACCAATCTTCAGTAACAAAAGCATTCCAACGAATAAGATCAGTACGTCTGCGCTGCTCACCCAAAAATTCGATAAGCCATTCATCCAACATACGATATTTATCCAAATTATTAGCTGTAACAGGATTAGGGTCAATCCCATCTTCAAAGTTTCGTTTACGCACCTCATTAATAAGTTTTGCTGCATCGCTAGTATTACCTGCTCTCAGCTTGCACTCAGCTAAAATATAATATACCTCAGCAAGGCGATAGATAGGCAGATCCGGATTATTCCGGAGATTCCGTTCTCCCATATTAGGTAATGGATATTTAACAAATCTAACTCCTGAGTTTTCCTCTCCATCTGCTATTGTAGATGGCAATTGATCAATAGAAGAATATTTTTTACCAGTACCCACTTCTGAAAAACGAGCAACTTGATCGACAAAAGTAATTAGCTTTCCATTGTATTCTTGACTCCCCAGACACTCTTGTTTTGTTTTTGGATTAATTTGATCTCCGAAACAAAACATTCCTTCATATTTCTCATTACCCAAATATAAATACGGTTTCTTCCTCAGGTCTTGATCAGCGAATTTAGAAAAAGGTTTTCCTAGCTTAAATTCTGTATACATGCCACCTGTAGGTTTCAACGAAGGTTGTAAGTGAAAACCATTGTTGGCTCCAAAATCTAAATCGAAGTATTTAGAAGCATTATAATGCAGCCCATCACTGACCATGAAACCGTAAACCGTCAATTTCTGGTTCTGGCATGGTATGTTCCAGATAACTTCAGGAGAACGCTCATTTGTAAAGCAATGAGGACCATTCCAAGTTTCGTCTAACTTATATGCACCATAAACACCATCAACTATATCCTGACATATTTTTTCGCATTCGCTAAACATTGCTTTATTCACATATGATTCGGCATTAAAATATAATTGAGCCAACATTATTGCAGCTGTAGCCTGATTAATAGCACCTTCTTCACTCTTACCCAGTTCTGTCTTTTTAGGCAAAGCAGGTATAGCTTCTTTTAGTAACTTTTCGATGTGCTCAAATGTTTGTACATCGGTACTGCGAGGTTGATCTTCACCTCCTGTAGCAGTATAAATAGGCATACCGCCAAAGAAATCCAATCCCCGAAGATAAAAATAAGCTATCAAGGTTTGTAATTGCATCTGATGAGCTTCTTTTGTCCCTTTGGGAAAACCTAAAGCATCATAATTAACATATTTATCAAGATCTTCCTTTGCCTCTAAAGCAAGTGCCACTCCCATAGTAGCTCCATACCAACAATTCCACAATTGATTATCGTCAGGAGTCCACTCGTGATGATGAATACGCTGAAAAACACCACCATTGTACCAGTGAGGACCTTTAGTTGATAAACAGAAAGCATCTGCGGCATATTCTTGCATTTGCCAAATGTCAGCCTGATCTCCAATATACCATCGTGTATGTGTAAATGGGCGATCTAAACGTTGTAAAACACTTTGTTGCGATTCAAAAAACTTTTCCGGTGTAACTGATGAATAATATACCTCATCTAAACTACATCCTACCAATGAAAGAAATAAACCGATCAACAATAATTTTATATATTTATTTTTCATATTCGAATATGTTTATATTTTTAGAAAGTAAGTTGCACACCTAATGTATAACGACGAGTCTGAGGATAGATACTATTGAACATTTCGAAACCCGGATCTAATCCATTGATATTTACTTCTGGATTGAGTCCTCCGTATTTTGTAAATGTGGCTACGTCGCGTACAGTAAGATAAAATCGAGCGCGGTCAAGATACTTTGTGAATTTCTTTAGGTTGAGATTGTAACCTACATTAATAGCATCGATCTTGAGGAAAGTTCCATCTTCGAGCCAATAATCGCACAACTCTTTCTCGCCCTTAATATGTTCATATTTATGATATGCGTCTTTCAGCACATTTGTACCTTCCACATTAGACAGACCGTAATACATATCTATGGTGTTGAATACATCAAAATCAATCCAACTGCGAAGAGAAATAGACAAATCCCATTCTTTATAGTTGAAGGTATGATCCCATGACAGTATTAATTTAGGCATTGCATCACCAACATACGCTTTATCCTCAACCTTCTTCTTATTGGCAGGAATTACATTATTGTTTTTATCATATAGAAGCCATTTTCCATCTTCGTCAAATCCGGCAAATCTATACAAGAAAAATTTTCCGATAGTAGAACCGGCTCGTAATCGCACAGCATCACCCGGACTACCCGGAGCCGGCATTGACATACGGTCTTGATAGCTATTACTACCCCATAAAGACAATATTTTGGAACTATTATTGGAAAAACGCATAACAGAAGAATAATTAAATTCCTTGCCTCTGACTATATCTCCACCTATCTCAAACTCCCAACCTTTGTTTTCCAAATCTCCGACATTTACAGTCATATCTGGATGAACATAAGGTGGCTGCGGAACATTTATATTGTAGAGCATTCCCTCTACTTTTCGTTTATAAACATCTAGTTTTCCGTATAAGCGATTGTCGAAAAATGAATAATCTAAACCAAAATTCAACTCCTTTTTTTCTTCCCATTTTAAATTTTGATTCACATTGTGTGTAGAACCAAATGTACGTACCCATTCATTGTTAATAAGCCACCATTGGTCAGAACCATACATAAGAGTCGATTTACCTGCATCAAATCCATTATTTCCGGTAATTCCATAACCGGCTCTTAATTTAAGGTCATTAATGAAGGAAATATCTTTCATAAAAGATTCTTCTGATATACGCCAACCTCCGGACAAAGACCAAAAGTCTCCCCAGCGGTGTTTTTTCGCAAATTTGGAAGAACCTTCATGTCTCAAACTGGCTGTCAACATATACTTATCTTTGAAAGAGTAGTTTATTCTACCAAAAAGAGCAATAAGACGTTCGCGAGCATCTTTCTTAGAAGACATTTCTGCTTCCCCATCTGAAAGATAAGTACCGGCATTCATATCCCATACATCTATTGCATCGACAGGAAAATTGTAGTTTGTCATATCCCACTTTTCGTGATTAGTTTCAAAGAAACTATAGCCGGCTGTGGCATTTATACTATGTCCGTTAAAGTCCTTTATATAGTTCGCATAAGAATCAAAAGAAACATCATTTCTTTTGTCGATTCCCAACTTGCCTTTTCCGGTAACTCTTTTCTCTCCATCTTGCATTTCTTTTGTCCATCGTGAGGTGTATTCGTGCAAATCCCATTGTCTGTTTTGATAACCAATAGTAGATTGTACTGACAGTTCGGGTAAAAGGTTTAATTTGATGGTAACATCACCATTTAGCCATTTGTCAATTCCTCCATTATTTTTAAGATTACTCTCAGCCAAAGCATTAAAATCTTCCCAGCCTCCCAGCCAAATATTGTATCCCGTAGGATTCTTCGGATCATACACAGGTCGAGTTGGATTAGATTTCAAGGCTTGATTAAAATTAGGTGGATGATTTGTCCTTTTTGCCTGACGATAAGATGCATGAGTTTTTATCTCTAAAAAATTATCCAACATTTTGAAATTGCCATTTATACGAGCCGAATAATCTTTTCGGGAATCGTTTATAGCGATCCCTTTTTGGTCTTGTGTGGAAAAGGTAGCATAGATGTTAGAATATTTAGTACCTCCGGTCAGATTGAAAACTTGTCGGTGAGAGAAGGGTAAATTATTTACTAACTCGTCATACCAATCGGTGTCACTTCCATAGTTTTCACCTCTGTTATATTGAAGATATTCCTTTGCCGATAAAACTTCGGGTCTTTTTCTTATCGACTCTGTCGTAAATTCACCGGTATAAGTAAACTTTATTCGTCCATCCTCGCTTGATTGTCCCTGCTTTGTTGTGATAAGAATCACTCCGGCTGCTGCACGTGTTCCATAAATAGCACCTGCTGAAGCATCTTTCAACACATCTATAGACTGAATATCTTCTTGATTTACAGACCGAATATCTCCGCCAGGTATTCCATCAATAACGATTAAAGGCTGCTGTGAAGCATTGATAGATCCAACTCCACGCAACTGAAAATCGTTGGACGAATTGGGGCTCGATGTTCCTGATATTACCAGTCCCGATACTTTACCTTGTAATGCTGTGGCAATACTAGCACCTCCAATGCCTTGCACCAAGTCTTTACTACTAAGGGAAGTTATGGAACTGGTAACAGCTCTTTTCTCCATCGTGCCATAGCCAACTACAACGACTTCGGATAAAAGTTTGCTATCCTCTTTCATCAAAATATCAATTGTAGGTTGAGTCGCTTTTACGTCTTGATTTGTAAACCCAACATAGCTGAATGTCAATGTAGTCCCTTTGGGTACGGATATCTCATATTGTCCATCAATATCAGTTACAGTACCTTGTTCACCGCCTTTTATTGTAACTCCAATCAACGGAGTACCTTCTTGATCAGTGACTATTCCTGTAACTTTTTGTAGGGGTTGGTTTTGAGTTAATGTAAGATTTCCCCTCTTTAAAACAATCTGAGTACCGGATATTTCATAGTTAATACCTTTTTCTTTGAATATACCTGATAAGACAGTTTCGATAGAAGCATTTTTATAATCGGCATTTACCTTGTCGGAAAGATCAAGGGTATTATCAAACATGAATGTATAACTTGTCGTCTTTTCTAAGGTTTTGATCACGTTCTCCAAACTTGTATCTTTCAGATTTAAATTAATTGTTTGTTGAGCTCGTGTAGGCAAAATAAAGATAATCAAGCTACAACAAATAACAAAAGTGATTTTCTTTAGCATTTAATTAAGTTTTAAGATGAGTAATTAGTGTTTTTTAATTACATTTGGAAATAAGCAAACCTCGTACAGGCTATGTAGAAATACACAGCTGAATAATCTGTTAAGAAAGAGAATTTTGCTCATCATCCGGGTGTAAGGAATGGCCGTTCTTTACACCCTTTTTTTCAAGGTATTTTATTTATAGGTAACAATCACCTCCTTTCCATTTATTTTATATTCTAAAGGTGTCATTTTCTTCATCAGCTCCAAGATTTCACTCAGAGGTTCAGTTTTTATCCTAAATCTGTATTTCAAATCATTTTGGGGTGATGTGACTTTAATGTCTACACCATACCAATTTTCCATTTTAGAGAAAACCTCATCTACCGATGAATATTCGAAAACCAATTCATCAAATGTCCATGAAATATAATTTTCCGGGTCGAATGTTTTTTTCTGCGAGGAATGTATCTTTTTATTTATTACAATCTCTTCGTTAGGCTGCAGTTCTGTCAACATTTCACTAGTTTCGTTATCAAAGACACTTACTTTTCCTTGTTGCAAGGCAATTTTTATATCCGGTAGCTGAGAGCCGGCAGTTACCTTGAATGTAGTCCCATAGACAACAACATCGAGATTGTCTGATCTGACTATAAATTTATGTTCTTCATCTTTGGTCACATCAAAAAAGGCTTCGCCCTCTAGGTAAACAGTTCTATCGCTAATATTGAATGTGTTACTTAATGTTATTTTAGTATCCGAATTTAACCAGACCTTTGTTCCATCAGGTAAAAAGAGTTGTCCTCTCTCTCCTTTAGGCATATACATAGTTGTAAATTGAGGGGTTTCCCATATTCCCTGTTTACCCAAATAATTAAAGGATATCAATAAAAGAATAGCCACAGCGGCAGAAACAGCGGATGAGAGTACAAGCATCCGTTTAGTATATTTTTTTACGGTTAAAGACGATAGATGATTTACAATATTATTCCAAATAGGCTGTTTATGAGATTCTATTGTGTTATCAATATTTTTATCTGATAAAATCCAAGTCTTTTTTATTCTTAAGAATTCTGATCTATTGTCTTCCGACAATAAACACCATTCCGTCAGACGCGTCACATCATCTTCGGAAGCTTCCCCTCTAAGGTATTTGGATATTATATCTAAAATATCTTTATTATTCATAGTATTAAAAAGGTTCTATATATAAATCACTTAAAGTATGAAAAACCCCTATATCAATTTCATAAAAAAATCAGTTAAGTATAAAAAAGATCAGCAACAATGCTTTTTTATAGTGCAATCGCAAATAATTGCAAACTCGTTTCAAAGCGGAAGACATCTGATTATCAACGGTTTTAATCGATACATTTTGTTTTTCAGCTATTTCCTTGTAGGATAATTTTTTTTCACGACTTAAGCGGTAGATTATTTGAGTTTTTTCGGGAAGTAAGTTCACCGATTCCTGAACTTTTATATAAAATTCGTCAATATTGACTATATCATCTGCGTCTTCCTGTATTAATTCATTGAGAAGAAAGTCCTCTAGTAGATTTCTTTGATTTCGTTTATTACGGATGGTATTAATAATGCGATTTTTTGCAGCAATAAACAAATACGACTTTATATTTATATTAGATACAGTTTCTCTATCTTCCCATAATTTAAGAAATACAGATTGCACGACATCTTCTATTTCTGTAAAATCTGATGTAAACAGGAACAAATATCGACAGAGAGAATTATAGTGTAAATTAAAGTTTTGTTCAAACTCTTTTTTATCCAACATATTTATATGAATATTAGAGAAAGATTTTAAGCCTAGTACTCAAATACCAATTTGAGGTAATTTCTTACAGTCATTTTCCTTTTAAGGTTCAAATACAAATGTGGTAAAAATAAATAAGAAATAGATTAAATATTATTAGTTTATTTAACAATTGCATTTGTAATATTTGTTTTAAGCAAGATAGCTTTCTTTTCAGACAAAGACAGACGAATAATAATAGTAGATATATTATCAGCTTATCCTAATCTAAAAAAACTGGCAATTTTTTAATTCCTTTTAGTCTTTCGTATCAGAAGAAAATCCTAAGCCTGATAATATCAGATTATCATATTCATATACATCGTCAGCATAATAAAGAGAGGATTCGCCGGGATATGTATAAACGGTATAATAATCAATAAACAATGAGATTCTGTTTTCTTTATCTATATTAATAATATCTGAAACTTTCTTCAACTTATTTGCCTTCAACAATTCTTTGCCTTCTTTAGATTGCGGATCTTTACCGATACTATAAAAGAAACGGTCTTTAAATACATCTGTAACCGGTGAAGCACAAAAGAATGCAAGGTCGTAAGGTTTTTGCACTCTGATGCAACCATGACTTATCGCTCTATTTTTACGATTAAAGGCTGCCTTATTAGGCGTATCATGCAAATAAACAGAGTGTGTATTATTAAACATAAATTTCACAAGCCCTAAAGCGTTTCTAGGTCCCGGCTCTTGACGTATCATATATGGAAATTTTGCTGGATCAGCCTTTTTCCAATCTATGGAAGATACTGATACTTCTTTTCCTCCTTTAAATATCTTCATATTATTACGATGAATATATGCAGGATCGTTCTTCTGCTGGCCTATAATCTCCTTTACGGTAATGCTCCTAGGTACATTCCAATAAGGATTTAAATTCATATAACTAATATTTCCGTCCAGAAGCGGAGTTTTGTTTTTTATCGAACCTACACAAATACGAGAGATTAAAAGATCGGCACTATCTTTTTGACTGGCTATTAACATCGCCGAAGCCACATTCACTTCTATATGTTTATTATGTTTAGCCTTGGTCCTTTGCCAACGATAACGCTCCATATTGGCTCTTATCTTTTGCTGATAGTACTCCAATGGTCTATTTAAGGCATCTATAGTAAGTTCCCCAACCTCTTTCTCTTCAGGTAGCGAATTGTGCCTTCTGAATTTATTTATCGCCTCCAGCAATTCGTCATCCAATGTGTAAGACAAACTATCCGTAGGAATAGAATCGGACTGAGGCTGATATTCACCCGTAAAGATAAGCCTTTGAGCTATATGAGTAATGTGTTTACTTTTATCCCCTATTTTGAAAGTCGTATTTCCCGAATTTATTTTTGGAAAGCCTCGCTCCTCCCCTTCTTTCAACAAATCATATTCTTTCTTCAAATTTAGATACATATCGTCGGCAGGGTGTGCAGCCAAAAGAGCATCAATGGGATTGGTTTTTATATCATTATACAAATTAACGTAGAAAGCCGAATCGGGCTGAGCGATGTTTATATCATAATCTTTTCCAAAAAGGTGTTTGGGATTCAGAAAACCATATTTCATCCCGGATATATACTTTATCGCCGCCTTTGTAGCCATTGTATCCAAGGTGACAATACGGGCATATAAAGTATCCATATCCTTATAGTAAGCCAAATCGACAGAGTCTGTTAAAGCCTTTATTATTGAAGTCGGAAATACAGTTGCAGGCAAACCATGTTCTTCTGTCTTACCCAACACATCAACGAATTTGTAAAGATTATCAGTATCTAAAGTATCATGTACCCAAGCTGACGCATATTGTGATGACTGATAGAATGGAGAAAGCACCGAATCGTTTACAGTAGCCTCAGCCAATCTTTGTTGCAATTGCAATAAATCAAACTCCGGATAATTCTTAGCAAATTGGGATTGAGTAACTTCTTTCTTTTCAGAGTCACTTATTTTGGTATGTTCCTTTTTCTTGCATTTTATAAAAAGTAAAGACATTACCAACAATAATATAAAGGATAAAGTATAGTATTTCATTTAGAAGAATAAACATGCTTGAGGCATGATTTGTTTCGTTTTTTGCAAAATTTGTAGAATAAAAGTAGTAAAACTTTGTGGATCTGCAATGCTTTTCGGGCATTTCAAGAATATCTAAAGAAAGAGACGACCCCATGTTATCTATTAGTATTTGAAGTACATCAGATAAATATTTATTATACATGTTATAATTATGCTATAAAGACTTTATCTTTGCACCGATTTAATTCATAATTAATAAAAAAATGACAGAAGTAAACCCCATAAACTACTCTAAACAACGAATCCGCTTTGCCGTGATGGCACTTTTTATAGCACAAGGAATATGCTTTGCGAGCTGGGCGAGCCGGTTGCCGGATATAAAAAGAGATTTCAGTGTTGAGAGTTATTTGCATTATGGGCTTTTAATGTTTCTTATCCCCATCGGGAAATTTATAGCAATTCCTTTAGTCGGATTCCTATTACCACGCATCGGTAGCAAAAAGACGGTACTCATAAGTATCGTAGGCTTTACAGTCTCTTTGTTTCTTGTCAGTCTCATGTCTGGAATTACAGGTTTAGGAATAACCATGTTTTTGTTTGGTATCTTCTGGAACATGACAGATATATCTCTCAACACGCAAGCCATTGAGGTAGAACGCATTTACGGACGTCCCATCATAGCCTCGTTTCATGCCAGCTGGAGTCTATCAGCGTGTATAGGTGCTTTGATCGGATATGGAATGATAAACCTAAAGATAGGAGTCTTTTATCATTTTATGGGTATAGCAGTCTTGGCATTAGTGATGATTCTCATCAATTATAAATTCTTACAAGAGCAATCTATCGATCAAACGAAAAATAACGATACACCACTTGTGAAGAAAGTAGAAATTAAAGAAAAGAAAAAGTTCCGTATTCCCGAAATTTTGCTTATCCAACTAGGGCTTATATGGCTATTGGCTCTTATAGTAGAGAATACCATGTTTGAATGGAGCGATGTATATTTCCAATCAGTTATCAAAGCACCCGAATCTCTGCAAGTCGGCTTCTTGGTGTTTATGATTATGATGTTTTCGGGACGTATGCTTACTAATTACGCGTATCGCATCTGGCAGAAAAAAACGGTTTTGCAGATTGCAGGAGCGTTGATCCTTTTCGGTTTCATTACCTCCTCCCTTTTCATTCACTATTCAGATGCAGTGATTATTAAAGTTGTTATCAATTCCATCGGCTTTATGCTTATCGGATTAGGTATATCATGCGTCGTACCCACATTGTATAGTATTGTTGGCGACAAGGCTACAACACCCGTAGGCATAGCACTTACAATAATGTCGAGCATAAGTTTTATCGGACCATTGGTAGCACCAATCCTTGTAGGAGCTATATCTGATAAATATGGGCTTGAATGGGCATATCTGGCTGTCGGTCTTTTGGGCGGACTCATCATCGCAATAGCGACATTTGGAAAAACATTAAGAAAATAGGTTGCATCATAAAACAGAAAAAAGGGAAAGATAATCTTTCCCTTTTTTTATTATATCTAATTTAGATTACGTTCCTTAACTTCACAATACCGGAATCTGTTTTGGAGCTGTATTTATCCTAGTCTCCACATCTTCTTTTGTACCATTAAACGGACCTGATGTCTCGATTTTAATTGTAGCCATAGCTGCTGCAAATTTACCGGCTTCGTCAATATCAGCACCTCTGGCACGCTGATACAAATAACCGGTAACGTATGTATCGCCACAACCGGTAGCATCGACAACTTCCGTCGGTTTATAAGCTGGGATAGTCCAAAATTTGTTCCCGTCATATATTACTGATCCAAGACTGCCAAGTGTGACAAGCACTTCTTTAACTCCCCAGTCGTACAACTGTTGTGCAGCTTTTTTCACATCAGTCAATCCTGTCAGAACTTCCATTTCCAACTCATTCACCTTTAGTATATCTACATATTTTAGCGTTTCCAACTTATCTTTCCAATCTATGGGATATACATTATGATCTCTTACTTCGCGTAAATATCCTTGCGAATCTACAGCAATACGTCCTTTTTGCGCCAGAGATTTTATCAAATCTAAAGAAAAGTCATCGGCTAAAAGAGCTCCTAGCAAATATATCTTAGCATCCACATCTTTGAATGTATCAAAGCGGAACGGATCTGCTTTGGCTAATACTCTTTGCAGCCTGTTATCTTGATTCTCTCCATAAATATTCTCAAAATAAACCGAATGCTTGCTCGGCATTACATCCACGTCTACACCTTTCGATCGTAAATCGTCTACAACAGATATTTCGGTTTCGGCCAAAGCCGTTACAAGTTTAAAGTCTATATCATCAAAATGCCTGATGGCATGTGAGAAATAAAACGCTGTACCACCGGGCATATGTACTGTTTTTTTAGGAGTCACCACTTTGTCTAAGGTGATATGCCCTACACAGCAAAGATCATGTATATGCATTACTTTATTTTTAATGAATTGCAAAAGTAATAAAATCATTTTCAATATTTATCTTTTATTCACATCAACCTCGCTTTTTAATAAATTACAATATCAGTCGAACATAAATAAAGCTAAAAACAAAAAAGGTTTGCGCACACTATGCACAAACCTTTTTCAGGAAAAATATCTATTTCTTATTTCTTTATACCATTTCTTTTCAGAAGAGCATCCACAGTAGGTTCTTGTCCTCTAAACTTGATATACAAGCTCATCGGTTCTTCAGTATTTCCTCTTTCCAGAATATTCTTGCGGAATGACTCTGCGGTTTCTTTATTAAATATACCAGTTTCTTTAAATTTGGCAAAGGCATCGGCATCCAACACTTCAGCCCATTTATAGCCATAATATCCGGCGGCATATCCTCCTGAGAATATATGTCCGAAAGACGTAGACATTGCACTACCGTCCACAAGAGGCAACATTGCCGTTTTGTCCATTGCCTTGCGCTCAAACGATATAACATCGCCTGTATATGGTTGGGGCAGAGTATGCCAAGCCATATCTAAATAGCCAAACGACAACTGACGGTAACACAAATAACCGGCATTGTAGTTAGCCGCATCAATCAGTTTTTGCACCAACGAAGCAGGTATTTTTTCTCCGGTCTTATAATGTACAGCAAACTTATCAAGATATTCTTTTTCGGTAAGCCAGTTTTCCATTATCTGTGAAGGAAGCTCTACAAAATCGTGCAAAACATTTGTACCCGACAAAGACTCGTAAGTACATTTGGTAAGCATACCATGCAGGGCATGTCCGAATTCATGCAAAAATGTTTCCACCTCATCAAATGTCAATAAAGCAGGGTCGTTTCCGGTAGGACGAGTAAAGTTCATTACGATCATCACATGCGGACGGGAATCTCTTCCTTTTTCTATATACTGACCTTTAAATTCGCTCATCCATGCACCTTGTCTTTTGCCTTCGCGCGGATGAAAGTCGGTATATAATACAGCCAAAAAGTTTCCTTTTTCGTCAAGCACATCAAAAGCTTCTACTTCGGGATGATATACCGGTATTTCTGTATTCTTCTTAAACGAGATGCCATACAAGTCTGTAGCCAGTCCAAATACACCCTTTTTCACATTTTCCAATTCAAAATATGGGCGAACCAATTCGTCGCTGACATTGTATTTTGCATCTTTAAGTTTTTCGGCATAATACGACCAATCCCAAGGTTGCAAATCAACGTCTTTACCTTCCATGCCCACAGCAAAACCTTCTACCATCTTCACATCTTCACGGGCAGCTTCGCTATAAGCATCGAAAAGATCGTCTAACAATTGATAAACATGATCTTTATCTTTTGCCATCTTATTGCGCAATACATAGGTAGCATAATCTTTGTATCCTAACAGATTTGCAATCTGCATACGGGTAGTGGCTATTTCTCTTACATTTTGCTGATTGTCAAATTCTCCACCTGATACACATTGGCTTGTGTATGCCTTATATAACTTCTCTCTAAGATCGCGACGAGAGGAATATTTCATAAAGGCAATATAGCTTGGAGCAGACAAATCGAACATCCAGCCTTCTTTGTTTTTTTGCTTAGCTTTAGCCGCAGCAGCATCAATTGCTATCTGAGGTAGTCCGGCAAGATCCTCTTTACTGGTCAGAAGCATCTCGTATTTATTATTTTCTTTCAACGCATTTTGACCGAAAGTAAGAGTCAGTTGGCTTAGCTTTGATGACAACTCTTTGTAAGTATCCCGATCTTTTCCTGTCAGTGTAGCCCCACTATTCTCGAAGCCTTGATATGTTTTCTCTACCAACCTGATTTGTTCGGGAGTCAAGTTCGATTCAAATCGTTTGTCATACACAGCTTTAACTTTCTGAAACAGTCCTTCATTGAGGCTCAATTCATTTGAATGAGCTGAAAGTTTAGGCTGTACACGTTGTGCTATTTCCAACATTTCATCATTGCTCTCGGCGCTCAACAGATTAAAGAATACTGATGATACACGAGACAGTAGCTTACCTGATTCTTCAAGAGGCAATATTGTATTTTCGAATGTCGGTACAGCTCTGATTACTACTATTTTGTTTATTTCAGCCGTATGATCTTTGATCCCTTTATCAAAAGCAGGTTCATAATGTTCGTTCTTTATTTTATCAAACGGAGGTGTATCGTAAGGCGTTTTATACGCTGATAAAAACGGGTTTTGAGCTTCAATCGTTGTCATTGTCATTATTAAAAATAAAATAGAAAAAAAAGTTTTTTTCATTCAATAAGAAATTTAAAGTTCTAAATATAATAGGGTTTGACTTAATATATCATTTCCATTGTGCAACTTCGTTTACAGAAAAACGAACTGTTTCTTTAGCTTTTTCATCAGCTTTGCCAATTGATACAAGAAGAACCGGAACGTACCTTTGGGCATCCAGCTGCAATGCTTTAGTCAGGTCGTCACGCAAAAAACCTCCGATAGGGTTGGTGTCGTAGCCATAATTTTTAGCAGACAGCATAAGTTGCATTATAACAAAGCCACAATCAAGAAAAACAGAATTTGTCAAACGGTTGTCGCTCTTTACATTTGCACCATATTGAGTTATCATAGCCAGCATTTTCTCCTTGGCATCGGCTGTCATAAGATCGTATTCTACATTCGCAGATAAAACAACATCGGCAGAAGAATAGTTTTCCAAGTCAGCATATATAGCTATTATTGCAGAAGATGTTTCCCATTGTTTTTGGTTAAACATCATAAACGGTTTTATAAACTCTTTCCCTTCCTCACTGTCAAAAATAAAAAAACGCCACGGTTGCAGGTTGAAAGATGAAGGCGCAGTCATAGCATCTTGAAGTATATCAGACAGCTCTTCTTTACTGATTTTTACGGACGGATCGTATTGGCGAATAGAGGTACGATCGATAAATAATGAGTTTGATTTGTTTTTAACTTCCTTTAATTGCATAATTTATATCCTATTTTTTTGATTATAGGCATAAACAAAGGTATAAAAACTAATTGAAAAACTGTATCTTTGCTGGTTAAATTGACTGTATCGGACAATTCTATCTCTGAGAAAGAATACCTTTACAGAATATACTTTTTTTAATATTTTACCGTTATTTATTAACCTAGTATAATAATAGAGTTATGATTGATTATATAAAAGGTGAAGTGGTGGAACTAACTCCGGCTTCGGTCACCTTGGAGACAAATGGCATAGGATATTTTATTAATATATCGCTCAATACATATACGAGTTTATCAGGAAAGACGAATGTACAATTATATATACATGAAGCTATAAGAGAAGATGCTCATGTACTATTTGGTTTTTTTGACAAACAGGAAAGAGAGCTATTTTTGTTACTGATCAGTGTATCGGGCATTGGTGCAGGTACAGCACGGATGATACTATCGTCGATGAATCCATTGGAATTGGCAAATGTTATTGCATCCGGCAATTCGGATATGTTGAAAACTGTGAAAGGGATAGGACTGAAAACAGCTCAGCGCGTTATTGTTGATCTGAAAGATAAAATAAAGACGAGTGGAATAGAGCAAACGGAAATGCTGACAGCCGATACTTCTTCGGGACATGAAGCTGTTGCCGCATTGGTTATGCTTGGATTTCCACAGCAAGCTTCGCAAAAGGTTGTATCTAAGATATTGAAAGATAAGCCGGATTGCACCGTAGAGCAAATAATTAAGACTGCATTAAAGATGCTGTAAACAGAGCCTGAGTTCTACATTCACAGTAACACAACGACTTCCTGACAGGAACAATAAAAAATGGGATGGTCAAAACAAACGCATGCTTTTAAGATTCTTTGAGAATTGAAAAAATATTTTAAATACTTATTTCTAGTTACGCTTTCAGTTATCGGGCTTGGCTTGTTTTCCGGAATATCCGGTAAGACAGTCTCTTCGTTTACTGAAGTAAAAGATATATATAACTACCCCGATGATTCTGTGCCTCGTTTTCCTGTAAAGAAAACACAAATCACCACTTATCAGGATTTGAAAGACAATCCCCCACTCGACCTCAAAACGCCTTCGAATATAAAAAATACAGTCGAGTACGATCCTAAAACGAATCTTTACATCTTCCGTACCAAAGTAGGTGATGAGGAAATAGCAACACCATTTTCGCTCACGCCGGAGGAATATATGAACTATACTCTGAAACAGAACATGACAAGCTATTTCAGAAAAAAGAATTTGGCAGGAGAAGAAAATAAAGAAGAAGATGGTGAATTTTCGCTCAAAGATATAAAACTTAACATCGGACCTGCAGAAAAGCTTTTCGGACCCGGAGGCGTAAAAGTAAGAACTCAGGGATATGTAGAGGCTACAATGGGTATAAAACATTCGAGTACAGACAATCCCACACTCTCTGAACGAAACAGAAGCAAAACAGCTTTTGACTTCAACGAAGACATTCAGATGAAAGTAACAGCATCGGTTGGGGATAAGATTAACTTCGATATGAATTATGATACAAAAGCATTATTCGATTTTGATTCAAAAAAGCTAAAACTAGGATATGAAGGAAAAGAAGACGAGATCATAAAACATATCGAAGCCGGAAATGTAAGCATGGCTACAACTAACTCCTTGATTAATGGAGGAACATCTCTATTCGGTATTAATGCCGAGCTTCAATTCGGAAAATTACGTGTAAATACAGTTATTTCACAACAAGAATCGGAGGCACATACAACAAGCTCGCAAGGAGGAATACAGACCAATGAGTATGAATTTAAGGCAGACCAGTACGACGAAAACAGACATTTCTTTCTAGGACATTATTTTTACAACAATTACGATCAGGCAATGAGTAAGTTGCCTTATATAAGTTCGCCCGTCAGCATTACACGTATCGAAGTATGGGTAACCAACAAGAAAGCAGACTACACCAACTCTCGTAACATTGTTGCCTTTGCTGATCTAGCTGAAAGGACTGTAATAAAAAATCCAAAATGGTCGGGGTCGGGATCCATAGTTACACCATACAACGCTGCCAATAATTTATATCAGACAATGATCAGCACATATGCTCCGGCAAGAGATATTACTCAGATTACCTCATTGTTTAATGGTGTGATAGAAGGAGGTATGGATTACGAAAAGATAGAAAGTGCCCGACAGTTAAGTGCGTCCGAATATACATTTAGTCCACAATTGGGCTACATATCACTTTCGTCAGCCTTACAAACAGATGAAATACTTGCAGTTGCATACGAATATACAATGAACGGTTCAACATATCAGGTCGGCGAGTTTTCGACTGATATTGTAGACAAATACGATGCAGCAAACCCCAGATCGGGAGCATTGTTTGTAAAATTACTGAAACCGGTTTCTTTATCTCCACGTTCCTACACATGGAATCTGATGATGAAAAACGTATATAGAGTAAGTGACAATGCCATTCAGTCTGACCGTTTCCGACTCGACATATCTTATCAGTCTGATACAATAGGCACATATATTAATTATATACCCGAAGGAAACATTAAGAACAAAAGGTTGCTGGAAGTAATGAATCTCGACCGTTTGGACTCGAAAAACAATGAACGCAAAAATGAGAATAGTACCGGAGACGGAATATTTGACTTTGTAGAAGATTATACTGTAAAATCTCAAAATGGGCGTATATTCTTCCCCGTTGTGGAGCCTTTTGGTAAACACTTAAAGAAAAAAATAGGGAACGATGCCATTGCTAAAAAATATGTTTATCAAGAGTTGTACGATTCAACCCTGACCGTTGCACGGCAAATAGCTGAAAAAAATAAATTTAAGATATACGGATCTTATAGAGGATCGGGCACAAGCAGTTCTGAAATAGATCTTGGGGGAACAAACATTCCCGAAGGATCTGTAAGGCTTACGGCAGGAGGCTCTACCCTAACAGAAGGAGTAGACTACATAGTGGACTATATATCAGGAAAGGCAACTATTATAAATCAAAATATATTAGATTCTAATATGCCTATTCAGGTATCGAGTGAAGCACGCACATTCAGTATGCAGCGAAAAACTTTGCTCGGGCTAAACTTGAGTTATGATATATCCAAAAATTTCAATATTGGCGGTACTATAATGCACTATTATGAAAAACCGTTAACAATGAAAACAACCATTGGAGACGAGTCGGTAAAAAACACATTGTGGGGCTTAAATACATCATACAAAACAGAATCTATGTGGCTTACCAACCTTGTAGACAAGCTCCCGTTTGTAGAAGCCACACAACCTTCGCAAATAAGTCTGAATGCAGAATTTGCCCAAATGATTCCCGGTCATTACCAGAATAAAGAATCGGGAGGATATTCATACCTTGACGATTTCGAATCGTCCGAATCGCGAATAGACCTCAAAAGCCCTTATGCATGGACTTTAGCCGCAGCACCTTATGATAAGACATCTGACTCAGAAACATTTCGGAAAACAGGACCGGAATCCAGCAACAAAATAGAAAATGGGATAGATAGAGCCATGCTTTCATGGTTTATGATAGACGGCTTATTTACTCGTAAAGGCTCGTCATTGACTCCGACTCATATAAAAAATGATAAGGCTCAATTATCAAACCATTTTGTAAGAGAAATATATTTACGTGAGATATATCCGAATAAAGACGTTGCATACAACGAATCATCAACGATACCTGTACTCAACCTATCTTTCTATCCTAAAGAAAGAGGCCCTTACAATCTGGATGCCGTAAATATAGATAACGAAGGTTATCTGTTAAGTCCAGAAAAGAGATGGGGAGGTATAACCCGCAAAATGGATGTTCGCGACTTTGAAGCATCGAATGTTGAATATTTAGAATTTTGGTTGATGGATCCTTTTGTCTACGACAAAACTGCACGAGGCGGCGATCTATATATCAATCTGGGAGAAATATCCGAAGACGTTCTGAAAGATGGAAAAAAATTCTTCGAAAATGGGCTTCCCGTAAATGACGATCCCGATGCTGTAGAAACTACTGTATGGGGAAAAGTACCTACACGCCAATCTACCGTTTATGCTTTCGATGATAATTCGGGAACAAATGCTCGAAAAAAACAAGATGTCGGACTAAACGGACTCAGCACTGAAGAAGAATTTACCTTTGGCACATACACCAAATACCGAAAAGAATACGAAGCTAACCTTTTGGAAACAGCAAAAGAAAAACTTAAAAACAATCCATTCTCGCCACTCAACGACCCTGCAGGAGATAATTATCACTTCTATCGTGGAGCAGACTACGACCGGGATGAAGTAGGTATTCTGGATCGTTATAAATATTATAACAATACGGAAGGCAACTCTCCGGCAACAGACGAGACGTCTGAAAAATATTCTACTGCTGCTCGTGCCGTTCCCGATGTAGAAGACATAGATCAAGATAATACCCTGAACGAAACAGAATCATACTATCAGTATAAAATAAAGCTGAGCCCCGACAATATGAAAGTAGGTCCGGATAATTTTATTGCAGATAGCCGTAAGGTAACTGTGCCTTTGCGAGATGGAACAGACGGGGAAGTAACATGGTATCAGTTCAAGATTCCAATCCGCAACAGCAGTGCATATAAGAAAGTAGGGAATATTCAAGATTTTAAGAGCATACGATATATGCGTATGTTTCTTCACAACTTTAAGGAAACAACTTTCCTCCGTTTCGGTACACTTCAATTAGTACGCGGAGATTGGCGCGTTTATGAACAAACGTTAAACAAAAATGATGAAATATCAGGAAATGGAAAACTTGATATTTCGACTGTTAATATAGAAGAGAACTCGGAACGCAAGCCGGTAAATTACGTATTGCCTCCGGGCGTTAGCCGTATCATAGATCCCGATCAGGCTCAAATGACAAAAGAAAATGAGCAATCCTTATCTATGCGTATTACCGAACTTGATGCCGGAGATGCAAGGGCAATATATAAAAACACATTTTATGATTTGCGTCGTTACAAACGCCTTCAATTGTTTACTCATGCCGAGGAATTGATTGATGGAGAAAAGTTGATTAAAGGAGATTTGACCGTTTTCATTCGTTTGGGATCAGACTATAAGAATAATTACTACGAATACGAAATCCCTTTAACCATAACTCCTGCCGGCACATACGGAACTTTAAACGCGAATGATCGCGCAACAGTGTGGCCTTCGGAGAATATGTTCGATTTTCCACTGGAGCTGTTGAAAGATGTGAAGTTGCATCGTAACAGAGAAAAGAGAAAAGCAGGTTCTACAATCTCATATACAACGCTCTATCACGAATACGATCCTGACAAGAAAAACAATAAGGTTAGTGTTATCGGAAACCCTTCCCTTTCGGAAGTCAGCGTTATAATGATAGGTGTAAGAAATAATACAAGAACTGTAAAATCGGGCGAGGTCTGGATCAATGAACTGCGTCTGACCGACTTTGACGAAGAAGGAGGATGGGCAGCGCAGGGTAATCTGAATGTTGCCTTCTCAGACTTAGGGACATTAAATATTTCGGGACGCAAAGAGACTGTCGGTTTCGGGGCTTTAGACCAAAGCCTTATGGAAAGAAGATCAGATGATTATTATACTTATAGCATCGCAGCCAATGTAGAATTAGGTAAATTCTTTCCCGAAAAGGCACAAGTGAGCCTGCCTCTTTATTATTCTTATTCTAACCAAACTACAACTCCAAAATATGATCCATTCGATCAAGATGTCACACTCAAAGAGTCTCTTAGCATAGTAGAAACAAAGACTGAAAAAGATTCTATAAAAAGTTTGGCTCAGGATAAGACTACAACGAAAAGCATCAGTCTGAATAATGTAAAAGTAAATTTGCAGAGCAAGACTCCGATGCCTTACGATCCGGCAAACTTTAGCCTGGGTTATTCATTTAGTCAGAGTGAAACTAAAAATCCGACAACAGTCTACGATATTGCTAAGAATTATAAGGCAACATTAAACTACACATATACTCCATTGCCTAAAACGTGGGAACCGTTTAAAAATAACAAGAGTAAATCGGGAGCAGCTAAGTTTGCGCGTTCGCTGGGCTTCAACTATCTGCCAAATAATATAGCGTTCAATTCCAATATCAATCGTTATTATACCGAAACGGTATTGAGAGATATTGAAAGCTACCGTATTGGTGGAGCAAATAACAGTGAATTCTTGTCATGGAGTCAATCCTTTTTGTGGGATAGAGATTTCAGTATAAATTGGGATTTCACACGAAATCTAAAATTCTCTTTTCAATCGGGAACGAGAGCTGAGATTGAGGAACCTTATTTACAGGTGAATAAAAAGGCAAACCGCGATGATTATGACATTTGGAAAGATGCCGTGATGCGCAGTTTACGAAGCCTAGGCGATCCTCTATCTTATCGTCAGACAGTTGGTTTGACCTATCAGTTGCCATTCAAATCTATTCCGGCAATGGACTGGATAACGTCTAATGCCAGCTATGCAAGTGGATATCAGTGGGATCGAGGCGCTAAAATAGACAGTGTAGAGATAGGGAATACTATTAGCAATACCCTTACGCTAGATTTTACTAATAGATTTAACATGACTTCTCTGTACAACAAATGGAGCTATCTGAAGGAGGTTAATGACCGTTTCGATGGTAGAAAACGAGCTCAATCTCCAAATCAACGAGCGCGAGAAAAGAAACAGCCTGAACGTAGAAGATTTACTCAGAATGTTTTATTAAAGAAAGAAGAACGGACAACTATAAATCATGGGTTGAATACAAAAAAAATAGAGGTCATAGCCAGAAAAGACGGTAAGACATATCCTATAAAAATAAAGAAAATAGACGAAAATTCTATTCTTATACTAAACAAAGATTCGGCAAATATACAATTGAGTATAGAGGGTCGATACAAGGATACAGAATTTCCGCAAATATTAAAGGATATAGCCGACTATTCGGCAAGAGGCTTGATGTCTTTGCGTACACTCGGTTTTAATTATTCGAAACGCAATGAGACGTATGTATCTGGCTTCAGACCGGGTATAGGTGACGCTTTCGGGCAAAAAGGATCTGAATACGGAATGGTTCCCGGCTTAGGCTTCGCCTTCGGATTAGAAGGAGGCAATGATTTTATAGAAAAATCAATAGAACGCAATTGGCTGGTAGGCAATGATATGAATATTACCCCTTCGATATATAATAATGCTGAAAAGTTTGAATTCAGGGCCCAATTAGAGCCAATACGAGATTTGAAAATAGAACTGAATGCCAACCACGAAAATAATAAACGTACGGAGATTCAGTATTCTTTACTATCGGATGGTACAGCTAACACAATGCGAACTTATGGGGGTAATTTTTCTATGACTACTGTTGCTCTAAGATCAGCTTTGAAAAGCAGCAATGCAAAGAATAATTATTATTCTAAAGCATTCAACACTTTTCTTAGCAATAGAAAAATAGTAAAAAACAGATTGGAAGCCAAATACAGAAATACTAATTATCCAATCGGAGGCTTCCTTGCCGACGGAGGGTCTGCGCTGCAAGGATCTTCTTACAATCCGACAAATGGCGAGGTTGATATCAATTCGGCAGATGTTCTTATTCCTTCTTTTATTGCAGCATATACGGGCCGTGATGCAGGAAAAGTGGCTTTAACAGCCTTCCCTTCACTTTGGTCTATATTGCCTAACTGGTCTATATCTTACGATGGATTGTCTAACATACCAATTATTAAGGAGAAATTTAGATCTATACGATTAAATCATGCTTACAATTGTTATTATCAAGTTAGTAACTATTCATCATTCTCTAACTGGATGCAAGCAGGCGGACAGATGGAAGATGATCTGGGATATATACGCGATGTGCTAAGTGGCAACCCAGTACCATCTTCTCCTTACGATATTTCGTCGGTCGGTATTTCGGAATTTTTTAACCCGTTGTTCGGTGTAGAGGGCATTCTTAATAATAATATGACTATAAATACGAGGTATAACAATGCCCGGACTTTGACACTGAATATGGCATCTTATCAAATTATAGAATCTTTGCAAAAAGAATTTGTCGTTGGTTTTGGATATCGTATAAATGAATTTAATCGTCTGATAGGTCTTACTCCAAAAACTCAAAAACAGTTTAATAATGATCTTAATATAAAAGCTGATTTATCGCACAAAACGGTAGAGGCTTTACTCAGAAAAATACAAGAGAACTTTACTCAGGCAACGAGTGGATCAACTATTGTTACTATCAAAATATCGGCAGATTATGCAATGAGCAGATCTCTGACACTTAGAGCTTTTTATGATAGAATTCTTAATAAACCGTTGATATCCTCGTCAGCATACCCCACTACCAATAGTAATTTTGGTATAAGCCTTAAGTTTATCTTATTGCAATAAAGTATTTATTGGCTTATAATATAAAAAAAATTTATGTTTATTTTTCAAATGTTAAACAATATCTTTGTTTTAATTGTTAAATAATAAAATCAAAAGCATTAACTTTAGCCTCTTGGTTATAAAAATATTGTTTTTAGATTTTACAGGAGAAGCTAAAAGATGAAAAAGTCGACTATATGGATACTCGCCGCGATAATGGCATTTGCGTTCTTTGGCCTATTGTACTTACAAATTATGTATCTCAAGGAATCGATAAGACTGAGAAGTGATCAATTCAATGAGGCTATAAATAGAAGTTTGTTGCAGGTTTCAAGAAATCTTGAACTTGACCAGACTAAGAAATATATGTATGAGGCTTTTGAAGAAGCTCAGAAGAAGCAGACAGCTGCAGCATACAACAGATCTTTAGCATTGAGAAATCAGTTGCAGGAAGAAACTGTGACTCATCAGCAGAAATTTAAAGTAACAGCACCTGATGGCACAGAACTTCTAAAGATGGAATATAATGCTTCAAGCACTGTACAGACAAGACCCAAAAGTCAAATATTTCAGTCGTCAGGAAAGAAGGGAACTAATGCCATATCTAAGACTATCTTAAATATGCAAGACGAACAGAAAAAGAAGTTTTTGTATGAAACTGATTTGTTAAACGAAGTTGCTAATCAGATTATCAATACAGCGAGTAATGTCCCGATAGAGGAAAGAATCAATCTAAAGGGGCTTGAAACCAGTATAAGAAATGAGATTAAAAACAATGGAATAGAGTTGCCATTTCAATATGAAGTCGTTGACAAAAACAATAAGCCGATCAACGGACAACCTTTATTGGTAGTACATAACAGAAAAGACTATTATGCACAGGTATTATTTCCTAACGATCCTCCGGATAAAGTAACTTATCTGAAAGTATATTTTCCTGATAAGGAGAAGTATTTATTTAGCGAAGTTTCGTTCATATACCCATCTATTTTGTTTACCTTTATATTGTTGGTAACATTTATTATTATCATATACATTACTTTCCGTCAAAAACGACTATCAGAAATGAAAAGTGATTTTATGAATAATATGACTCACGAACTAAAAACTCCCGTATCGACTATTTCGTTGGCAGCTCAAATGCTGAAAGACGGATCTATCACAAAATCGCCTGAGGTATTTAAACATATTTCGGGAGTGATAAATGACGAAACGGAACGATTGAGCCTTCAAGTAGAAAAGGTATTGCAAATGTCTTTGTTTGAGAAACAAAAGGCAACACTGAAAATGAAGGAGCTGGATGCTAATGATATAGTAGTAAGTGTAGCTAATACATTCCAGATAAAGGTCGAGAAATTTGGGGGTAATCTAGATATAGATCTTCAGGCAACCGATTCAACAATCGAAGCTGACAAGATGCACATTACAAACGTATTATTTAATTTATTGGATAATGCGGTAAAATACAGAAAAGAAGATGTACCGTTGGAACTCATGATACGGACATGGAATAATAATAACAAACTATACATAGCCATAGAAGACAATGGTATAGGTATAAAAAAAGAATATGTTAAAAAGATTTTCGAACGATTTTATCGTGTTTCTACAGGAAACCGCCACGATGTAAAAGGTTTTGGATTAGGTCTGGCATATGTAAGAAAAATAGTGGAAGATCATAAAGGAACGATCAAAGCAGAGAGTGAAGTAGGGAAAGGCACCAAGTTTATAATTTGTCTGCCAATAATGAAGAACAGTGAGCAACTCAAATAAATTGTATGTAAATAAGTAAGTTATGGAAGAAAAATTGAAATTATTTTTATGTGAAGATGACGAGAATCTCGGTATGCTACTGAGAGAGTATCTTCAAGCTAAAGGTTATGACACTGACCTTTACATTGATGGAGAAGTAGGATATAAAGGATTCGTAAAAGAAAAATACGATCTTTGTATTCTGGATGTAATGATGCCTAAAAAAGATGGTATTACTCTGGTAAAAGAAATCAGAGCTATAAATACCGAAATTCCTATTATATTTTTGACAGCCAAGAATATGAAGGATGATATCTTGGAAGGCTTCAAAGCCGGCGCAGATGACTATATTACCAAGCCATTCAGTATGGAAGAATTAGTTCTTCGTATCGAAGCTATTTTCCGTCGAGTAAAAGGTAAGAGAAATAAAGAACAACAAGTTTATCAATTTGGAAATATGAACTTTGATACTCAAAAACAAATTTTGACTATCAATGGTGAAAGTACTAAATTGACTACTAAAGAGGCTGAACTATTAGCTTTACTATGTGCTCATGCTAATGATATTCTGGAAAGAAATCACGCGTTGAAGCAGATATGGGTAGATGATAATTATTTCAATGCTCGTAGCATGGATGTATATATTACAAAATTGCGTAAGTTATTGAAACCAGATCCAAGTATTGAGATTATCAATATACATGGTAAAGGCTATAAGCTAATAGCCCCTGTAAGTGAAGAAGAAGGTGCTGCAGAATAAGTTAAATTTCAAATAACTAAATATTAAAAAAGAGGTAGAATTAAAATTCTACCTCTTTTTTTATTTCAATAAAGTATATATTTTATGCTAATTATTTTTCATCGAAAAGATCATTGGCCTTTTGTCCCAAATCGCGGGCACCCTTACGAGCCTTGTCTGCAAATTCGTCAACCTTATCTACTAGCTTATCTGTATAACTCTGAGTCTGTTTAGAAACGGATGAGAATAAAGATTTTGCCTTTTCAAGAAAATCTTCTGTTTTGCCTTTGAAAAACTTTTCCCAATCTATCTCAAGCCCCTCTTTATCCATCTGTTCTTTTATAATAGAGATAGTCTTAATAGCTTGTTCTTCACTCAAGCCAACCTCATTTTCCAATCTTTTTATTAAATCTCCTATCATATTATTTCCATTTTTATTGATTTCTATTATTAGAAACAAAGAAAGAGTACGAAAAGTTTAGATCCAAAGAACTAATCAGTTAAAGAATAAGTAGCGATTTATCAAAATCGGAAACCAAGAGACGCAAATAGATTTCTATTTTTCAACTCCCGACGACCATCATCAGAAATATTGTATAGCCCGTATTCGTAGCCCAAATTAATTGTATAAATGTCATATACAAAACCGATCTTAGCAATACCGCCATAGTCGAAACGCTTCCATCCCTTGCGGTCGAAAGTATTTGTTTCTTCAAAAGGAAGAGTGACAGCAATACTAGTAACTTTTCCATCCTTTATTGTTTCCACATATCCCTCTTCTCTGTGTTTACCCTTAAAGCCATAGGCAAGATATAGCCCTGCATTAAAGTTTACAGCAAAATATTTAGTCAGATAAACCTCATAACCAACACATAACGGAACCTGAAGATAGTCTGCTGCCGTATTAAGAATAGTATCACCTCTATAAGCAACTTCCGATGCTGTATTTACTTCATAGCGATCAATATGTTGCTTCAAACCGCGCTTTGTAACAAATATACCCGTCTGAACCTGCATATTTCCCAAAACTTTATAATTGAAGTTAACTCCGATCTGCATACCCAGCTTTATATCTTTATACATATTTGCATCCTTAATATCCATCTGGGCAAAATTAAGCCCTAAATGAATGTCGGAAGTAAACAACCGCCGCTGTGTCTGAGTATAAGCTTGAGAGCATACACATACTAGAAGAGCACCTAGTAAAAATAGTTTAAAAAATACTTTCATAAAGTTGATATCACATTACGCCACAAAGTTATAAGAATTAATTATATAATAAACTAAACAATTTGTTTTCGTCAAATATTTCATTTGCCACAGACTGTATTTTTTGAGCTGTAATATTTTCTATTTTCTCATATATTTCCTCTAAAGTATTGAAATGATTAAAATGTAAAAAGCTCTTACCCAAAGACAAAGCTACATTTTCGTGATTATCATTCATAACACCCATTTGTCCGATCATCTGCTTTCGTGCGGTAGATATCTGAGAAGTAGTCAGGCGTTCGTTTCGCAAACGTTTCAATTCTTTATAAACTAAATCTATACATTTTTCAGCATTCCGCTTATCACATCCGAAATAAATGGAAAGAATTCCTGAATCTGAATAGGTAGTCATAGTAGAATCTACCGTGTAAACATATCCACGTTTTTCACGAAGAGAAATATTCAAACGGCTATTCATACCCGGCCCTCCGAGAATATTGTTCAGCAAACTCAAAGCTCTTCTATCCGGATGACTCAGAGAATAGGAGCGACAGCCAATCAGAGCATGCACCTGAGAAGTATCTTTTTCGATCACTTTCTTCTCGGCAGGAATATTAAGAGGGATATTCCGTGACTGCGGTTGTTCTTTTGGCAATAAACCGGATAAAAACTTCTCGGCATAATAGACAATCTTCTTAAAATCCGTCTTTCCTAAAGAAAAGAATACGACATTGGAAGGTGTATAAAACTTATTAACAAATGACATAGCCTTATTACTGTCAAAAAGCAATAATTGCTCAGGGTCGCCCAATATATTATGTCCTATCTGAGAACCTGAGAAAACAAGATTCTCAAACTCATCGAAAATCAGTTCCGACGGACTATCCTCATAAGAATGAATTTCATCTATAATTACATCAACTTCCTTTTCAATCTCATGCTGAGGAAACTGAGAGTTAAACGTCATATCCGACAGCAATTCTATCGCTCTCGGAAAATAGTCTTTCATAAAGACAGAATAAACTACCGTCTCCTCTTTGTTGGTGTACGCATTAAGCTCCCCTCCTACACTATCCATGCGACTAATTATATGATGCGAACGGCGTTTCTCAGTCCCCTTAAAAAGCATATGTTCCACAAAGTGCGCCATACCATATTCGTCAGTCTGCTCGTCCCTAGTTCCTCCATTTATTATAAATCCGCAATAAGACACATCGCTGTCTATTGGTTTATGTACAATACGGAGCCCGTTTGATAATGTATGAGAATAATAATTTATCATTTTTGCATGTAATAGGTTCTGTCTTCCTTCGTAAACTTTTCCAGATTCAGACTAAAAAGGTAACAAAGGTAACACTTTTCTACTGTTTATACATTGTCACCTTTAGCCTTCTTCATTATGATAAGCATACTTCTATTTAGGTACACTATTATATAGATAAAAAAACGATAGAAAATATATTCTATCGTTTTTTTTATCTATCGAGTCTTACCTTATCAGGTAGATTATCAAATCTTATTTCAACTTCCACTCTGCGCCATCTTTACCGTCTTTGATCTCGAATCCGGCATCTGACAGCTTGTTTCGGATTTCATCCGATGTAGCCCAATCTTTATTCTCTTTGGCTTTTTGACGAATATCCAATAATAAATCTACCGCCTTAGCAAAGGCTTCATTACTACCGTTTCCTCCGGTTTCAAGATTATTGCGAATACCCAAAATTGAAAACAAGAAAGTATCAAAAACATCTTTCAATTCAGCAATATCCTCTTTTGTCAGAGTTACATTGCCTGCAATAGCAGAATTTATTATTGTACCGGCTTCGCACAGATGGGCTATAACGACTGCCGTATTTAGATCGTCATTGAGCGCATCATAACATTTCTGACGAATATCTGATACATTGACAGATGAAGTGTCGGAGGCTGTAATCTTATCTAATCTTGAATATGCCTCTAACAAACGTATTAAACTCTTTTCGGCTGCCTGCAATGCCTCGTTTCCAAAATCGACAGTGCTACGGTAATGCGCCTGAAGAATGAAAAAACGAACTGTCATCGGCGAATATGGCTGCGTCAATAATTGGTGAGATCCCGAAAAAAGCTCATCTAAAGCGATAAAATTCCCTAGCGACTTACTCATTTTCTGACCACCAATAGTAATCATATTATTGTGCATCCAATATTTAACAACCTGGTGCTTTTCTACTGCCGTATTTTGAGCGATCTCACATTCGTGATGAGGAAACATAAGGTCTAATCCACCGCCATGTATATCAAATTCTTTTCCCAAATATTTGATACTCATACTGGAACATTCTATATGCCAACCCGGAAATCCATCGCTCCATGGTGAAGGCCATCTCATAATATGTTCGGGAGAAGCTTTTTTCCAAAGGGCAAAGTCTACTTTGCTATGCTTCTCATGCTGACCATCCAGCTCACGAGTTGTATTCAACATTTCTTCTATATTACGGTGCGACAGAATACCATAATTATAGTCTTTATTATATTTCTCCACATCAAAATATACCGAACCGTTACTTTCATAAGCATATCCGTTTTTCAGTATTTCTTTGATTGTTTCTATTTGTTCTATTATATGTCCCGAAGCATGAGGCTCTATACTAGGACGAAGCACATTCAGCGCATCCATTGCCTGATGATAACGCACAGTATAATATTGCACCACCTCCATTGGCTCCAATTGTTCCAGACGAGCCTTTTTTGCTATCTTATCCTCACCCTCATCCGCATCATTTTCAAGATGCCCTACATCTGTTATATTGCGTACATAGCGAACCTTGTATCCCAAGTGAGTGAGATAACGAAACAAAATATCGAACGTGATAGCAGGGCGTGCATGCCCCAAATGACCATCACCGTATACAGTAGGACCACATACATACATACCTACATGAGGGGCATGAATGGGTTCAAAGATTTCTTTTGTGCGAGTAAGAGTATTATAGATAGATAGTTTTTGTTCCATTGTTTGGATATATTTTAGAACTACAAAAGTAAGTAATTTGTTTCGCAAATAAAAGACTTACAGCTCTTGCTTTATCTGATAAAAACCCACTCCTTATCGTCAGACAACTGAGGAGCGAAAACATATCCTTCGGTATCAAAAGCCTTCAGGTGTTCGACATCTGTCAGACGGTTTTGAATAATGAATCTACTCATCATACCACGAGCTTTCTTAGCATATACAACTATCTGTTTATACCCCTTGTCTGTTTGCTGTTTAAATATCGGAGTTATCACCTTTGCACCCTTAGGCAACAATTTTCGGTCTACTGATTTTGCATATTCTTTCGATGCAAGGTTTATCCAAACATTGTCGTCGGCTTTCATTTCTTTAGCCAGATACTTAGAAATTGTTTCAGTCCAGAAAACATACAAATCTTTACCTCGGTTATTGACTAACGGTACTTGCATTTCTAAGCGATAAGGCTTGATAAGGTCTGTTGGGCGAAGTACACCGTACAGACCGGAAATATGAACCAAATGTTTTTGGGCAAAAGTCCAATCATCTTCAGAAAAGGTTCTTGCATCCAATCCCTGATAAGCTATACCGTTGTAAGCCAATGCGGCCTGACGTTGAGAGGTTTTACTTAAAGGAAAGCCATGTATATATTGATACACATTATGAGCCAATTGTGTATTAATTTTCATCAAAGTAGCTATTTCGGTAGCAGAAATACCCTCCATTGATTTATACAATTCATCAGCCTCCTTCTCGTAAGTGGGTTTTGTCTTTACGACCTGAGGTATGGGTGATTCAAAATCCTGCAATTTTGCAGGTGACATGGTTATTATCATATTTTGTAATCTTTATTTTAACTTCGAATTTATACAAATATAAGATATAAGAACTGAATGTCCCATATATTTGACCGAATAAGATAAAGGTATAAACAGAGTAAAATAAAAAAGGTGAGCCCTCAGACTCACCTCTTATATACATCTGTATATTATTTTTTATTCAGCATTCAATGTGAAACGTTTGAAAGCTACAACTGCCAAATCTTTATCGTGTTGAGCAAGATATTGAGCAATAGTTTGTTTTGGGTTCTTCACGAATTCTTGTTGAAGCAATGTAAATTCTTTGTAGAACTTAGTCAAAGCACCTTCAGCTATTCTTTCGATCAAGTTTTCAGGTTTTCCTGCTTCGCGAGCTTTCTCACGAGCAATATTCATTTCTCTTTCTTTGATCTCTTCAGATACCTCTTCAGCAATAAGAGCAACCGGATTCATTGCTGCAATTTGCATTGCGATATCTTTTGCTACTTGAGGATCTACATTCGGTTTGTTGAAACCTACAATAGATGCCAGTTTATTACCGGGATGTACGTATGCAACTACAGTTGGAGCAGTCAAATGTTCGTAAACATTCAATTCCATCTTTTCGCCTGTAACACCCATTCTATCTGTAACAAGTTCTGAAATCTGACGATCTCCGACTTTTAGAGTTTTTAGAGTATCCAAATCAGTAGGTTTATCAGCCAAAGCTGCATCTAGGATAGATTTTGTCATTCCTACAAAATCAGCATTGATTGCCACAAAGTCTGTTTCGCAATTTACAGCTACGATAGAAGCAAAATCTCCATTTGTACCTGCTAATACACATCCTTCTGTTGCTTCGCGGTCTTCACGTTTTGCAGCAAAAGCTTGTCCTTTTTTACGAATTATTTCGATCGCTTTATCAAAATCTCCTTCTGCTTCTGTTAAAGCATTTTTGCAATCCATCATACCTGCACCAGTCATCTTGCGTAGGTGTTGGATATCTGCCATAGAAATAGCCATGTTTTTCTCTTTTTATTTGGTTTATATTATATTATAAGAAAAGAAAAGACCAAGAAGTAGTCTCTAAGAAATACTCTTAGAGGCTAATTCTTAGTCCATAGTTTTTATTTATTCTTCTTCTTTAGCAAACTTGCTAGCTACTGCAGCATTGATTGCATCTTGATCATCTTTTTCTACAACAGGTTTCTTCGCGCCTGCTTTAGCTTTGCGTTCTCTTCTTGGAGCACCTTCTTCATCTTGGGCTTCTGCTGCATTAGCATCTGCTTTTTCGATTTTTCTTTCTTCTAGTCCTTCTTTGATTGACTCGCAAATACTTCCTAAGATAAGTTCGATAGATTTACCGGCGTCATCATTAGCAGGAATAACGAAATCAACATCCTCAGGGTTTGAATTTGTATCTACCATAGCAAATACAGGTATTCCCAAACGGCTAGCTTCTCTGATTGCAATATGCTCTTTCATTACGTCTACAACAAACAGTGCTGAAGGAAGACGAGTTAGATCTTGAATAGAACCTAGAGTCTTTTCTAGTTTAGCACGTTGACGAGTAACTTGAAGTCTTTCACGTTTAGAAAGTGTATCAAATGTACCATCTTTGATCATTTTGTCGATAGTTGACATTTTTTTCACTGCCTTACGGATTGTAGGGAAGTTAGTCAACATACCTCCTGGCCAACGTTCTACTACATATGGCATGTTAACAGTTTGTGCCAAATCAGCAACAACTTGTTTTGCTTGTTTTTTAGTAGCAACGAATAATATTTTTTTTCCAGATTTAGCTATTTGCTTCATAGCAGCAGCAGCTTCTTCTGTCTTAGCTATTGTTTTATATAGGTCAATGATGTGGATACCATTGCGCTCCATAAAGATATAAGGAGCCATTGCCGGATTCCACTTTCTCTTCAAGTGACCAAAGTGTACACCAGCTTCTAATAATTGGTCGAATTCTAATTTTGCCATTTTTAGTTTTTGTTTCGTTTACTTTCTTTTTCTGTTAGTGAATTGTCGGGTAGCTCGTTAAGAAGTCCCGGCAATTTAGATACTAAACGTAATTTAAGAGATGAGGCCGACTCATCATATATTAACCAACTTATAACTTTTATGCAGCATATGCCGCAAAAGCACAATTGGATAAGATAATTTCCAAATTAACGTTTTGAGAATTGAAATTTCTTTCTTGCTCCTGGTTGTCCCGGTTTTTTACGTTCTACAACACGTGGGTCGCGAGTCATAAATCCTTCAGCTCTCAGAGCAGCTTTATCTTCTGGATTGATCTTAACTAAAGCGCGAGCTATACCAAGACGTGCAGCTTCTGCTTGTCCTTTATATCCACCGCCATTAAGATTAATCTTTATGTCATATTTTTCAGCAACAGCTAATTTGCTTAACGGTTGTTTTACAACATATTGAAGAATAGTTGAAGGGAAGTAATTGTCTAGTTCACGTTTATTGATCACTATTTTTCCTGTTCCTTCGCTTACGAATACGCGAGCTATAGCAGCTTTACGTCTTCCTATTGCATTTACTACTTCCATTAATTATTATTTAAGAGAGTTAATATCAATTGATTTTGGTTGTTGAGCCTCATGATTATGCTCTGTACCGGCATATACATAAAGGTTCTTAAGAAGAGCTGCTCCAAGGCGGTTTTTAGGCAACATACCTTTTACTACCTTTTCTACTAAACGATCAGCGCCTTTTTCCAACAATACTGCTGGAGTTGCTTCTCTTTGCCCTCCGGGATAACCTGTATATCTAAGATAAACTCGATCATTCCATTTGTTACCTGTAAGAACAACTTTTTCAGCATTGATGATGATCACGTTGTCGCCACAGTCTACATGCGGAGTAAAACTTGGTTTATACTTCCCTCTCAGAAGTTTTGCCACTTTGGAAGCCATGCGTCCAAGTGTTTGGCCTGTTGCGTCAATCACAACCCATTCTTTTTGTGCGGTTGCTTTGTTCGCTGAAATGGTCTTATAACTTAAAGTATCCACTTACTTAAAAATTAATTTGGTTAATTACTTCTTTGATTTGTTCAGCAAAACTACCCGCTTATTGAGCTAAGATATAATAAACGATAATCGCCTGCAAATCATTTTTTTACGTTTTATTTCGTAATAATCGGCTCGCAAAATTACAAATAATCAGTGGATTAACAAAATGTTATTCACTTCTTTTTCTTAATTTGCAACAAAAAATCCAGTAGAAATATTTACACTACTCTCTTTTCCTTCGGAATCTTTTACTTTTATAACAAATTCTGCACCAGCTTTATGAGGAGTAACTTTTATAGTAGCAGGGTTAGACAATATAGCCAACGTCTTTTCTCCATTATACTCTAATAGCTCACAAGATCCAATCCCGGCATCTGAGGATTCAACCTTATATCCACCGTTACCACTGTAGATATGAAAATAATAATCTCTATTATAGACATCTAAATTCGTATCGCCTCGACTTAAAATTAGATCATAAGCCTCAACTACATGAATATCAAATATATGATTTAATGATGATATAGCATTATAAATAGATAGTTGTGCTTTTCCTAAAGCAATCCCTTTTATCCAAACTTTTTTCTTTTCATATATCGGATCATATCTGAGAATATAGCTATTAGAGAGACTAACCATACCCGTATTAATGTATTGAGGATAATGTATTTCTTTTTCATCGTTTAATTTTATATATACAATATCACTTGTCACCTCAATATTCTTTATCTCATCACTCACTGAAACACGCACATATGATGAAACGTTATTTTCATTAGTTATGGTAACATCTACATTTCCTTTCTTTAGTGCTATTATATAAAATTTACTTGAACCCCACAATCTTGTAACCTTTACTACACCTTCTTCTGACATTCTTATTTTATACTGCTCATCTCCCCCATCCAAAACCTGGACTAAAGCATATTGATTTTCATTATTCAACACACATTCATTCATACTCAACTTCAACTCTGGCACATAGGTGTCATCATCATTCCCACAAGCAATAAAAAAAGAGATAATTACAAGAATAAAAAAGATTTTTTTCATAACAACAATTGGTATATAAATTTAATAATAAGAGCATGCAAAGGTATTAATTTCACAAAAGAAATAGAAAATTAATTAAAAAAAACACATCCTCCTTTTGCTTTAAAACCGTCTTGCATAGAATTCCCTCTAGCCTCAATACACTCCAACGGAAGAAATTTTGCGTAATGGCTTTCTATACTGGCAGGCAACTCCATATCATAGGGTAATTCTGAACTGACCCAAATACTTTGATCATTGTTGATTGAGTATGATCTAAAGCTTTGTAATACATCTATACCATTAGCTTTTTGCTGATCTCTTACCGTATATGGCTCATTCAATATGTGTGAAATTAATTCAGCCTTAGCAATATTAGTTTGTCCACTGAAACCATAGTATCTAGTAGTTGTCCAGAAAAAAAGGCTAAAAACAAAGAAAACTGAAAGAGTTTTACCAATGGAAGGCAAATATTTTTCTTTGTTATAAAAAAATAAAATACAACCAACACATATGACTGCACACAGCAACCCTGAGACAAAACGTATATCAGGTCCACCAATTGCCCAAATCGCTATAGTAAAAATAAATATCTGATATATCAGACAGAGACAAGGTTTCACTGTTCTCCGTGTCCTTATCAAATAGCAAGTCATAAAAACCAGACACACGACGACCAACAAATATATAACATCTGTCAGTATATTTATTGCCAACGGATCTCTCTGGCTCATATGTGGATAGCGCAATGCTATTCGAAAAAAATAATAACCTATACCCGAAATATATTCTTTCTCCTTGATTGCTACTTCTTGAGGTACTTTCCAATCGAATGAGAATAGATCTATTTGATAAAATGGAAAAACCAAATAGCCTGAGACTATAACATTTCTTATCAGCCATGGAATTAAAATAGCCAAACTGATTATACCAAGAAACACTACAATTTTATATTTTTTCTCTTTGATCAGATAATATAGCAGATAAAGGCTAATAAATCCGACAGGGAAAATAGATATTTTACATGTAATCAAAAATACGGGCAGAATAAAGAGAAGCAAACGATTTTCTTTCAGAATATCAGGATATATCACAATCCTAGCTATAACATAGAAAATTATAAAATTAGGCAATATATCTGTCGACGTATTACCCAGAAAATAGATTGACACCCAGAACAACAGGATATAAGACAGCAATAAGATTACTCTTTTCATCTCATATCGAGAGGAAATTAATTCATACAACACCCAGCATCCGAGAAGGGTAACAATTAATGGTTGAAGTGGATAGATAGCTTCGCCAAGCAAAAATCGAAATGTAAATATGGCGCTTAACAGAAAATAATTTGAATTGAAACCAAACCGATCATCCAGATTTGCCAAGCCAGGAACAACTGCATACTTTTCGTTCCATCTTATATTTTGCATATGATAAAAAGCTGAATCATATACGTCTTGCTGCCATGTAAAAAAATAGAGCGAAGACAAAACAAATAGAAACAGCAATCCGATCTCGGCAACAGATAGACTTTCTTTCAATTCTTTTTTTAGCTCAGAAAAAATAGATAAAAGCCGTTTGTAAGAAAACACCCAATAATTAAAAGACACAAGAAAGCAAATCAATAGGAAAAATTGGTTGGATGGCAACCACAACGACCATATAGACAAAGGGATTATAACAAAAGACAATCCGAGCAGAATCTTATCTACCGGATTGTAATCTTCACTGCGTCGGCAAAGCTTATTGAATAGCACGAGTATCATATCCCCAAACGAAAAGAGAGTAAAGAATATGATTATCCACGTAATGATATTTATAAGCACCTTTCTTGTATATTATATATAGTTTCGGACAGAGTTATATAGCGACCTCTCCCTTTATATGTGGATGCGGATCATAGCCTTCAAGGGCAAAGTCTTCATATTTAAAATCAAAGATACTTTTAACATCGGGATTGATCACCATACGAGGCAAGGGTCTAAAATCGCGAGTAAGTTGCAACTTCACTTGCTCCAGATGATTTGTATAAATATGAGCATCTCCTAATGTATGTACAAATTCTCCGGCTTCCAAACCGGTTACCTGTGCCATCATTTGCAAAAGCAAGGCGTATGAAGCTATATTGAACGGCACTCCTAAAAATATATCCGCACTGCGTTGGTACAATTGCAAACTCAACTTTCCGTCAGCTACATAAAACTGAAAGAAAGCATGACATGGAGGTAATTTCATATTTGGGATGTCTGCAACGTTCCAAGCACTGACTATAATACGGCGAGAATCGGGATTGTTTTTTATCGTATCCACAGTTTCAGCGATCTGATCTATATACCCACCATTATAGTCGGGCCATGAACGCCATTGATAACCATAGATATGCCCCAAATCTCCATTCTCGTCTGCCCATTCGTTCCAAATACGGACACCATGATCTTGCAGGTATTTGACATTGGTATCTCCTGCCAAAAACCACAATAGTTCGTATATTATAGATTTTAGATGTAATTTCTTTGTTGTAAGCACGGGAAAGCCTTCTCCAAGGTTGTAACGGCTTTGATGACCGAATACACTAATTGTTCCCGTACCGGTGCGGTCACTCTTATAAGTACCTTCCTCCAGAACACGTTTTAGTAAGTCGTGATATTGTTTCATATTTGGATTTTTGTTTTTCTTCGAAAGTGAATGGTACAAAAATACGATATATTTTTATCTAAAAAAAGAAGCCCAGCTTCAGGATTTTGTAATATTCCGTAATTAATCTTTTCTGCTTTGCTGTACATCAGTGAGTACTCTCAAGAAATTACCTCCCCATATTTTTGAAATATCACTCTCTGTATATCCTCTTTCGAGCAGCTTTACGGTGATATTTATCATATCATTGCTACCTCGACAACCGATCAATCCTCCGCCGCCATCAAAATCGGACGCGATCCCGACATGATCTATTCCTGCCACTTTAACGGCATAATCTATATGATTCATCGCATCCTCAAGGTTAGCCTTTTTAGTATCTTTATTTACAAAAAGGTCTACAAGACATATCTGAACCACACCTCCTTTGTTTGCAATTGCCTGCATCTGTTTATCTGTGAGATTGCGATCGTGATAACATAGGGCTTGAACGGAAGAATGGGATGCAATGATAGGCTGATCAGAAAGTTGGATAACATCCCAAAACGTTTTTTCTCCGACATGTGATATATCGACCAAAACACCTAAACGGTTCATTTCTTTAACTACCTCACGTCCATAAGGACTCAATCCATTCCATTCGTGTTTAGTATCACTCGAAGTATCACAAATATCATTATCTTTGGTATGGCACAGAGTTATATAATTTACTCCCATTTTCTGGAAGCGTGCAATATTCCTTATATCTTTCCCGATACCATATCCGTTTTCTATACCAATGAAGATTGCTTTTTTCCCTTCTTTTTTCAATCGCACCAAATCATCCGCAGTATATGCTATACCACAAATATCTTTATTTTTATCTACTTGTGTATAAATTCCTTTTATCAGTCCTTCTATTTTATCCACAGCCTTCTGTGTCGATTCTTTATCACGAGCGCCCTGTCCCGTATAAGCAGCGAAGAAAATAGCATCGAGCATTCCCTCCTCCATCTTTGGGATGTTGACCTGATTATCCTCCCTCTTGCCTATATCAAAACCTGAACGCTTAAATTCTAATGGAGTATCGCAATGTGTATCTACGGACAATATCCGAGAATGTATTGCTTTTGCCTTTTGGTATATTTCAGCTTCTTTCACGATAAATTTAAATATTTTCAACATTGTAGTATCGCCACCCGAAACATGACCTTCGGGATGCCATTGTATTCCTAAAATAGAACGATTGGGATATGCTTCGATTGCTTCTACAACTCCATCATTGGTTCTTGCAACAACACGAAATCCGGGTGCAACATCTTTCACTGCCTGATGATGAAATGTATTAGTAAGAAGACTTGTAGTACCAAGTATTTCACCCAATTTCGAGTCTTTTTCGACAGAAACATTATGAGTACCGATTGTTCTCGACTCTGTTTGATTATGATTCAATTTGCTCTCTTTTATCTGGCTTGGAATATCTTGATATAATGATCCTCCAAATGCTACATTAACGATCTGCTCTCCTCTACAAATAGCCAATACCGGCACATTGCGGTCTGTAGCCAGCTTTATCAACATAAGATCGTATGTATCACGAATAGAATCGACCACAGTTACCTCTGCCGATTGCTCTTCCTTATAATATAAAGGGTCAATATCTTCTCCACCCGTCATAACAAGCCCATCTAAGTCTTTCACCATATCTCTTAACATAGCCCCATCCGTTATTGCCGGGATAATAAAAGGTTTACCTCCCGCTCTCAGAACAGCATCTATATATGTAGACCGTACAACGGAACTCCCTTCATGCGTTCTGCCTGCCGAAATACCAATCAACGGAGCTTCTTTTTGTCGAAGATCAACAAATACGGAATCTACAATCTTATTTAAAACTTTCAAATCGGGCGCATAAGCTACTTGACTATATACCGACATATTGATAAGTAGCAAAAAGGTAATGATTACAGACGAAAATCTTATCATAATATCATATTTATTAAATAGTTAGTTGCCGTTTCAGCCAGTCTTTGCCCAACGTAAGGCGCGTTACAAGAACAGAACACACTACATTACCCGTAGAGTTAAGTAATGTGGCTGGAATATCGACAATGGTACTTATTATCATTAAAGTTCCGGCTAATTGGGGAGAAAATCCGAATATGGAACAGATCAGCAATTCGCCCGTCATACCACCACTAGGTATTGCACCCATCACCGCTCCTACAAGTAGAGCCACCCCTATTATGGCAAACATATTGGTAGAAGACGTTAACTCCTGACCGAAAATGGTAAACAAAAACACAACTTTGAGAACGCCAGCCATTACTGATCCGTCTTTGTGAATATTTGTTCCAAGGGGAACCACTGTTTCCGCTATATTATCGGGGACTCCCATTCTTTTTGAAGATTCAATATTGACAGGAATACAGGCTGCGCTGGATGATGTTGCAATCGCCATCAAAGATGGAGTAGGTATATTTTTCCAAAAAAGAATGAAAGCTTTTTTACCTCCGGCTACAAACATGTAAATCGAGTTCAGTACAAAAAAAGATATAACCGTTATGATAAGATACAAGAGGAAGACATGAAGGTAACCATTCAATATTTGCCCTCCGAGTTTACCTACTGTGTCTGCAAAATAACAACCCAGACCAATGGGAGCAGCGAGCATTATAATACTCATCATTTTTAATATAACTGTATTTGCTGCACTTAAAAGATCCGATATTAACTTTCCTTTTTCACCCGACAAAGCCGTGGCTAACCCAAAGAAAAGTGAAAATATGATGAGGGGAAGCAAATTCGATTTAGTAAACAATTGTTGAAAATCAGAAACAGTCAGAGTATTAACAAATACATCTGCCGAGGCAAGCTGTCTTACGGTCTGTTCCGGCATACCGGATAATAGTTCGGCTCGGTCTACATTCCCTAAAGGGTTGTAGAGAAGAGTTAGGATATATGCGACTATGGCAGCAATAACGGCTGTGAATAGAAAGACGAAGATAATGTTTCCGATCACCTTTCCAACCATACTCGACTGTTTCATATTGCAAACGGATGAGGATACACTGAAAAAGACCAACGGAACGATGAGTACAAACATCAGATTGAGAAATATATCGCCAATGGGCTTTACGATAGAAGTGCTCTCGCCAAATACGACACCACAAATTCCGCCGATCAGGATTCCACAAAGCAGAAGTAATGTAAAAGCATAATTCTTTAGGATATTCATCTAAAAAAAGATTATAATATTCTGCATTAGTAATACAAACTTTTTGTATTGTATCTTTTGACAAAGATAATTATTAAAGTATTAAAACATTTTGCTTTCAAAGATATAATGAATGCAAAATACAGCATTATCCACTCTTCTTTTTTGAGTGAAGATTCGTTTTTCTCTCAAAACACAAGTTTTTTATTATTACCTCTTGTTATTATAATAAAAATACATATATTTGCACCGCAATTGCAAAAATGGTGATCGTAGCTCAGTTGGTTAGAGCGTCGGATTGTGGTTCCGAAGGTCGCGGGTTCGAGCCCCGTCTTTCACCCTAAAAGGAAAAAGAATCGTTTAGACTAAACGATTCTTTTTCCTTTTTATGCTTGTTCAGTATAAGATCAGTTTTTCTGCTCCTTTTGATAGATTTATCTGTACTACAACTAAACAGATTTATAAATTATCCTTCGATAGAAAATAAAGAATATTCAGTTATTCTTTTTCTTAAAAAAATGTATAAATATAAATCTAAAGTAAAACTATTGCACTTCATTTCACCTCATCCATTAATAGCTTTTATTTAAAATAGTTTAAAACATAAGTAAAACCGGTAGATATAAAACCCTCCAAATTGAAATATGGAATAAAAATGTACTTTTGTGGTAAATTAATATCATTATGAAATATATAGAAGTAAAGTTTATATGTACACCTAACAACGAGATTGTGAATAGTGTACTATCTGCAACAATAGCCGACATCGGATTCGAAAGCTTTGTAGAAGATGAGCTAGGAACGACAGCTTATATACAAAGCAATATGTTTGACCGTGAAAAGCTAGACACAACATTGAACGAACTGCCCATAGAAGCTGAAATACTCTACACATTCAAGTCGATAGAAGATAAAAACTGGAATGAAGAATGGGAGAAGAATTATTTTCAACCTCTGATTATAGACAATAAGTGTATCATACAAAGCACATTCCACAATGTACCGGCAACGTATGACTACAACATATATATAGATCCCAAAATGGCTTTTGGAACCGGACATCATCAGACAACGGAGCTTATGATAAGGGAGATACTAAAAGACGATTTCACGGGTAAGTCTCTGCTGGATATGGGTACAGGCACTGCCATATTAGCCATCTTGGCATCAATGCGAGGTGCAAATCCGATCACAGCCATCGACATAGATCAATGGGCTTATGATAATGCGGTTGAAAATCTAAGATTGAATAACGTTAACAATGTATCGGTAGAAATCGGAGGTGCAGATCTGCTAGGCAATGAGACTTACGATGTAATCTTAGCCAACATCAATCGAAATATATTACTCAACGACATACACACCTATGCTTCAGTGCTTAACAATGGAGGCACACTATACATGAGTGGTTTCTATGAGGAAGATATTCCGGCTATAAAAGAAGAGTGTAGTAAAAATGAGTTGAAATTCAGCCACAACACAGAGAAAGATAAATGGGTGGCAGTCAAGTTTATAAAAGCATAATCTCCTAAAAGACATAAGAGGAGGCTTCTGATTGAAACCTCCTCTTATGTGTGAGTTAAATTTAGGTATTAGGCTTTAAGGTAAATAAAGATTGTTTGGTTATCGATAACAAAGGAAGCATATTTGTGTAATCCCACCAAATTTAAAAACATATTATAAAACATATTTTTTATAAATTTTGATAACATTTCAAGCCTAAAAGCCCATTTTTATTAAATCATTTTAACAACGATCGTTTTTTGTATATAAATACAGTTTATTCATTTTAGAAAAGACGATCCGTTTCATTCCTCTTCAAAAATAACAGATTAATTCATATAATCCCACATTGGCAACTGTATCGGGCTTTGTCCCAGACAATCCACAGCCTTCTTATCTAAATATTTTCTGTGAACAACCAATCTAAACATATATTCACTAAACCATTTGTCGGTAAAAGTCAGATAACCTTTATTTCCCGATGAAGCTCCCCAACTGTTCTCAAACTCCCACTTCACAGGTGTATCGCTAACATCCGTATCACAACCGATAAGCGTCATAGCATGACTCGATCCACTCTGGCGGGTAAGAATACGCGCTTTCTTATCCATAGACAGATCAACCCCCAGCAAAGATTCATAATCGTACATTTCAGGGTCGAGAATACCCGATTCGCGATTCAACTGTTTACCAACATCACACGAAGCATACATAGGCTCATTATTCTTGATAGAAGCCAAGGCTGCTTTTTTTATGTCCTCGTTTGGCAAATTCAGATATATCCAATTTATACCCTCTATGGCATTCTTATAATTTTGTATCTCATATAATTTATAATATTCACGCGTAGGGTCGTTCATTATCATAATATAATTTTCGGGAGAATAATCCTCCGGTGTAATCTCTTTATAAAATTGTTGCGGAGTATAATTTCTCAGTTCCTTAATTACGCCACTCTTAGTCTTATATCTCCAAGTAAACTCTCTTGGCGGTTCGCCCAGACATAAAGATAAAATTCTATACACATCTTTCAACACGGAAGTCTTTTCCACTCTCAGATCAGATTCTTTTTTACCCTTAGAAGCTAACTCTCTTAAATTATACCCCCCGGCACGTAATTTTTCATTAATAAGACCTATCATCTGGCGGGTATTATTAGAATGAGCAGTTTCAGGCATAACCTCTTGCGGTACTACCCCATACTTCTCCCCCAAGTTGTAATACAAATTCCATACACCGCCATCCCCTACGGGAGAGCTAAACAGATAAGTCACCGTTCTGTCATCCGACGCACTCTTTGAAGTGCCAATAATATTTTCTAAAAAGAGATTTGATTTCTCAAATATATCCCAGAAATATAAATAATTATGAGAAAAATCAAACTCGCTCAAACTATACTTCTCCATTATGCTCGGACGAAGTACATTCATAGAAGTAAACATCCAACAGCGTCCCGAACTTTTTTGATCAGTAATACCTTTCACATCTACACGATATTTGAAATAATGATCAATCTTACCCTGCAAATTATGATTCAAGGCATTGCTCATAATATTAGCATTGCCGGTCAATACATTTTGAACCGCCTTAGTCGGAGCATCATTCTTAAAACTAGACTGTATCTCCTGCAATTCTTTTGTTGTAATAGATTGCGCAGAGAGGGCTGACACCAAACAGAGCAAAGCCCCCGTAAAAGCAATTTTCTTCATAACATGGAATATATTTAATTATTTATTTAGTTTCTACAAAAATATAAATCCTATTCGACAATATCTTACTATATGGAAAGAAGGTTGACCTTGTTTGTTCCTATTTTAACTAAAAACTGACAAACTTGTACACTTTTTGCTCCTTTTTCAAAACACACTCCTCTCCCATCTTTCGTTTGCCATACCAATAAAGATAAATAAGAAGAAAAAAGATAAAAAAAGCAGCAGACCCTAAAGAGTCTGCTGCTTCTTATATTATAAAAACAATCCTTTTATTTATTCAACAGGAATGTCTGTATTTACGTTTTTGCTTCCTGATACAGCATAATACAGCAAGTATATCAAACCAGCAAATACTACCCAGTAACTAGCCATATAGCTAACATTATCTGCAATCAGATTTTGTAGAAGTGGCAATATACCTCCACCACAAACAAGCATCATAAAGATACCCGATGCAGCTGCAACATATTTACCCAATCCCTCTACGGCAAGGTTAAAGATACCACCCCACATTACAGAAGTACAAAGTCCGCACAATACTAAGAACATAGCATTGATAGGAACTTCCATCATACCGAACGACAAACTACCGTTTACGCTCTGAAATACCGGCATCGAAACTTTTGTAGCAATAGGAAGGAAGATAGCCAATAGTACTAACACAAGACCAAGACCCGAAGCCACAGTCAACATAGATTTACTGGAAACTTTACCACCGATAGAAGCACCGATAAAACGACCGATCAACATTAAGAACCAGTAAGTACCGGTTACAAAACCTGCTGAAGTAGCATCTAATCCTGCAACTGAAGTATCAGCCAAGAATAAGTTCAGTGTTCCGGGAATACCAACTTCGATACCCACATATACGAAAATACCTATCGCTCCTAGTATAAAGTGACGGAACGACAATGCACTATATTTATCTTTTTCACCATTTTTCTCTTTCTTCACCATGTGAGGTTCAGGAATGCTAACCACAGACAAGATAATGAATGCAATAGCAAAAATACCTAATGCCACATACATTACAGGATACACATCTGTAATATTGGCTCTAGTCACATCTCCTACCAATGCACCTACCAAAATAGGAACTAAAGTAGCACACAAAGAGTTGAATGTACCTCCGGTTTGGATCAGACGGCCACCATTATTACCACCACCACCAAGAGTGTTCAACATTGGATTTACAACAGTATTCAACATACACATTGAAAAACCGGCAATAAAAGCACCTACCAGATAGATAGCAAAACTACCTGCACCTCCTGAAAGATACTGGATTCCAACACCAACAAAACCAACCGCTACTGCGATCATAGCAGTTTTTTTATAACCGATTTTTTGCAATAACAAACCTGCCGGAATTCCCATAAAAGCATAAGCTATAAAGTTTGCCAGATTCCCAAGCATCCCCATAGCATTCGAAACCCCAAATTGGTTTTTCAAAACAACCCCCATCGGAGCCGCAAGATTTGTTACAAATGAGATCATCCCAAAAAGCAGGATCATCACAACAATCGGTAACATGTAATTTTTTTTGTCCGTACTACTCATAATATCGTTCTTGTTATTTAATTATTTTATATCTCAAAATCGTCTCAAAGATTTTTTATCATATACTATATTTACATTTATCACATCTTAACTTTTAGAGTTCTCAAGGAGTAACCAAATCATAAAAGAGCTCAATTACCCCTTGATTTTCTCTCGGATACCGTTTAGGACAACGTACCCTTATTCATGGTTCTAATAGGTTAAGTGAAGATTGTTTTCGCAAAAACGATGTAAAAATACTTATCTATTCTCAGCTTACGCTCCTAAAAAAGGTGTTATACAACATAAATATTTACGTCGAAATATCATTTCTTTTTATAGAAGATTATTTCTCTTTTTTATTAAGACTAAAATGATTACTTTTAATATCTAAAATCAAGAAACAATAATTAATTAAAAGCGAATAACTTATTTTAAAATTCTTTTAAGAAAAACATATAAAAACACAGCAAAGAACAATTAAACATCAAATATAAAAAATAGATAATAATATGACCGAACATTGTTGTCATAAAAAACAGCTCTTCTGCATTTAACAATATTTAAGAGCAAAATAAACAAAAACAAGATCAGCTAAAGCAATTATATACAAAAAAAATGGAATCTATTCGCAATTTATATAAAATCGGGCATGGTCCTTCCAGCAGCCATACGATGGCACCTCAGAAGGCAGCAAAAATGTTTAAAGAAGAAAACCCCGAAGCAACTTCTTTTATTGTAACCCTCTATGGAAGCCTTGCAGCCACAGGCAAAGGTCACCTTACCGATGTTGCAATCATAGACACACTAAAACCCATTCCGACGCAAATAGAATGGAAACCTGAGATTGTGCTTCCATACCATACAAACGGGATGAAATTTGAAGCAGTCAAAGACGGCAAAATACTGAAAGAATGGACAACATACAGTATTGGAGGAGGAGATCTGTCTGACGGAACGAGCAGAACTTCGAAGCAATCAGTCTATAAAAAGACAACGATGAAACAAATTCTCGAATGGTGTCAACAGACAGGAAAAACCTTTTGGGAATACGTAGAAGATACAGAAGGAAAAGAAATATATGCCTTCCTCGAAACAGTATGGAAAACAATGGAAAATGCCATACACCGAGGATTAGATGGCGAAGGGCTGCTACCCGGAGGACTCGGGCTCCAACGCAAAGCATCCATGTATTATATAAAATCGAAAGGCTATCAGGGTTCGATGAAAAGCCGCGCGCTCATATACGCATACGCACTCGCAGTATCAGAAGAAAATGCCAATGGAGGAATAATCGTAACAGCCCCCACATGCGGCTCATGCGGAGTACTACCCTCCGTATTATACCATCTGAATATGAACCATGACTTTAGTGAAACTAAAATTCTAAGAGCATTGGCAACCGCCGCTCTAGTCGGCAATATAGTAAAACATAATGCCTCCGTATCGGGAGCAGAAGTAGGATGCCAAGGCGAAGTGGGTGTGGCGTGCGCAATGGCAGCGGCAGCAGCCTGTCAGCTATTCGGAGGATCGACTCAACAAATTGAATATGCAGCCGAAATGGGGCTCGAACATCATCTGGGACTCACCTGCGATCCGGTATGCGGATTAGTACAAGTACCTTGTATAGAACGAAATGCCTTTGCCGCAGCCCGTGCTTTAGACTCATGTTCTTTTGCTATGCTTTCCGACGGCAAACACCTTATCAATTTTGACAAAGTAGTTCGCACCATGCAACAGACAGGTCACGACCTGCCAAGCCTTTACAAGGAAACCTCTGCTGGAGGATTGGCAATCAATATCAATATGGAAGACTAAACGACTTATATCACTTTATAAATAACATTTATAAACTTTAGTTTCAAGATACCGTCTTATTTCATACTTTTGTATAAAGATAATAATTCACCTTAAAATAATTATGAGATCAATCGAATTACTCAACAAATCAGCAGACAATATCCGTATATTAGCTGCAGCTATGGTAGAGAAAGCTAAATCCGGACATCCGGGTGGAGCCATGGGCGGAGCCGACTTTATCAACGTGTTATTCAGCGAATTTCTAGTATATGATCCCAAAAACCCGCAATGGGAAGGCAGAGACAGATTCTTCCTTGATCCGGGTCATATGTCACCCATGCTGTATTCAACTTTGGCTTTAACAGGTAAGTTTTCACTCGAAGACCTTCAGCAATTTCGTCAATGGGGCAGCGTTACACCCGGACATCCTGAAAGAGATATAAACAGAGGAATAGAAAATACTTCGGGACCTCTGGGACAAGGACACACCTTTGCTGTAGGAGCAGCAATAGCAGCCAAATTCTTGAAGCAACGTTTTGGAGAGTGCATGGATCATACAATATATACATTCATTTCGGATGGTGGTATTCAGGAAGAAATTTCTCAAGGAGCAGGGCGTACAGCCGGACATTTGGGACTAGACAACCTGATAATGTTTTATGACTCGAATGGCATACAATTATCCACAAAAACGTCTGAAGTATCGGAAGAAGATGTAGCAGCTAAATATATCGCTTGGGGATGGAGAGTAATTACGATCAATGGTAATGATGTTACCGAAATAAGAGCAGCACTGACCGAAGCTAAGCTTGAAAAAGACAAGCCTACACTGATCATCGGTAAAACAATAATGGGAAAAGGAGCTGTAAAAGAAGACGGTTCGTCATTCGAAAACGAAACAGATACTCACGGACAGCCATTGAGTGCAGCCGGAGCATCTTTCTGCAAAACAGTATCCGGACTTGGAGGAAATCCAGAGAATCCGTTTGTTATATTCCCCGAAGTTAAAGAATTATATGCTCAACGTGCAGCAGAGCTAGAAAAAATAGTAGCTGAAAAGCAGTCTAAAGCAGAGTCTTGGGCAAAAGCGAACCCTGAATTGGCTGATAAACTACAAAAATGGTTTAGTGGTCATTTACCTAGCATTGACTGGGCGGGTATCGAACAAAAACCAAATCAGGCTACAAGAGCTGCATCGGCAACCGTATTGGGAGTATTGGCTAAGAATGTAGAAAACATGATTGTCTCTTCTGCCGACTTGTCTAACTCGGATAAGACAGATGGTTTCTTAAAGCATACACACAGCATAAAGAAAGGCGACTTTTCGGGAGCATTTTTACAAGCAGGTGTATCTGAATTGACAATGGCTTGTCTCTGTATAGGTATAACTTTGCATGGCGGTGTTGTAGCGGCTTGTGCCACATTCTTTGTGTTCTCCGACTACATGAAACCGGCAATACGTCTGGCTGCATTGATGGAGCTACCGGTTAAATTTATATGGACACACGATGCTTTCCGCGTAGGAGAAGATGGTCCTACTCACGAACCGGTGGAACAAGAAGCTCAAATCAGATTGATGGAGAAACTTCAAAACCACAGCGGGCACAACTCTATGCTTGTATTGCGTCCGGCAGATGTTACAGAAGCAACTGTGGCTTGGAAAATGGCGATGGAAAATACAACTACTCCGACAGGACTGATTTTCTCTCGTCAGAATATCAACGACCTGCCTGCTAAAACAAGCAGATACCAAGAAGCATTGCAGTCTGAGAAGGGTGCTTACATAGTACAAGAGGATGAGAACTACGATGTAATATTATTAGCTTCGGGTTCTGAAGTATCTACTCTTGTAGACGGTGCTAAGCTATTGGCTGAAGACGGTATTAAAACACGGATCCTTTCTGTTCCTTCAGAAGGAGTATTCAGAAAACAATCTGCTCAATATCAAGAATCTGTATTACCTAAGGGTAAGAAAGTATTTGGTCTAACAGCCGGATTGCCAGTTACTCTGGAAGGCTTGGTAGGTGCTAACGGTAAGGTATGGGGTTTGAACTCTTTTGGTTTTTCTGCTCCTTACAAAGTTTTGGATGAGAAACTTGGTTTCACTCCTCAAAACGTATACGAGCAAGTAAAAGATCTTATAAAATAAAAACAACACACAACGTACGGTTACTTCCCTGAGAGGTAGCTGTACGGTGTTAGATAAAATAAAAATATAAAATAATGGCTTTATTCCAACAAGGTAGTAAACCGATCGGACTTGCCAGTGATCACGCAGGTTTTCTTCTCAAAAAATATATTATAGACCTGTTTGATGAACAAGGTATTAAGTATGTAGACTTTGGTGCATATTCAACAGAAAGTGTTGACTATCCTGACTTTGCTCACAAACTAGGCAATGCGATAGAGAACAATGAGTGTGATTTTGGCATTGCAATATGCGGCACAGGAAACGGGATTGCCATGTCTCTGAACAGACATAAAAGTGTCCGTGCCGGACTATGCTGGAATACAGAGATAGTGAAACTGATAAGGATGCATAACGATGCAAATGTATTGGTGATGCCGGGACGATATACTACCGAAAAGGAAGCTTTCGAGATGATAGTAACTTTCTTCAATACAGATTTTGAAGGCGGCAGACATCAAAGGAGAATTGACAAGATATCTTGTTCTTAAAGAAACGATATAGTTATTTTATAAAAAAGGTTGCTGATTACAGCAACCTTTTTTTTGTATCTCGAACCGAAAAATAATTAAATATATAATCACACAGTCGGCAAACTCATACCTGTTATTTTTCGATAAAGATCTAGCGCATACACATCTGTCATACCTGATACAAAATCGAGAATTGATAATATTTTTTCGTAAGTAGAACCAGCTCCAACATTAAACTGCTCCGGCACGCGGCTCAATATTAATTTTGAATATGCAGCATTGGGCTTCTGAATAGCTGTAATAAATGTATCGAGCAAAAAGCCGATAATACGATGTCCAGCCAACTCAATATCAACCACATCCTTAGTTTTGTATATCTTCTTGTAACTGATTTCAGTGGCTTCTTCATTAGCCTTCAAAGGTATTTCCGAAATATGTTTAATCAAAGCACCCTCAAACGTCCCATTCAATATAAGTTCTTCGTTACGAACAAAAACCGATGCACATTCATCTACCAATAGTCCTATTACACAAGAACGCAGATAGGCTATCTGTTCATTAATATCAGTTACCATCTCCATCGTATGACGCATTTTTCGTTGACGTTCTTCATCAAAAAAGTTCAGAAAGAGAGTTACAGTCTGTTCAGTAGATAGCAGTCCCAGCTTGTGAGCATCTTCTATATCCATAATTTTGTAGCAAATATCGTCGGCAGCTTCTACAAGATATACCAATGGATGACGTGCATATTGCAATGGTGATTGATTTAAACAAATCATCCCTAATTCGTTCGCTATCTTTTTGAAAGAATCCTCTTCGGACTGAAAGAACCCGAATTTACCTTTACCGTTAGCCGCTATTGCCGAATAAGGATATTTGGCTATGGAAGCAAGCATAGAATAGGTCATCACAAATCCGCCCGGACGGCGACCATTAAATTGGTGGATAAGCAAACGGATGGAATTTGCATTGCCTTCGAAATTGGTAAAATCTTCCCATCGTCCTCCTTCTTCCCTCACCTGCGCTTCAAGATGCTGCCCTTTACCTTCTGCAAAGAAACTTGTTATGGCAGTTTCGCCGGAGTGTCCGAATGGAGGATTCCCCAAATCATGTGCAAGACATCCCGCGGCAACAATGGAACTGATTTCTTCAAAATCGGCTGACGACTGAGGGTATTTCTTTCTTAACTCTTTACCGATAATCACGCCTAAAGATCGCCCTACACTGGATACCTCGATACTATGGGTAAGTCGATTGTGGACAAAGATGCTACCGGGAAGAGGGAATACCTGAGTCTTATTTTGCAGACGACGAAAAGGGGATGAGAAAATAAGCCGATCGTAGTCGCGCTGAAAATCGGTACGGTCATGATGTTTATCATCATGGTATTTTTCCATTCCAAAGCGTTTCGAAGAGAGTAACTGTTGCCAATTCATAAGGATTCGTTTATTATGGACAACAAAGATACTTCTTTTGTAATTAATCATTTACAAATCATTCTTTTTTATTAAAAGTCCGTCCGATTTACAGAAAGAGGATATTCTGTTGTAAAATGGAAACCTCAATAAAAAATAAAAAAGTTATCTTTGCACTCCAATTTGTTCTTAAAGTATTTAGATGAAAATAGATAGATCCTACACAGTATCTCTGATTGTTGCTATAGCTTTTTTCATGCAGGGTTTGGATACCACAGCTGTAAACACCGCCATTCCGGCTATGGCTCGCTCTTTTAACACAGACGTAGTTCACTTGAGTGCAGGGGTAACTTCTTATCTGATAGCTCTGGCTATTTTTATTCCCGTGAGCGGATGGATTGCCGACAGATTTGGAACAAGAAAGATATTTTGTATTGCTATCGTATTATTTATTTTAGCATCTACTTTATGTGGTACATCTCAAAGTTTATCTCAATTTGTAATATTCAGAATCTTTCAAGGTATGGCAGGGGCAATGATGACTCCTGTTGGGCGATTGGCTGTATTAAAGACCACACCTAAGGATAAGCTGGTTACTGCCATTGCTTATATTACTTGGCCTGCGTTGGTAGCCCCTATATTAGGACCTCTGGTAGGCGGATACCTGACTACATACTGGCACTGGAATCTTATCTTTTATCTGAATATTCCTATCAGTATTATTTGTGTGATATTGGCTTGGCATTATATACCGGAAGAAAAAGAGGAGTATAAGGTAAAAAGGCGTTTCGACTTTGTCGGTTTTGCGCTGAGTGGAATATCTTTAGCCGGATTTATGTATGGGGTAGAGTTATTCAGCCGAAAAGAGATTCCATACTTTGTACCGATATTAATAGTATTAGTCAGCATCGGATTGTTGGCATTCAATGTTCGCTATTCGCGCCATATATCGAATCCGCTTATCGACTATTCGATAATAAGGATACCAACCTACAAGGTAACTATATTTACGGGATCTGTATCGCGAATGGTGATCGGTGTAGCTCCATATCTTGTGCCATTAATGTTTCAGGAAGGGTTCGGGCTTACTCCATTCGAGTCGGGTTCGCTATTCTTAGCTACTATGGCTGGTAACTTAGCGATGAAACCTGCTACAATATGGATTATGAGGCATTATAATTTCCGTACGGTATTGATATCAAATGGGCTTTTGGTAGCTATATTCACTTTATTTACGGCATTGTTGCTGCCTACAACTCCGGTTATATTGATTGTGGTGGTTATGTTTCTTTCGGGCATGTTTCGTTCTATGCAGTTTAGTGCAATTACTACTTTAGCCTTTGCCGATATTCCTCAGGCTCAGATGACGCCCGCCAATACTCTTTACAGTACGGTACAACAAATGTCTACGGGTATGGGAATAGCTATGGGGGCAGTATTCCTCCGTTTTTCTAATATGATAAACGGAAGTACTGCACATTATTCTGTCGCAGACTTCCGTTTGGCATTTATCTTTGTTGCCATATTAGGCTTTGTTTCTCTCTACGGATTTACCAAACTTAGTCCTAATGCCGGAGATGTGGTAAGAGGAAAGAAGAAGGCATAAATATTTCTTACTACTCTTTATACGGAACAGCTTCCGTTTTGCCTGTAACAATATCTTTCACTCCATTTTTCAATGTGCTATATGTCACATTACCATCGTATATTACATTGAAGGTATAGCGATTATCTTTTCGCAATTCAATAAAGCTATAACTACCGGCTCCTCCGCCATCGGCTGAGGGTGTGAACTCCATATAGATGGTAGACAATATATTTCCATTTTCTTTATCGGCAACGTAGAATATATTTTTTATTAATGGTCGGCACGTAGGCTCTTCAAATCTCTCATAGACAGTAATACTCTTATCTACGACAGAAAAATGATCTATACAAAACATATCAAAAATACTTGTAGGCTGGAGCAATCCTTTTGCATAAGCATCGTATAGTATTTCTTTGTATTTATCGGCTTTACTGTAATTTTCTAAGGCGTTGAAACATTCGACCAGTTTTTCGTATGAATAGAAATCGTCCGGAAAGTATTCTGTTAGTTCCTGATATGATTCGGCGGCTTTCTGATAATTATTATTATCAAATTCGAGTTTAGCTATATTATATAAGATCGTAGTATATAATTCCTTGTTCTTCACAACTTTATTTTTTGCTGTATAAAAAGCATCGAGCGCATTAACTGTGTCGTCTTCGTTGGCATATATCAGTCCGATCATATAATACGCATTTTCGGAAAAATCCTTTTTGCTGATTGCCTTTCGGTAATTATCCATTGCCGATTGATAGATGTCTTGCGAAAAATATACATCTCCTAAGGCTGTATAATATTCAGCTTTATTGGGAGAGAGTGTTATGGCTTTTTTCAAGGCTTCTTCGGCCGGCTTCGTTTCGCCTTTTGCATTATCGACAATTCCTTTAACGTAGAATGCTCTACTGCATCCTGCATCTTTTTGCACGGCTAATGCAGCATACTTCGAAGCATTGTCTGTATCTCCCAATAAAAGATAGGCTTGAGATACATACGATAAATCTTCGGCACTGAGAGTTCTCGGTGTAGTTGCATATTTATCAACTATTTCCTGATAGAGCTCGTTGTCAAACATAGTCTTTATTTCATCTTCCGGCTTCACAACTTGCATTGAGGACACAATGCCTGCAAAAACCGATGTAGATATCGAAAATGAAAGTAAAGAGATTAAGGTTAATAGAAATAAATTCTTTTTCATTGTTATTTTTGTTTTTACATTCTAAGCTTATTAAAACCATTTTCGTTTCCTCATCCACAAATAAGTCAGAGAGGCTATCAATATTAATATAAACCATGAAAAGGCATAGCCATATTTCCACTTCGTTTCGGGCATATAGTCAAAGTTCATCCCCCACACTCCTACCAAAAATGTTAATGGAATAAATATCGTTGACACAATGGTCAATCGCTTTATGATTTCATTCATTTTCAGATTATTGTTATTGTAATACAGATCGAGCAAAGATGTGATAGATTCGTGAAAGGAGGCTAAATCACCCAATATGGTACGCATGCGATCGTCAAAATCATTGTAATAAATAATATTTGCTTTGTCTATCAAGTTATTAGTATTGTGTAACAAGTTAGTGTATTCCTCTCTCAATGATGTTACAGAGCGTTTTATATGCATATAGTCTACTCTGCAACGATGCAGAAACTGAAGAATATCCACAGAGTTGTTTCTAATGATAAGTTCGTCTTCGATTTCAGCTAAACGGTCTTCGACACTCATCACAGTATTTACATTCGACTGATTGACAGTATCCAGCAAAATATACAGTAAGAAATCGGCATGATTTTGCCTTATCATTATATTATTTTCTTCTATATTAGTTTTTACCTCGTCAAAGATGGGAATAAGTGCTTCTTGGAAACTGACAATAAAATTCCTCCCAAAAATGAACGCAATTTGCATATCATCTATGTCTGCTGTCTTATTATCAATATAAAAAGCAGACATAAGCAAAAAAGTAACATCATCGTATGCTACAATTTTCACAACTTGTTGATCTGCAAGAAGGTCTTTGACATCAAAGCCATGCAGACCAAATTCTCTACAAATACGGTTTACCAATGCCGCATCTGAAATACCGGAAACCCTAAACCAATTTACTCTGGAGTCATCTATGCTATCTTTGAGAGATGATTGCAAAGATATATTCTTGACTTCGAGGTGCATAGAGTCATATTGCAACAATTCTATCGACATTGGGATATTTTTATCACCCCAGTAGGTAGGTTGAGTTAACACATTGTTATGACTTCGTTTGGTTTTCGGATTTTTGGTTGTGTGCTTGCCCATATTATTAATTAGTTAGTATATAGCCGAAACTAATTTAGATCAAAAGTAAGAATAAAATACTATATTTGCAGCTTTGCTTTACTATAATATAATATACTAAATATACCGATATTGGCAATGAAAGAGGTAGTAAACATACTAAAAAAGAAAAAAATACAGTTTCTCTTTTTATTTTATATATTATTACTCGTACCGGTATTATGCCCTTTGGCTGAAAATTTCTCGTTTATTGACAAAGTTGCTGTTTTTGTGGTCTGTGGAGCACTTTTTTCAGCAATACTGATTATATCTCTATTCATTACCTCCAAGACTGAGAAAATAATATATTCGATACTATTAGCCATATCAATAATTCCCGGTTCTATATTCCTTGCCTATCTGCTTTTTGCAAATGTGATGCTCGAACAAAATAGTGTAACCAGTTTGTTTGAAACAAATCCGGAAGAGAGCCGCGAGTTTGTAGCACATTATCTTAGCATTTGGGTCATAGTTGGCGTTGTAATATATGCCGCCATCCCCATTGTGATGGTTTGTACGATGAAATCTTTCACTCCTTTAAAAGTGAAGAATCACAAGGCGCTATTTACCGCAAGTATAATTGTTATTATCTCCATAGTGGGTATAAACAGAGTATCACGTTCGGTTTATTTTATTAACATATACAAGACATTCATCAGCTATAAGATACGAACCAATTATGAGATAAAAACAATCAGGGAACGACCGAATGAGAATTATACTGTGACACAGCTTTATGAAGACACCATACCAAAGACAATAGTAGTGGTGATAGGTGAGTCTCTTAACAAGCATCACATGTCTCTTTATGGTTATGCCAGAAATACTAATCCACTCATGTCTCAATATGGCGATAGTCTTATAGTATATCAAGATGTAGTATCGCCTCAGGTACATACCATCCCCGTTATGAGATCGGTCTTATCCATGTCGGAGCGTGAAGAGCCTAAAAATTTCACAGAAAAACCTTCTTTATTCGAACTATTTAATAGAGCGGGATATGAAACATATCTGATAAGCAATCAAGAATTTAGTGAAGAATGTAAATCGAGTTACGACATACTGCTAACTTTAGCAAAAAACAAATATAATATTGCTAAATACAAACAGCATGACGATATAGTGCTTCCTGTATTGGATAAAATATTAAATGAAGGAAAAAGTAAAAATAAGCTAATACTGATACATCTTATAGGCAACCATATGGCTTATGAGTTTAGGTATCCGAAAGAATATATTGTATTCAATTACCAAAAAGATAATCTGGTAAGTGATGCTCCATACAGAAATGAAAAGGCTAAACGAACTATTGATAAATTTGACAACTCGGTACTCTTCAATGATTATATAGTAAACTCAATAATAAACGCTGTAAAAAAAGAACAGAATAAAGAGACAACTGTAATATATTTTTCCGATCATGGGGAAGAATTATATGACTATCGTGAGTTTGCCGGACATGCTTATGAAAAGGTATCTCCGCCCATGTGTGAAGTTCCTTTTATGATTTGGCTATCACCATCTTATACTAAAAACCGTAAAGATCTCGTATTTGATAAAGATCGCCCCTACTCTACTGAAGACTTTATCTATTCCATATCAGATTTGGCAGGATTAGAATATACAGATTATAAGGATACACGAAGCATTTTCTCTCAAACATTTGTACCTCGAGAACGATATGTAGGAGAGAGAAAATACGAAGAGATCAAACGACGGTTTAAAGAATAATAATACGAAAAATAGGGAGCGATATTAATAAATATCGCTCCCTATTTTTATATTGCTATTGATAAACTGGTTTTATCTATCTTGTTTAAGTCTGTCAGCCATAGATTTACCTAAAGAAATACAAGCATCGTAAGTATCAAGCCTCATAGATTGCTTCATTTCGACAGGAGAACCTACCACCTCGAATTTTGTATCCTGAGCAAACTGTGCTAATCTCTTAACAGCAGCACCAGCCCATGTAAATGAACCGAAGTATCCAAAATAACGGTGTTTCATATCACGTCCTTCTATCTTGGATAGTAAATATTCTACTTCAGGAAAAAGCTTGCTGTTATATGTCGGAGAACCAACGATAAGTCCTTTGTATTTAAATATATCGCGAATTATATAAGAGTGAGAACGTTTAGAAACATTGTGCAAAATAATCTCTTTTATTCCCTGTTGAGCCAGTTCGTAAGCAACGGTTTCCGCCATTTGTTCCGTATGTCCATACATACTGCCATATGCTATAACAACTCCCTCATCGCCATCATAACGGCTAAGCTTGTCATAGATAGATATAACCTTTTCGATCTGATCCGGCATAGTCCACACAGGACCATGAGTAGAACAGATCATATTAATATCTAATGAAGATAGCTTTTCCAATGCCTTTTGTACCGGCGATCCGAATTTACCAACCACATTAGAATAGTATCTGATCATCTCATCATAATATCTTTCAGGATGTAACTGCGAATCGGTAATACCACCATCCAACGTACCGAATGTACCAAAAGCATCGCCCGAAAAGATAATTTTATGAACAGAATCGTATGTCATCATAGTCTCCGGCCAATGTACCATCGGAGTCAGATAAAATACCAAGTTGTGCTTACCCAAAGAAAGCTGATCTCCATCGCTGATAATCTTTACTCCATCGCTGATGTCATAAAAACCTTGCACCATATCAGCAGTGCGTTTATTTCCTACAATCTGCACATTTGGATATCTGTTACGCAACAAGCTTAATGATCCGGAATGATCCGGCTCCATGTGATTGATAATCACATAATCAAGAGATTTTCCTGCCAAGGCAGTATCTAATTTATGCAAAAAGATATCTGAATAGCATACATCAACAGTATCAAACAATGCGGTTTTCTCGTCTGTGATAAGATATGAATTGTAAGATACCCCTTTTGGCAATGGCCATAAATTTTCGAACAGATTCTTTGTACGGTCATTTACACCGATATAGAATAAATCGTCTTTTATTTGAATTGGCTTTAACATACTATATGAATTACTTCTATTTATATTTTTTAGTTATTATTTGCTACTTACATTGTCCTTTTTGCTGATAGCACTCCACACAAGCCACATTCCCCACAAAATGAAAGGAAGGCTTAGCAGCTGCCCCATATTGATACCAATAGTATCAATCATCGTTAATTCGAAAGTTTCTTGCACATTCTTAATATATTCGATACAATAACGCGAAAGGAAAATGCCAATCAAAGATATACCCAGTATAAGACCAGTCTTATTCTTAGCTGTAGTTTTGTAAAATAAGAATAAACCCAAGCCAAATATAAACAAATAGATCAGAGCTTCGTATATCTGAGTAGGATGACATGGCAATTCGCCCGATCCTCCCTGATTAATAGGTAAATGCCACTGTCTGTCTCTAATAAACCGAAAACCCCAAGGCAAATCGGTAGGTCCTCCGTATATTTCGGAATTCATTAGATTACCTAAACGTATGGATGCTGCGCCAATAGCAACTCCGACAACTAATCGGTCGAGCGTTTTGATAGTATTAGCCCTCGTTGTGTATACCATAGACACACAAATCCCGATCAGCAATCCCATAAAACCGGCTTCACCACCTCCAAGCATCGGTTCTGAACCGGTTAATGCCCCATAAATATAATAGGCAGCAAAACCCAATACCAATCCTAATAGGGCAGAAATACCCAAATGCTTCCAATTAAGCTTTTCTTTAGTTATCCGTAGCGAATACAAACAGACTCCGATTGTCATCCCGATAGCTCCGCCATGGCTGGCTAAGCCTCCTTCCCATACCATTAGTATTTTAAGAGGATTAGAAAGATAATAGACCGGATCGTAAAACAAACAATGTCCGAGCCTGGCTCCGATAATCAACCCGATAAGGACGTGCATAAATAAGGAATCAAACCATTTGTCTGGCAATTTCTCGTATTTATACATTCTTTGTATAACTAAAGACGTACAGAAAACTCCGGCAGCCCATAAAATCCCATACCAACGAATTTCTCGTCCGAATAAGGAAAAAGCCTCCGGATCTATATCCCATGTAATAAATGAAAGCATATCTTCAACTTTATTTGAGTTCTGTTAGTATTCCCTATTTTTTTGGACTACAAATATATAAAAATACTATGCAAAAGTCGCCTTATTAATGAATAAGTTCTGTCATAAGAATATTTAAATCATAAATAAAACACTAGTCAGCAAACAATTATATGGCATATACAAACATATTCGCAATATAAAATTATTCTAAATAAAAACTTCAAGATAACATTATGATGTTCCATACTTTTTTATTGATAAACATTTCTGATTTTAAGGTATGGAATTAACATTAATTACTATCTTTAAGATCGAAACAAGTAAGAAAAGCTCTTGAAAGTTTATTTTGCATATAAACAGTGTAACTGTTAGTAAATTATGGACTATAATAAAGTAAACACATATCTTAAATTTGACAAAAGTCGAATGGTTAACCTAGAATATTCTCTCAAACGAGAAATACTGAGAACCAATCGGCGCGGAGCATATCACTGCACCACACTTGTGGAATGTAATACCCGCAAGCAACATGGACTATTGGTAGTGCCTGTTCCCAAATTAGATAATACAAATCACGTTTTACTTTCGTCGTTCGACGAAACAGTTATACAACATGGAGCAGATTTTAATCTGGGAATCCATAAATATGACGGAGACAACTATAGCCCGATGGGGCACAAGTATATACGGGAGTTTAGTTGCGACTCTCTGCCACGCACAATATATCGAGTGGGTGGAGTTGTATTGGCAAAAGAGAAAATGTTTTCGCTCGAAGGCAATAGTATTTTTATTCGTTATACTTTACTTGATGCCCATTCTCCAACAACAATACGTTTTAAACCATTTCTTGCATTTCGTGAAATAAATGCTCTTACAAGCGAAAATTCGATTGCAAATCATGGTTACAAAGAGGTTGAGAAGGGAATCAGTATGTGTATGTATAGCGGATACCCAAATCTTTATATGCAATTCAGTAAAGATGTGAATTTCATTTTCGAACCACATTGGAATAAGGGTATAGAATATCAACAAGATCAGGAGAACGGATTGCCTTACAGGGAAGATTTGTATGTTCCCGGCTATTTCGAATTGCCTATCAAGAAAGGTGAATCTATCATATTCTCTGCCAGTGATGTAAAAGCGGATACAAATAAATTAATGACTCTGTTTGAGGACGAAATAAAGAAACGTACCCCGCGCTCATCATTTTATAATTGCCTCAAAAATTCGGCACACCAATTTTATTTTCGCCCTACGAAAGACGAGCTTTACCTGCTCAATGGTTATCCGTGGGGAACTGTAAAAGCGAGAGAGCAATTTATGTCATTGCCCGGATTAACTCTCGGAATAGGACGCCCCGAAGCTTTTGAAGAAGTTGTAGACACAGCCATGCCTACGATAGAGAATTTCTTACAGAATAAGCCTTTATCCGGGTTTCTTCGCGACATAGATAACTCAGATGTCCTACTCTGGCTACTTTGGGCATTGAAACGATATGCTGACAGCAACGAAGAACGCTTTTATTCAAAATATGCAGATCTCACCAAACGGATAATAACATTTATACAAAAGGGTAAACATCCAAATCTAGTACCTTTAGCAAATGGGCTACTGAGTGTTGACAATAGAATCGGATATCCTAGCTGGATGAACAATTCCGATGCCCCAAACGATATATATATAGGACGCACAGGTTGCTTGGTAGAAATAAATGCTTTTTGGTACAATGCACTCAGGTTTAATCAGGAAATAGCCGAAACCCTAAAACAAAGCCAATTGGAAAAAGATATGGAGCTTTTGTCTGAAAAAGTCAAAGCTTCGTATATCGAAGTATTCCTCAACGAAAGTGGCTATCTATATGACTATACTGTCGGACATTATGTAGATTGGAGTGTCAGACCAAATATGCTCTTGGCTATATCGCTCGATTATCCTTTATTAGATAAGCGTCAGGGGAAAGCAATCATAGATATTATTACCAAAGAGCTATTAACACCTAAGGGCATACGATCGCTAAGCCCCAAGAGCATTGGCTTCAGACCCCGCTGCGAGGGTACTCTCAACGAGAAAGTATATAGCGCCTACAATGGTGCTGCATGGCCATGGTTGTTGGGATCATACATGGAGGCTTACCTCAAAATATTTCAGAGAAGCGGCTATTCCTTTCTCGACCGGTTGTTGATCGGTGTAGAGGAAGAAATGTCGAACGATTGCATCGGATCTATATCTGCCGTATATGATGGCAACATTCCATATTCGGGACACGGACCTATATCATATGCAATCAATGTGGCAGGAGTACTAAGGGCTCTGAACGCCCAAGAAGCTATAGCAAACGAATATTAAGCAAAAATAAGTATTAACAATATAAAAAACATTAATGAGAGTAGGAAAACTTTTAATCGTGATTTTCTCTGTTTCATTAATGCTTAAATTTGAAAAGATATGAAAGCATTAATGTTTGGATGGGAGTTTCCCCCTCATATACTTGGAGGTTTAGGAACAGCAAGTCATGGTCTTACCAGAGGTATGGCTATGCAACCCGATATGGATATTACATTTGTAATACCCAAACCTTGGGGCGATGAAGACCAAAGCTTCCTAAAAATAGTAGGTGCATGCAATACTCCGGTTGTATGGCGAGACGTTGATTGGAATTATGTAAGCCAACGGCTATCCAAATACATGGATCCTCAGGAATATTATAACATGAGAGATCACATATACGCCGACTTCAATTATCTGCACACAAACGATTTGGGTTGTATTGAGTTTTCGGGAAGATATCCGGACAATTTGCTTGAAGAAATAAATAATTATTCTATCGTTGCAGGCGTAATTGCCCGCACTCATAACTACGACATTATTCATTCACACGATTGGCTTACTTATCCGGCAGGAATACATGCTAAAAATATATTGGGCAAACCGCTCGTCATACACGTTCACGCCACAGACTTCGACCGTAGCCGAGGTAATGTAAATCCTCAGGTATATCAGATTGAAAAAAACGGGATGGACTATGCTGACCACATCATCTGCGTGAGTGAGCTTACACGCCGAACCGTTATAGAAAAATATCACCAGAATCCATTGAAGGTTACAACGGTACACAATGCCGTAGAGCCATTAAGTCCCGAAATATTAGCTATTAATCCGAGCAGGGGAACAAAAGACAAAGTTGTCACCTTTTTAGGTCGTATAACGATGCAAAAAGGTCCGGAATATTTTGTAGAAGCGGCAGCCAAAGTCTTAGAGCAAACTCATCACATCCGTTTTGTAATGGCGGGTAGTGGCGATATGATGGAAAAAATGATTTATCTTGCAGCTGAAAAAGGTATATCCGACCGCTTTCACTTCACAGGATTCTTAAAAGGGAAACAGGTGTACGAGATGCTCAAACGAAGTGATGTATATGTAATGCCATCCGTATCCGAGCCTTTTGGTATTTCGCCTCTTGAAGCTATGCAATGCAGCATTCCTACCATTATATCAAAACAGTCGGGATGTGCCGAAATATTGGACAAGGCTGTAAAGGTAGACTATTGGGACGTGGAGGGTATGGCAGATGCAATATATTCTATATGTACTTACGAAGCCATGTCTGACTTTTTGAGCAAAGAGGGCAAGAAAGAAGTAGACAATATAAAATGGGAATATGCCGGGCAAAAAGTAAGGAATATATACAACAGTTTATGTAAATAAAAAATTAACCGATATAAGTTATGAAAAATATTTGTTTCTACTTCCAAATACACCAGCCTCACAGACTGAAACGTTACCGGTTTTTCAATATAGGCGGCGATCATTATTATTATGATGACTTTGCCAATGAAGACTTTATACAACGTGTGGCTGAGGTTTCTTTTATACCGGCTAACCGCTTGATGCTAGATATGATCAAGGAGAATGAAGGGAGATTCAAAGTTGCATTTTCTATATCGGGTGTCGCATTGGATCAGATGGAGATATATGCTCCTGAGGTGATAGATGGCTTTAAGCAGCTGGCAGATACGGGCTGTGTGGAGTTCTTGTCTGAGACTCAGGGTCACTCATTATCTTCGCTTATTGATCCCGAAGGATTTAAGGAACAAGTAAGAATACACGATGAAAAAATAGAGTTACTGTTTGGGCAGAAGCCTAAAGTGTTTCGGAATACTGAATTGATTTTTTCAGACGAAATAGCCACATTAGTACACGGAATGGGGTTCAGTGGCATCATAACCGAAGGTGCAAAACGAACTTTGGGATGGAAGAGTCCTAATTATTTGTATCAATCGGCAGAGCAACCAAAATTAAAGCTTCTGTTGCGAAATGCACGGTTTAGCGATGATATAGCAACTCGTTTTTCTAATTATAATTGGAACGAATATCCTCTTACGGCTGATAAGTTTATCAATTGGATAGCTGCAACACCAAAAGAAGAGCAGGTTATAAATCTGTTTATGAATTATGAGGCTTTGGGTAACTTCCAGAAGAAAAGTTCGGGCATATTCGAATTTATTCGGGCATTACCTCGTTTTGCCGCTGACAAGAATATAGGGTTTGCAACTCCGACAGAGATTGTAAATACTCTTAAACCGATAGACAAGATTTCTTCGATGCACCCAATATCTTGGGTAGGCGAAGAAAGAGATGTGTCGGCTTGGTTAGGAAACACTCTGCAACAAGAGGCTTTTAATAAGCTATACGAAATAGCTGAACGGGTAAGAATGAGTGAATCGAGACGGCTGAAACAGGATTGGGTATATTTGCAATCGAGCGATCACTTCTATTATATGGGAACAAAAAATGAGCTTCCTTTCAGTCCGTATTCTTCTCCCTACGAGGCATTTAATACGTATATGAATGTATTGAGTGATTTTAAAGAAAGGGTAGAGTCTGAATTTCCTAGTTCGATTGGCAATGAGGAGCTACACGCTTTGCTTACCACGATACACAATCAGGCGGATGAAATAGACCGATTGGAGGAAAAGGTAAAAGATCTGGAAGCTGCGTCCGGTACGGCATCAACAACAATAATAAGTAAAAATGAGCCGGTAAAAAAGGAGACTAATTCTAAGGCTTCACCTAAGCCTAAGGCTAGACCGGCGACAAGCCGAAATAAAGGAAAAACAGAGGAGAAGGAAAATAAAACGAAATAATATATATTCAAAGAATTAAATAGAATAAAAAAGCGATTTTGATAAAATCACCTTTTTTATTCTTGCATAGCCAGATAATTATAGTCACTAACTACTTTTTTCAAAAATACTCTGTCCGACCCATCGTATGTATAACCTGTTATCATCTTGATACGTTCAGCCAATCGTTGGTTGAAGTAATTATTCTCCTTCATACGATTATCTTCTATTATGGAATTAATCGTCTGAATATCACGATCGGAAAGCTTATCCAATACATCTGAATAGGAGACTTTATAGTCTTCATGGAAGTCTAAGTCTGTTATTGACAGTTCACGGTTACGACTATTCACTTTTAAATCTACCACTGTGGTTCCTGCTAAAAGATCTCCAAGGCGCTGCGATTTTTTAGTAGTTGCAATCATAATAACAGCCAGTAAATTTTCGGTCATCGAAAAGTCTATTAATCTAAAAAGCCAACGAATAAGATAAGATCCGGCTGAGGGTGTAGTGCCATCTACATTTACAACGCGGATTCTCATTATCATTTTACCGGGGCTCTGTCCGTTATTTAGCGTTTCGAATAAAAGATCATAAAATAATACCGGAATAAATATAAGTAAAAGGAGTAATATGAATGTAATATCACCGGAAAAAATTGTAGACATTCCCAATCCGGAAACCGTGCTCAATAGCCAAAGCCAACCGATAATCCATAGAATAATAAAAATAATATCCATGATATAAGCCAGAATACGTTGTCCGAGCCCGGCGGTCTCATAGTCTATTGTTACATTTTGCGTAGTTGGTACTTCTATTATCATTATATTAAATCACATGTGTTATAGAAAAAAAACAAATTTAGGCTTTTTGAGCGATTATAGGTATATTTATTTTATTCTTTTTGTACAATAGGTTATATTTGCGAATATATAAAAACAAATTATTGTTTGATGAGAGAGGCCGCATTTATCAAAAGAAATAGAAGTAAGTGGCAGCAAATTGACAACCAGACAAAAAGTAGAGATATAAAGGCTGAAATATTAGCCGACAACTTTATAGAACTAACTGACGACTTGTCGTACGCCAGAACTTTCTACCCAAGATCCCAGACTGTAAGATATTTAAACCAACTTACGGCGAGGTATTTTACTCATATATATAAATATAGGAAAAAGAGCAAGGGGAGATTCATTCGATTTTGGAAGACAGAACTACCGCTCATTATGTATAAGTATAGAAAGTATATGCTATATTCTTTCTTATCTATGCTTGCAGGTGTGCTGCTGGGAATATTTTCTTTGCAACAAGAGTCGAGTTTTGCCAATCTGATATTGGGAGATTCATACATGAATCAGACTCTTGAGAATATTGAAAGTGGCGACCCGATGGCAATTTATAAATCGGCAGGGCAGGAGGCTATGTTTTTTGGTATAGCAACTAACAACATACGTGTTGCCTTTCTGGCTTTCATCGGGGGAGTACTCTGTTCGATAGGTACAGTATATATCTTATTCTCGAATGGACTAATGTTGGGAGTATTTCAATCTTTCTTCTATACCAAAGGGTTGCTAGCCACATCTGCTTCTGTAATATGGCTGCACGGAACTTTAGAAATATCAGCTATCATTATAGCGGGAGGTGCAGGAATGATATTAGGCAACAGCATTTTATTTCCAGGTAGTTACAGCAGAATATATGCCTTGCAGAAGGCAACGAAGGATGCGCTGAAAGTTGTTGTCGGACTAATTCCCGTATTCGTTGTAGCAGCGTTTATCGAAAGTTATATTACAAGGCTTACCGATATGCCTATGTACTTAAAATTATCTATCATTGGGTTATCCGCTCTATTTATTATCTGGTATTTTATTTTGTATCCACATCTTATAAACAAAAAATCAAATGAAACAAACTGAAAAAATCAAACTATTTGGTGACAGAGATTTTGGAGGCAACTTCGATATGTCAATGGGATTTATTAAACAAAATTATGTGCATATATTCAAAGCTCTTTGCTATCTGACACCGCTTGCTATACTAGCGGCATTTCTTATGCCTAATTTGTTTCAGACATATTACAATATGTCTCTCAATCGCACGCCGGATACATTTTATAGCGAGGGCGAAATATTAGGTATGCTATTTGCTTATCCATTGCTAATGATCATTATATTTTGCATTGCTTTATATACTATATCTTACATGGCATTGTATGTCAAATCTGAAGATGGTAAGGTTAATTCAAAAGATGTTTGGAATAAAGTAAAGAAAGCAGCTCTACCCGTATTGGGAGCATCCATTCTATATGGCATTGCTGTTTCCATAGGTACTATGCTGTGCTTTATCCCCGGTATTATAGTTTCCATATATCTGATTTTCTACGCATACGTGTATATAAATGAAGATTTAGGTATAATAGACAGTCTCAAATATAGTATAACCCTTGTGCAACATAATTGGTGGGTAACTTTTGGTTTTTATTTAGTTACATCCATAATAATGAGTATGATATCCGTTATCTTTGCCATCCCTTCCTATGTGGGAATGATAGGAAGCTCTCTTCAGGTAGAATTTTTGGCTAGTTCTATCTTCTTCATTATTGCAATGATGATTGCCTTTGTTGGATATATATTCGTTACACCTTGTCTTTTTATGGCATTGGGTGTTATGTATTATAGCCATGTCAACAAAATAGAAGGCATTGATATGCAAACCGAAATAGACAGCATAGGCGCAAACAATGACACTCAGCACAACTCTTATTAAACAGATATTCTGAGTGATAGGCAACAAAATAAATAAGGCAATAGTAAAAAGTATATTAATCATACTTTTCACCTTCATATATACATCTGTACCTGCACAGTCGGAAACAGATAGTATCACTAATCTACGCGCCGAAAAAACAGTCGATTTCCGTATTCCTCAAAAAGAAAAGATAGAAAAATATAAGGAGGATTCTCGTTTCAACTACAAAAGAATAGAGAAAAAGCCTAACTGGTGGGATCAACTCAAAGGGTATATTCTCAATCTGTTAGAAGACATATTCATCTCCGTTGCTCGATCAGGGATGCCCGGCATGCTTGTTCTCATTGTAATTGTTGTTCTCATCTGCCTACTTGTTTTAAAATTCTTCGGTGTAGATTATAGAAAGATATTAGGTAAAAAAACAATAGATACACCGGAGATAGATATCTATACGGAGAATGTGCACGAAATGGATTTTGACTCCCTGATAGGCAATGCGATGAAGAATAAAGACTATCGACTCGTAATTCGTTTTCTATACCTCAAAAACTTAAAGCTCTTATCGGACAAAGAGATAATAGAATGGAAGAAGAACAAAACAAATTATAGTTATCAGCACGAAATAAAGAATAACAATATAAGAACAAAGTTTCTTGAAAACACGCTGATCTTCGATTATATATGGTATGGAGAGTTTGTACCTGACGAAAAAAACTTTTCGGAGATATACACACAAATGAATGAATTTTCTAAAATGATAGGCCATGAAAAATAAGAAAATGATTGCACTCATAGCTGTGATCGTCCTCTTGTTGATCGGACTATCAATAGCTAAATCGGAAGGTCCGAAACCCGTAGACTGGTCGCCTACTTTTATTAATACAAAAACAGCTCCATACGGTACATATATTACTTACAACTTATTAAGCGATATATTTGAAAAAAAGAATATAAAGTCGACTAGAATGCCTATCTACAATAATCTGAAAGAAAAGCTTGATTACGGTTATTCAGACGAAGAACAGACATACGACGATTATTCATTTGCCCCTACAAAAGAGGCATACACCACATCAGAAGAATATGCCGACTATGATGAGGATAGTATTGCTTCTGAATTAATAGTAGATAGTGCAGACAGCAGGTCATTAGAAATACAAACGATTGATGATAATTGGTTTAACTACATAGAAGATCTTCAGGACACAACATCATATATATTTATAAATAATAGTTTCAACATTGAGAAACTAGAATTAAACTATTTGCTAGACTTTATCGGTTTAGGCAACAATGTATTTATTTCAGCTGAAGAGATCGACTACAAACTACTCGACACCTTGAGAATAAAAACCGAAAGTCGGTATTTTAAAACAGACACAGTTTACACGCTGACCGATTATCCTGAAAGAAAATATCCATTTGGAAACGTACAAAAGCAAGTAAGACTAAATACAGACAGTTGTACATTACCTTTCAGAGTATTATCTCAAAACAATCAACGAGACACAGCATTTCTGGAAGTTCAATTTGGAAAGGGGCATATCTTTTTACATACCGTTCCCTCAGCCTTTGCTAATGTAAATATGCTGCAAACCCCAAAATATGACTTCGGATTCAGATGTCTTTCATACCTTCCTCAAAACAGCAAAATCATTTGGGACGAATACCAAAAACAAGGCAGTGCAAACGAAGACAATAGCCTTAGAGTAATGTTAAACAATCCGCCTCTGCGCATAGCATTGTATATTATACTATCAGGGCTTTTATTATTTATGATCTTCAGAGCAAAGCGAACACAGAGAATAATACCGGTGATAGATCCCCCCGTAAACTCGTCGCTTGAGTTTCTGGATACAATAAGTAATCTGTATTATCGCAAAAATGACTTTAATACTATTGTTCAAAAGCGTCATGCCTATTTTTTAGATTATATACGAAAACATTATTATATACCGACAGAAGTTATCAATAACGAATTCATAGAAGTATTGAGTGCCAAGTCGGGAATGGAAAAAGACAAAATAAATGGATTATTCAATTTATATAAGGATATGTCGACGCTGACATTCATATCAAACGACAAATTTCTAAAATATAACAGTATATTAGAAGACTTTTATAAAACCGTAAAAAACAAATAAATACAAAATATATGTCAAACTTAGAGTTCCAATCGAGAATAGACTTTTCCGAGTTGAGCCAAAGCGTTCAAAGCATAAAAGAAGAGATCGGGCGTGTAGTAGTAGGGCAGCCTCAATTGATAGAGCAAATGATAGTAGCCATTCTGGCAAACGGGCACATATTAGTAGAAGGCGTTCCCGGCGTAGCAAAAACTCTATCGGCCAAACTATTAGCAAAAACGATAGATGTAGGATTCAGCCGTATACAATTTACCCCCGACCTTATGCCATCCGATGTATTGGGCACAAGTATCTTTGTTCCGGGATCAGCAAAATTTGAATTTAAGCAAGGACCTATATTCTCAAATATAGTACTCATTGATGAAATAAACCGATCGCCTGCCAAGACTCAGGCAGCACTCTTTGAAGTAATGGAAGAACGTCAGGTGACAAACGATGGAACGACCTACAAAATGGGGTATCCGTTTCTTGTTATCGCCACACAAAATCCGATAGAGCAAGAAGGAACATATCGTCTGCCGGAAGCTCAGCTAGACCGTTTCCTTTTTAAGATTGTAGTAGACTATCCCAATATCGTAGAAGAAATAGCGATACTTGACAAACAGAACAAAGGCGAATTAACTGCGGACATTGGCATTAAAGCAGTTTTAGATGCAGAGAAACTCAACCGTCTGCGAGAATCGGTAACTAAAGTTCAGGTAGAGCATCAATTGCTCGAATATATAGCACAAATAGTATCTGCGACTCGCCAAAGCCCTTGGATCACGTTAGGAGCTTCGCCTCGTGCCTCGCTGGCAATACTAAACTCTTCGAAAGCTTTGGCTGCCATAAGAGGACGTGACTTTATAACCCCTGACGATATTAAAGAAATGGCTGTACCTGTACTTCGCCATCGTGTTTTACTAACCCCCGAAAAAGAAATGGACGGTACATCTACCGACACAATTATATGGCAGTTGATAGACAAAGCGGAGGTTCCTCGATAACGGGCTTTTTTAAGAGCCTCTATCTGAATAATTTATTTTTCATCACATTAGGTATATATGTGTTGGCATTCTTCGTATGCTTTATTTTTGACGAACTTTTCTATCTCGTGCAACTTGCATTAGGTGTATTTGGAGTATTTCTCATTCTGGATATTATTTCGGTATATAGACAGAAAAGAGGAATTACTGCATCGCGAAATTGCCCGGACAGATTATCGAACGGAGATATAAATACAATATCTATATCCGTAACAAACCGATACCCGTTTAGTGCCCGAATAAAAATAATAGAAGAAGTTCCGTTTCAATTTCAGAAACGAGATCTATCATTCAAGCTAAAGCTGACATCCAACAAACCGGAAGTTCTATATTATGACCTGCGCCCTACCGAACGCGGCGTATATCAATTTGGTGCATTGAATGTTTATGCAGCCGGAATATTCGGTTTCATCAGCAAGCGTTACAGATTCGACAACAGCAAAAATGTAGCCGTATATCCCTCATTTCTAGAAATGCACAAATATGAACTATTGGCAGCATCGCATCGCCTGACCGATTATGGTGTGAAACGAATCAGAAGGATAGGACACGCAACAGAGTTCGATCATATAAAGCATTATATTATAGGCGACGACCCTCGCACCATAAACTATAAGGCTACTGCCCGTATGAATCAGTTGATGGTAAATACCTATCAAGAAGAAAAATCGCAGCCGGTATATTGCCTGATTGATAAAGGTCGTACCATGAAGATGCCTTTTATAAGCATGACCTTATTAGATTATGCAATCAACTCGTCATTGATGGTATGCAGTACGGCTCTAAATAAAGGAGATAAAGTAGGGCTGATCACATTCTCGAAGGAGATAGACGAAATACTTCCGGCAGATAAACAGCGTCGACAACGCAACAAAATATTAGAAACACTTTATGCGCAGAAGACAGACTTTAAAGAATCGGACTATGAGCGTCTGTATATTACAATACGAAGAAAACTAACTCAGAGAAGCCTTATTATTTTATATACAAACTTTGAGACTGTTAACGGAATGAGACGCCAATTGAAATATCTGAGAAGTATGGCTAAAGATCATTTGGTGTTGGTTGCCTTTTTTCTTAATTCTGAATTTAATGAGGTCTTAGATACTACACCGAACAATCTCGAAGAAACTTTCAGAAAGGGTGTTGCCGAAAAATTATCGAATGACAAACAACTTATAGTAAAAGAACTAAACAGAAATGGAATACATACCATACTGTCGAAACCCGAAAATCTGACAATAAATTCTATTAATAAATATTTGGAATTTAAATCCAGAGGGTTGATATAATTTAGACTAACAAATACAGAGAATAGAAAAAGGATGGGCTTTCCCATCCTTTTTGTCATTATATGTAATAAGGCCTACTTTTTTAATTATTTATTAGCTACGGGTTCTCTTTGATTAGAGATTGCATCGACAACAGCAACCGCTGTAAGATTTATAATATTTCTCACCGAACCTTCTATATCGGTAAAATAGACCGGTTTACGCAATCCCATCTGAATAGGTCCTATATTTTCGCCCGAAATGCCTAATTCAATAAGCAGTTTACTAGCAATATTTGCCGAACTTAGGTTTGGAAATATCAGTGTATTCACATCCTTTCCCTTAATAGAATTGAACGGGAAAGTTTTATCTCTCAATTCTTTATTCATTGCAAAATTTAATTGCATTTCACCGTCAATATCATATTCAGGATAGTTTTCATGGAAATAGCGAACTGCATCTGAAACAGACTTAGGGCTACCATCGTCATCCGAACCGTAATTGGAAAAAGACAACATAGCCATCACAGGTTTGGATGCAAAATATTTTACGGCATCGTACGTCAACTTCACAACTTCTTTCAACACCTCTTCATCAGGCCATCTGTTAATTAATGTATCTGCAAGGAAGAATGGTCCTTTCTTAGTCTGAATAATATGCATTGCTGCAAAATGCTTAAAGCCGGGACGCAAGCCGACAACTTCTAATGCTGTGCGCGAAAACTCCCGATAATGACTATATATGCCGGTTACAACAGCATCGGCATCGCCCGTTTCGACCATCATCATACCAAAATAGTTTCTATCGCTCATCTTCTCAAAAGCTTCCTGATAACGAATGCCTTCTCTCGATTTCTTGGCGCTCAATATCTTCGCATAACGGGCTCTGCGTTGATCTTCTGAAATATCACGATGATCTATGATTTCAACGCTATCCAGATCAAGCCCCTCTTCTTTGGCAATATTCCTTATACGTTCTTCACTTCCTAGCAAAATCGGATTGCAGATACCTTCTTTTTTAGAAAATATTGCAGCTTTTATCATATTGATATGGTTACCTTCGCAATAGACAACACGCTTAGGATCACTCTTCGCCAAATTAGTAAGGCGGTGTATGAGCTTATTGCTATACCCAAGAGACTCTTCCAATTTATCTCCATAAGCATTCCAATCTGTAATTATCTTGCGAGCAACACCACTTTCTATCGCGGCTTTTGCTACTGCAATAGATACCGATGCCAGCAATCTTGGGTCTAAAGGTTTAGGTATAATATATTCTTTACCAAAGGATAGTCTTTTTATTTCATAGGCAGTATTTATCACATCCGGAACAGGCTCTTTTGCCAAATCTGCAATTGCCTTTGTTGCCGCCATTTTCATTTCTTCATTTATTCCGGTAGCTCGCACATCCAAAGCCCCTCTAAATATGTATGGAAAGCCCAACACATTATTCACCTGATTAGGATAATCCGATCTGCCGGTGGCAAAGATCAAATCATCGCGTGAAGCCATCGCTTCCTCGTACGAGATTTCGGGATTGGGGTTAGCCAAAGCAAAAACAATGGGTGTATCATTCATTTTGCGAATCATCTCCTTGGTCAGTATATCAGCTTTTGATAAACCAAGAAAAACATCTGCTCCTTCTATTGCCTGATCTAATGTTACAAGGTCTGTATCTACGGCAAAACATTTTTTAGTTTCGTTCAGGTCTGTTCTTTTCTTAGAAATAACACCCTTACTGTCGCACATGATTATGTTTTCTTTCCTTACTCCGAACTTCATATAGAGATTGGTGCACGCTATTGCGGAAGCTCCGGCTCCGTTCACAACCAATTTGATTTTCGCAATGTCTTTTCGGGCAACGATCAGCGCATTCAGTAAAGCAGCAGCAGATATAATAGCCGTTCCATGCTGATCGTCATGCATTACGGGTATATCCAGCTCTTCCTTTAGCCTTCTTTCTATTTCGAAACATTCCGGCGCTTTTATATCTTCTAAATTTATACCTCCAAAAGTTGGCGCAATTGCCTTCACTGTCTGTATAAATTTATCAGGATCTTTTTCATCTACTTCTATATCAAACACATCAATATCGCTGAATATCTTAAAGAGTAAGCCTTTACCCTCCATCACAGGTTTTCCCGCCAATGCTCCAATATTGCCCAATCCAAGGACAGCCGTTCCGTTAGATATAACAGCAACAAGATTTCCTTTAGCTGTATAATCGTAAGCTGTCTGAGGGTCTTTCTCTATTTCGAGACAAGGCTCAGCAACTCCGGGAGAATATGCCAAAGCCAAATCGGTTTGTGTACTATGAGGTTTGGAAGGAACTACTTCTATTTTTCCGGGTCTGCCCGACGAATGATATTTTAAGGCAGCATCTCTTGTAACTTTTGGCATAAAAAATCAGGATTTTAAATTAGATCAATTAGAAATTACATGTTTTATAATCATGCTTTTCTCAAAGTTACAAAAAAAGAATTGTGATAAATAGAAAATTCACCACAATCATTATACTTCTAAGTATGTTTTTTAGTCTTTTAGCTTATGAGTTTTTTATTATTTCTCTGGCTTTTTCTATTATTGTATCCACACCTCTGCGCATATCTTCGTCTGTCATATCTACTTGAACATGGGGGATTATTCCAAATTCTATTTGTCCGAGTGAGGCATTATACGACGGTGTAGCTGAAAAACGCACCGACCAACCGTTAGGCAATTCAGACGAAAAAGGCATGCCTCCTCCTCCGCCGGTCTTATCTCCAATAACCACAGCATTGGGAGCATATTGCATTGCATTTACAAAATCATTTGCGGCACTATAACATCGGCGATTGGTCAATACAACTACTTTCTTTTGATATTTAACTCCATCCGAAGGTGTTACATATATTTCGTAAGGTTTCGAAAAGTCGTTATGACCTTTACCTGTCTTATGCTGTATATAACCAACCAATGTTTTTTCGTTAAAAAAGTGAGAAGCCAGCTTATCGCTATTAGTCATCAGGCCGCCACCATTGTTTCTTATATCAAGAATTAAACCATCGCACAAAGCTAAACGATCTAATACCTGATTAATATTGCCTTCACCGATTCCGCTAGAGAAACTTTCATAATACACATATCCGACATTGTCTTCGAGTACCTTATATTTTAGTCCGCTGGCAATATAATAATCTGTACCTAAATAGTTATCTTGTATTTTAGTGTCAAAATTATCAGGATAATCTTCATACCATTTCCAATAACGGGCTACATTGTGGCTGGCTATAAGATTTACATGTCCATCTTTGAGTTCGGCCAACATTTCGCCCAATACGGCAAAGAGAGCATCGTTTGTCATATTTTCAGATATACGGTCGGAATATCGTTGATAGACTTCATCCCAGTCTATTTCTTTATAGCTGAAAAAGCAATATTTCTCATCTAAAATCTTCCATAAGGCTTCGAAATTTCCTTTTTTCGAATTTTCATATTTATCTTCTTCGAAACAAGATGAGAAAACAATGCATAAAACAAAGAATATGATAAGTCTACATTTCATACAATTAATATTTTTGAGAGGTTAAGGTAATAATAATTCTTTAAACTCTTCGAATGAATACCGATAGTAATTGAGGTCGATATCGCCTTCAATACCGGGAATCTCACCTTTATGCGAAAATTGCCAAATACGCCAATTCTTTACATCATCGGATGGTTCGTTATGTAAATCACACATCCATATTGGGTTGTTCGGAAAATCGTTTTTGACATATAATTTATAGCAATCCTTGTTGGTATATATGAGGGGGTGCACTCCAAAATGTTCAAACAATTCGTTTTCCAACACCTTCAGTTCTTTTATCACCATTGCTATATATTCTTTGTCCTTACTGTAAGGGTTAGCCGGAGAATGTTCGACATCTATGGCAGGAATCATATCGCCTTGCTTGAACTGAGCGATCTTGAGAAAATGTTGAGCCTGCTCTTTTCCTGACAGAGCAAATGTATAGAAATGATACGAGCCTACCTTAATATTAGCTTTGCGTGCTAACTCATAATTGAAAGGATAATTCCGATCTTCGTGTGTAGTTCCTTCCGTAGCTTTGAGGTATGCAAATGTTATATTCTGATCTAATACGACATCCCATTTTAAAATCGGGTTATGATGAGAAACATCTACGCCTTTTACAAAATATTTATTAGACTCGAATGTTTCTGCTTCCTGCAAATAATCTTTTATAATAAAGAAAGCCACGACACAGAGTACCGCAGCTAAAATGAATGCACAGATGTATTTACGTTTTTTTGTTATAAGGCTAGACGACTTGCGTTTCCGTATGCATCTTGAGGTTTTTCTCCTTACAACTCTCTTTTTTGCCATTTGTTTTATTTAGTCAAAAAGAATAGCATCGGAAAGTAATTTTCCGGCTTTGTCTTTAGCTGAAAGAATAAGTTCATTTTCAGCAATGCCCCAGTCTACACCTATCGTAGGGTCACTCCAAAGGATAGAGGCATCGGATGATGGAGCATATACATTGTCAACTTTATATGAAAATACGGCTTCGTTGCTAAGAACTAGAAAACCATGAGCAAAGCCTCGCGGTATATACAATTGTTTTTTATTATCGTCGGAAAGCTCTACGGCAATATATTGTCCAAATGTTTTAGACGATTTTCTGATGTCAACCGCTACATCTAAGACCCTTCCTTGCAAGGCTCTTACCAACTTAGCCTGAGAATAGTTACCTGTCTGATAATGTAATCCTCTTAGCACTCCCCGAACCGACTTAGATTCATTATCTTGTATAAAATCAACGTTGCCAATATGTTCTTCAAATGATTCTTTTTTGTATGATTCCATAAAGTAACCCCGCTCGTCGGCAAATACTTTAGGTTCTATTACCCACACTCCTTGTATTTTCTGTTCCGTAAATTTCATATAAGATATTGATTAATCGAGTAGACTCAAGATATAACGACCATATGCTGTTTTATCAAGCTTTTTACCTAAATTACATAATTCTTGATCCGTTATCCACTTGTTGCGCCATGCTATTTCTTCTATACATGAAATATAAAAACCTTGGCGGTTTTGAATTGTTTCCACATAATTTCCTGCTTCTAGCAAGCTATCACAATTTCCGGTATCGAGCCAAGCAAATCCACGTCCAAAAAGCTGCACTTTTAGTTTTCCTTCTGCAAGATAGCATTTATTAAGATCAGTAATTTCGTATTCTCCTCTTGCGGATGGTTTTAAATCTCTAGCTTTTTGCGACACTGTCTTATCATAGAAATACAGTCCGGGAACGGCATAGTTCGATTTTGGATTTTCAGGTTTTTCTTCTAACGACAATACATTCCCATTAGCATCAAATTCTACTACACCATACGCTCTGGGATCTTTTACATAATAGCCGAATATACATGCTCCCTCTTGGATAGCAGCTGCCTCTCTTAACATTCTTGAAAAGCCTTGTCCGTAAAACATATTATCACCTAAAATAAGACACCCAGCTTGCCCGTCTAAGAATTTTTCGCCTAAAACAAAAGCTTGTGCCAAACCATTAGGCGTCTCTTGGACTATATATTCGAAAGTCATACCTAAATCTTCTCCCGATCCTAAAAGTTCTTTGAACATAGGCAAATCTCTCGGAGTGGATATGATCAAAACTTCTTTAATACCGGCTAACATAAGGGTAGATAAAGGATAATATATCATTGGCTTATCGTAAACAGGCATTATCTGTTTTGATATAGCTTTTGACAAAGGATAAAGTCGCGTGGCACTACCTCCTGCCAAAATAATTCCTTTCATGTTTGTGCACATTTTATATTTCGAAACAAAGATAACTGTTAATTACAAAATAGCGATCAAACAAGGTAACAAAACTATATAAAGAGTTAGTGTCGGAAGCGTATTTACAGACAACGAGGTTATATTTGTTCAAAGAATTTACTTTTTATGTTTTTTTGTTAAAAATAAAAAATATATAACTACATCAAATTTCGCTATTTATAAAAAAAAGTTTTCCTTTGTCTTGCCTTTAACGGGCGAAAAGCTTTATTGCTTTATTTAATTATTTACTTTAGATATTTCGTTATTAATGAAAACTAAGATTCTTCAACTTTCCATTATTTTGGCTATTGCCGGAATATCATCTGTACAAGCCCAAAATACGTTGAATAAAGATCAGCAGCAACGCTATTTTGATATTAATAAAAATATAGAAATATTTAATTCTGTACTCCGCGAAACAGACATGTTTTACGTAGATAGCCTCGATGTAAATAAAGTAGTACGAAGCGGAATAGATAATATGTTGAATACTCTCGATCCTTATACTACATATTTCAACAAGGATGATATGAAAGAATTCAACACTCAAATAACCGGTGAATATGCAGGTATTGGATCAAGCATTGTATTCAAAGACGGAAAGGTGGCTATATCTGAACCTTTCGAAGACAAACCGGCAGCAAAAGCAGGATTGAAAGCAGGTGATTACATTCTCGAAATAGACGGTAAGGATATGACTTCATGTCCCAAAGTAGAGGGAGAAGAATATGGTCGTACCCTTAGCAATTTTGTCAGTTCAACGCTGAAAGGTCAACCGGGAAGCACTATAATACTGAAGGTTGAACGCCCGGGCGAGAAAAAGCCATTAACAATAAAAGTTGAGCGCGAAAAAATAGTAATATCTCCTATACCGTATTATGGAATGGTTAGTCCAACAGTAGGTTACATGAATTTCGGACCTACCTTTACAGATAAAAGCGCCCAAGATGTAAAAAATGCTTTTCTCGATTTGAAAAAACAAGGGATGACCTCTTTTATATTCGACCTTCGTCAGAATGGAGGAGGGATAATGGAGGAAGCTGTTCAGATAGTTAATATGTTTGTACCAAAGGGTAAAGTTGTTTTATCGACTAAAGGTAAACTCAAACAACTAGATAGAACATATCGTACGACGCTAGACCCGATCGACACCGAAATTCCGGTTGCAGTACTAATAGATAGAGGTTCTGCTTCTGCTGCCGAGATTGTAGCCGGAGCATTGCAAGATATGGATAGAGCTGTACTTGTCGGAGAGCGGACTTTTGGAAAAGGTCTGGTTCAAAATACACGCGAAATACCATATGGCGGAGGAGTAAAAGTGACGACTGCAAAATATTACATACCGAGTGGAAGATGTATACAAGCAATAGACTATTCGCACCGAAATCCGGATGGCAGTGTAGGTCGGATTCCTGATAGCCTTACGACTGTTTTCAAAACAGAGATTGGCAGAGAGGTAAGAGATGGTGGAGGTGTGTCGCCCGACATAAAGATTGAAGAAGAAAAGGCTCCTACCATTACATATTATTTGGCTAATCAGTTTATTGTATTTGATTGGGTTACAGATTGGACTTTAAAACATAAAAAAATAGGTGCGCCTGACGAATTTACAATCAGTGATGAAGATTACGAAGACTTCAAAAAATTTGTAAAATCTAAAGACTTTCAATACGACCGCATGAGTGAAAAATCTATGACTTCACTTAAGGAAGTTATGGAATTTGAGGGTTATATGAAATATGCCGAAGAACAGTTTAAAGCATTGGAATCTATGCTTGTTCCTAATTTAGATCGTGACTTGGAGACATTTAAAACTGATATTATGAAGCAGATTAATAGTGAGATAATACGTCGCTATTATTATCAGAAAGGCGGATACATATATAGTCTAAAAAATGACACAGATCTGGACAAGGCAATAGAATTGCTTAACGATAAAGAATTATATAAACAAACCTTATCTCTTCCGACTAACAAGATAGAAGTAGTAGTAGATTAGGGAAGTACAACCTAATAGAAGAAAAAGCATTTGTATATTATACAGATGCTTTACTATTTTATATACTCATAATTGCTATTACATATAATAGACTTCAAATTAAATTGTTATTAATATTTTTACAATCTATACAAAAGGGTTCGACTAAAAATATTATCTTTGCAATTCTGCTGGGGCTAAAACAGTTAAACCAAACTAACCACAAGATACTAATTTTAGCTAACCATCAAATTTTAGAACAGATTCATAACTGGAAACTTAGAAATGGAATATAATACTCAATTAAAAAAATTAGCTCTTCCTGAGTATGGAAGAAACATACAAAATATGGTCGACTATTGCCTTACAATACCCGACCGAAATGAACGCAAACGCTGTGCAAATACAATCATAAATATAATGGGAAATTTATTTCCACATTTGCGCGACGTGAACGATTTTAAACATATCTTATGGGATCATTTGGCTATTATGGCTGATTTTAAACTAGATATAGATTATCCATACGAGATCATAAGAAAGGAAGACCTATACTCTAAACCGAGCAAAATAGAATATAGCCGTCCCGATATGCAGTATCGCCACTATGGTAAGACGTTGGAAAAGATGGTAAAAATGGCTACAGAAATAGAAGATCCGAAAGAAAAGGAACAATTCGTTTTACTGGTAGCGACACATATGAAGAAATCGTATATACAATGGAATAAAGATGTAGATGACCAAAAAATATTTTCCGATTTATACGACCTATCAAATAAGCAATTAGACATACGCAATTCAAACATCAAACTTCCTGAAATGAAAGATCTGGGGCAACGTAATAATAATAACTCAGGGAAGAAAAATCAACAGAAGAAAAAGTAATGTAAAAATAGTCGTTTATATACCTTAAATGATAAAAGAATCTGAAGTATTCAAAATTGGAAAACTAACAAGACCTCACGGCATAAAAGGAGAGGTGAATTTCGCCTTCGAGAATGATATATTCGATCGTGTAGAGTGTCCATACCTCATCTGCAAAGTAAATGGCATATTCGTACCTTTCTTTATCGAAGAGTCCCGATTCAAAGGGAAAGACACTGCACTAATAACCTTCGAAGATATTGATTCTGAAGAAAAAGCAATTCGAATGTCAGGACTAGAAGTATATTTTCCTCGCAAATACTATGAAGAAGAGAATGATGACGATATAGAATATTCATGGAATTTCTTTATCGAATTTACTGTACAAGATAAACATGCCGGACTATTGGGTACAATAACTGCCATAGATGACAAAACGATAAATACACTTTTCCTAATTCAAAATGGAGATAACGAACATATCATACCTGCAACGGAAGATTTTATAGAAAAAATAGATGCTAAGAAAAAAATATTGTATCTCAATCTGCCAGAAGGCTTGATATAAGAAAAGAATAATCAACTTATTACCCATTATCATTTTTCCAATCTTTTTAGTCATTACACGTCATTTTACTTTAAAATAAAATTATAACTTTGTCTTTCTAGGTATATTTTAAATGAAAAGACGCATAGTTGTAAAAATAGGAAGTCAAATACTGACACGAAAGGACGGAACGTTAGACGTAACCCGTATGTCTGCACTTGTGGATCAGATAGCCGAGTTGCACAAGAGTGGAATAGAGGTAGTGCTGGTATCTTCGGGAGCCGTAGCATCCGGCAAATCAGAGATCAAGACAAAAGGGAAGCTCGACACCATATCGGCTCGTCAATTATATTCATCCATAGGACAGGTTAAACTCATAAATCGGTATTCTGATCTGTTCAGACAACACAGTATTGTCTGCGGACAAATACTTGCCACTAAAGAGGACTTTGCTACACGCCGCCATTATCTCAATCAGCGCAACTGCATGAATGTGATGCTCGAAAATAAAGTTATACCTATTGTAAACGAAAATGATGCTATATCGGTCAACGAACTCATGTTTACCGACAATGATGAACTTTCGGGACTTGTGGCAGCCATGTTAAGCTGCAAAAAGTTGATCATATTAAGTAATATTGATGGTATATATAATGGTAATCCATCAGATCCTCAGTCTTTTGTATTTAGAGAAATACACGCAGCCGATGACATTGAAAGTTGTATTCAATCATCAAAATCGGCTACCGGCAGAGGCGGTATGACTACAAAGTATAACATCGCGCGCAAAGCTGCCGAAGAAGGTATTGAAGTAATTATAGCAAACGGTAGAAAAGAAAATATATTGGTAGACCTGATCAATGGAAGAGATGTTGTAGCCACTCATTTTGTCCCATCTGAAAAGGGTGTTACAAGTGTAAAAAAATGGATTGCACATTCTGAAGACTTTACTAAAGGTGAAATCTATGTTAACGAAGGTGCAAGAGACGCTCTTTTGGGCGACAGGGCAGTAAGTCTTTTACCCGTAGGGGTGACTAAGATAGCAGGCAAATTTGAAATTGATGATATTGTACGCATTATTGATGAAGAAGGACAGTTAATCGGTATTGGGCGTACATCTTACAACAGCGAAAAAGCAAAAGAAATAATAGGAAAGAATAACAAAAAAGCAATTATTCATTACGATTATTTATATATTGAAAAATAAAAAATGGACGATTATCACCAGAGCACGTTCCAGTTGGTAGCAGAAGTGAGTAAAAATCTCAACCTACTGGAAGAAAAAGAAATTAATGCAATACTGGAAGCTATTGCAGCAGAAACCGAGTCGAAAATGTATTATATCCTTGCCGAAAACCAAAAGGATTTGCAACGGATGGATATAAAGAATCCAAAATATGACCGTTTGTTGTTGAATGAACAACGGATAATGGATATCGTTAAAGATATCCGAAATGTGGCAACACTCCCCTCCCCGACCAACAAAACCATTATGCAAAAGACATTGCAAAATGGACTTAATATATCAAAAGTAACTGTTCCTTTCGGCGTTATAGGTATAATATATGAAGCGCGTCCGAATGTGAGCTTCGATGTATTTTCCCTTTGTTTCAAATCAGGAAATGCCTGTATTCTGAAAGGGGGGTCCGATGCTCGCTTTTCCAACGAAGCCATCGTTGAGATCATAAGAGAAGTATTGGATAACAATGGAATAAATCCCAATGTATGCACTCTTCTGCCTAATGACAGAGAGGCGACCGAAGAACTCTTGAAAGCCAGAGAATATGTAGATCTTATAATACCTCGCGGAGGCAGAGATCTTATAAACTTTGTAAGAGAAAACTCCCGTATTCCTGTTATAGAAACCGGAGCCGGAGTATGTCATACATACTTTCATAAAGACGGAGACTTAAAGAAAGGTAAAGATATTATAGTAAATGCCAAAACCCGAAAAGTAAGCGTCTGCAATTCGCTCGACTGCTTGGTTATAGACAAAGACCGCTTGGATGAACTACATTATATATGCGAAGAGCTAGCTAAAAAGGATGTAATAATATATGCAGACAAATATGCTCACGATGCACTGTTCGAATATTATCCTTTCGACCTATTAAAAAGAGCGGAGGACGATAGTTTCGGCACAGAGTTTCTTGACTATAAGATGTCTATAAAAACCGTATCGGGAATAGATGAAGCCATACAGCATATATCGATATATAGTTCTAAACATAGTGAAGCTATAATAAGTGAAGACGAGGATGCAATCAAATTGTTTGAAAAAATGATTGATGCTGCCTGCATATATGCCAATGCATCCACGGCATTTACCGATGGAGCGCAATTTGGACTAGGTGCAGAAATAGGTATCAGTACTCAAAAAATGCATGCTCGCGGTCCGATGGCTTTAGAAGAATTATGTACATATAAATGGATTATAGGAGGTAACGGACAAATCAGGTAATGAGAAAAAAGAAAAAGAAGGTGGTAATGAAAATTACTGTCGAAGATTATGTAAAGGCAATAAAAAAAGCTGACAGAGAAAATGAATTAGCTCAGTCTGCCGGATGGAAAAGGGTTACCAATATTCACAAAAGCAAAAAAACATATAATAGAAAGACTCAGAAGAAGAACTTCACCGAAGAATAATGGAACGTAACATTTGGCTCGATTATTTCAAAATCATTCTTAGCATATTGGTTGTAACTATACATATGCAACCTTTATTTGGCAACTATGATTTCGGAGGTTGGGCTATTTCCAATGGTGTTGCACGTATTGCTGTACCTTCTTTCTATATTATCAACGGTTATTTTATCGCTTCGAAAATAGGAGATAATGCAGCAATAAAAAGGTATTTGCTGCATATTTTCATTATATATATTACATGGTCAATTATTTATATCCCTACTTATATTGGAGATATTGAGCTTCGCAGCTTAGTAACATTCTTTTTCTTCGGCTATTATCATCTCTGGTTCTTACCGGGTCTCATACTGGGTATTGTCATACTTGCAATAGTTTGTAAATATATAAAAAGAGAGAATACTGTTTTAGGAATAAGCTTTTTTCCTTTCGTAGCAGGATACATACTAGAATATAGTCAACTACTTCCATATAGAATATTTTATTGCAATGGTATATTCTTTAGTTTTCCATTCTTGGCTATAGGATACTATATTAGAAAAAAGAATATGGTGCAAGAAGTAAAGAAAGATGTATATATTCATAGCCTTATCGTTATCAGTCTGTTATCGCTATTAATAGAATCATATTGTAGTATGCAACGAGATGTAGTTCAAAACTTCTATCTTTCCTTATATATACTATGTCCGGCCATCATTTTATGTATATTAAAACGCCCTAAGAAGATAGGTCAAAAGTATGGCATCAGCAATATATCGGCAGGGATTTATTATATACATATACTAGTTATAACAGAAATAATACCATTGAATGATTCTTACAACATATACAGATTGCCTTTGGTAGTGATACTTTCCGTACTATTATCTATCTTTATAATCAGAATAAACAAACGCATTAAAATATTTTTATAATGAAAACTTATACTAATGTCAAAGATCTCGGAAATCTGAATGATGCCATAAAAGAAGCTTTGGAAATCAAAAAAAATCGCTTCGGGTACAAACATCTGGGAGAAAATAAAACCTTATTGATGGTATTCTTCAATTCCAGCCTACGGACTCGCCTAAGCACACAAAAAGCGGGAATGAACTTAGGCATGAACACAATGGTATTAGACATTAATCAAGGTGCATGGAAACTCGAAACCGAGCGTGGAGTGATAATGGACGGTGATAAATCGGAACATATACTTGAAGCAATTCCGGTTATGGGAAGTTATTGCGATATTATAGGTGTGCGTGCTTTTGCCCAGTTTGAAAATAAAGAAGACGATTATCAGGAAAAGATACTCAATCAATTTATAAAATATTCGGGACGTCCGGTATTTAGCATGGAAGCTGCTACGGGACACCCTCTACAAGCTTTTGCCGATCTGATCACAATTGAGGAATACAAAAAAACAGCTCGTCCGAAAGTTGTACTGACATGGGCTCCACACCCTAAAGCATTGCCACAAGCCGTTCCTAATTCTTTTGCTGACTTTATGAACGAGGCTGATGTTGATTTCGTTATCACTCATCCTCATGGCTATGAGTTAGATCCAAAATTCGTGAGAGGAGCAAAAGTAGAATATGATCAAGACAAGGCTCTTGCCGGTGCAGACTTTGTATATGCCAAAAACTGGGCTGCTTATACCGACCCCAATTATGGACAGATAATAAGTAAAGATATGTCGTGGACTGTAACTACCGAAAAGATGGCTTTAACGAATAATGCTTACTTTATGCACTGTTTGCCCGTACGTCGTAATATGATAGTGAGTGACGATGTAATAGAAAGCCCACAATCAATAGTAATACAAGAGGCTGCTAATCGGGAAATATCAGCTCAGACTGTTATAAAAAGAATGTTGGAAGGTTTGTAAAACAAATGATAAAAAAACACCATATATTAATATATGGTGTTTTTCATAGTAGTTTATCTTGAGATTGTCTTTTGTGCTACAATTGTACCTTTAGAAACATCAACTACTTTTATGTAAGTATCTCCAACGATTACTCCATCCCATTTTCCTGTTAAATAAAATATTTTCCCAGAATTTAGACCCCTAATTTTAGCTATATATGTTACACTAGTATCATATTCAGAAGATACTGTCTCTATCTTTACTGTCTGCCATGGCTGTTGAACAAAACTAATTTTTTCACTAATTTCAATAGTCTTTTTTTCTTGAACACCTTCTTGATAAGTATATGAATTTTCTTTCGTAACCTCAGTAGCCAGAGAAACATCTAACCCCCCAGCCGATTTTATAAGCTTAGGTATTCCTAATTTAGAATTAACCGTAATTTTTTTTGTGACCTTAACACCTGTTGTTGAAGAAAAAGAAGAAGTAGTCTCTGTCGTCTGTTTGATACTATACTCTCTATTTGTTACCCCATTTTTATTATTTTCGAGAGTTGTACTCCAAACTTTAGGTACATTTCTAATCCGATCGAAACCATTAGCAATTTTAAAAGAAAACTCTATAACTTCAAATTCTTCACACGGAATTATTTGCCATGTCTGTCTTGATTGATTGCTTTCTTTTGAGTAAATTAAATCTCCATTATAAGCACTCTTTGATGTTAAATATCCAGAAAATTCAGCTCTTGGACTAGATGTACCTGAAGAACTACTAGAACGATATGCATCATATTTCCGAATCTTAAATAAATTAGTTTCAGGTATAAATTCTAAATCAAAAGGAACTCCGCTACCGTATGTGCCATCTCTTAATAGAGTAGCACTCAATGTTGGTTTACTTGAAAAGCTTGCAATATACATTCCTTTTGAAACATTTTTTATTTCGTAATTGTATCCTAAAGGATAATAAGAAGCTACTTGCTTAATAAAAAGCCATTGTTGCCCATTATCAGTTAACTTATCTAGCCTTAAATCATGCCATTGGGGACCACCTCGTCCTCCACTTTTGTCTATGTATAACTTCGGATTAAAAGACAAGTAAGATATATCATTTGAAGATTGACCAACTTTTCTGATATAGAATGGTTCTGTTAGAAATTGATCAATATTATTCATTTCATTTGTAGATAGAGATTTAAAACCACTATTAGAGGTTTTATCAATGTCACCAGACATGATTAGATCTTTTTCCTCTTGACAAGAAGAAAAAGAAAATATCAAGAAAATAAGAAAACACCAATTAATTTTTTTCATAGCTTTTCATTTTTGATCAAACTCCAAAATCATAATATTTAAAAATAATAATAAAATTTAACACACAATGAAAAGAATACTATGTTGCTCAGCATAAAAAAGCAGAATTTACA
>DHNQ01000001.1:88572-179082 GCA_002409595.1 Dysgonomonas sp. UBA5412
TGTAAATTCTGCTTTTTTATGCTTGATTCAATTTAGAATCTATAACCAAAAGTCATCAAACCTTGGAATGTATTATCTTTCCAAGTAGACTTTTCAGAACCAGAATACGAATACAAATCAGATTTTTGGCTTCTCATCAAGAAAGCAATATCTGTATAGAAGTTCTTTGAAAATCTGTATCCCAGTCCATAAGTAATATAGTTTGTTTCGCCGTCAAGAACGTAATTAGATACAGTTCCCACAGTCATGACCTCTCTACTATTATCTTTAAAATCAGCCTTCAATGGACTTTGCACCCAAGAATAACCTGCACGTACCGAAAACTGAGGAGTAACACGCACCTCTGCACCAAGACGTAGAGTAGACGACATTCTAAAATCTTGTTTTATATAAGGATTAGGATCACTTGCTAATTTCCGTCCATTATCTTCAAACATTTTCATATTCTGATAATTAGTCAATTCATAATCGGCACTGATAATAGCTGTTTGTCCTATAATACCCGCCATACTGAATGTCCATCTGTCCGGAGAACGGAAATCATAGTCAAATACATTTACATCCGTGTAAATACTTCTTTTATTGAATTCTTCTGAAGGAAGATAGTGCGAGAAATCATAATCTAACTGAGCATCATATGTATCAGTCATATTATACCATGTCGGAGAATGATATGAGACTCCAAAGCGAAGTTCATCTATTGGTTTAACAATGATACCGGTTGATACTTGCCAGCCAGTACCTTCTGTCTTTAAGCCATTGAAGAAATCGAAACCTCCATTTACATTGCTGGAATTATAAAAATCTTCTGAATATCTGGAACTCATTCTATAATCAATATCAGTAACAGATATAGTCAATCCCCAGCTAATAACATCGGCAAAAGTTGTTCCTAGATTAAAATCGTATGTATTTATAGAACCTCTTTCATAAACAGCCAAATCATTATTTATTGTTTTACCATCTAAGATACCTTGACGTTCATAGGTTGAATTTGTACCATCCTTCAGTCCGATTAAGAAACTGCTATATCCAAATATTCCCATCCAATCATAACCATCTATTCCATGAAATGGATCATAGTCTTTATCCCACCACAAATCATTCGGATTACTTACATTATCATTAGTGGCACGTTGAGCCATGTAATCAGCAATAGTTCCCGTAGGATTTCCACGCATTGAATATTTTCTTTCGAAATTCTTCAATCTGTTATATGAAAAACCAACATTCAAAGATGGAGCAACATCACTATTCAAAGGGAAAACTGACACAAAAGCCAGATTATCAAAATTGAACTTGAATTTACTATCATCTATTTTGCCAAGATTTGACTCCGTTTCAGTCTTTGTATTCTGAAAATTAAGAGTTGTTACAATCTCAGAATTTCGATAAACTCCGATTCCGGCAGGATTGATAGAAATACCCGATATATCACCACCTAAAGCACCAAAAGCTCCTCCCATAGAAACAGAACGGGCTGTTCCGGTCAAATCATTTCTTGAGTATTTATAGGCATCCATTTCGCCTTGGGCTTTTACAGCACCAAACGAAAATACAGTTGCCAATAGTAATAAAGATACTTGTTTCATAATCTTATTTTTAAATCTTTTCAATAAAAAGCTGCTTCAACAGATTTCTTTGAAACAGCTTTTATTTTACTTTGTTTATATATAAAATCTTATTTTATCTCGCTGATCATTATCTTCCACGACCACTGCTACTGCTACGACCGCCACCGCCACCACTTGACGAACGACCGCTAGAGCTACTACCGGAACTAAATGAACCGGAAGAACGGCTGCTACTGGATGGGCTGCTATAACTTGGACGTGAAGAACTAGAACGACTCGGAGTCGAAGTATTATAACTTGGACGAGATGAACTAGATCTGCTAGGTGTCGTTGCATTATAACTTGGACGTGAGCTCGGTCTTGTAGTCACACTCGAAGAGGAGCTACGACCACTACTGCTTGACGAACCACCATTATAACTTGGACGAGTTGCAGGTCGTGTCGTAACACGGCTAGAAGAACTACGTCCACTATTGGATGTTGAACTATTATAGCTCGGACGAGTTGCAGGCCGTGTAGTAACACCGCTGGAAGAACCCCTTCCACTCGTAGAACCTCCATTATAACTTGGACGGGTAGATGGTCTTGTATTTATAGTTGATGATGAACCTCGACCGCTATTTGTTGTCGAACCATTGTAACTCGGACGAGTTGCAGGTCGTGTATTTATTCCACTGGAAGAACCGCGTCCTGATGAAGAATTGCGTCCAACGCTGGATCCGCTACTATATCTACCTGATGTAGCATCGTATCTTGAAGAGCTGTTACGCCCAGTAGAGCTACTATATCTTCCACTCGAACTGTATCTATTGTTGGTAGTAGCATACCCTCTACCTGAGCGAGAATAATAGCCGCCACCTCTTGAACGACCGGTACCACTGTAATAAACAGGTCTGTTGTAGTAGTGATGGTGATGGTGGTAACCACCATACCAGCCTCCCCAGCCCCATGAGTTGTAATACCAAGGTCTGCTCCAACCCCAGCCCCAACTGGAACCATAGTACCAAGGGTCGTAATAACCACCCCAATAGCCTCCAGAATACCAAGGGTCATACCAAGGATTGTTCCATGAGGAATATATACCTCCCCAACCCCAACCAAGATTTATATTAAAATTCCATCCGCGGTTGCGGTAATAATTAGTATAAGAAGGATCTGTAACATAGACATTAATCTCATTGTCACTCGAAATCTTCACACTATTTGCCGGATCGTGAAATTTTACGATACGATCGGTGTATTCATAATCCTGATATGCGTCTGAGTCGACAGGTTCGCTTTCCGAATATTGAGGAGTTTCGTACACATCCACATTTCCGCCTCTACGATTATACGCATCGACATCAATATTTACATTACCTTCGGTTTCTAAAGTAACATCTCCATTATCGCGAACCACCAACACCTGAGTCGGTCTTGTAGTTTGCACCTTCTGTACAGCTGCATTATTTACCTCTTTCTTTCTATTATCTTTAGATTTAGAAGTAGCATAAATGTCATCCCAATCATCTTGTGCGAAAGCCATGAATGGTAATACAGACATCAGAAGCATCAGTAATAAATTTTTAACTTTCATAATCTGCTCTCCTACTTTTTATGTTCATAATCTTATATCTTATCGTATGTGTCTCTTCATTTACTTTGGTTATCTATATCAAGATCACATACACATTTGACTCAGGAAATTAATAAAGGTTTAATCTCTTCATTCAAATAAATATTGTCAACAGTTTACAAACAAATATACAACTTTTATTTTTTTATATCACATACTTATATATTGAAGATGCAAATTAATATTCTTTGCTGCGTTATATTTAGTTAAAAAAAATAATTAGACGCCTAGCAATCGCAGATCAGAAAACCAAGTTACAATGTTAGGTGTTAACAATAATAAATCACAGTAACAATACCGAAATCATAATAAGGACATAATGATTAAGATCTGAAAACTCTTAAATAAATAAGTATTTTGACAAATTGAGCAAGGCATAATAATTGTTAGAAAAAGCAAGCTTAATAACGTAAAAGAAAACATAAATCTAATGGACAACGATAATTTAAAAATATACGAATCGGAGTTAAATGGATTTCTCGCCGATACATTTCGCAAACATAATATAGATTGTGAAATAAAAGAAGACATTGTCGTATTTCCCAAACAAAGAATAACTGCTTCGACCTCTTTGGTCAACAGATCATCGTCCTCCTCAGCCTTTATACTCCAACTGGATGTGAAATTAGAAATAGGACAAGGTCGCACGATTGTAGAATCTTACGCAGGACTAGGCATGAGTATGGAAAGTGCAGTATCTGACACATGGAAAAATTTTATGAAATATTCTTTTCATACCCTTCTTGCAGCATTTTTCAGTAACGAATTTGAGGAACAGATAGAACGGGAGCAATGGCTTATCGGACAGCAGCCATACGAAGTAATAATCAATCATTCCGGAATACGTGGAGATGTGCCTAAACCTTTTTCGACAAAATGGTTTGATCAACTCAAAACCCTCATTAAATCGCAGCAGCTTTCATACGACACACATTGGATAAAACTGTATTATGCCCAATCAGAAAACGAGCCAATTTCGTTGGAGATATTATTAGATAATGAAGTATGGAGAACAGTAGAAAAAGAGATACAATATTTTAGTTTTCCCCATCATAGAGAATTTTACTCTATCAGAATACTCATCATTATAAAAAAGGTTGCAGACATAGATCAAGTGGCAACCACAACATCAGTGATGGCGAATGAAAATAAAGAACCGATAGGTAAGGAATCCAGAGAAAAGATACAAATAAGAAAAAAACCTTTCTGGAAATTCTGGTAAAAAAAACTATCCGTCACTCAAAAAGGTTGGCGACGGATAAATATATTCTTTATTTAATTACTTCGAAGCGGGCAAACTTCAGCAACAATTGTTTTGTACCCGAATTTTCAAACTCAACAGTTGCTTTCCTACTTTCGGGGTCTCCCGTTACAGCCGAAATCTTACCTATACCAAAGCGTTCGTGCTTTATCGTAGCTCCAACCTCAACCTCCCCGGCATTCATTCCCGCAGAAGCTTTAGGCACAGCTTTCTTTGCATTTACAAAATTAGTACGTGCCGACGCAGAAGTTGCAGGCATTTCAGATTTCGAACGTTCGGGTTGTTTGGATACCGGAGAACAATCCGAATATGTAGATTTAGAAGTATTTGTATAATTATACAGATCGTTAGTGTATGTCTCAGGGCGATTCAGCACTCCAAAGTTACCGACTCCCAACACTCCCGCATTTGCATTGAGATAACGCTCGTCTATATCTTTCAAAAAGCGGCTCGGATTGGATGCATTGATCTGTCCATTGCGAAAACGGCTTTTGGCATACGTCATCATACAAAATTCCTTTGCTCTGGTGATAGCTACATAAAAAAGTCGGCGTTCTTCTTCCAATCCTTTAAATTCATTCTTAGCCATTGCCGAAGGGAAAAGATCTTCTTCAAGTCCGACAATAAACACGTACTTGAATTCAAGTCCTTTGGAGGCATGAATAGTCATCATTGTTACCTTTTCTTTGTCAGCCTCCTTGTCCGTATCCTGATCGCTAAGCAGAGAGACTTCCGACAAGAAATCCATCAACCCGATGCCTCCAAGCCCTTCTTCCTGACGGCTTTCACAAAATTCGTGAATACCACCGAGCAACTCCTGCAAGTTTTCCTGACGGCTCATTCCCTCAGGCGTCTGATCTTGGTATGCTTCGCTGGCAATACCACTTTGCTTTACAATCTTAGTTGCCAACTCGTAAGCCGATAGTTCTTTTAGTTGAAAGATAAATCCTTCGATAAGTTGACGAAACTCTGCCAATTTCTTGGCTGTACCTGAGTTCACGTTCAAATTATATCCTAAAGGATCACCTATAACTTCCCACAAACTTACATTGTGCAGACGTGCGGCATCTGCTATTTTATTCAATGTTGTAGCACCGATTCCGCGTGTAGGGAAATTGATAATTCGTCTAAACGCTTCTTCATCGTACGGATTTACAACCATACGAAAATAGGCTATAACATCTTTTATTTCTTTTCTCTGATAGAAGGACAATCCGCCATAGATACGATATGGAATATTCTTTTTTCGCAAAGCTTCTTCAAAAATACGCGACTGGGCATTGGTACGATAAAGAATTACAAAATCGCTGTAAGACGCTTTTTTATCCCTGCGCAAATCCCATATTTTATTCGATACGATTACACCTTCTTCGAAGTCGGAAAAGGAACTTGATACTTCGATGCGTTCACCTTCGTCATTTTCAGAAAATACCGTCTTCTGTATCTGTTCCCGATTTTGTTTTATCAGGCTGTTAGCTGCATTTACAATATTCTGTGTAGAACGGTAATTTTGTTCCAATTTAAAAAGACGGGATTCGGGATACACTTCTTTAAATTTTAGAATATTATCAATATTAGCTCCACGAAACGAATAGATACTCTGGGCATCGTCACCTACCACACACACTCTATGATGGGCATCGGCAAGTTGCTTGACTACTAAATATTGAGCAAAATTGGTATCCTGATACTCATCTACCAAAATAAATTGAAATCGTTCCTGATATGACTGCAACACATCCGGATTGTCTCGGAAAAGGCAATTGGTATAAAATAGTAAATCGTCGAAGTCCATTGTATTCGATGCTTTCAACCGATTATTGTATTCACGATATATGTCTTTCAACACAGGCATTTTAGCCCGTTGATCGTATTCAATAAGATCTTTATTTTGAGCATACATCTGAGGCGATATCAGAGCATTTTTTGCATTGGAAATAATACTTTGTACGCGTGCAGGTTTATACACTTTATCATCAAGCTGATATTGCTTGATAATAGTTTTGATCATATTGCGCGAATCGGCAGAATCGAATATGGTAAAGTTAGAGGTAAACCCTATTCTCTCGGCTTCGGTTCTCAATATACGCGAAAATACGGAGTGAAATGTTCCCATCCACAAATAGCGTGCATATTGCCAGCCTATAAGTTCGGCAATACGTGCTTTCATTTCGCGGGCTGCCTTATTGGTAAAGGTCAGCGACAATATGCTTTGCGGATGATAGCCTTGTTGCAAAAGGTATGCTATCTTGTAGGTAAGCACACGCGTTTTGCCCGAACCTGCTCCGGCTATAATGAGTGAAGGCCCGTTTATGTATTCAACAGCTTCGCATTGCTGTTTATTGAGTTGACTGAGTAAATTGTCCATAAATTTGAGTGATCGAAAAACAAAGATAAGCCTTAGTTGCGAGTTACGATAATTTTATAAATACAAACTGTATTAAAAAAATAAAGCCGGCAGTTATTCACCGCCGGCTAAAGTTCTAATATATAGTTATATTCAAATATCTAAAAATTCGACTACACCTGTTTCAATATTATAGATTGCGCCTACAATATTTATTTTCGAATCTTTATACATTTCAGATAGAAACGGCTCAGATTTGCGCAATTGACGAACACCATGTATAACATTAGCTTTTACTGCCTTATCGTATGTACCTTCTCCCGATCTGAATATCTCGTCCTCTTCTTCTTCACTACCCATTTTGTCAACAATAGACTTGATATGTCCCAACTTAGGTTCGTGATGGTGAGCCTCGCTCTCGCCTCCGTGCTTTACATCCATAAATGCCTTTACTGCTCCACAGCCGGTGTGCCCCATGACAACAATCAGTTTAGTACCCAAGTGCTCAGCTGCATATTCGATGCTACCTTCTTCATAATCTGCCATAACATTACCGGCTGTGCGAATAGAAAACACATCGCCTAACCCCTGATCGAAAACAATCTCAGGTGTGACTCTCGAATCGGAACAGCTAACTATTACTGCCAATGGATTCTGACCGCCTTTTAGATCTGCCACTCTCATCATATCCTGATGATTATGTTGGGGTGCTCCTGAATAGAAACGTGTATTCCCTTCTTTCAGGATGGTCAACGGGTCTGCAACAATATCACTTTGAGCAAACGAAGAAACTGTTAATGAGGACAAAGCCATCATTAAACAAAAATAATTTAACAAATATCTTTTTTTCATCTTTTTGTATTTAAAAAAAATCGAGTAAAAGTATATAAAGCGGCTTTATTATTATTCTAACTTCTCATTTTTTATTGTCAAGATTGTGTTAAGATTCATTTTCCTTATAATATCATATTGTGATATATCATTTTAACTTATTTACAAAAAAGAAATAAACAAATACTAATTTTATCACTTTGGCAAGTGAAATTAAGTCTGAAAGAACTAACTTTATAACAGATCATAAAATGACAAGAAATGAAATATAACTATTGTGGTAACAGTGGCTTGCAACTCTCTGAAATATCTCTGGGACTCTGGCATAATTTTGGAGATGTGGATAATTTTGAGATTGCAAAGTCTATGATTTTTTATGCCTTCGAGAATGGTATTACGCATTTCGATTTGGCAAATAATTACGGACCTCCTCCGGGAAGCGCAGAGACAAATCTAGGAAAGATACTGTCTAAAGAATTAAAAGGACATCGCGACGAGCTTATAATCTCATCCAAGGCGGGTCATCTGATGTGGAACGGACCGTATGGCGACGGTGGATCGCGCAAATATCTGATGGCTAGTATAGATCAAAGCCTGAAAAGAACAAAGTTGGACTACTTCGATATTTTTTACTCGCACCGTTATGATCCGAATACTCCCCTCGAGGAAACGATGCAAGCCTTGATAGACATCGTTCGTCAGGGAAAGGCTTTATATATAGGAATCTCTAAATATCCCCCTCAAGAGGCAGCTAAGGCATACGACATATTGCAATCTCAACACGTACCTTGCCTGATCTATCAGGACAGATATAGTATGCTGGCGCGAGAACCGGAAAAGGAACACATGGAGATGAATAAAAGATTTGGTGTGGGCTTTATCGCTTTTTCTCCTTTGGCTCAGGGACTGTTGACAAATAAATATTTACATGGCATTCCCGAAACATCGAGAGCGCATAAGAGTCATGGATTTTTGCAAGAGGACGAAATAACTCCGGATATAATAAAGAAGGTCACTGCGTTAAACGATATGGCTTCTGAGCGCGAACAGACATTGGCTGAGATGGCTTTGGCATGGTTGTTACACAATGAGAATGTGACATCTGTTATCGTTGGAGCAAGTTCGGTGAAACAGCTAAGAGATAATCTGGAAGCCACGGAGAATCGGGACTTTACGGAAGGAGAATTGAAAAGGATAGAGGATATATTATCTTAAATAAAAAAATAAGCATCCTCTAAAAAAATAGAGGATGCTTATTCCGGTTAAGATTATCACAATTACATCGTTAGAACGATGTTATTTTCATCTGCCATACGGCGAATATTTAGTATTGCATATCGCATACGTCCCAAAGCAGTATTTATACTAACTCCTGTTTGGTCGGCTATTTCTTTAAAACTCAAGTCCTGATAGTAACGCATCACCAACACCTCACGCTGGCTATCGGGTAAGTATTGAATGAGTTTGCGGATGTCGGATGTTATCTGCATTTTCACCATATCGTCTTCGATAGTGCCATCGCACAACGACTGATTGTTTAACAAATCGACAGCGACTTCATCGTTAGATACTGTATTTTCGTTCTTCTCCTGCCTAAAATAGTCTATGATCAGATTATGTGCTATACGAGAAATCCAAGCACGAAATTTACCGGTTTCGGTATAACGTCCTTGTTTGATAGTCATAATAGCTTTAATAAAAGTATCTTGAAAAATGTCTTCTGCCAGTTCTCTGTTTCTCACAGTGAAATAGATATAGTTGAAGACACTTTGTTTGTGTCTTGACAAAAGAACATCGAAAGCAAAGTTATTGCCATTAGAATAATCAGCGACTAACTGTTCATCAGTCATCGTCATTAATGTTTCCATTATCTCCTTATATTTATATTTTTTCTAAAAGAGTAATGTTTATTCTATAGGCTTATCTTTTTTGAGGTTTTTAAATAAAATTTCGTTTGTGGTACAAATAAAGTCCAAATTTATCAAACAGACAAGAAGGAAAAGATTATTTAACAGAATCTCACTCGTTTATAAAATTTTAAGATAATTAATAAAGGCTCTTATCCGTGCGATAAGAGCCTTTAAAATATTATATCATTAAATCAAGTTTTGTTATTCTGCCGTCTCTGTATCTATCGCCTTCCACACTCCGGCTGCAATGGCTGCGCCTAAGAATGGTGCAACAATGAAGAGCCACAACTGAGATAAGGCTTTCCCGCCTTCAATGGCATCAAATATGGCAGGTCCAATACTACGTGCCGGATTTACAGATGTTCCGGTGATTGGTATACAGACAATATGGATCAAGACCAATGACAAACCAATGGCTAAACCGGCAAAGTTACCGGCTCCTCCTTTAGAGGTAGAACCTAATACTACTAACAGGAAAATAAATGTAAATACTGTTTCGGCTACAAAAGCAGTCAAAACTGCTCCATCTGCAAATCCGTTAGCTCCGGTCAACGTAGTTGTAGAACCCGAATCGGTTGCCAAAACATATAATATCGCCGATCCTACCAAAGCTCCTATCACCTGGAATATCATATACATAGCTGCATCTTTTCCAGATATCCTCTTAGAAATGAGCATACCTAAAGTGATTGCCGGATTGATATGGCATCCTGATATTTTACCGATAGTATATGCCATAACAACTACCGAAAGCCCAAAAGCGAATGCTACACCGAGTGTTCCCACTGCATCAAAAGGTTGATGTGCGCCTGCAAAAACAGCACTACCGCAACCCATTAGCACCAAAACCATGGTACCGATCATCTCTGCTAAATACTTTTTCATTATTTTTTCTCTATTTATTAAACAATTGTGTTACTGTAAAATTTATACTAAATGATATAATAAAGCGAAAGTAATTTTAATAAGGAATAACTATTTCGTAGGTTTTGACATCTATAAGAAATATAAACGTTTCAATACATATTTTAGTTTTTACATTTATCTATAATAGATAGCTAAATACAATATTTACAACAATTAAATTAGTGACAATTAAAAAAAATGGGGAAAAGTGTACAACTTTGTCACTTTTTAGTTAAAAATAAAATTGTATTTCTACGATAATACACTATTATTAATACTTTTACATCAGATATTTATTTAATATACATTCTCTTAATTTATAACTTAAAAGAAACACATTATGAAAAAGACTCTATTTTTAGCAACATTGGTTATGATGGTATTATGCAACGCTGGATGTAACAAAAAAGCAGAACCGGTGCAGGAAGAAGCAATTGTTATAAAATCAGACATCGAAAATGAAAGGACCGGAGATGAACTGACCATTGTAGCTACAATAACAGTGCAACCTGATAAAATACAAGAGATGCTGCCTATATTCGAGGCTGTGGTAACCGGTAGCCAAGAAGAAGAAGGCTGTATATCTTACAATCTGTATCAAGGTATTGCCGACTCCACAAAATTTACCATATTGGAAGAATGGAAATCGCAGGAAGCAATCAATTTCCACAATAACACTGAACACTTTAAGACGTTTAAAGAAGCATCGAAGGATAGAATTATAAAGTTGGAGGCAAATATATCAAAGCTGATATACTAACTAAAAGCTGATACAACAAACAAAGAAGGAAGTGAGAAATGTCTGAAAAATGATATTCTTTCATTTGCTGACATACTGTAAAAGACGAATAAAATCCCTATTTTTGTATCCTTAATAATTTAAACTAAAAAGGGCTATGACAGAACTTAAAATCATTGCAGTGGTTACTGTAAAGGCTGCATATCAGAAAGAATTGGAAAAAGTATTTCATACAGTTGTAGACGAAACCCGTAAGGAAGAAGGAAATGTATCTTACGATCTGCATCAAGATACTAAAGATCCGCTAAAATATACAATTCTGGAAGTTTGGAAATCGCAAGATGCCATTAATCTTCACAACGAAAGCGCTCACTTCAAAGCCTTTGTTGCAGCCATAGAAGGCAAAATTGAAGGATTGACAGTAGATATTATAAAAAAAATATATTAAAAAAGATTATATCGGGTTTTATAGCTAAACAGCAAAAAGATACCGAGATACAAAATTGAGCAACATGTATAGAAATCATACTTGTGGAGAGCTTACTCTGGCAAATGTAGATAATGAAGTCACTCTTGCCGGATGGGTACAAAAAGTAAGAAAGCTTGGAGGCGGAATGACATTCGTCGATCTGCGCGACAGATACGGGATCACACAGTTAGCCTTCAACAAAGAGGTAAACTCGGCTCTCTATGAGCAATCCAACAAATTGGGACGGGAATATGTATTGCAAGTAAAAGGCATCGTTCAGGAGCGATCTAGTAAGAACTTGAATATACCGACCGGCGAAATTGAAATCATAGTAAACGAGTTGTCGATACTCAACACGTCAGAAGTTCCTCCATTCACAATAGAAGACGAGACTGACGGTGGTGACGACTTACGTATGAAATATCGCTATCTGGATTTGCGCCGTACTCCGGTACGCAGCAATTTGGAATTGCGCCATAAGATAGCTTTCGAAACTCGCCGTTTCTTAGACGAACGTCATTTTTTGGAAGTGGAAACTCCGGTTCTCATAGGCTCTACCCCGGAAGGTGCAAGAGACTTTGTAGTTCCATCCCGTATGAACCCGGGCGAATTTTATGCTCTGCCTCAATCGCCTCAATTGTTTAAGCAATTGTTGATGGTATCGGGTTTTGACCGCTATTTTCAGATTGTAAAATGCTTTCGTGACGAAGATTTGCGTGCCGACAGGCAGCCTGAGTTTACTCAGATAGACTGCGAGATGTCGTTCGTTAATCAAGAAGATGTTCTCAATATATTTGAAGGATTGACAAAACATCTTTTCAAATATATAAAAGGAATAGATGTACCGGATTTTCCTCGTATGACGTATGCTGATGCAATGAAATTCTATGGTTCGGATAAGCCCGACACACGTTTCGGAATGGAGTTTGTAGAGATTAAAGACCTTACTACCGGCAAAGACTTTGTAGTCTTCGATTCGTCTGAATATGTAGGAGCCATCTGTGCCAAGGGTGCTGCGGCTTATACACGTAAGCAATTGGATGGGCTTACTAACTTTGTAAAACGCCCTCAGATAGGGGCAAAAGGACTTGTTTATCTCCGTTACGAATCTGATGGTTCACTCAAGTCGTCGGTAGATAAATTCTATGATCAGGAAGACCTGAAAAAATGGGCAGATCGTTGTCAGGCTGAGCCGGGTGACTTAATATTAATTATATGCGGAGAAACAGAAAAGGCTCAGAAACAGCTTTGCGAACTGCGTTTGGAAGTTGGTGAACAATTAGGACTTCGCGATAAGAATAAGTTTAATTGCCTTTGGGTAATAGACTTTCCTCTTTTGGAAAAAGACGAGGAACTCGGACGCTATTTTGCTAAGCACCATCCATTCACAAGCCCTAAGGAAGAAGATATACCTCTTTTGGAATCTGATCCGGGTGCTGTGCGTGCTAATGCTTATGATATGGTGATCAATGGAGTAGAAGTTGGTGGCGGATCGGTACGTATTCACAACAGCAAATTGCAAAACAAGATGTTCCATGTCTTAGGCTTTACCGAAGAAAAGGCTCAAGCCCAGTTTGGTTTTCTAATGAATGCCTTCAAATATGGTGCTCCTCCTCATGCAGGCTTGGCTTTTGGATTGGATCGTCTGGTGTCTTTGTTCGCAGGACTGGATAGCATCAGAGACTGTATTGCATTCCCTAAAAACAATTCGGGACGGGATGTGATGATAGATGCTCCGTCTACGATAGAACAGGAGCAACTTGATGAATTAAATCTGAAAGTGGAAATTAAAGAGAAATAAGGAATTAAACTCTTATATATATAATAAAGGAGGTGCCTGGACAGACACCTCCTTTATTATTTTCTTTCGACAAGTAAGGTCTTATTTAGAAGAAACTATAAGTTAGCCCCAGACTAAAGGATGTTCTAGGATGTTTATCGTTCAAGTTAAGATCTCGGCTAATATCTCTACGAAAGCTATATGAAAGATCAAACGTTCCGGACATTCGTAATTGCGGAGACAAATAATAATAAGCATTGGAAGAAAGATAAGTATATGAGTTTAGACTTTTATTATCCTTGCTATGTTTAAAATCTTCTTTGAGATAATTGAAACTCTCGCCTATTCCAAGACTTACATAAGTACGAGTATTCGGGTAGTATCCCCATGCGTAATATAAGTCTAACGAATGTTGATCAAAATAATGTTCAAATCTATACTTACCTAATGCCGACCGAAGGCTTACAGACAGAGAGTTTTGGAATTTTAATTTTACCGGTTTTTCATACCGATAATCAATATATAAAGCTCCTTTAAACAAAGTAGATATATCTTTATAATCAATGGTAGATCCAACATCCTGCCATGAGTCGTATTTCATTCTATTGAATGAATATTCAGGTGTTATACCAACCGAAATACGACTACCTGATAAGCGTTCAGGGGTATTACCATACATCCAATTATCATATAGAGATGTATAATAAGCTGTATTATGAGATTTATCTATATACCCGTTTGCCACAAGTAACGAATCTATTGTCTCTATTTCTTCTATAAGACGGATACGAGAATCAAACTGTCTTTTGTTTTTAATACGGGTCATAACTGTTGCCATCTCATTTATTTCGTCGTTTGTCAACTCTCTGGTCAGTATTCCTTTTTTCTGCAATTCATCTAAAATATAAACTGCCTGACGAGCATCCTCTACATTCTCCAAACGCCCTTTACCAATACCCAGATTAATAAGAACATTTGCTGAGATTGTTCTTGTTTTATTTTTACTAGGAGAAGTTACATAGTTAACTGTAGACTCTCTTCTTGTATTCCTAAATTGCCCAAAAGCCGCCAACGGAGAAAATTCGAGAAATAGATTATTCTCTTTTATATAATGGTAACCAACTCTATTAAAAGATAGTCGGTAGTCCACACCATTCTCTTTCCTTTTTTTCTTATCATAAGCTCCCAAGTCTTGAATAAACGCAACCTCATTATCTTTGTTTGCATAGTCGACATTACCATTCAATCTGAGATACATTTTTTCATACAGCTTTCGGGTATTCTTTGTCTGATTATAGGTAAAAGATAATTTTGCATTAAATGTCTGATCTTCTCCATTCTGCATATCATTCTGAAAGACACCGGATGAGCCTAAGTCCGCATCCAAAGATTTACGTTTATAATCTCCTGTTTTATAACTACTCAAATCATAATCACTATGTTGAGCATACATTACAGAAACAAAAGAGAAGAACAAAAATAAAGAAGTTATTCTTTTCATAATACATTTACTTTTTTTAGATTAACATTCGCGCCGATAAATTTACAATAATTTCATAAAAATACACACTTATACTCAAAAATGTTAAAACAAAATATAAAAGCCCTCATTGATTAATATAAGTATGTATCTATGACATTATGGTATTTTAAAAGAATACATTCTACTCCGATAGGCTATATAAAAGACTGACTTTGTAAAAATTGACTTATCTTTACACAATCATTTAATTCAATGTATTATAATAAGCCATAAAATCTATGTCAATCAACCAGAAAATTAAGAAAGTAATTGTACTTGGTTCAGGAGCATTAAAAATCGGTCAGGCCGGAGAATTTGATTATTCCGGTTCGCAAGCCCTTAAAGCTCTTAAAGAAGAAGGAATATATACTGTTCTTATAAACCCTAACATTGCTACTATTCAGACTTCAGAAGGAATTGCAGACAAGGTCTATTTCCTACCGGTGACTCCCTACTTTGTAGAGGAAATAATCAAGAAAGAAGAAGTGGACGGTATCCTCCTTGCCTTTGGTGGACAAACAGCCCTCAACTGCGGTACGGAAATGTATCTGAATGGTACTTTACAAAAATATAATGTCGAAGTATTAGGTACATCCGTAGAAGCAATTATGGCTACCGAAGATAGAGATTTGTTTGTTAAGAAGCTTGATGAAATAGGGATGAAGACTCCCGTCAGCCAAGCGGTAGAAACAATGGATGAAGCAATAGCCGCAGCCAACAAAATAGGTTTTCCGGTAATGGTACGATCAGCCTATGCCTTGGGTGGGCTTGGTAGTGGTATCAGCAATAATCTTGAAGACTTTAAAGCGCTATGTGAAAGCTCTTTTGCATATTCAAAACAGATTTTGGTTGAAGAATCGCTAAAGGGATGGAAAGAAATAGAATTTGAAGTGATCAGAGACAAAAACGATCATTGCTTTACGGTTGCCAGCATGGAAAATTTCGATCCACTGGGAATACATACCGGAGAAAGCATAGTGGTTGCTCCAACATGTTCCCTCGATGAAACAGAATTGTCAATGCTTCAGGAACTATCAAAAAAAGCGATCCGCCATATAGGCATCATAGGAGAATGTAATATTCAATATGCTTTTAATTCCGAAACAGACGACTATCGTGTAATAGAGGTCAATGCCCGTCTAAGCAGATCTTCTGCCCTTGCATCGAAGGCAACAGGTTATCCGCTGGCATTTGTTGCAGCAAAACTTGCGCTTGGCTATACCTTAGATCAGATAGGTGAAATGGGTACTCCTCATTCAGCTTATGTAGCGCCATCTTTAGACTATTATATCTGTAAAATTCCACGTTGGGATTTAACTAAATTCGCAGGCGTATCACGTCAGATAGGCTCTAGTATGAAGTCGGTAGGAGAAATAATGTCTATCGGAAAAACCTTCGAAGAGATTATACAAAAAGGGCTTCGTATGATTGGGCAAGGCATGCATGGTTTTGTAGGAAACAGAGAAATCGAATTTGAGAATCTGGATGAAGAATTGTCCAACCCTACCGACCTACGTGTGTTTGCAATAGCCAAAGCTTTTGAAGAGGGTTATAGCATTGACCAAATCCATAATCTAACCAAAATAGATCCTTGGTTTTTAGAAAAACTAAAAAACATATATGACTACTCTTTGGTTCTACAAAAATATGAGAGGATAGAAGACATATCGGCTGATGTATTACAAAAAGCTAAATACTTAGGCTTCTCAGATTTTCAGATTGCACGCTTCGTAGAGAATCCGGAAGGCAATGTAGAAAAAGAATCTTTGAGAGTAAGGGCTCTCAGAAAGAAAATGGATGTATTACCATCTGTAAAGCGAATTAATACGATAGCTTCAGAGCATCCTGATTTGACAAACTATCTATACATGACATATGATGGGTCAGAAAATGATGTTCCGTACTTCAAGAATGACAAGTCTGTGGTGGTACTCGGTTCGGGTGCATACCGTATCGGTAGCTCAGTTGAGTTCGACTGGTGTTCGGTAAATGCAGTTCAGACTGCCCGTAAGCTAGGTTATAAATCTATAATGATAAATTATAATCCTGAAACGGTATCGACCGACTATGATATGTGCGACCGTCTATATTTCGATGAACTTTCTTTTGAACGTGTACTAGACGTACTAGACCTCGAAATGCCAAAAGGTGTTATTGTTTCCGTTGGAGGACAGATACCGAATAACTTGGCTATAAGATTGCACCGTCAGGATGTGCCAATATTAGGAACTTCACCATTATCAATAGACAGAGCTGAAAACAGACATAAATTTTCCAGCATGCTCGATCAATTGGCAATAGATCAGCCAGCTTGGAAAGAGTTGTCGAGCATGGACGATATTTACAGCTTTGTAGACAAAGTGGGCTATCCCGTACTCGTGCGTCCGTCATACGTGCTTTCTGGTGCAGCGATGAATGTATGTTATAACGCCGAAGAATTGGAAACATTCCTCAAATTGGCAGCCAATGTATCTAAAGAATATCCTGTTGTAGTATCGCAGTTCTTACAAAATGCAAAAGAAATAGAATTTGATGCCGTTGCCAGAAACGGAGAAGTTGTAGAATATGCCATCTCTGAGCATATCGAGTTTGCAGGCGTACACTCAGGTGATGCCACATTGGTATTTCCGGCACAAAAGATATATTTCGAAACGGCTCGTCGCATTAAACGAATCAGCCGGAAAATAGCTAAAGAACTAAATATCAGCGGACCTTTCAACATTCAGTTTCTTGCAAAGAATAATGAAGTAAAAGTGATCGAATGTAATCTGCGTGCATCAAGAAGCTTTCCTTTTGTATCGAAAGTATTAAAACGCAATTTCATCGAAACAGCTACTCGTATCATGTTGGATGCTGACTATGTGAAACCGGACGATGCTAATTTCGATATCGACTGGATAGGCGTAAAAGCATCTCAGTTTTCATTCTCGCGCCTGCATAATGCTGACCCTGTACTCGGTGTAGACATGTCTTCTACGGGAGAAGTTGGATGCCTTGGTGACGACTTTAGCGAAGCATTATTGGTATCAATGATTTCTGTGGGCTATAACATTCCCAAAAAGAGCGTCATGGTATCATCGGGCGATAGCAAATCGAAAGTAGACTTATTGGAAGCATGCAAAATGTTGCAAAATAATAATTATGAGATATATGCAACTGCCGGAACAAGAAAGTTCTTATCTGAAAACGGAGTGGAAGCTACTGTTGTTAGCTGGCCGGATGAGGAGAAGGAACACAATGTGATGGATATGATGGCTAAGCATAAGTTTGACCTGATAGTAAACATACCAAAGAATCATACTCGTCGCGAACTAACTAACGGCTATAAGATTCGCCGTGGTGCTATCGACCATAATATCCCGTTAATAACAAATGCCCGACTGGCAAGTGCTTTCATACAGGCATTTTGTGAAATGAAGGAAACAGATATTCCTATCAAGAGTTGGCAAGAGTATAAGCTATAAAGCTAAATAAAAAAGAAGGATGACTAAATAGTCATCCTTCTTTTTTATTTGGTAAAAACAATAATTACTTGCGTATTACTTCACCTTTTATATTCAAACGATAGATTGAATCCGGAACATTTGAAAAGACTGTAACATCTTTGCTAAATGTACCAGGACGACCTGTTGTAGAATATGTTACCTTTATTTTACCTGTTTTACCCGGTAATACGGGTTCGTTAGTATAATCAGGAGTGGTGCATCCGCAACTAGCTTGCACTCTCTGAATAAGGAAAGGTGCTGTACCTACATTTTTGAATATAAATTCACAGCTTACAGAACCGACACTCTCTGCCACTTTCCCAAAATTATGTGCTGATGTTTCAAATTCAACCTTAGGTGCTTTTTTACCATTCTGAGCAGAAACAAATCCTACTGACAGTATCAAAGCAAATAGTATTAATCCAATCTTTTTCATACCTTTTTCTTCTACTATTTTAGTGATATTTTAATGTAGTTCTAATGTGCAAATGTAAGCATAATATTAACGACCTATTCACTTTTTGACAATATTTCACATTACGCACCTCTTAGACTATATATCTGATCAAAGATAAATCCAAAGTAGCATCGGCTTTGCAACAGACTTAAGCAATTCATCAACTTGCTTCATTGCATTGTCATTGATCACGGGACATCCCTGACTCCAACCCAGAGGCAAGTGCTTAGGGTAAATATCTTTGTCAGCAACCGGTGTATATGAATGCAGAACGACAAAACGCTTAAAGGCATTGTTATTTGTATTCTCCAATCCATGTAACTTGTAATGAACATTAATACCCCATTTGCTATATGCTCGCACTCCTATTTTGTATTTTCCTAAAGAAGAACAATAACTGCCTTCTACGTTGCTAAAAACGGGTTCGGTCTGACTGCTTTTCTGACCATACCCATGACAACAAAGGCTGGAGTATTTTATGGCATTATTTTTAAAATCCCAAACAAAAAAGCGTTGTTTTCCTGAATGAATACTGAAATCGACAAGGATACAATATTGTGTATTAAACCCTTTCGTCTTACAATATCTAAAGGCTGAATCGGCTTTAGCTTTAAGTCTAGATGATGCCTCTTGCTCTTCTATTGCATCACAACCTAAATTCATCTGAGACTCAGCCTTATCAGGCCTGTATCTCAAGAATGACACAAGCCCCACAAGAAGAATTATAGCTGATAAGATTAATATAATGTGTTTCATCAATTCAAGTCTGTGCTAATATAGGGATATACTAATCTTTCACTATTACTTTTATACCTTGGGTATGTGAAACAAATTCCGGAGCATACATAGATTGAATTGTAGTGATTCCATTTGCATATTCTCCACTTCTGTTCACATAAACCGGATATTCCAATACATAAGTTCCTTTAGACAGATGATCGAAATAGAAGTTAGTAGAAGCATCTTTTACCATCTGATAATATATTAATCTATCGGATGAGGTAACTCCCGAAATAGTTTGCAGCGGTTCGAAACATGGAGCGCGCATATCTTTCAATTGTACGAAATCCATATCCCGGTCGACACGTATTGTCAGGCGAACAACTACTTTATCTCCAACAGTTAACGGATCATTTTCGGTGATCTTCATCAATCCGCTACCTATTGCTGATACATTTTCTTTAAACAACTCTTTCTCAATATTCAGATCTCCCTTTTGGGCAGTTATCTTATTCAGATCTTCATAATATTGCCAGAATAAACCTCCATAAGCAGGTTGGGCAGAAGTAGAGATTATTTCTACTTTTCCCATCTTATTGTCTACTTCCGATTTACTCCACGATTGTTTCACATATCCTGTACCCAGTTCACTCTTATTCATATCAACAGCTTTGTCTCCTACCTTGATAGTTGTAGGAGTTGGATTTACAGGAAACCAATCTGAGCCTGAACTTAGCAATGCACTAATGGCATCAACAGAGGCGTGAGTAGATCCCCAAAGTTGAGTTCGTTTTTGGTTAATCAGCCAGCGTTTCATCAAGTCTATTTCTTCCGTTGTAGCTCCATTCTGTTGTAGTGCATCCATAAGGAATGTATGTGTGCTGATAGCAGACATAGACAAAAATGCACTCCTTTTATTATTTGGCCAATACATGCCTTGTTTAGGATCTTTGACGGCATGTTCACGAATAGACTGAACAATCTTTCCGGCTAATGTTTTATCGCCGTTTCTTTTCAAAACTATGGATAAAATAGCCCGTTCGTACAGATTTAGATTAGTCCAATTCTTACTTGCTACATCGGTATAGAAACGTTCGGCAGCACGAGCTTCCTGATTGATAGGAATGTCTCGATAAAATGATCGTACATAAGCATATTCTAACTGAGTGGTGGAAATGTGGGTTGTTGTTTCCCAATTTTTATCATGCTTTTTCAGATTATTAAAGTCTTCAACAATTTGTTTATCAATAAACTGTAAAGCAGCTATTTGCATTCCTTTCACTTCTTGCGAATATTCGCGCCGGGCTACTTCTTGCAGTTTAGCATATCCATAAAGAATATATTGTGTAATGTCACGACTGCCTCGCAGACCCTTATACCATGACCATCCTCCATCAGTATTTACAAGTTCGGCTAGCTTAGATGTAGAAACTTTGAGCAATTGCTCTGTATTATTAAGATCCAACAACAAGGAAAGTCGCTGCATCTGCTCATTCTCATTTCTTGCATCCAACACCCAAGGCGTTTCTTCCAACAGAACAGCTTTCAACTCTTCGTCTTTTTGCAGTTTAGACATCAAAGTTTGTTTATCCGCGCCTTGTTTTTTCCAAGCTTTTATCATTGCTTTTACTTCCTCGTATTGGCAAACAATTTCATATCCTATCATATTTACATAAAAACTGGCAAACCAATTGACTGCATTTTCATTTGTAGGAAGACTCATTGTCGGCAAAGCTTGTATAGCATACCATGCCGGATTGGAAGCATATTCTAAAGTGAGGCGATAATTATTATTTACCGGATTGGTATTATTATATAATTTATCGAATGTAAATGTACTTGTACCTTCTTTCACAATATCTATCGGCATGCTTTCTGTTACCAACATACGATTTGGTAATACAGCTAATACATGCTGTTCTCCATCGCTGAAAGATTCGGTTCGTGCTATGATACGGCAACCAATCATTTCAATATCCTGAGGTACGGTAAATATCCATGAAGCGGAGGTTGAAGCATCTTTCTCTATGGAGAAAGGCTGTTCCTTATTATCAATTTTCAGATCTATAACTTTGTCTGTCAAAGGGTCGAAAAATTCAATTGCTACATTTCCAGATACAGAAGCTTCTGAGAGGTTGGAAACTTTGGTCGAGATACTGGTTTTATCTCCTTGACGAACAAAGCGAGGCATATTAGGTGTAACCATCAATTCTTTGCGGGTCACAACCATTTGCTCCAAGACTCCTACTCTGCCATTTTTGTCATGTGCCAAAGCTCTGAAACGCCAAGTAGTATTGCTTTCGGGAACTGTAAATGATAACTGAACTTCACCCTTTTCGTTAGTTTTCAAACGAGGGTAAAAGAACGCTGTCTCATTAAAGTTTTGGCGAAGTTGAGACGAAGCCTGATCTGTATTTTGCCCGGGTGAGATCGCTTTTTCTTCTGCAATATAAGAATCTACAGCCATATCCTCAGACAATGACTCAGCTGATTCTCGATTGAAAGATTTTTGCTTCATTACTGCACTCGGTACTGCCGGTTTGAAACTACCTAAGTTTCCACGAACTGACATTACAGACATTTCGGATAAAGAGAGAATACCCATAGAGCCTCTGAAAAAATCGGAATATCCAAACCAATTTATATGATCGAAAGTCCTTTTGGATGTAACGACAACAGTAAGTACTTCGTCTCCAAGATCAAAATTTATATTATCAATATATCTTCTTGTATAATTATAATATACAGGATAGATATACTTTTGATATATTCCCGGACGATTTAAAGCCCATGCTACATACGGATACAGTTTATCGAGTGAGCTGTCGTACATAGAAGCCAATAGCTCAGCTAACACCGGACTGTTTGTAGAGTCTTTAACACTCATAGTCCATGTTTCGGCTTCTCCCGGACGGAGTTTATCTCTGAATACGTCCAACTTCACATTCAATTTTGTATCAAACTTAATTCCCTCTTTCTTCAAGGATATATTTTTATGGTAAAACGTCTCATTTTTCACAGATGTTAAAGACATATTTATCTCATCTCCATATATCGCTTTATATGGTATGGAGAATGTCTTATTCTCATTACTCAACTTGATAAAAGAGCGATCGATCACCCTTTCGTTCTGTGATAGCTGATACAATACATAGGTGTCTTTTTCGGTAGTACCAAAAATAATTTCGACAGGTTTACCATCATCTTTCCATGTATTGTTTTTCAAAACCAGCCATTCATTAGTCTCTATTGGAGGTCGTTTATCGGAAAAAGAATAAACAACAAAATTTTTGCTTTCGGTCACCTCATTGCCTTTATCGTCCAAAGCTTTTGCCTCCAACTGATATTTTCCCGAAGGCAGGTTCTTGAGCTTCGCTTTCAACTCCGGCTGATCTCCGGTATTGAAAGCCCCTTCATATACTTTGCTTTCGATAGAATCATTATTATTCAGTTGATATAGAACGTATGTTCCCGAAGTATTTATATTCTGCGCTTGTAAATTACGAGCTTCTATAGTCAAATCAAAGTCTGAGGATTTTTCTATTTGATCGGCAATTCCAATATTTATAAGCATCGAAACATTGCCTACTGTAATTGTATAATTATTCGATTGGGTTTCGCCATTTATATCAGTTACGGTAGCAGTAACAGTGAAAGTATATATTTGTTTGTCAGCACCTCTCAGCAGTCTTATATTGCCATCTCCCATTTCGGGGGTAAATACTATTTCGAACGCCCCGTCATCATTCGTTTTGACTGTCCCGTCTGCAAAATGAGTTTTATTGGCTGCATACCAAAACCAGAAGTTAAACTGTTGGCGGCTGATAGTGTACTTTACATCAGCCTGCTGAAGATTGATACCGGAAAAGTTTTTTGCATATCCTTTCAGCTTTACTTCTTCTCCGAATGTATATGTCTTATCAACTTTATCGAATGTGATTTCAAAAGTTGGTCGCTTATATTCTTCTACTTGAAAATAAATAGAGTTGTTTCCGACCTGAATGCGATATGTTCCCAAAAGTCCGAATGAAGGCAACACAAACTCAGTTGACACAGAGCCAAAATCATTTGTAGTCATTTCTTTTTGTGCCACTATATCATTATTTGCATTATATAACTTTATGGAGTAAGATTTACCCGTTAGTGGTTTACGGTCCGGATTTATAGCAATGGCTTTTACAAAAACAGTTTGACCCGGACGATAGATAGATCTATCAGTAAATATACTTATTGCAGGACTTGTTTGCTCTCTTGTTTCAGTTCTGTTCCATCTGTAAGAATTATAAATGGTTTCTTTATCAAGACACGAATCGGCATCCAATACTGCTTTATAAATAAGAACGTTATTATTCTTATCTGCGTCATATTTGAATGAGGCAAGTCCTAAGTCATTTGTCTTGATCTTTCTTATCAAAGAAAGTTTGTCTTCATCATTTCGGTTATTTTTCGAAGAATATATTTCTACATCCGCTCCTTTGATAGGTTTGCCGGACTGACGATCAACAACAAACACTTCATATTCTTTATTTCCACTATTTCGGGCAAATGTTGCAAGCCGTGACACAACAAAGTCGAACCGATTAATATTTTTTTCATCATATTGTTTAGACGAAGATTCTTTCAAATCTTCAGCAGATAGTGAAGTGAAACAATAACGTCCCACAGGCAAATCTCCCAGATCAATACTCAAAGAATCGAGATTATATGTAGTCTGCGACACCAAATTGAGCACATAATCTTTTTGTAAAGCATACTTTCCATCTTCCACCTTATATAATTTGAACTGAGGTTTTTCCCTCAACGCTTGAATGTTTTTATGAAAAAGATTCAACATCATAGTCGATGAAGGATATTGTAAAGTTTCTCCGTCAATTCTGATTGTAGGTCGTTCCAGATTACTTAATTTCGATTGCAGCAACGCTGCTCCATAAGTATTAGGATAATGGCTTATACCCAGCTTAAGCCAATCGTATTTAATTTTATTTATATCAGAATCTGTTGTTTTATCAAGAGTCCTATAATTATAAGCATCTACCAAAACATTTATAATCTCGGCGCAAGTCGGATCTCCTCTATATTTCTTCTCTAGAGTAAGAAGGATATCAACCAGTTTTTCGTTAGATAAAGATCTTGAATATTTTTTTAGATAATCAACTTTATCCAATTCTATGAGAACAATGGTAGAAGTCAGATTGCGGTTAAGCAAGTCTTTTAGATAACGTTGATAATATATAAGTGAAATATAAGATTTATCTGCTCCCGTTTTAAGGTTCAGCTTCACATATTCGTCTGCCGGTAACGCAAGCTTTTCAGCATCGACACCAATGACCGCCGAATCAAATCCATCATAATTATTACCTTCAAGGGTTTTGGTTATCTCGATAGCCCTCGACATGAGAAAATCATATAAAGTAGGATAATATTTCTGTCCGTCAGTACCTAAAAGAATGATATCGTCGTACTCCTTCGTCGTATGTTGTTTCAATAAAGAGACATTCTTGATCGACAAATTTATGTTCTCCTCTACTTTGTCTATAAATATATTACTACTCCATTCCTGCATATCTTCCGGAATAGCATTTATCAGCTTAGATCGTTGTCGGATAATCCTTTGATCATTCATATAATAAGTAGCATAAAGCTCTGCAATCATAGAATACAATAAAGACTTTTCTGCCACATCTTCTGTTTGGCCAACTACAGATTGTAAATCGTCAAGTAGTCCTTTATCGTCTGTATAATCTACTTGAAGTTTAAACTTATTCTGATAAATACTTGCTTTAATAATCTGTGTATTATTCTTATCGGCAATTGCCTTTCTAAGAATAGAGTCTACAACAAGAGCTGACGATTGCGGCAAGCTTTGTTTGTCAAGCTCCTCAACCCGTTTCCAGTCTGTCTCATATTTATTATTAGATTTTTGCGCTATCGCCATGATATTCAAGAATAAGAATAGAGTAATAAAAATATGCTTCTTCATATAAATAAGTTTTGTATTGCTTTATATATTATATAGACGGAGATTCGATATTAAATGCATATCGACCGATGTTAATAAAACAAAAAAGCCTGTTATTTTGTAATCCACATGCCCAACCATACAGCAGACACGCCCAATATACAACTGGATAAAGTATAAACAAACGCTAGTGGATATTGGTTGTTGTTTATTAATGCTAAAGTTTCGTTTGCAAAAGTGGAGAATGTAGTAAAACCGCCACAGAAACCGATTATAAGCAGAATTCGTAAGTTGGTAGAAGGTATAATATTCGTAAATAGTCCGATGCAGAAACATCCGATAAGATTAATGAGAAATGTTCCTAAAGGAAAGGCGAACAGTGCATACTTTGCGACAAATACAGATACTAAGTATCTCATTATACTCCCCGCTGCACCTCCTAGTCCGACTAATAAGATTGGTTTTATCATACGTACTACAAATTTAGAAGAATTTATTCAAACTCATTATATAATATATTGTCGAATATTTTATTATTATATCTTTGCATTTTTATTCAGGTTAATAAACCCAAACATTGCATGTATAAAAAATACATACTTACCCTGACCATATCCTTTTTCGTTTTCATATCCGGATATGGGCAGTTTGCCATTCGTTATCAGGTTGTACCCCCCAAACCTGCCGATTCGATAGACATAGCATATTATTCTAAAAAGAATGGATTAGGTGCAGCCACGCAAAATTTCTCCATCAATATGGGATTGTGGGCTTTCAACAGATACATAGCAAAGCAACATTATGCCTATATCAATATACATACTATAAAGAAGAACTTAAAACACTCTTGGGTATGGGACAACGATGATATGGGAAACAACATGTTTCTACACCCCTATCATGGCAGTTTGTACTACAATTCGGCCCGTGCCAGAGGATACAACTACTGGGAATCGGGACTATTCACTCTCGGAGGTAGTGCTATGTGGGAACTATTTATGGAGAATGAATATCCGTCTATCAACGATATAATGGCAACTCCGATCGGGGGACTCGCTTTAGGAGAAACCTTATATAGGACATCAGATCTTGTACTCGATGACAGACGTGTGGGAATGAACCGCTTTGGACGAGAACTAGCCGGATTCTTAATTTCGCCTATGCGAGGCTTAACACGTGTCATCAATGGTGATGCATGGAAGACGAGAGCAACTAGTGGCAAACAATTTGGAACACCCGATGTAAGTGTAGAAATATCGGCAGGTGTGCGAACCTTAGAATTAAGAGGTCAGGTACTGGATAAGGGTGTTGGAGCAGCCCTCGATATAAACATTCAATATGGCGATCGTTTTGCTGATGAAAGCGAAAAGCCTTATGACTATTTCACTTTCAGAAGCAACCTGAACGGACAGGGATCACAACCACTGTTGAGTCAACTGAATATTCTGGGAAGGCTCTATGTAACAGACTTGGTTAATACAGAAAAAGACTTTTTAAGTCTTGGTTTTTATCAACACTTCGATTACTACGACTCTGATACTATATCTGATGTTTCGAACAAAATTCCGTATAAGATATGTACTCCTGCCTCGTTTGGAGCAGGCCTGATATATAAGAGCAATAGAACCCGAAATTTTCATTTCGATGCCTATCTGCATGCTAATTTGGTAATACTGGGAGGAGCGTTAAGCGATCACTATGTTGTAGATATGAGGAATTACAATCTGGCTAGTGGTTTCAGTACCAAAGTCGGATTCGATCTTGCTTACAAAGATAGGATCAGCCTATCGGGCAGATACGAAGTGTATCGGATGTTTACATGGAAGGGTTATCCCAAAGATGTGGACTGGGATAATATAGATGTACACGAATTTAACTATCAGGGCGACCGATCGCAAGCCATACTACATGCCATTAGTTTGAGGACAGACCTGAAACTAAGGAATCATCTTTTTCTGACCGGAGTTTTTTATAACTATACCAGAGATACAAATTATCGATATTTCGACGACGTCTTTTCCAAAACCTATGAAGGACGTTTAATGCTCACATATAAATTCTAAAATAATGATTATCAACGAAGCTAAATACGAAGATGTACTCAATATGCGTAAGCAAGTCATGTATCCGGATAAGGATATAGATTTCGTCAAGCTACCCGACGATGACAGAGGTCTGCACATCGGAGTATTCGAAAACGAAGAACCGGTTTCTGTTATGTCTCTCTTTTTGGATGGACGCAATGTACAGTTCAGAAAGCTGGCAACGCGTAGCGATATGCAAAACAAAGGCTATGCTTCCGCCTTAATGCAATGGTTGATAGACTATGCTAATGATATGAAATTCGACCAACTATGGTGCAATGCAAGAGCCGACGCAGCAGCATTCTATAAGAAGTTTGGCTATGAAGAAACCGAAGAACGTTTCGAAAAGAACGGATACCAATATATAGTAATGCGAAAGACTTTTCTCCGATAATAAATACAAAAGGGGATACTGTGATACAGTTCCCCTTTTTGCTTATATCTCAATATTGAAGTATTCTTAGTGTCCGCCGCAACCGCAACCTGAACCACAGCCTCCGGCCATTTCTTCTTCACCATCGCCACAGCTACAACCTGATCCGCAACCACAACCACCTTCAGGGGCAAATATAGCAGCTATTTCTTCAGGAGTAGATTCTCTAACTGTCAACACTTTACCTGTAAAGTTAAGTGTTTCGCCAGCTAATGGATGGTTGAAGTCCATAGTGATTACATCATCTTTTACAGCTACAACAGATCCGTTAAGACGGTTTCCATTAGAATCCATCATCGGAACCATATTACCTTCGAAGATCACCTCTTCGTTAAGTTTTCCATCTTGCTCAAATATATTACGAGGTAGATCCACAACATGTTCGTCGTCGTACTCTCCATAAGCCTGATCGGGAGTAAGAACGAAATCGAATGAGTCTCCTACTGCCAATCCGTCGATATTATTTTCAAAAGCTTCCAGCATTGAGTTTGTTCCGTAAATAAAATCAAGTGGAGTTTCGGTAGTAGCTCTTTCCATCAGCTCGCGTTCCTCACCTTCTCCGACATTAAGATCGTAAGATAGAGAAACAAACTTATTTGTTGAAATTTTCATTTTAAAGTATTTGTTTATTTATTAATTAATAGTCAAAACCTTATAGGTCTTGTTTTTTATTTTGTGTATATCTGTAAGCAACAATCGTGCCCCTTTCCTGAATTAAAACAACTCTATGTTTAAATTTGTTTGCTGTCTACAGCCCTTTTAAGATTCTGCAACGCTTTTTCAATATTCGCGCGAGGTGTGCCTATATTCATACGCATATATCCTTCACCCTGAGAGCCAAACATTACGCCGTCGTTTAATGCCAATTTGGCATCATCGACAAAAAGAGAAACCAAATCTTGCTGCGACAGGTTCAAATCTTTACAGTCTAACCAAACAAGGAACGATGCCTGAGGTATCATTGCTTTTATCTGCGGAATATTGGCTTTCAGATATTGATCTACAAAATTGATATTATCCCAAAGGTAACTCTTCACCTCTTTCAGCCATTCTTCGCCATGTTCGTATGCTGCTTGTGCTGCCAAATAGGCAAATATATGTCCTTCTTCGAGTTCGCTGCTGGCTAGATAAGCATGAAACTTCTCTCTCAACTCATCGTTCGGTATTACCGAAAAGGAACTTACAATGCCGGCAATATTGAACGTCTTGCTCGGAGCCATAAAGGTGATGCTATTCTGAGCAGCCTTTTCAGACACACTGGCAAAAGGTATATGTTTGTTGGGAGCATAAGCCAGATCAGAATGTATTTCGTCAGAAATCACCAATATATTATTATCGTAGCAAATTTCGGCAATATCAATGAGCTCCTGACGGCTCCAAACCCGTCCGCCGGGGTTGTGAGGATTGCATAAGATCAAGACTCTACATTGTGGGTCAATAGCTTTTTTCAATCCTTCCAGATCCATACGGTATTGTCCGGCCTCTAAGATCAAAGGATTGTACACTATATCGCGATGATGCAATGTAGGTACAATACGGAAAGGATGATATACCGGTGGTTGGATAACGACTTTCTGATCTTTGGTCGTAAAGCAATCAATAACGAATGCTATCCCTTTTACAATACCCGGAATGAACGAAATCCACTCTTGTTTTATTTTCCAATCGTGAAAACGATCTACCCAATTTATGATAGAGTTATAATATTCCTGAGACGGACAAGTGTATCCGAATATACCATGCTTGGCTCGTTCTATAATAGCCTCTGTGATTGCCGGAGGAGACAGAAAATCCATATCGGCTACCCATAGAGGGATCAGATCGGAATTTCCGTATCGAGGACCTAAAGCATCAGTTTTGAGAGCATTTGTATTTTTTCGGTCAATTATTTCATCAAAATTATATTTCATCTTCTCACCAACTTATTTATAAGAAACAAAAGTATGAAAAATAAAAAGGATTAGTCTGCCTTATTATATAAATTTAGCCTATCATTTCTATTTTGCAATAATTTCAAAAAAAGCATTTTAACTAAAAGGTTACAAAGTTGTACACTTTTTGCCTTGTTTTTGATTTTTTGTTTTCTGTCATTTAAATCAAAAGTAATTTACAGTCTAACACCTTATCACATATAGATAAATCTACAATAAACAGATGTAATAATAAAGCCGCGAAAAAAATATCGCGGCTTTAAAAACTAAATTAACCTAATTTTCAACTACTATTTTAATGCTTATACCCTATGGGTCATTAATTAGTGTTTATGTGACAAGTAGTCAGAAATACCTTCTTGAGTAGCTTTCAACGCTTTTTCTCCTTTTTTCCAGTTGGCAGGACAAACTTCGCCATACTCTTCTGTAAATTGAAGTGCATCAATCAAACGGATTGTTTCGTCTACGCTACGACCTAATGGCATATCGTTTACTACCTGATGGCGAACAATACCTTCTTTGTCGATAAGGAACAAACCACGATAAGCCTGAGGTGCGCCTTCAAATACGTCTTCGCCTTCGTCGTTATAATCGAACTTTCCGGCTAAAACATCGTATGCAGACGAGATAGTTAGAGATTGGTCAGATACCAACGGATATTTCACGCCTTTGATACCACCATCTTTTTGTTCTGTCTGAAGCCACTTCCAGTGTGAGAAAGCAGAGTCGGTAGATGCTCCTACTACTGCTACATTACGAGATTCGAAATCGGCGATTCTGTCTTGGAATGCGATTATCTCGGTAGGGCAAACAAATGTAAAATCCGCAGGATAAAAGAAAAATACTACGTATTGTTTTCCTTTAAATTGGTCTAATGAAAAACCTTCTACTATTTCACTACCGTTTACTACGGCATTAGCCTTAAATACAGGCGCTTTTTTACCTACTAATACTGACATAATTTTTATTTTTTATTATTCTTTCTATTGCAAATATACCTCCTTAAAAAGGAGATGTCAAATAGATATTTATTATGTTAACATCAACACAGTTTATTATATTTAGCCATCTACTTACCAACAACCCGGAATAGGGATTGAGATAATAAAACGGCTTTGAAATATATTGATTATTTTTGCATTTTTTAAACATTGACAGCAATGATTCTATACTTTAATCCCGGACACGAAACTGCCGTAAAGAATGCTTCGCCATACTATACAGCTCCGGCAAATGTGGTTGCGATGCAAAAAGAACTATCCTTTCTGCCGGCATGGTATGGAGAACGGGGTGACGTGGTTTTGGTGGATAGCGAAAACTTTGACTCGGAATACTATAAACAGATAAGAAGCCTCTTTTCCTACCTCCCCTCCCCTTTATGCGAAGAGGAATTACATGACTGCCGGACGGCTGAAATTTCGTTGTGGGGCATATCACCTCAAGCTATATATTATTTCAACGAATTATGCCACAAATACGATTGCAATTTAAAGACTCCTAAATGGGATGACCGATATACGGCATTAAACAGCAGAATCACAGCCAGAGAATGTTTGATCAGTCTCAAAGCAGAAGTCGCAGCAATAGCAGACGACATTGTTCCTTCATTTTATACCGACATGGAACAGATAGAAGAAGCAGTCAATCAGTCAACATGCAGGTTATTATCAAAAGCACCTTATTCTTCATCAGGCAGAGGGTTGCTTTGGCTACCCGAATCGGGATTAACACGCACCGAACGGCAAATACTGCATGGCATATTAAAGAAACAAGGGTGTGTATCGGTAGAAAAGGCATTGAACAAGGATATTGATTTTGCAATGGAGTTTGTGAGCGATGGAGCAGGGACGGTTTCCTTTGCCGGGTATTCTTTATTTTACACCAATATTAAGGGCGGATACGATTCTAATTATATAGGAGCACAGGAGAGCATAGTAAGATTGCTGACCAATAAAATATCGCCCGAACTATTATCCGAAATTAAAGAGAAGCTTAGGGATGTATTGCAGGCTAAATTTGCGAATATATACAAAGGTTGTATAGGCGTTGATATGATGGTCTACAAAGATGAGGATGTATATAAAATTCACCCTTGTGTAGAAATAAATATGCGCTACAATATGGGATATCTATCCTTACGTTTGTCCGAAAAATATATTTCTCAAACCTCAGAGGGTCGATTCGCCATACGTTTTAGTGCAAAAAACGATGAGATATATTCTCAACATTCAGAAATGCAACAACAGCACCCTTTGTCTTTCGACCAAGAGGGTAAGATAGAAAAGGGATACCTGCCTTTGTGTGCAATAGGTAAAACTTCGACCTATTGGGCATACATACTTGTCGAAAAATCAAAATGATCGGCGTCTGAATTCAGCGCATATAATAGCTGTTGCAATAGCCACATTTAAGGATTCGGAAGTAGGATCTCCCACTGGGTAGTTCGGAATATAGAGTTTCTTGGTTATCAGACATTCTATTTCGGGACGAATACCGTTCCCTTCATTTCCCATTACTATAATTCCATTGCGGGTGATCTCCTGTTCATACATATTCTGTCCATCAAGCAATGTTCCATAAACCGGGATATTGTTATGCTTTTCAAGAAACTCAGCCAGATCTACATAATGAACATTTACACGCGCCAAAGCTCCCATTGTAGCTTGCACTACCTTAGGGTTATAGACATCGGCTGTATCGACAGAACAAAAAATATGCCTGATGCCATACCAGTCTGCCAAACGAATAATAGTTCCCAGATTTCCGGGATCTTGTATTCCATCGAGTGCCAGCAACAATTGGTCGGAGAAATCAATTTCTGCATCTGTTTCAATCTGATAGAAAACAGCTAAGGCCTGCTGGGGATTTTTGAGAAAACTCACCTGATCTAATTGATGCTGTTCTGCTTCAATAACTTCCTCAACATCTAATGTGTGGAGAGTTGACAAAAAAGCCTCAGTACCAACCAACAGTTGACATTTCATATACGGCAATAGATCGCTCACCAATTTATTTCCTTCGGCTACAAAAGTGTTATACTCGGAACGAAATTTTTTGTCTTTTAGAGAACGAATATATTTTAGTTTATTCTTGCTTAAACTCATATCTATTTGAATATTACTTCCAGCCTATTGCCTTCAGGATCTAACGTTTCAAATTCATAATATCCATCTCCGGTTGTACGAGGTCCTCTAAGAATAGGGCAACCGGCGTCTTTTAGTTGCAAGGCTTTCTCGTCCACTTTTTCTTTGGAATCGACTGCAAAAGCAAGGTGAATCAAACCCTTATGCTGATCTCCGACAACATCGTTCTTATTGTCCGGAATGTCTGCTCTATGCATAATTTCGATCTGTGTGCCCGAATCGAAGGTCAGAAAATAGCTGCTGAAACCCGTTACTTTATTCACATATAAGTCGTTGCTCACAGCATCAAAAAAATGAGAATAATACTCTTTCATTCCTTCTATATCGTTTACCCATATTGCTGTATGATGTAATTTCATATTCTGAATTTATTATAATCTTATATTCTTTTCTACACAAAACTACAAAAAGAAACAATTAAAACCCTAAATTTGTCGTTCATTTGGTGAATAGGATATCTGTAAGACGTTATAATGAAGCATAAAATATTAAATTACATACTCGTTGGTAGCTTGCTTGCAATCTTCATACAGTCATGCAGTTCTACAAAGTTTGTGCCTGATGGCGAATATCTATTGGCTAGTGCAACTGTAAAAAGTGACAAAAAAGTGGTTCCGACAATGGAAATGGAATCATATATAAAACAAAAACCCAACTACAAGACTTTTGCAATATTCAAGCTCCCGTTATTCATTTACAACCTTTCGGGAAGCGATACTACCAAATGGATAAACCGCACATTGAGAAATGCCGGTGATGCCCCTGTATTATATGATAGTACGATGCTGTATCAGACTACAACAAGCCTTGAACGAATGATGACCAACAAAGGCTACCTGAATGCTGAGGTAACACCGAAAGTAGAGTTCAACAAAAAGAAAGCGAAGATCACTTACGACATAAAAGCAGGAGCTCCTTACAGAATAAAAGATTACAAGATAGATGTGAGAGACAGCATACTATCTAATCCTCTATTCCTCTCGCCACGACCTAAAGATGCGGTCGGCACTCAGAAAACAATGATAATGCCACCGCTTAGTATTGATTCTGTACTTCATAGGAATACTCTTGTGAAAAAGAATGCAATATTTGACCTCGATGTTCTAGACCAAGAGCGCGACCGCATAACAGCCATGTTCAGAAGAGTTGGATATTTTGCTTTCAACAAAGAATATATAGGTTTCGAAGCTGATACTACAGCGGGAAAGAATCAGGTAGAACTGGATTTAAACATTTATCCATTCAGTGAGGGAACTGCTCCCGACGGAGAGCAAACAATTATTCCTCACCGCCAGTACAGAGTGAAGAGTGTAGAATTTTATGTAGATTACAACCCTCTGGAAGATGGTAATTTGAGTCAATACAAGGAAACTGAAACTTACGAAAGAGATGGATATAAAATAAAATACGGGCCTCGTGGCAAATATATAAAATCACATGTTATATTGAACAATTGCTTTATTGTTCCCGGTACGTTGTACAATGAGAATGCAACAACAATGACATACAGTGCTTTGTCACGATTGGACATACTTAAAAATGTAAACATAAGTTGGGAAAACGACTCTACGGATCTGCGTTGTGTAATCACCTGTGTACCAGACAAAAAACAAGGTATATCGGCAGAAATAGAGGGGACTAATTCTAGTGGACGATTTGGTTTAGGAACCGGAGTAGGATACACACATCGAAATGTATTTCGAGGATCAGAACAGTTTAATATCCGTTTACGTGGAGCATACGAGTCTTTAAGCCCTAAAGATTTTGCAAAATTTGATAAAAATTATTTTGAAATAGGAGGCGAAACATCCCTTACGTTCCCCCGTTTTATGTTTCCTTTCTTAAAAAGAGATTTTCGGCGAAGTATTCATGCTTCAACACAGTTTAACAGTAGCTATACATTCCAACGCAGACCCGGATATTTTACCCGTACAGTATTGTCCACAGGTATAAAATATATATGGCAAGACAGGCGTACATCTCTCAATCGTCATACTTTCGACCTTGTGGATATTAGCTATGTACATTTGCCGAAGAAGGCACTGAATACTAATTTTTATGATAATTTATCACCCGCTGCACGTCAATATAGTTTTAATGACCACTTTATAATGAGTATGGGATATACCTTCTCAAGAAGTAATGTGGCAAGCCCTAACAGGCGGAATCAACCTATATATTCGTTGCGAGCCTCTATAGAAACTGCCGGAAATATACTATCGTTAGCAGCAGCAATAGCGGATGCAAAAAAAGATTCGATCGGGTCGAAACAAATATTCGGTACAAATTATGCCCAATATGTAAAAGGAACTGTTGATTATAGCAAGACATACCAGATAGATGAAAAAAACTCCATAGCCTGGCATATGGGTGGAGGTCTCGCCTATCCGTATGGAAACAACCAACAAATACCAATTCAAAAACGTTTTTTTGCCGGAGGTGCAAACAGCGTTAGAGGATGGGCAATACGAGAATTAGGACCCGGAGCTTATTATTTCAAAGACGCTAATGGGAAAAGTAACGATCAGGATAATTTTTATTATCATTCGGGAGATATACGTTTGGATGCCAGTATCGAATACAGGAGTAAACTATTTTGGGTATTGGAATTAGGTGCTTTTATAGATGCGGGAAACGTCTGGACTATAAAAAAATATGAGAAACAAGAATTAGGCAACTTTAAGCTAAATAGATTTTACAAAGAAATAGCTCTGGCTTGGGGATTGGGAATCCGGTTGGATTTCGACTTCGTATTGCTTCGTCTCGATTGCGGATGGAAAGCATACGATCCGTCAGATGATCCCAAAAGGAGAAGGTGGCCTATCACTCAACCTTATAAAATAAACAAAAATACGGCATGGCATATAGCTGTCGGTTATCCATTCTGATGATTACCACTTTTTAAGAAGTACAGTTCTCTCTTTTAATTCTTTTTAGACAATATGTTTTAACAATCTAAGTTTAAATAAAGTACATTTGACAGCTTTTCTATTAATATATTGAATAATGAAAAAAATATTCTACTTTCTATTCTTATCCGTCATAACTCTTAGTATATCTGCCCAAAATTACACATACGAAGATATGATAAACCGGGCAATGGATTATGTAGAAAAAAAAGATTATGCTACTGCCGAACAAGCGATGAAAGCTGCTTTGCGCAAAGAACCGACCAATCCCAACAATCTTATGTTGTTGGTAAATCTGGGAACTATACAACGTAACCTTGGAAAGCTGGATGAAGCTCTTATATCGTACAATGTAGCAATAGAAAGATATCCCGAAAATACATTTATACGACATAACAGAGCAGCCTTATTTTGCGAAATGAACAGATTCGATGAGGCTCTGATAGACTATAATACAATACTGATTGCCACTCCGGATGATGTAGAAGCGTTGTACAGAAGAGGACTGATATACCTTAGTAATAAAAATCTTTTTGCAGCCGAAGAAGACTTTGAGAAAATAATTAAAATATCGCCCGAAAACCTAAACGGAAAGATGGGACTAGCCTCTATAATGAAACGCAGAGGCGAATGGAAAGAGGCAGAAGAAGTATATACCGACCTAATATATAAGTATAAAACAAGGGGCGACCTTTATTTTCACCGGGCAGAATGTTATCTGCGGTTAAACAAGCTTGCCAGTATGCAGGATGATCTCAAAAAAGCTGTCGACTTTGGTTACAATGAAGCTCCTTTCTATGTGCTAAGAGGGCAATTGAGATTGGCACAATACGAAAAAAGATTAGCTAAAGATGATTTCTTAAAAGCCAGAAAATTAGGAACAGACAGTCTGGCTATCGAAAATTTCCTGAAACTCTGCAAATAAAATGTGATTAGATTATTTAAGCATATCTATCGAATAATTCTTGGTCGGGAATAATTGTGTCAGAATAGTTCTCACGCTGCTCTTCTCCTCTTTGGTTGCCTGCGAACAGACTCTCACTATTTCATCTACCTTTGTTTCCCTCAGCAGACTTAATAAAATAGAATAAGGACGAGCTTCGTAGAGTTTATACATTTCATTCACAGCTTCTATTATGCGTATCCTTCCACGAGTAGGATTTGCAGCCATTTCGTCTAAACCCAATCGGTGATAGTTGTACCACATGGAATGGAAATTTTTTGAACTCTCTTCGGTCAAAGCCAAAGCAAGATCATATCTGTTGTTATTCTTTCCCGAAAAAGGCTCCCACCCTTTTGCATTCAACGATTGAGCCATATTAGCAATATTCATAGCCTTGTCAAAGTACGGCTTTCCTCCGTTGGGAGAAAAAGAGTCGAAATCAAGCCCTATAATGATATAGGCATAAAAAGAAATAATGGCTACCAGATTATTATCGACAGTCATTGTATTGAAAGTCAATGATTGACCCGACTGATAAGAAAATTCAAATTGAGTATCCCGATAGTTGATCAAAGACGTAATATAAGACGAATTATAGACCGGACGTTGCGAACTAACCTGTATCTCTCCCGAAAAGACATTTTTATCGGTAGCTTCTGATATAGTAATGGTTATATTGCAATTTATTCGTTCTTCCTTATTAAACGTTACATCAGTCCATTTCTGATCGTTGAGCAACCGATTCAAATCTGATTCTAAAGATTCAAACAATTGAGTATTAGGGGTAGGCAGCTTTTGAGTATTCAGTGTCAATTTAGCATTCAACTCTTGTGCATTTACCAGCCCCGAACAGAGTGAACAAAAGAAAAGGCAAGCTATCAGTCGTATCATCATTTATTCCAGATTATATGTTATACTCAGCACCTTAAACTCGGTTCGTCTGTTCACCTGATCAGCCATAGCTTGTTGTTCAGGCGGTAATTTTTCGATAAACTCAGGTGTAAGCACTTCTCCCTCTTTGAGGAAAGGATATTTTTTTATAACAGCCTTTGTCACCCTCTTAGGCTCGGTTTTACCCTTACCTGCGGCAGTCAGCCTATCAGCCTTTATTCCTCCCGTTATAAGATATTGAACTACGGACTCGGCGCGCCGTTGCGAAAGTTTATTATTATATTCATCCGCTCCCTTTCGGTCGGTATGTGCAGACAATTCGATTGTTACATTCGGATTCTGGTTCAACAAATCAATGAGTCCGTCCAACTCTTTTTTCGATTCGGGACGAAGTGTGGCTTTATCAAAGTCGAAGAAAATATTCTCCAAAACAACGGGTTTATTTATCGGAGTCAGTATAAAATCGACAAGATAAGTCGAATCGCGTTCCATCTCTACCGTTTTTAGCGACATTCTCGTATTCAGATAATCTTTGCCACTAGCCAAGAAAACATAGTCTTGCCCTTGTGCAACATCGAGCGAATATGTACCATTATTCTTGCCCGGAAACTTTTTATTTGTTCCATCTCTACCGACTATTCTTATCATAGATTCTGTCACAAACTCATCGTCTGTATCGACAATATATCCTTCAACCACAGTTTTGATTACAGGGTAAGAGAAAGAGTATATATGATCAAAACCTTTGCCATCTCCTCTATTGGAACTGAAGAAGCCATCTTCTTTATCTCCATCAAAGGTGATTCCAAAGTCATCAGCCTGCGAATTGATAGGCGACTTTAGATTTTCAACATTCCAATGCTTTCTTCGCGGGTCGAAAGATGCTTTATAGATATCCAAACCTCCCATACCGACATGTCCATCAGAAGAAAAGTAGAGAGTGGAATCGTTTCGCAAATAAGGAAACATTTCATCGCCGGCTGTATTGATTTCGGGTCCCAGATTTTCGATTGCTTCTACCATATCGCCAACCAGATAAGCTCGCCAAATATCCTTTCCACCGTATCCTCCTTCTCTATCTGAAACAAAGTATAAAATATCGGACGAAGAATTGATAGTAGGATGAGCGTAAACGCTTAGTGTATCGCGTTTGTCCAATTCTAACTTTCGTCCCTCTCCCCATGCTCCGCCAGAACGTTGCGATACATAAATCATAGGATAGAAAATACCGATAGAGTCTCCAACGGGTGTATGCGTATAATACATAGTACTACCCGTGCTCGAAAAGGAAGCTGCACCTTCGTCCGAAGGGGTATTTATGGGAGAATCTACGTGTTCTACTTTCATCCAATTACCATTCTCATCCTTACGCGACATGAATATGTCATTGAGCTTGGCTCCGGTTACACCACTTATGGTATCTCCAGTCGCATCTTTTCGGTTCGACGAAAAATAGACCTGATCATAATCGGGAGGTAACAACATAGGGCTAAATTCACCCCTATTGGAGTTGAACGAATCCATTTTCTTTATTGTATACAGCGTAGGATTATCTTTCCATTCAGGAGCTAATTTTGCACCTTCCAATCCGTTTTGGGCAAACCGATTATCAGGATACAGCTTCAAAAATTCTTCATAATATTTTATAGCTTGCTTATAATCTCCCGTCTTATGCAAAGATCTTGCATATTGTAGAGTCAGGGTACTATCGTTTACTCGATATCGAATAGCATTGGCATAAGCAGCATTGGCTCTTATCGGATAGTTTATCAATCTGTAACTTTCTGCCATCCGCTGAGCTACTATACCTCTCGTATCGCGTTGCTTAGGCGGTGTTTGTCTATATATTTTACGATACATATCTGCCGCGACAAAGTATTCGCCTTGTGCAAATTTTTTATCTGCATCCTCAAGTTTCAGTCGCTTACATGCTCCCAATAGAGGCAAAAATAATATCAGGGTTAATATGCAGTAAAGGTATTTTTTCAAAACAATGTTTATTCTATTAATTGCAAGTATGTCAGTCTACAAATATAACTTATTTATACATATTATATTATTCCGACAGTATGAATATCTCATTCACGGGTTCAGTCTTCGCCTTTCAGTATTGGTAATCTGAGATGGTATTTGGTTGCCACAATTCTGATTATAACGACAAATACGGCTGTTGCAATCTCTATCACTACTAAATCTATATTTAGATAGTATAATATACTGAATAATAGTCCTCCTAGAATACAGGCTACAGCGTATAATTCTTGCGTGAAAATGATAGGAATTTCATTGATCAATATATCACGTATAATACCACCAAATATGCCGGTAATAGTTGCCATAGCAATACACACCCAAACTGGAAAATCTAAAGACAATGCTTTTTCATAACCCACAACGGCAAAGAGCCCAAGCCCTATACAGTCGAACCAAAAGATGGTATTATTGAGATGTACCAAAAATTTACGAAAACAGAGAACTATAAGAAAAGCCAGCACTGTACACCAAATATATCGGCTTGCCTGCATCCAAAAGACAGGTACATTGAGCAAGAGATCACGAAGTGTACCTCCGCCAACTGCTGTGACGAAACCAACAACTATCGCTCCAAACCAATCAAATCGTTTTGCTGATGCCAAACGGATGCCACTGATAGCAAAAGCTACAGTTCCCAACATTTCAATTACATCGACAAGCTGAATATCAGCCAAATCATCAAATAGAAACATATCTTGTTTCGTTTATAGATAAATTATTCACTATCAGCAATCATACCGCTACCAAGACACAGTTTGGAATCGGCATCGTATACAACACCAAACTGACCGGCTGCAATGCCTTGAATCTTTTCGTCAGAGTATATCCGATATAGGTCTCCGATCTTTTCGATTCGTCCGGGTGTAAACTCGGGAGTATGCCGTATTTTGAATGAAATATCTCTCTGTCCTTCAAAATCGCCCCAAATGTCTTCTGTTATGAAAGAGAAACCGGCTAGGTTTACTACTTTCCCATATTGAGTATCGGGATCATATCCATTAGAAACATATACAATATTTCGTTTCGTATCTTTTTTAATTACAAACCAAGGTCCTCCACTAAGTCCCAGCCCTTTACGCTGTCCTATGGTATGAAACCAATAGCCTTCGTGCTGTCCCAAGACTTTGCCTGTTTCCAGTTCGACAATCTTTCCTTTACGCTCACCCAAATAGCGGCGGATAAAATCGTTATAATTTATTTTTCCAAGAAAACAGATGCCTTGGCTATCTTTTCGCTGTGCCGAAGGTAAAGCCTCGCGTGCAGCAATAGCCCTAACTTCACTTTTCAATAGATTGCCGATGGGGAATATCAATTTAGACGCTTGCAAATAATCTATCTGTCCCAAAAAGTAGGTCTGATCTTTCACATAATCTTTTGCTGTCGAGAGCCATGTTTTACCATTAAGCTCTGTGGTTGTGGCATAATGTCCGGTAGCTATTTTATCGAATTCATGCCCCCATTTTTGTTCAAAGCAACCAAACTTAATCATCTTATTGCACATCATATCAGGATTGGGTGTTAAGCCTCGCTTTACAGCATCGATGGTATAACTGACCACGTTTTCCCAATATTCTTCGTGCAGAGATACTACTTCCATTTTGCATCCATATTTTTTTGCAATGTAAGTAGTGATTTCAATATCTTCTTCGGCAGGGCAATCAATATATCCCTGCTCGTCTTCCATTCCTATCCGAATATAAAATATTGTGGGGTCGTAGCCTTGTTCTTTCAATTGATGAACAACTACTGAGCTATCGACTCCGCCGGATACTAATGCTGCTATTTTCATTTTTTTTACTTTCTACCAAATTTTTGTTTTAGCTAATGATTTTAGAGTTCCCATGCCGAAACAAAAGCCGGCTCTGAGGAAAAATTGCTGTTCATTTCCCGTCACATTAAAGTCATATCCTGCCTTAAGAAAAACAGATTGATAATCGAAATAAATATTAGGGGTAATGACAATGCCGTCTTTGCCATGTCGGAAATTAAAAATATATCCGGCATCGCAACCAACCAAGATAGTTGTCTTTGTATTATTAAACAACGATTCGCTAAGAAAACTCGTAAGCTGTATTGGTTTTATATTAAGCCCTGCTACGGGTGAACTGCCTCCGGTATAGTCTATACCACTGGAGATAAAAGAATTTAAAGAATTCTTTTTATGCCAAACAGGATAAGATGCGTTGGCAGCAAACTGAAAATCATTCCCTTTGTCTTTAGCATCGGCATATTGCGCTCCTATTCCAAGAAACTGAGAAAAACAAGCAACGGGTAATAATATAAATAAAAGTATAAATGTTATCTTCTTCATTAAATTGAATGATATAAATTTAGAAATACAAAAATACGGTTTATTTTTTAAAGAGAGGTACGCTTTTACGTTACTTCATTTCTATTGATCTTTCTAAATCTGCTTTAGACTTGCTTATGGTTACGAGATATACTCCTCCAAATATAAGGATGGCGGCAATCAGTTTGTCGAACGAAAATCTATCCATTCCCATAAAAATAGCGATCACCGAAGCTATCAGAGGTTGCATATTATTATACATCGAAATAGTGGTAGGACGGATACGGCGTTGGGCAAAAGGTATCAGCATATAAGCAACGAAGGTAGCCCCGATGAGTGTAAAAGACAAAAGGATGAAAGGCAGATAGTCTGTCTGGTAAAATATCGGAGCTTTCACGACATCTCTTATACTGAATGGCAGCATCAGCATACAAGCATATGTGAACATCCATTTCATCATTGTGATAGAAGAATACTTGTCGGATAGAGGGCGTGTGACTACCAAATAGAAAGCGTAAAAAAATTGCGATGACATGATTGCTATATTACCAAAGAAGTTGCCTCCTTGAGATACATTTCCATGATTGCCCGAATAGATAAGAAATATAGCCCCTGCACCACCCACTAATACGCCTCCGGCTTTGAGCCATGTTATAGGTTCTTTCAGTACAACTGCAGCTATTATCATGGCAAACAGAGGACTGCTTGTAGTGATAATGGACGCGTCAACGGGCGATGTTTGTCCAAGTCCGTAAGCAAATAATCCTTGATTGAGAACCATTCCGAATAATCCGCCGACAAAGAGAATCAACATATCTTTGGTGCGGACTTTATCTTTAGGCTGAAGAAATGATACCAACCAAAAAGCAATGGCTGCAAAAGACATGCGCAAAGATGTCAATACCACCGGAGATAGCAAGCCTTGTGCATACATATATTTATTTATAGGAATATTGATTCCAAATATAGTGATGACAAGAATCATTATGAGGTTTCCCTGCTGTTTGCGAGTGAGAGCCATACGAAAAAAGATTGTGATAAATGGTCTTAATAAAGAAAGCTAGCGATCGGAAAGCCTCTGTTGTATCTGCTTATCTTGTAGTTTGGAAAAGAATATAAGCATACAAATTGCTCCTATCATCGCACAAAACATATCAGACTGAGTATCCCACACATATCCTTGAGTGCCAAGAAAATCGTCGGCTACATCATTCGACAATACAGCGACCCACCATTCGATAAGCTCATAGAATGCACTAATAGCGAGACAAATACTGACTACTAAAAATGGCAACCATGAACGCTTTTTAACGACATCGAGGCGAATCAGCAATTCTCTCGCTATCATAGCCGGAACAAAGCCTTGGGCAAAATGCCCTACTTTGTCATAATTATTTCTACTCTGATCAAACACATCCCTTATCCAATCGAATAAGGGAACTTTTGCATAGGAGTAATGAGCCCCGATAAAAAGTATAATAATATGGATCAGGATAAATGTATAAGTGAGGTCTGTAAACTTAAACCGCTTAAAAGTCAGAGCCAATATAGCAACGCCTACAAGGCACATACCGGCTTCAAGAAACCACAATCCTGTTTCATACGGATTGATGCCCGACCAAAGGGCTACGGCAAAAAATATGATGAGATAGACCCAATATTTTTTCTTCATAGAGAAAATATTTATAATTTCTTATTTGTAAGTATTGTAAGAAATGACCTCTTGTGTGTCTTTTCGTTTTTTTGGTCGAAGCGATTGCGCCGGATAACCTACAACAATATCCAACACCACACGTTTGTTATCGGGTATATTGAGTAGTTTCTTTATTTTTGACTCGGCAAACCATCCAAGTATGCAGCTACCAAGCCCTTCTGACTCGGCAGCTAAACAAATATGTGCAGCGGCAATGCCTATATCAAGAAATGCAAAGTGCTTGTCTTTGACCAAACCTCCGATGCCGGAAGACAGATTGACCTTTTCTTCTACTACAACGATATGCACGGGAGCTTGTTTGGTAAAATGATTCATACCCAACAATCGTGCAGATGCAGCATCGGCAACTTTGTTTTTCAACTCCGGATCATCTACAACAATAAAATGCCACGGTTGTGCATTACATGCCGAAGGGGCAAGACGGGCAGCATCTAAAACGCGTGCTATGATCTCACGGTCAACACTACGGGTCGTATCATAAGCTCGTGTACTCTGACGGTTGTGCACTAACTCATAGAAGGAATCTTTGTCCATTATCCCAATTGTGTTATACGGCTGATATATTTACCTATTATATCAAATTCTATATTAACGATAGTACCCGCCTTTATCTGATGAAAGTTAGTATATTCGTATGTATAAGGTATAATGGCAACTTCGAAAGTATTATCTGTCGGGACTACAACTGTAAGGCTCACCCCATTTACGGTTACCGAACCCTTGTCTACTGTCAGATAGCCTTTTTTTGCCATCTCTTTGTCAAACTTATATTCAAATTTAAAATACCAACTACCATCAGCCTCTCTGACCTCAAGACATTTTGCAGTCTGATCCACATGCCCTTGTACAATATGACCATCCAGGCGACCATTCATAAGCATGCTGCGTTCTACATTCACCTTATCTCCTACTTTCAGCAATCCGAGATTGGAGCATTCCAATGTTTCTTTTATGGCTGTAACAGTGTAACCTTTTTCATTCAGATCAACAACGGTAAGGCATACTCCATTGTGAGACACGCTCTGATCTATCTTAAGTTCATTAAGGAATGAACACGTTAAAGTAATATGTAGATTTTCGGCTTCTTTTTGCAACGACACTACAGTTGCAGCTTCTTCTATTATCCCTGAAAACATGATATTGCTATTTTATAATTAGTTTACTTATTTCTTTTTATAAAACAAAGGTAGGAAAAAGTAACTATTATTGATACAATAAGGAATGGAATTAAACCTTAATTGTTAAAAAGAAAAATATGAAGAACTTGATAGATAGTAAATCTACAAAAGCTATTTAAAAATGCGATAGTATCAGTTTGAGAAATAAGTAATTCACAAAAAAATCCTATCTTTGCCCCAAATTTTTCAACAAGAATCAAAAATGAAGAGAACAATCCTTATTTACTCCTTATTATTAGCTTTGATACTTAATGCGAATGCCCAGAATTATGATAAGAACTGCTATTTCGGCTTTACATTTGATGTGAGTGACAATGCTAACTGGGGATACGGAGAGCTAATCATTACCGATGTAGAACCAGGATCTCCTGCCGAAAGTGCAGGGATAAAGGTGAATGATATAATAATGGAAATCAATGGAAAAGCAACCTATCTGCGAGACAATCAGACTATTGCAAAATGGCTTTTCGAAGATATGTATGCACCTACGGTCAATTTTACGATACGTAATATGAACACATATTTCAAAGAGTATACTCTGCATCGCAAATGTGTGGCGACTAATTCAGTAAGTGAGAAAGAACTGTCTGAAATCTTTGGATTTTACAGTCTGGAAAATACAAATCAACGACAATTTACTTTACCTATTCGGGTAGAGCCTCGCAAGGAGGTAGATTTTGCAGATTATCACACATATGACTTCTACAAAGATAACAAACCTGTACCAGCCATAGATACACAGATCATCGCATTATTAGAAAAAGATTTGCAAGCAAAAGGATTAGTGAGAGATACTTCCGATCCTGATATTGTGGTACAAGCTTATTATAAATATGAAGCTAATCCAAAACATACGGGACTTAATACCCGAAGACAAAATGCAGGAGCGTGGAGATACGATACTGACAAACACCAGATGACTTATATACCTGTATTAGAATCGAACTCGACGCAGGTTGATGATGCCGCACAATATATTATACAATATGGATTTAGTTTCTATGATCGCAAATACATCAATAAAGATAGGCTGACTCAAATATGGGATTGCAATCTGACAGAAAACTTGAGTTCGACATACTCTCTTGAGGAATATGTAAGAATACACACTCCTCTTATGCTCAAACAATTTCCTTATTCTACATCTAAATCTGAGGCTGAATACAAGGTAAGTTTTAATAGATTCAACTACACCGGATTATATTTCGATGCTGACAATTTGACCATAATAAAAGATGTAGATACAGACTCTCCGGCATATCAGAGCGGTATGCGTCCGGGATATGTGATAAAGAAAATAAATGGCAAGAAATTTGATTATGATAAAGAGAAGATCTCAGATGGATACAGACGCTTTATAGCCGAAACAATGGTGTTCCGAGATCAGGCTACTCGATTTACCAATGCTGACGGTTACACCGACTGCATGTTCTGGAATGTAGGATATTACAATGATGTAGCCAAAGAGATCAACAAATATCAATCATATTTCTCTTATCTTTACGGATTTGAGAGTTATATAAATAATAAGAAAGAAGACAAATTAACGCTTGAAATATGGGATGGTATGCAAACCCGTATAATAAGCATAACTCCTGAAATAAGGAAATCAATAGTAGTAAAAGCTTTATAATAAAGGTCATAACACAAAGAGGTTTTTCCTCTCTGTTTTTTAAAAAGAAATCATGATAACAGTTTCAAATTTAGGTATTCAATTCGGAAAACGTGTATTATTTCAAGATGTGAATCTGAAATTTACAAGCGGTAATTGCTATGGTATAATAGGTGCAAATGGTGCAGGAAAATCAACATTGCTTAAGATATTGAGCGGAGAAAAAGATGCTACTACGGGAACATTCTCATTGGGACCCGGAGAAAGACTCTCAGTTTTGGCTCAGGATCACTTTGCATTCGACTCTCAATCTGTAATGGACACAGTATTGCAAGGACATACAGTATTGTGGGATATTATGCAGGAAAAGAATGCTTTATATGCCAAAGAAGATTTTTCGGATGCCGACGGAATCAGAGCTTCAGAATTGGAAGAACGATTTGCCGAACTTGAAGGTTGGAATGCAGAAAGCGATGCAGCCATGCTTCTTAGCGGCTTAGGAGTAGCAGAAGATCTGCATTATCAAATAATGGGAGACATGTCAGGGCAACAAAAAGTAAGAATATTACTAGCTCGTGCCTTGTTCGGGAATCCGGACAACCTTCTGCTGGATGAGCCTACCAATGATCTGGACATAGAGACAGTTATGTGGCTCGAAAACTATTTATCCAATAGTGAGAACACAGTATTGGTTGTATCGCATGACCGTCACTTCCTAGACTCGGTATGTACACATACGGTAGATATTGACTTTGGTAAAGTGAATATGTTTGCCGGTAACTATAGTTTCTGGTACGAATCAAGTCAACTTGCCCTACGTCAGCAACAGCAACAAAACAAAAAATCTGAAGAAAAGAAGAAAGAGCTGGAAGAATTTATCCGCCGATTCAGCGCCAATGTTGCAAAATCGAAACAAACAACGAGTAGAAAGAAAATGCTTGAGAAGCTTAATATTGAGGAGATCAAGCCTTCTTCACGCAGATATCCGGGTATTATATTCTCACCAGACAGAGAACCGGGAAATAAAATATTAGAAGTAAATGGATTGAGCAAGTCAATAGAAGGTAAAGTTTTGTTTGCCAACATAAATTTCAATATAGAAAAAGACGACAAGGTCATTTTCTTATCCAAAGATCCTCGTGCAATGACAGCCTTCTTTGAGATAATAAATGACTATGCCAAGCCAGATGCTGGAACTTATAGCTGGGGACAAACGATTACCACAGCATATTTGCCTTTGGATAACAGCGACTATTTCAAAGACGATTTAAATCTGATTGATTGGCTATCGCAATTCTCTGACGATACGAGTGAAATCTATATCAAAGGTTTTCTTGGACGTATGTTATTCTCGGGAGAAGAGGTATTAAAAAATACAAAAGTTCTTTCGGGAGGAGAAAAGATGCGTTGTATGATTGCCCGTATGATGATGAAAAGTGCCAATTGCTTGGTTTTAGATTCTCCTACAAACCACTTGGACTTAGAGTCTATTCAGGCATTCAATAATACTTTAACTCAGTTGAAAGGAAATGTATTGATGTCTTCGCATGACCACGAATTTATTCAGACTGTATGTAATCGCGTTATAGAACTTACTCCAAACGGGATAATAGACAAGATTATGGATTATGATGATTACATTACCTCTGACGAGATAAAAGCATTAAGAGAAAAAATGTACAAATAATAAATACTCCAATACAAAAAGAGAGCGATAATATATTTATCGCTCTCTTTTTTATATTTAAGAAACACCTTTTTATAAATCTTCTCCGATAAGCATAGAGTCTCTATATCCTAAAAAGTATAATATGCCATCAAGCCCCACAGTAGACAACGATTGTTTCGCATTTTCCTTCACCTTTGGTTTTGCATGGAACGCTATTCCCAACCCGGCAATGCCAAGCATTGGCAAGTCGTTTGCACCATCACCTACGGCAACTGTTTGACGAATATCAACCTTTTCCACTTGTGCCAGTAAACGAAGCAATTCTGCTTTGCGCTTACCATCCACAATGTCTCCGACATAATTACCGGTCAGCTTACCATCTACAATCTCCAACTCGTTTGCATAAACATAGTCGAATCCGTATTTCTCTTTCAGATAATTACCAAAATAGGTAAATCCTCCTGACAAAATAGCCAATTTACAGCCACTCTTTTTCAAGATGCGGATAAGGCGAGCCATACCTTCTGTTATAGGCAAGTTTTCAGCAATCTCTTTCATCACAGATTCATCAAGACCTTTGAGTAATCCAACGCGCTTTTTGAAACTTTCCGAAAAATCTATTTCGCCACGCATTGCTGATTCTGTTATCGCTTTCACTTCCTCTCCTACTCCAGCCCTTTCAGCCAGCTCATCAATCACTTCTGTCTGAATAAGAGTCGAATCCATATCGAAACAAACTAGACGACGCATACGGCGATACATACTTTCTTCTTGGAAAGCTATATCAATTCGCTGTTCATCCGCCAATTTCATAAAGTCATTTTTGAGCTTGATCGGATCGTCTACGCTACCTCTTATTGCTAATTCAATACATGCTCGAGTCGGGCTTTCCGATTCTTCGAGCGACATACGTCCGGTAAGGCGTACTATTTTTTCTATATTGAGATGATATTTTTGGCTTATTTTAGCTACGGCAGATATTTGAGACGGTTTCAGCTTGCGGCCAAGTAGTGTTACAATATAACGGTTTTTGGTAGTCTGCAAACATACCCAACGTCTGTAATCGTCTTTGCTGATAGGCGAAAAACGAATAATAACCCCGACTTCGGTAGCTTTGAACAATAAATCTTTTATTACTTCTCCGGCATTTTTCGCTTCAAACATTATAGCTAAAGACAGCGAATGATGAATATTGGCTTGCCCTATATCTAAAAGATTTGCATCATGCTTTGCCAGCACTGCAGTCAGTTCGGCTGTTACACCAGGCTTGTCCTCTCCGGACAGACTAGCTAATATTATTTCTGAATCTTCCATAATAAAGAGGAACTTCTATTTTTCAAAAATTATTATTAATCAATAGAGTCTAATAATGCTTTCTCAGCAGACATTACCGTATTGAAAGAAAACTGATCTACGATTTGTTGTTTCAATAGCTCAATATGACCGTTGTACAGATTCCCTATGCTACCTTGATGGGTATGATTAACCTGTTTATTGTGCGAAAACTTACCTTTTTCTATATCCAATCCGACTTGTTTGTAAGCATCACGGAAAGGCACTCCTTCTAATACTAGTCTGTTGACTTCTTCTACACTAAATATTAGTAGATATTTAGGGTCGTCTAGTATATTCTCGTTTATTTTCACCTGACTCATCATTTCTGCAACCATTTGCAGACAATCGTTCATCTCTCCAAATGCAGGAATAAATAGTTCTTTTATAATCTGGAGATCGCGAAAATAACCGGAAGGTAGATTGTTTATTATTAATGTTATATCGGTAGGTAAAGCTTGAAGTTTATTACATTTAGCTCGTGTCAATTCAAATACATCAGGATTCTTCTTATGAGGCATAATACTAGACCCGGTGGTATACTCGTCCGCCAATTTAATAAATCCAAAATTCTGACTATTGTACAAACAAGCATCGTATGATAGCTTGGATAGCGTACCGGCAATGCCTGCTATTGCAAAAGCGACTGTACGTTCCATCTTTCCGCGTCCCATTTGTGCATATACGACATTATAGTCCATTGAGTCAAAACCCAATAAATCGGTAGTCTTTTGTCTATCAAGAGGAAACGACGAGCCATATCCTGCAGCTGAGCCTAGAGGATTGCGGTTACAAATCTTATAGGCAGCCAACAATAGTTGCAAGTCATCGACTAAACTTTCGGCATAAGCTCCAAACCATAAGCCAAAGGATGAAGGCATCGCTATTTGCAAATGCGTGTATCCCGGCATGAGAATATTCTTATATTTTTCACTTTGAGAGAGGAGTACATCAATGAGCTTTGAAACAGAGTCAACAAGCATATGTATTTGATCTCGTGTATAAAGTTTCAGGTCTACCAAGACTTGATCGTTACGGGATCTTCCACTATGTATTTTCTTACCTACGTCTCCAAGTTTTCGGGTAAGCATCAATTCGACTTGCGAATGTACGTCTTCAATACCATCTTCAATCACAAATTTGCCGTCAACAGCAATTTTATATATTTCTTTAAGCTCTCTCAGCAACAGTATTAATTCTTCTTTGCTGAGTAAGCCTATCGTTTCCAACATTGTGATATGTGCCATAGAACCAAGTACATCATAAGGAGCCAAATATATATCCAGTTCCCTATCATGTCCCACGGTATAGGATTCTACATCCTTATTTACCTGAACACTTTTTTCCCAAAGTTTCATGAGCTATTTTTTATTCAAGATTTCAGAGTATGGAAGAGAAGCTAAAACATCTGCTACTTTGTCTAAACCTTCCTGCAATGGTTTGCCTATCATTGGTTTTAGAAAAGGACTAAGATCAGCCTTCAGCGTAAGTTTCATTTTTGTTTCATTTACCTCTGAATCTTTTAACTGAATCCACATAGTAACACCAAAAGGTAATTGTTCTGCCTGAAACTTAATTGTTTTATTTGGTTCTCGCTCCAAGACAACAAATCTGATTTTTCCTACGGGATCGACATTTACTGTACAAGAATCTGTATCAAACGAAAAATCTTTTATTTTATCCTGGGGTATTCTGTCTTTAGCTAATTCCAGATTATTGAGATCCGATAATACATTAAATACATCGACATCAGTATATGGAATATTTTTTATATCACTAACAAATTCGGTCATTATATATGTTTTCTCTTTATTTCCAATCAGCAGGGGCTTTTCTCCATTCTTGCAATGTATCTAAATCTGACTCTGCAATATAATCAATACGCAAAGCTTCTGTCAAAATTGCATCATAGTTTGTCAGAGTAATTAATTCAACTCCGGCTTCTTTAAATTTTTCTGCTGCAATAGGGAATCCATATGTAAAGTTAGCAACCATACCAATCACTTCTGAACTATCTCTACGGATAGCTTCAACAGCTTTTAAGCTGCTAGAACCGGTAGACACAAGATCTTCAACTACAACAACTTTACTTCCTGGCTTTAATTCTCCTTCTATCAGATTTTCCAAACCATGATCTTTAGGTGTAGCACGAATGTAAACAAAAGGAAGTCCTAAAGCATCAGCAACTAATGCTCCGGGAGCAATTGCTCCTGTTGCAACTCCTGCTATAGCATCTACTTCACGAAAGTTCTCTAATATAAGCCTAGATAGTTCAGTCTTTATAAATGTACGTATTCTAGGGTATGATATTAGCTTACGATTATCACAATAGATTGGAGATTTCCAGCCCGAAGCCCATGTAAATGGGTTAGAGGGTTGTAGTTTTATGGCTCTGATACTAAGTAGCTTTTCGGCTGTCAGTTTTTCTAAAGTGTCCATTTTTATCTTTTAATAATTAACAACAATCAACATTATTCGTCTACAAATATACAATTAATAGGCATAATAAATGAAATTATAGAAGAAAGAAAATTGGAATAAAAGGAAAAGAAGAGAATAATAAAAAGAGAGATACAAACTGAATGTATCTCTCTTTCTTATATAAAAGTCGTATTGGCGGATATAGCCGAAACTCCATAAAACAGGATTTGAGTGCCTCGATCCCTTTGTAATCCACCGTGCAAAGCAACCCGAAGGTGTGGCCCGCCATTAGAATCAAAAGCTTGTCTCGGATATTTTAATTAATTGATGAGTTTCCCAATCGACCAACACGACTTAGACTAGCTTTTTCAATAACTTATTTCAAAATTATGTAGAATATTTGAAACAAACAAATAATTCTTTAAGATTTAATTGATTTTGCTTTTGTACTGCATCCACAGCTAGAGCATCCACAACTACCTTTTTGTGATTTATGCGAAAAGAAAAAAGCATATACTCGACTGATAATCAAAGCAGCTACTGCAAATCCGATAATACCAACTATGATCTCTTGTACCATTTCTTTTAAACTTATTTTGTTTATATAAACAAAGTTAAGTATGATATTGAAAGGAAAAAAGAGAATCGGGTTAAAAGAAATAAAAAACTCCAAAGAACTAATCTTTGGAGTTTTTTTATTTATTGAATTATCTTATTTTGGTAGACCATCAGACCAGTTCGGATTCTGAATAACACCAAAACCAGAATTAATTTCATCTGCAGGTATTGGGTACACAAATTTAGATGCATCAAAATTAGGTTTAGAATCTGCAGCTACAGTTATCAACTCTCCTGTACGTCTAACATCATAATAGCGATGTCCTTCTTCGAAGAACTCTCTAATTCGCTCTTGAGCTATAAAAGATAATAAATTAACTTTAGTAGAAGGCAATTGAGTATATGCTGTTATTGCTTTATCTCTTTTTGCTGTATAGTATAGAGCTTTTTGAGAAGCCTCAATATTACCCGCTACTGCTTCAGCCTCTGCTATAATTAAATACATTTCTGATTTTCTAAATACAGGAATATTATTAACTGCTTGTGCTGTTGATATTCCATCAAATTTAGCAGGATGAATTCCTGATTGAAGCTCTGATATTAATTTTAGTCTAATATCTGTACTCTTAAACACTTTAAGAATGTCAGCATTTAAAGCTCCTTTATATGAACCATATAAAGTATTCAAAGAGTTGGCTGATAAATTATCATCTGCGGTTTTACTGATTGTAAATATATCCTCATCAGATATGGCTATAGATGACCACATAGCAAGATAGGCTTCATCTGACGGTTCTTTATTGCCTGCAAGTTCTAATGCCTTTGTAGCCGAAGCTTTCGCAGCAGATAAATTCCCCATATACAGATAGACTCTTGCCTCTAAGGCATATATTGCCGCTTCATTCATAAAAAATGCAGAAGGAGCATCTAATTTAGCATTCAATGCTTTAGTCATATAACTTTTAGCATCCTTAATATCAGCTAATATTTGAGTATACGTTTCTCCCAAAGTAGATCTTTCTACATTTTCAAAAGCTTCAATTGGCTTATCAACGACCAACACTACACCTAAATTATCAGTTCCTGCACTATAAGGTAAAGAGAAGATATTCGCTAAAGTAAATGTTGTTAAAGCTCTTAATGAATAACATTGAGATACATAGAGATCAATCTCTGCCTTGTTTTTATCTGTAAGATTTTGGACATTATTTAAAACATTCTTACTGCCTTCAATAGTTCTTACTGAACGATCAATCACTTTATAACCATATTCCCAAACTTGTTCCAATTCAGAAGTAGTTTCGGATACAATATAACGGCTAAAATTAGAATAATGTCCAGAGCTTGGACTACCAACAGCAATATCAGAAGCCATATCGCCGATAGCAACAACATTTTTTCCATAAAATCTATAAGTACCAAAGGCCCAATAAGCACCTGTCATCCCATTATGGATATCTTGTACAGATTCATAAGCATTATCTGTTGGAATATCCTGATAATTATCGACATCCAAGCTACAAGAGGTAGCAAAGACCAGCATTCCAACAATAAAAAATAATGTTTTATATATTTTTTTCATGTAATTTTATATTAAAAAAATTAAAAACCTAATGTTATGCCAAATACAAAGCTTCTTGCTGATGGGAAATTCCACCATTGAACACCATCTGCAGTTACTCCCGATGGATCAAATCCTCTGTAATCTCCATCCGCAAAAGTATATAGATTCTCAGCATTAACGAACACACGAGCATTATTAACAAATGCTTTTTTTAGTAAATTTTTAGGAAGAGTATACCCCAAAGTTAATGATCTTATCTTCAGGTAATCTCCGTTCATCAAAAAGCGTGATGACGCACTGTTTTCATAACCAGTTGGGAAAGCTCTTAATCTAGGTACTTTTGCATTATCTCCGGGATTTTGCCAACGATTATCATATACATATTGAGTATAGGTACCATACCATGTACTACCAATCTGTTCATCATAGCGTAAACTATTTCCATAGATTTTACCTCCGAGAGAATAATTTAACTGAAATGCAAAATCAAATCCTTTCCACTCTAATCTTGAAGAAAAAGCTCCAATTAGATCAGGATCAGCTGTACCAACATATCTCTTTTTTGCTAAATTATAATTTGTTGTAGTTTCGTCACCTTCTTCGTTTAGGTACCAAAGACCATCACCTGTTTCTGGATCCACACCTGCCCATTCTTTCATTTTGAAAGTGTAATACGGTCTTCCTTTTTCAACAATAGTTGTTGCAGTTTCAATAGGATTATCGGTGCTTAGTTTTTCTATTTTATTTTTATTATGCGACGCAGTTATGCCAATATTCCATTTAAGATCAGCTGTATTTATAACATTAGCATTAACACTAATCTCAAATCCTTTATTAGATAATTCACCAACATTACTATAATATGAATTTAAACCGGTAGTAAATGATGTCGGAACTGCAAAGACCATATCAGTCGTCTTATGATTATAGTAATCAAATTCTACATTTAAAAATTTAAATAAGGCCAAATCAACACCCACATTGAATTTATTCGTTTGTTCCCATTTAAGTTTTGAATTTCCGAATTGTAAATGTCCACTACCTGGTAGTCCATTATAATTGTACCCAAATCCAAATAAGTCATTAGCAGCATACCAGCCATCTGTACCAACTCGTCCAACTTCTTGATTACCTGTGGTACCATAACTTGCTCGCAAGTTCACATTGTTTAACCATTCTGCAGTCGAAGCCATAAAATCTTCTCCTGTCAATCTATATTTTGCTCCAATTGACCAAAATGGGGCCCATCTATTATCTGAACCAAATCGAGAAGATCCATCGTAACGGAAACTTCCGGATAAATAATATTTAGACATATAATCATATTGGACATTTGTAAAATACGAATTTAGGACTAATTCATTTTTAAGAGTAGAAGCCGAACCCGGTACTGCAGCGTTAGATACTGAATTTAAATAATCTACAGGATAATTAGATGCAGACAAATAAGCTTCCTTTAAAGAAGTTTTCTGTCCTTCTTGACCTAACAAAACATTTAAATTGTGCTTATCATTAAATGTCTTCATATAATTCAAGGTATTTGTTATTGTCAACAAAGTTCTAGTAGAACTAGTGTTTTCTCCCATACCTCTCATATCACTACCTTGAGGTTGTAAAAAAGACCAATATCCAAATTCATCCATATAATAAATATCAGCACCAAATCGAGAAGTAAATGTTAACTCTTCTGTAAAATTCAATTGCAGATAAGGAGCAACAATTGCTCTATATTGTTTTTGAGTATTTTTATCCCCTTTCTCACTTCTTTGGGCTACTGGATTATATCCATTTATAGTATCAAAATTCCAGTCTCCTTTTTCATCTTTAACCGGAGTTAAAGGAGATTGCATATAAGCCTGAGTAATAGGGTCAGTAAAATATCCACCGCCTGCTCCCATATTCGTTTCAGTCAAAGACAAATTGGTATTCAAACCATATTTAACAAACTTAGATGGGGACTGATCAATATTAAGACGGAAAGAGTAACGTTCTAAATCTTTCCCTATTATAAAAGATTCATTATTTAAATAGTTAAATGATAAAAAATATTTAGGAGCTGTTGCGCTCTGTGCTCCACCTTGTAGATCCAAACCATATTCTTGAATCATACCAGTACGAGTAACTTCATCATACCAATTAGTATCATTATTCAAATCCCAACCTGTGTACCAAGCGTAAAAATCTTTCATTCCACTAGATGTGTAAGGCAGATTTAATTTTTCACTAACATTATATTTATTAACTGTAGAATTAGCTCCATATTGCTTATAGTTATTTAGAAGAGCCTCTGTTGCTAATTCAATATTTTTATCTCTATTTACTAGTTTATAATTTCCATTTAAAGAAGGTCTAGTTTCAAAACCCAATTTAGCTGTAAAATTAACTGTTGGTTTTCCACTCTTACCTGTCTTTGTTGTTATCACAATAACACCATTAGCTGCTCTTGCTCCATAAATAGATGTTGCAGTTGCGTCCTTTAAGACTGTAATACTTTCAATATCTGAAGAACTTAATGTAGATAATGGGCTTAATTCTTGTCCTTCACTCTTACGAGTGCCAACCACATCTGTAGAAATCGGAATTCCGTCAATAACATAAAGAGGTTGTGTGCCTGAGTTTATAGAGTTACGCCCACGAATAAAAATATTCGCAGGTGCTCCAGGCTGTCCAGACCCTACATTCATCTGAAGTCCAGGAACAACACCATCCAAAGCCTTAATAGCATTCGCATCGTTTCGAGCTTCAATATTAGCCTGATTAATAGTTGCCGCAGCTCCGGTAAAGGCTGCTTTTTTTGTTACTCCATATCCTGTAACAACAACATCACTCAGAATATGATCATCATTACCCATAACAATATCCATATTCGAAGCTGCTTTTGCTTCTACAGATTTCATACCTACTAATGTAAATACTAATGTATTTTTACCATCCGGCACATTAATAGAAAACTTTCCATCCAAGTCGGTCACAGTACCAACTGTGGTACCTTTCACTACGACTGAAGCACTAATAACAGGCTCGCCGTTATCATCAACAACGGTACCTGAAGCCTTAGTTGTTTGTGCTACGATAAATCCAATGCTTAAAAATAAGCAGGATAAAGTCAACATCACTCTTTTCTTCATACAAACACTACTTTATTAAAATTAAAAACAATTTCTTCAAGAAAAACATCCTTTTAACATTTTGATGCTATTATTGAGCTTTTAGCATCAGTTTGCTTTCTAAGATGCAAATTTAGGCATTTTTCACGAATAAAAAAACTTTGAGTGAAATTATCCAAAATTTGTCAATTTGAAAGCATTAACAGTCAACAATATATAAAAACAAGAGGTCATCTGTAAATTACAGGCCATTTCATATCATTCTGATAGATAATATCTAGGTAAAGAGAACCAAAGAAGATCCAAAAGAAGAGTAAAGTCTATTAAAAACTTTCTTTTTAACACTTATTCTTAGTGTTTTTATAAATAAATAGAAAAGAGCAATAGATTATTGCTCTTTTCTCAAAAATATAACATGAAGATATCTTATAAGATAAAAATATCTCAAAAAGACAAGTAATCTAGAATAAAACACCTATTTGATACACTAGAAACGATACAATCCATGCAAGTAAGGTAGTATAAATAACACTAAACATACCCCACTTCCAAGAACCTGATTCCTCTTTAATTGCAGCAATAGTTGCGACACAAGGAAAGTAAATCAGCACAAAAAGTAGCAAACTGACAACAACCAGTGGTGTAAATACAGGGGCTCCATCTGCATACGACTCATTCACTAATCGAGCCTCTAAAGATTCTTGATTTTCTGGATCTCCTGTATATAAAACCCCTAAGGTACTAACAACAACTTCTTTTGCTGCCATTCCCGAGAGCAGGCTTATACTAATTTTCCAATCAAAACCTAAAGGTCGCATCACAGGTTCGATTGTCTTTCCCACTCGACCTATATAGGATCCTTCCTGATGAGCAATATTTCGTTTGTCTTCAATTTCTTCTATTAAAGATGCTTTATGAGATATATCCATACCATTAGTACTTGCTTGAGCCTCTACCTGAGCTATTTTATCATCAAAATAAGCCTCCCTTTCTTTATCCTGAGGGAAATACCCTAAAAACCAAATAATAATGGAAGCTACAAGAATCACACCTCCCATTTTCCTCAAATACTGTCTCGATTTATCCCACATGTGTATTGACACTGCCTTTACTGTAGGCATGCGATATGGGGGTAATTCCATAACAAAAGGCATATCCTCCTTCGGGAATAAAAATCGCTTGAAGAGTCTCGCTGACAAAACAGCAATTAATATACCGGTAAAGTAAAGTCCAAATAAAACAAATCCGGCATATGCTTTAAAAAAAACTCCGGCAAACAATAAATAAACCGGTAAGCGCGCACTACAAGACATGAAAGGATTGATAAGCATTGTTATCATTCGACTATTACGACTCTCTATGGTACGGGTGGCCAATATAGCAGGTACATTACAACCAAATCCCATTACTAAAGGAATAAACGATTTGCCATGCAAGCCCATCTTGTGCATAACCTTATCCATTATAAAAGCCGCCCTCGCCATATACCCCGAATCTTCCATAAAGGAAATAAAAGCATACAGAATTAAGATATTGGGAAGGAAAACAATTACACCTCCAACTCCACCAATAATTCCGTCAACAATCAAATCTTTCAGCATACCTTCCGGCATTGTACCTCTAATATAATCACCCAACAAACCCACACCACTCTCTATCCACTCCATAGGATAAGCTCCCAAACGGAATGTACACTCAAACATAACCCACATGAAGAAGAAAAAAAGAGGGAAGCCTAAATATTTGTTAGTGACAAGAGAATCTATAAAACGAGTCTTCTCCGATTCGTTTATTTTTTCCTTTAATGTTTCTTTCAATCCTCCTGCAATAAAACCATATCTTGCATTAGTCAATGCTGATTCTGTATCTTCTTTGAGAGTATCTTCTATATATTTTACTTCAGCATCCCGAATTTCAAAAACCTTATCCTTATCGGGCAACATAGAGACATATGTATCAATATCTTTATCTTTCTCCAACAATTTAATGGCAACATAACGACGGGGAAATGCAAGATCTACATCTTTTAGCTTCTCTATTTGAATATTTAATTTGCTGATCGAATTTTCTATTGTATTTCCATAATATATATGTACTTTTCGGGCAATAGGTTCTTCTTGCTCGTAAACTCGAATTACAGCATCAAACAAATCCCCAATACCGGCTCCGGTCTTAGCCACTGTGGGAACCATAGGTATCCCTATCATCTTAGATAGCTTATGATAATCAAATTCACTACCGCTACTAGTCAATTCATCATACATATTCAATGCCATAACAACAGGCACTTCCATATCTATCAGTTCGGTAGTAAGATAAAGATTTCGTTCCAAGTTCGAGGCTGCCACAATATTAATAACAACATCGGGCTTTTCCTCTACGATATTCTGTCTAACATACAATTCTTCCGGAGTATATGCCGAAAGAGAATAAGTACCGGGTAAGTCTACAATTTTGAAAAGATAGCCACCATGCTTAAAGCGTCCTTCTTTAGAATCTACAGTCACACCTCCATAGTTACCAACATGCTCATGTGCACCCGAAGCAATATTGAACAAGGAAGTCTTTCCTGCATTTGGATTTCCAACCAAAGCGACTGATATCACTTTCTTGCGGGCTTCTTGATGATTATGCGCATCGGAAGAAACACTATCTCCATTCTGATCATCTTCAGGCTCTGAATAAAAAGGGTCGATTGAAGACGCAGTCTGTATATCTTTCGTAGGATTAGCGTTGGGATAAGTAACTTCAATAAGCCCTGCCTCACTGCGTCGCAGTGAAACTTCATAATCCATTACTTTATATTTGATAGGGTCTTTCAATGGAGCATTCAGGATTACTTTAATAGTCTTACCTTTAATAAAACCCATTTCCAAAATACGTTTACGGAAAGCACCACTCCCATTAACTCTAACAATAACCCCCTTCTCACCTGTTTTCAGATCAGATAAAAGCATACTTATATTATTTTATTATTTGAAATGCAAAGATGCATATTTTTTTAGAAAAAAGCACCTTATTTACACATGCATTATTTAGAATGAATATAAAATGGATATTAAAATCCATGGCTATAAGCCATCCCAAAACCATTGTAGTAAGAATCTAAAATAAAAAAACCAATGCTCAAGAGTTTATACTACAACGGCCAATCTTCAGACTACTTTCCCAAGCAGTAACAAAAGAAATGTTATTCAATAATAAGAACCATTGTCGGAGTAATAAATGCCCAATATATCCGAATTGTAACTCTATCGCATTGGTTTTATTTATAAAATCATATAATAATATTATAACTTTAGTAAGAATTTATTATTAAATATTTACAATTGCCCGATGATAATACAAAGCACAAAATATAAAAGAGTAATAACATGACAATCAAAAGTTTTGGCTCTAAAAAGACTTCAAAATCAGAACTTTTAGACTATAAATATCTGTTCACAAAATTACGATTTTGTTTTTGTTTCACAAATTTTGGGTCATTTAATTGTAGGATACAAATAATATTTACTACTGCCAAAATGATTATCTTTGCAAACAAAAAAAGATAGTACAACGTGATTTATCCTGAAAATTTCGAGTCCAAAATCGGATTTGATAAAATAAGACAATTTTTAACAGCCAAATGTTTAAGCCCTTTAGGAGAAGAAAAAGTGTCAGACATGACATTTTCTTCATCCTATACCGATATAAAAGAAAGTCTATCTCAAACGAATGAATTCATTCGCATCATACAAGAAGAAAATGACTTTCCGACCAATTACTTTCTCGATGTACGTGACTCTCTACGAAGCATACGTATAGCGGGAACATGGATAGATGAAAGTGCCTTGTTCGATCTACGCCGCTCGTTGCAAACAATCAAGGAAATTGTTCTTTTTCTAAAAAAAGAGGATGAAGAAAACACACCATATCCACATCTATATATATTAGCCGGAGAGGTTGTAATTTTTCCACAATTGATAACTCAAATAGATGGTATCTTAGATAAATTCGGACGGATCAAAGACAATGCATCACCCGAATTGAGCCGAATTCGAAAAGAGATAGCACATATATCTAGCAGTATTTCAAAGAATCTGAATGCAATATTACGCACAGCTCAAAGCGAAGGGCTTGTCGAGAAAGATGTGACTCCAACCATGCGCGATGGTCGCTTAGTAATTCCTGTTGCACCGGCATTTAAGCGAAAAATAAAAGGGATTGTGCATGACGAATCAGCATCGGGCAAAACGGTATTTATAGAACCGGCAGAGGTTGTGGAAGCAAACAACAGAGTTAGGGAGCTTGAAAGTGAGGAACGCAGGGAAATAATAAAAATTCTTATCGCCTTTACAGATATATTGCGACCTCTGGTGCCGGAGATAGTACAATCTTACGAGTTTCTGGCAATGATAGATTTCATAAGAGCCAAGGCTACATTTGCCATCGACATAGAAGCGATAAATCCATCTCTTGAAAATACACAAATAGTAAGATGGTATGGAGCTAAGCATCCTTTACTCTTTATCTCGCACCGAAAACAGAATAAAACAATTGTGCCTCTTGATATAGAGCTGGAAGAAGACAATCGGTTACTGATCATATCCGGACCCAATGCCGGAGGAAAATCAGTATGTTTAAAAACAGTCGGGCTGCTTCAATATATGATCCAATGCGGATTGCCAATTCCATTGGACGAACGATCTAAAGTCGGAATATTCGATCATATATTTATAGATATAGGTGACGAACAGTCTATCGAAAACGATTTAAGTACATATAGTTCACACCTGACAAACATGAAATTCTTCGTCAAAAATTGTGACAATAAAACAATTCTTCTGATTGATGAATTTGGAGGAGGAACCGAACCTCAGATAGGTGGAGCAATTGCAGAATCTCTGTTGAAAAGGTTTAACGAAAAAGGTGCATTCGGGGTTATCACAACTCACTATCAGAACCTAAAACATTTTGCAAATGAGCATAAAGGAGTCATCAATGGAGCTATGCTCTACGACCGACACCTTATGCAACCATTGTTCACCCTCTCGATAGGAAATCCGGGAAGTTCGTTTGCCATAGAAATTGCACGGAAAATAGGTTTGCCGGAAGATGTTATCGCTGATGCTTCGGATATAGTAGGAAGCGATTATATCAATATGGATAAATATCTCCAAGATATAGTCAGAGACAAGCGTTATTGGGAAACAAAAAGGCAAAATGTTAGGCAAAAAGAAAAGCGGCTCGAAGAAATAACAGAAAGTTATGAAACTGATCTTTTATCTTTTGAAAAACAAAGGAAAGAAATAGTGCGACAAGCAAAGGCTGATGCAGAGAAACTTTTGGCAGAAGCCAATGCTAAAATAGAGAATACGATACGTACTATCAAAGAGGCTCAGGCTGACAAAGAAAAAACGAAGGAGGCGAGACTTACTTTAAGCAAATTTAAAGAGCAACTGGCAAACGAAGATAATCTGGCAGACAATAAAATCTCGCGTAAATTACAAAAGCTGAAAGAAAAGGATAAGCGAAAGAAACAACAAGATGATGCTCCGAAAGAAATAAAACAAAATAAGATTAGCATTGGAGATAATGTCAGAATAAAAGGACAAGTATCTATCGGTCAGGTTGTAGATATCCAAAAAGGTAATGCTATTGTAGCTTTGGGAATGATAAAGTCGACTGCAAAGTTAGAATCGTTGGAATATGTAAGTAAAAATCAAATAAAGAAAGAGAGTAAGAACAATCCGATAAATACTGTTTCGGGTAGCGACATGCGCGAAAAGAAGCTCAACTTTAAGCTAGATATAGATGTAAGAGGCATGCGCGGAGATGAAGCATTGCAGGCAGTTATGTATTTTATAGATGATGCTATCCTTGTCGGCGTTTCCCGTGTAAGAATACTGCACGGTACAGGCACAGGTGCTTTGCGACAAATAATAAGAGATTATTTGCAATCTATACCGAGTGTGAGCAACTACCAAGATGAGCACGTACAATTTGGTGGAACAGGTATTACTGTTGTTGATTTAGAATAAATTCTTATATTTGAATCTCTTTTTATTACTTGTTCCCAACTCAAGACCTAGCATCCGTAGAAATCAAAAAGTAGAAATGGCAAAAACAGCAATTATTATAGGAAGTACAGGCCTTACAGGTTCACAATTATTGAAAACATTGCTATCGAGTAATGTTTACGAAAAAGTGATTAGCTTTGTGAGGAAAGAAACAAAAATATCTCATCCTAAATTAGTTCAACATGTGGTGGACTTTGCTGATCCCGAATCGTATGAAGAATTAATAGAAGGCAATGATATGTTTTGCTGCATGGGTACAACTATAAAGAAAGCCGGAACCGAAGAGGCTTTTGAAAAAGTAGATTTGGCATACCCCATACAATTTGCAAGGGTGGCTGCCGGAAGAGGAGTAAAACAATATTCGATTATATCATCATTAGGAGCAAATCCTAAATCCAACAATTTTTATCTTAGAACTAAAGGTAGATGTGAAGATGAATTAAGAAAGCTACCTTTTCAATCTATTTCTGTATTTAGACCATCTTTATTGTTAGGAAATAGGAAAGAATTCAGATTGGGAGAAAAAACAATAGAATTCTTAATGAAAATTTTCTCGATATTCTTTATAGGAAAACTAAAAAAATATCGTGCTATAGATATAAAGAAAGTAGCCTACGCTATGTTTCGTATTGCACAAGAAAACACAGTCGGATATCATGTATATGAATCAGATACAATAGCTGAAATATACTCCCAAAAGGAATCTTTATAAAGAATATAATAATATGAAAAAACTTTTTACATTATCTATTTTATACATAGTAACCTTCATCTGTTATGCACAGAATGAGGTAATAAAAGTCCCCTTAATACTTCAAGAGAATCTGTACTTACAGACAGGAGACCTTGTTACGACTCCCATCGGTCAATATGGTAAAAAATTGTATTTCGGTCATACAAATGACAATACAGATCCTATATGGATGGCTCGATATAATACAGTACAATATTATTCTGAATTAAGAGTTAATATTGGAGATGAATGGGGAGATAAATTTTGTGTAGGATTTCACCATTTTGAAGGAAGACCTTGGAAAAATATTCTTTTAGTCAGTACAGCAGGATTGATTGGAATCAATACAGACAATCCTCAATCAGAGCTAGATGTTAGGGGTAAAATTATAGCTGATGAAGTAGAAATAAAAGTTAATAAAGGTGCAGATTTTGTATTTAAACCTGATTATAATTTAAAGCCTTTATTCGAAGTTGAAAAATTTGTAAAAGAGAATCAACATTTGCCTGATATTCCATCTGAAAAAGAAATGCAAGAGAATGGCTTGAATGTAAATAATATACAAATTAAACTATTACAAAAGATTGAAGAATTAACTTTGTATGTGATTGAGCAAGAGAAAAAAATTCAAGAATTACAAAGCAGACTTGAAGACAAATAGAGATTAATTGATTCTTTTAACTAAAGCTCTAGTATACGTATATAACTTTTTGGATTTTCTTCTTAAAATCCCAAAAGTTAGTTTGCCCCAATTTGGCTCACCACAAATAAATGACGTAAGGCTATTTTACGATACTGCCCATTAGTTTTATTTACACAATACCATGGACAATGTCTCCATTTATTTACGCAACCCTTTTCGTATATCTTCAAATAGAATTATTTCTCTACGCCTTTTGTAAATTCAAGTACCATATTCCCATCTTTAAGAAAAGTCAACTTATCTCCATTCAATTGTATTTGAAACGGAGTTGAAAACAATGAAGTAAATAACCCTTCACCTTTCAAACTAGGGCATGCTCTTTTGGTAAGCATTACAAGACCAAAAGTTAATGTATTTCCATCTTGAGTATAAGATGTTCTATAAATATTGCAACCGGCATTACCTGAAACTCTGTTTTCCGGCAAAAACTCTATTGTAGGAGTTCCCATTGAAAATAATACAGATATATCCTCGCCTGCCATAGATGACAATGTCCATACTCCTGATAATGCTTCAGCATCAATAGCTGCTGATTCGACTGGTACCATTCCTTTAACGAATTGAAGTACAACCCCTTTATCTTTAGAGAATGACAACACATTGTCTTTATCTAAAGAAAGAACAAGATTTGGTGTTGATAATGCTTGTAGAAACTGAGGTTCTTTATTACCATCTAAACAAGCCATACGGGTAGAAATAAGAGCTGGTGCAGATATTTTATTTTCAGGAGTCAAAGTAAAACTACCTGAAAAGTTATTACAACCTCCATTCCCTACTAAAGTGTTGTTTTCGAAATCAAATTGAAAATGCGGAATTCTATTACTAAATGCAGATTTAGCATCTTCTCCGTTCAAGGAATTAAGAATCCAATCTCCGGCTAATTCTGATTTATCAATGCCTTTTACAGATTTACAGCTCTGTAATCCTGACATTAACGTAGCTATTGTAGCGACGAATGCTACTAAAATTAAAATACGTTTCATAAGTTTAGTGTTTTATTTAAATAATAAAATTATAATAATTTGAACTCATCAGCGTCTTTCCACACTGGAAATTTCTCTCTAAATCGTTCTAATTCGGATTTTGATATACATACAGTCTCTATATGGCTCTTATTTTGCTCGATAGAGATTATATCCTCCCCTTTAGCATTTATAAGTTTAGAATCACCTGTATACTCCAATCCATTACCATCTCGGCCAATTCTATTTACTGCGCACACATAGCTCATATTCTCTATAGCCCGTGCAGTAAGTAGGGTATTCCATACTTTGGCTCTAGATGCCGGCCAATTGGCAGTATAAATAAGTAAATCGTAGGAATTATCTACATTTCGAGCCCAAATAGGAAAACGCAGATCATAACAAATGAGCAAACAGATATTAAATCCTTTATACTCAAAAATCAAACGATCGTTTCCTGCCGAAAAAGATTTCGGCTCGTTTCCCATTCTAAACAAATGTCGTTTATCATAAAAATATTCAGCATCGGGAGTAATAAAAAAACCTCTGTTAAAAAAAGCCTCCTGCTCCTTTGCAATAAAACTACCGCAAACAGCTACATCATATTCTTGAGACCATTTCTTAATTTCGCGCATAGCAACGCCATCATTAGGTTCGGCTAGGCTTCGGCTATTCATCGAAAATCCGGTTGTACACATTTCGGGAAGCACTACAATATCAGTCTTACCAGCTACAGAAACGATTGCATTATAAATGTAATCAAGATTAGCAGCTTTGTCTTCCCATACAATATCATATTGCGCGAGACTAATTCTCAATGATTGATCTTGCAGTATATCCACAGTTTTATAAAGAAAAATTTTGAGGATGCCTTGCTGTCACATCTTTGTAATATGACTTTATTACTTCTATATCAGCATCAGCATCTCCTGTCGGATAAAAAACAGTCTTAAATATTGCTTCCTTCTTCTTATAGTCAAAGGCAGCTACAACAATCGGAACTTTGGCTGCAAGAGCAATAAAATAAAAACCCTTTTTCCATTCAGTATTTAATTTTCGGGTTGCCTCAGGCGTAATAGCCAACTGAAAGCTATCCCTCTTTTCATATATCTCAGTCATTTGATCGGTCAGAGATGTTTTTCGGGATCTATCCACCGGAATACCTCCTAATGATTTGAAAATAATGTTCATCGGAAAAAAGAACCATTCTTTCTTTATCAGAAAAGAAGCCTTACGCCCCATAGAACTATATATAATAAGTCCTAAAGGTAGATCCCAATTACTGGTATGTGGAGCAACGCATATAACACATTTCTGGGGTAAATCTGCACCACCTACAATTTTCCAACCACTAACTTTGAGTATTAAATTAGATAACCACTTCATTATCCCAAAGAAGCTATATCTTTAGCTATTTTATTCGATTTCTCTCTAATATCGGCTCTCAGTTTCTTGTAATACGCCTTCACCCTACCTTTAACCTCTCTGCCTTCAGTTATATTTACTCTTTTACGTAAAGAGTCTCGTTCTTCCAAGATTTCTGTCATAACTTTATTTGCAGCCTCTTTGTCAGCATCTACAACAAACAATTTGTAAAACAAACAATCTACATAAAGTAAGTCCATTGTTTGATTTATATATTTTTTAAGATTACGCTTACTACTCATAATGAATTTATTTTAAAAGGTTTCGTATCTTTACTATCTTTGTTATTCATAAAGATGAGGTAAAGGTACTAAAAAAGATACTGAAAATTTTTATTTATCTTCAACTTAATATAATTTAGGACTCGCACTTCAATCAAAGATACTTATAAACTTATGGCAAAACAGAGCTACAAACCAGAGTACATTTTCGAAGCCAGCTGGGAGGTTTGCAACAAGGTCGGCGGAATATATACCGTTCTATCAACTAAAGCAAAATCGATGCAGGAAGCACACAAGGATAAAGTAATCTTCATTGGCCCCGATGTATGGGAAGAAGATGAAAGTCCTTGGTTCAAAGAAGATCAAAATCTATTAGCCGACTGGAAAAGTGTCGCTGTAGAACAAGATAAAATAGATATACGTGTCGGACGCTGGGACATACCCGGAAATCCGATAGTTGTATTAGTTTCCTTTCGCCAGTTTTATCCTGCTAAAGACTTAATATACGGAGACATGTGGCATAAGTTTGGAGTAGACTCCTTACATGCTTATGGCGATTATGACGACTCTTGTATGTTTGCCTTTGCCTCGGGAGTGGTTATTGAAAGTTTTTATAAATACTACAAGCTGGATTCGAAAAAAGTAATCGCTCACTTTGATGAATGGATGCTGGGTATGGGGGCTCTTTATATAAAAGACCGATTGCCTAAAGTGGGCACTGTTTTTACTACCCATGCTACGTCAATAGGGCGTTCGATAGCCGGAAACGGCAAACCGTTATACAACTACCTTGCAGCTTATGACAGCGACCAGATGGCAAGAGAACTAAATATGGAAGCTAAACATTCGGTCGAAAAAACTGCAGCACAGCAAGTCGATTGCTTCACTACGGTGAGCGATATAACAGCCAGAGAATGTCGCCAACTACTTGGTCGCGAACCATTGGTAACGCCTAATGGATTTGAAAAAGATTTTATACCTCAGCGAGACGACCACGAACGCAAACGTATTACTGCCCGAAAGACACTAATAAATGTAGCCGAAAAGCTTTTTGGCTACGATATAGAACAAGATGCCCTTCTTGTTGCAACCAGTGGTCGCTACGAATACAGAAATAAAGGAATCGATGTATTTGTAGATGCAATGCACCGACTCGAACAAATAAAACAATTAGAAAAAGATGTAATTGCATTTATTATGGTTCCGGCTTGGACTAGTGGTTCACGTTCCGACCTGAGAGATCGCATTCATCTCAAAAAGACTCCTCTTGCACCTCTAAGCTATCCTTGGTTAACACATTGGTTACATAATATGAACAATGATTCTGTACTTAATCAGATATCCTATCTGAAAATGCAGAATAAGAAAGAGGATAAAGTAAAAATCATTTTTGTACCTTCTTATCTGAATGGTGATGATGGCATCTTTAATATGACATACTATGATTTGCTGATCGGTCTTGACGTCACAGTCTTTCCATCCTATTACGAACCTTGGGGATATACCCCGCACGAAAGTATTGCATTCTCCGTACCTACCATAACCACTTCATTAGCAGGATTTGGTTTATGGATGAGAAAGATGGGTGATGAAAGAGGCATGGATGACGGAGCAGAAGTCATTACCCGTGACGACTATAACTTTATAGAAGTATCGGAGGAAATATGCAACCGTGTTTTTGAAATGACAACCAAGAGCAGCGAACAAGAAAAAATACTGCGTCAGGCGGCTTTAGACCGAGCTAACCTTGCCGACTGGGCACATTTCTATAAATACTATGAAGAGGCTTACGACATAGCACTTCATAAAGCCGAGGAGCGCAGTTTGTGATCTGATTATGCAAACGATTGCAGTTTTTGCAGCAATGCTAAGCTAGTAAAAGTTAGGTTTAAATATTTAAAGGACATTATATTTGTAAATACGCATTTGTGTCTGAACAATTAAAAATTACTATCTTACTAAAATAAACGGAATCTTATAGTTTTAAATAAAATATTTATGAGAATTAAAGCGAGTTATTCTAACTCTCCATCATGGAGAAGTACGTATACACAAGTAAATTTGCCTAAAGAATTGTTGCCTTTGGAAAAAATGGCACACAACCTTTGGTGGGTGTGGAACAACGATGCAACAGATCTTTTTGCAGAACTCGATCCTGAGTTGTGGAAAAAAACTGAACACAATCCTGTAATTCTATTACAGAAAATCTCTTATGAAAGAATTGCCGAAATTCTTAAAGACTCTACCTTGATGAGCAAGGTGAATAGTGTAATAAAGAATTTTGAATCATATATATCCGAACCGTTCGACTCAAAAAAACCTTCTGTTGCATACTTTAGTATGGAATATGGCTTTTCCCATGTTTTGAAAATATATTCAGGAGGACTCGGAGTATTAGCAGGCGACTATCTGAAAGAAGCCAGCGACAGCCATGTCAACCTGACCGGAGTCGGATTCTTATATCGTTATGGATATTTCACTCAATCTATCTCTCCTGACGGACAGCAGGTAGCTAATTATGAGCCTCAGAATTTCGGTGAATTACCTATCGACCCCGTATTGAACGAAGATGGTAACCAAATGATATTGGCTGTACCATATCCTGACAGAGACATATATGCCAATGTTTGGAAAGTAAATGTAGGTCGTATAAGCTTATATCTACTTGACACAGACATAGATTTGAATAGCGAATTTGACCGACCTATCACTCACCAACTATATGGTGGAGACTGGGAAAACCGTTTAAAACAAGAATATTTGTTAGGAATAGGAGGTATCCTTCTATTGAATAAACTTGGTATAAAGAAAGAAATTTATCATTGTAATGAAGGACATGCTGCTCTGATCAATGTACAACGTCTACTAGACCTTATTGAAGGAGAAGGTTTGACATTCAATCAAGCACTAGAAGTTGTTCGCGCTTCCGGACTTTATACAGTACATACACCCGTTCCGGCAGGACACGACTACTTCGACGAAGGTCTTTTAGGAAAATACATGGGCAGCTATCCCGCAAGATTAGGTATTTCGTGGCAAGAATTTGTAGATATGGGACGTGAGCATCCCGGTAGTGGAGAAAAATTCAGTATGAGTGTCTTCGCTCTTAATACTTGTCTCGAAGCTAATGGTGTAAGTTATCTGCATGGCATTGTTTCCCGCGAAATGTTTCAACCTATATGGCCGGGCTATTTTGCTGAAGAATTACATGTAGGTCATGTAACTAATGGAGTACATATGCCGACATGGACAGCAAAGGAGATGAAGACATTGTATGAAAAAACTTTCGACAAAAATTTTTATAACGATCAATCTAACCACGAGATATGGGATAATATATATAGTGTCCCTGATGCTGAGATTTGGAAACTGCGCATGGCAATGAAAAGACGTCTGATAAGCTATGTGCAAGAACAAATGAAAGAAGGATGGATTAAGAATCAGAAAGCTCCATCTGCTATATTCAACATTGTGGATAAGATCAACCCTGATGCACTTCTCGTTGGATTCGGTCGTCGTTTTGCAACCTACAAACGAGCACATTTGTTATTCACAGACCTTGATAGATTGTCAAAACTCGTGAACAATGAAAAATATCCTATTCAATTCTTATATACAGGTAAAGCGCATCCTGCTGATGGAGCCGGACAAGGCTTGATCAAACAAATTGTTGAAATATCTCGTCGTCCGGAATTTCTTGGAAAAATTATATTCTTAGAAAACTACGATATGCGTTTGGCTAAGCGCCTGATATCAGGAGTTGATATTTGGCTCAACACCCCTACTCGCCCGTTGGAAGCATCGGGAACATCAGGCGAAAAAGCTGAAATGAATGGAGTTCTAAACTTTTCGGTATTAGACGGATGGTGGTATGAGGGTTATAGAGATGACGCCGGCTGGGCATTGACCGAAAAACGGACTTATACCAATCAGGCTTATCAGGATGAATTAGATGCTTCGGAAATATATTCGATGTTTGAAAATGAAATCATTCCATTATATTATGCGCGTAATTCGAAGGGATATTCTCCTGAATGGATACAGTATGTAAAAAATTCAATTGCACATATTGCTCCCGAATATACGACAAAGAGAATGATTGACGATTATATCAATAATTTCTACAAGCCGGAACAGGAACGTATAAAACTTGTTACTTCAGGCAATTATACCAAAGCAAAAGAATTGGCTGCATGGAAAGAAGATACTGCTGCTAATTGGGATAATTTTGTTGTCGAAAAGTTAACATTCAATGGTCAAGATATAAAAGACGGTAATGCCCTTACTTCTTCAAATCTTACCGAAGGTGAAAATATGGTCGCTGAGGTTGTTATCGACAAGAAAAATATGCTCGGAGATCTTGGTGTAGAGTGTGTATTGACTGAATATGACTCAGACAAGAAGATAAACAAGTTTGTATCTACACAAGAATTTAAAGTGGTGAAACAAGAGGGTTCGAAGATCTATTATGAGCTTGATTCAAAAGCCAGAATACCGGGATTATGCAATTTTGCATTCCGTGTGTTTCCTAAACATAAAGATATGGCTCACCGAATGGACTTTGCTTTTGTTCGTTGGATTTAATTTAAAATTATATAAAGTAAAAAAGCGGTTCATACGAGCCGCTTTTTTACTTTAAATTACTTTGAATAGATACTATTTCTTGTGTGTCATTATATCCAGCACCATCTTATCGGTTTCTTTCATACCCTGTGCTCCTATACTTGTTAGATTCTCAATTGTCTTATCTACATCATCATCAACTATACCTTCAAGGGAAGAAACAACTTTATGCTCCATTGCCATGATAGCAGACAGTACGGCTGTGGATACTCCACTCGATATCTTTAATGCACAACTGGGTTTTGCTCCGTCGCATATCATACCTGTTATATTGCCAACCATATTTTTGACGGCAAATGTAATCTGATTATAGTCTCCTCCCATCAGATATGTTATGCCACAGCTAGCCCCTGTTGCGGCAGCAACACAACCACACAAAGCAGACAATCGTCCTAACTTTTGTTTGATATAGATAACACACAGATGGCTGAGAATTAATGCTCTTATAAGGCTTTCTTCAGAACTATTAGTTTCTTCGGCATAGGTTAACACCGGCAATGTTGCCGTTATTCCTTGATTTCCACTTCCCGAATTACTCATCACGGGAATCATTGCCCCATCCATACGGGCATCGCATGCTGCGGCTGTATATGACATCATGTGTGAGAGAATAGAGTCTCCGAATATTTGCTTACCCAATGTACCTGTCATTGTTTTAGAAACATTATGTCCGTAATTGCCCTTTGCTGAAAGTTCAGATGCTTCTCTATTCAACTTTGCCGCATGAAGAATAAATTCAATATCGGATAAAGATGCACTAGTTGCAAATTGGAAGACTTTATCAAAGGTTAATTGAATCTCAACTTCTTCCGATTCTTTTGAATTCTCATTTTCTGAAACTTTGATTATCTCATTATTCTTTGCTATGTATGAGAAATTAGTATGAGTAGTCCTTATTATAGCAGTGGCTTCATCACTTCCATTCAGGCAATGTACCTCTATATAAAGCAGGTCTTTTACATCTTCTTTCAACGATATATTGATTCGTTTTTCTTCGATATATTGTTTTCCTACTTCAACATCTTCTTTTTTCAGATCTTTCAAAACTTGCAATCCATATTCGCTGCGTCCAATGAGAGCACCTAAAGCAACTGCAATGGGTAATCCGACCATATTAGTACCGGGAATTCCTACCCCCATAGCATTTTTAAGTACATTGGCACTCAAGAATACATTTATCTTTTCTGGTCGAGTTCCCAATATTTCAGTTGCTTTTGCAACACAGAGGGAGACTGCAACCGGCTCAGTGCATCCGATAGCCGGCACTACTTCTTTCTTTATTAAAGAGACAATTTGCTCCTTTTCCATCTCATTTAGCATGATTCACAAGCTATTTAATTATCATAAACACAAAGATATGGCATCTTTTCCGTATTCTTGTCAATCAATTCTTAAAAACTGATTATCTTACTATTCTGAAATATGATCTTATTATTTGGTCTATGAATGTTAATATACTATTTTTGCATGTCAAACTATTTACTCAGTAACCTATGAGCGAGAAGAAAAAAGTATATGTAATTATTAACCCTGTGTCGGGCACTTCTTCTAAACAAAATTTGCCGGCAAAAATAGCAGAGGCTCTTGATGCACGTACTTTCGATATCCATATCCTTATCACCGGATATCCCGGTCATGGTTCGGAAATAGCACAACAGGCTATTGATGATAATGCCGACTATGTAATCGCTGTTGGAGGAGACGGGACGGTAAATGAAGTAGCTCGCACCTTAGTAGGCTCTAATACTGCTCTTGGTATTATTCCAATGGGTTCCGGCAACGGATTGGGTCGTGACCTGAATATACCGACTATGCCTAAAAAGGCATTAGAGGTTATTTCCGAGGAGAATATCATCAAAATAGATTATGGAAAAGTAAATGGTCGCATATTCTTTTGCACATGCGGAGTCGGTTTTGATGCCGAGGTTGCAGCAAAGGTAAAAGGCAAAAAAATCAGAGGTTCTTTTATGTATTTAAAGAATATGTTGGAGACATTCTTTGAACAAAAGCCTCAGACTTATGAAATAATATGCCCCGAAGGTACAATTAAAGATAAAGCTCTTGTTGTTACTTGTGCCAATGCTTCACAATATGGATACAATGCTCATATAGCCCCACATGCAAATATACAAGACGGACTGATGAATGTGGCTATACTCAAACCGCTTTCCATATTGGACATACCACAAACATCATTACAACTATTCACCAAGAAAATTGATGAGAATAACAAAATGATAGAGCTTGTGACCAGCAAAGCTGTAATCAAGCGAGAGCATGCCGGAGTGATGCATATTGATGGAGATCCGGTAGAAATGGGAAAAGAAATACATGTAGAGATTATACCAAAGGGATTGAAAGTGCTTGTTCCCAAAAATCCCCCTAAGAAAAACCCTTTAGATCCTCAGGAAATGTTGCTGAGAATACTTGGTTCTGTCTAAAAACTCAACTCAAAAGAAACTCTTATACCATCTTTGCTTATATTGGGATGGTTCAGATAATTTACTCTGCGTACATAGTCTATACGAAATATATTAAATATATTCTCTATTCCTATATTATATTCCATATAAGGAGTATTATGTTTAGTTACATACGTTTCCTGTGGAAATAATAGTAAATTACGATTGTAAGCCGGATTGTTCCTCTTACTCAACTCGCCTAAGAACCCTCTAAATCCTAAGACTTCTCGCCATTTTAAAACTTTAAGAAAAGGGATTCTATTAAAAAGCCATCCTTCCATATGATAATAAATTTCCCACGAAACTTGTGAATCGTGAACAAACTCAAGGGGTTCTATCAAATAAAAGTTGCCACGCTGAATAGTATATGAATTATTTGCACTAGGCGTTATCAGATATGGAAATGGAGTTTCGCCCCATATTTTTTCAGCTTGAGCTGTCAATTTAAGTTTACCATAAGGAGGAATCCAAAATTGTTTATCGATAGAGAAAGAAGTCTTATTGTAATGAAATTGCCCACCTAACACATCTTTCAAAGCCAAAGTATGCGTCAGATTCATGACAAGACGAGGGGACGGGATGGGATGCCTTTTGCGACGTTGTTGAAAAAATTTTTCATTAGGAGCATATCTCAATCCTAACATAGCTTCTGTTGTCCGAACATTATTTATAGTATAAATCTCTCCTTCATCATCCATTTTCTGAAAAACTAGATTGGCAGCAGGATGTTCATCAAAAGTTTGCCCCGTTAATTTAAAAGAGAATCCGCCATAATATTCCTTCTCCCATGCCACCTGAGTCTGGCGATTGTATGTTGTTTTTGTTTTTCCTGACGACTGCAAAGACATCAGAATATTATCTCTCTCTGCTTGAGTATATCGTTGCCCCAATGTATTTATATCATACTTGTAAGCTACTGTCAAGTTATTCTTAGGATATTCGTCCTTGTGTCGTTCTATTTTATTAAAAGCCCATGTAGCCTCACCATAATATTTAAACTTATTGTCACGTGTACCGTATGCTCCATATCCATATAAAAAAAGATTGGGATGTAAATTTTTTGTTGTGTTTAATGTCACACGAAATCTATTTCCTTCTGTTTTATTAAAACTATAAAAAGTAGGAATTGTACCTATTTCAAGTTTGTTTTCTTCAGGATCCTTTGCTGTCGGGAAATAGCCTGTTGACAAAATATCTCCGCCTTTCAATAGAACTTTGAAAAGAAGGACATTGTTTACATCCTCAAGCATCTCGTCCATTTTATAATCTTTCTGATGTTCGGGCGGACGATTTTGTGCCCAAAACTGGTTATCTCTTTTTAGATAATCTTTTTCGAAAGCAATAGGATCACTCATTACAAAGACTGGGTCAATCGGGTTATTTTCAACAAAGTCTTCATACGTACGAGTCTTATCCACATAGAATTTCAGGGCATTAACCATCGACAAGTCAATTGCCATACGCTCTTCTTTAGGTATCCAATGATTGTCTGCTGTTTTTGTAAAATCATGCTGAATGACTAGTTCATCAACAAGATTAATGTTCATTTTCTTTGGAGTTCTTATAACTGCCCTTTTAACAGCATACATACTATCTAACGAAATATACAGATTTCCGGTGAACCCTATATCACGAGAATTGAAGGGTGCAAAATCTAATTTTACATATCTGTCTTTATCAATAGTAACTGTATCGGACAAGTACCAACGGTAGAAGTTTACAGAACTATGTTCACTCAAAGGGCTAACGAATGAATGTAGTAAGAGTGTGATTGTATTATCGTAAATGGATATATCCTTAAATACTTCTTTTATCATAGCATCCAGACCTTCTGTATCGAATGTCTTATCCAAACCTCCGATCTGGTAACCTTTAACGATACGTTTATCTGATTTAGGATCTTTGCGGTAATATATATCCGAAATACGTTCTCGTACCGAAAGAGGTAGAATTATCTTATTATCTATAATTGATGTATCTGCATAATTTTGCAAAAACTTATATTTTTTTAGTAATGGCATATCAGGGCGATACTCATTTACGGCAAAGAATATACGTTCATATTCTTTATATTGATAATAGTCGAGAGCCGTAATATTATTCTCTTTTTTGTGAGCTATAACTTTCTTGATAAGCTCAACAGCAGGATTGTTCTTTTTAGAGTATTTTTCTTTTTTAGGACGCACAATCACTTCTTGCAACTGTTTATCCTCCGGTTGTAGTAGAATTTCTATTGTCGATGACTTTCCCGAGGTTACTCTTACCGAGTCGGTCTTATATCCAATCAATGAAGCTATGACGAGCAACTGTGTTCCTCGTGTACTTAATCTGAATTCACCTTCCTCATCCGAAAAAGTGCCAATAGATGTTTTATCAAACGAAAAGGTAACAAAAGGAAGTTTCTCATGAGTAATAGCATCTTTAACTGTTCCCCTTACAGTAGTTAAAGATTGTGCATATATTGTACAATAAGCAAGTGACAAAAAAAGGAGAAAGAACACCCTCTTCTTCAATACATTCAGTCGTAATATTTTGATCATCTCTTCTTTTGTTTTTTCGCCTATATTTCCAACAATAGAGAATCAAGAGCTAAATGTCTTCTTATTCACTCTTGATTCTCTTATATGTTAGACTCAGCAATTTTCATTTTGCTGCATAAACCTGACAATTTTTCTAATTCATAAGTTTACGATAGCGAATGCGTTTGGGCTCTACATTGCCCATACGAGCCTTTTTATTCTCTTCATATTCACTATAACCTCCTTCGAAGAAAAACACTTCAGAGTTACCTTCAAATGCAAGGATATGAGTACAAATACGGTCCAAAAACCAACGGTCATGTGATATAACAACGGCACAGCCTGCAAAGTTTTCCAAACCTTCTTCCAACGCACGCAGTGTATTAACGTCAATATCATTGGTGGGCTCATCCAGCAACAATACGTTAGCTTCAGATTTGAGAGTTAGAGCTAAATGCAACCTATTTCGTTCTCCACCTGATAATACTCCGGCTAATTTTTCCTGATCTCCTCCGGTAAAATTGAAACGGGAAAGATATGCACGAGCATTAATCTCTTTTCCTCCTACACGTACAAAATCATTTCCTCCCGATATAATTTGATATACAGTCTTATTGGGGTCGATATCTGTATGCGATTGATCTACATACCCGATTTTCACTGTCTCTCCTACTTCGAAAGTACCTTTATCCGCATGTTCCAATCCTTGTATCAAGCGGAATAAAGTAGTCTTACCTGCACCATTAGGTCCAATAATACCTACTATGCCCGATGGAGGGAGCATAAATTCCAGATTATCAAAAAGCAGCTTATCTCCAAAAGCTTTACTTACGCCATGTGCTTCAATCACCTTATTACCTAAGCGAGGACCGTTAGGAATAAATATTTCAAGTTTTTCTTCACGCTCTTTTTCATCTGCGTTCAGCATTTTCTCATAATCGTTCAAACGGGCTTTACCTTTTGCATGACGAGCCTTTGGAGCCATACGAACCCATTCCAACTCACGTTCAAGAGTTTTACGGCGTTTACTGGCTTGTTTTTCTTCTTGCTCCATACGTTTAGTTTTTTGCTCAAGCCATGAGGTATAATTTCCTTTCCAAGGAATACCTTCACCACGATCCAATTCCAATATCCATCCGGCAGCATGGTCTAAGAAATAGCGGTCGTGGGTAATACAAATAACTGTTCCTTTATATTGTTGCAGATGTTGTTCTAACCAGTCGATAGACTCAGCATCTAAATGGTTGGTAGGCTCATCCAGTAAGAGGACATCCGGCTCTTGCAAAAGCAAACGGCACAGGGCTACACGACGGGCTTCTCCTCCCGAAAGATTAGCACAAAGTTGATCTTCTGGCGGACAACGAAGAGCATCCATTGCTCTTTCCAATTTATTGTCTATATTCCAAGCATCAGAAGCATCAATCTTGTCTTGTAATTCTCCCTGACGGGCAAACAAGGCATCCATCTTGTCGGGATCTTCATAATATTCTGGCAGACCGAATTTATCGTTTATACCTTCATATTCTTTTAATAAATCCATAATGGGCTGAACGCCTTCCTTCACAATTTCTTTTACTGTCTTATCGGGATCTAATTTAGGATCTTGTTCCAGATAGCCAACAGAATAACCCTTATCTGATACAATCTCACCTTGATATTCTTTATCTATTCCTGCTATAATCTTTAGCAAACTGGATTTACCGGAACCATTGAGCCCGATAATACCAATCTTAGCACCATAGAAAAAAGACAGGTAAATGTTTTTCAATACTTGTTTTTGAGGTGGATAAGTTTTACTTACACCCACCATCGAAAAAATAATCTTCTTATCGTCTACTGACATGTCTGTTTATTATAATTTAATAAGTTATTCTATTTCTGATATAAAAACCGCTTAATACTGCGTTTAGGTGTTTTTTCAAATTCGTGATCTTGCAATCTGAAATTTACAACCTGACTATATCCCGGCAAGCGTTTATTAATAGCTTTCATTTCGGATACAAAAATAGCAGAATAATCGTCTTCTTTCACATTATGGGTTTTCATATACTCTTTATCCGGATAGATGAGAGCAATTAATTTACCATTTTCTTCTATTATAAGGGCTTCTGCAACGTATGGTGAATTATTATAAAAATCTTCTATCTCTTCGGGATATATATTCTGACCCGACCCACTCAATATCATTGTTTTGCTACGTCCTTTAATATACACAAACCCATCTCTATCCAGCACACCCAAATCGCCTGTACGCAGCCATCCGGCCTCATCCAATACATGTTTTGTTGCTTCTTCATTCTTATAGTAACCTAACATTACATTCTGTCCTTTTACTATGATTTCGCCGGTTTCTGTTTCCATATTCGACGACTCTATGCGCACACTCATCCGATCTACGGGACGCCCGCAAGATCCTTGCTTATACGTTTTCCAATACTCGTACGAGATAAGAGGTCCACACTCAGTCATACCATATCCTACAGTGTAAGGGAATTTTATCTCGGAAAGGAAAGAGCCAACTTCTTTGTTTAAGGCTGCACCTCCAATAACAACTTCCACAAGCTTGTTTCCAAAAACGGGAATGAGCTGGTCTGCTATTTTCTTATATATTTTCTTTTTCAAGAAAGGAATCTTTATTAACGTATTTACCGGCTGCTTCTTCAATTGGGGAAATACTCTTGTCTGTATTATTTTTTCTATAATAAGCGGTACGGCTAAAACAAGAGTCGGATTCACTTTTTTGAAAGCATCCATAATAATCTGAGGCGAAGGTACTCGGGTCAGATAATGAATGTGACATCCCTTTGCAATAGAAAGCAATACTTCGAAGGCTAGCCCATACATATGAGCCATAGGAAGCATACAAACGATGCCGTCTCCGGGTTTTACAAATTGAATATTATCAATAGCGAAACGTGTATTTGACCATAGACTACGATAAGGAATCATTACCCCCTTAGGATTGCTGGTAGTACCGGATGTATAATTCAAGACGGCTAACTCTTCCGGAGACTCGTCATGAACTTTTACATCATTAATTGTAAAACCATTCGGATACTTCTGAATAAAAGCATTCTCTATATTGGAACAGGCTGCAAGAAATTCTGCCGAACGTGATTTCTGAGCCGAAAAGTCGTCTATCATCATTATTGTTTCTACCGACGGCATCTCCAAAGGATCTAATTTAGACCATACATACTCATCGGCAAACAAGACTTTTGCTTCGGAATGTGTAACCAACGAATGTATACTCTCTCCGCTAAAGTCATGCAGAATAGTTGTTATAACTGCGCCGTAAGTCAATGATCCAAAAAAGGAGACAGCCCAATTGGCTGAATTACGTCCACAGATAGCAATTTTATCTCCTTTCTGGACTCCCAGATTATCGAATAAGATATGTAATTGTGCTATCTTCTTTGCAAAATCCTTGTAGAGATAAGTTTCTCCATTATAATCAGTCAAAGCCGGGCGTTCCCAATTGTCACAAATCCCGTTTTTGATCAGCGTCAAAAATTTATTATCTTCCATAATGTTGCTTGGTAAGTGATATGCACAAATTTAAATAAAATCTGAGATTTATAGCATGAGTACATATTAATTAAGATATAATATTAATAAGTATCATAAAAAACACCTATTCGTTACTTACTGTAAAGTGATGGTTTGCGGATCGGTAGTAGGACCATGAACCACTAACTTACCATCGGGTTCGATATCCATCTTGTCGATAAATACAACACGTGTATCACCCGTCTTTTCGGTGCGTCCATGATATACACAATACATTTGACTGTTATCTTCAAACATCATACAATGTCCTGTTCCTGTAACAATGCCTCCCGACTCAGTATTTTTTTGAAGTACGGGATTGTTATCCGCTTTCACAAATGGACCTAGAGGACTCTTGGATGTGGCATATCCAACCGCATAATTTTTCCCTCCAAAAAAGTTAGCAGAATACATCATATAGTACAAATCGCCTTGTTTAAAAATAAAAGAACCTTCTGTCCATCGACGATTTACTTCGTGTGATGTCACCGAACGGCTTTCCCACTCAGCCTGCTTATCATCCATTTTCAACGGTGGACGTAATATCAATTGAGGCTCTCCGATAATTCCCGAAAAATCAGGTTTCATCTCTACTCCATATATCCAACTTTCTTCTATTTCGTCATACCATCCTTGCTTCTTTGCCCAATCTGAGACTTCGCTCTGTACCGGATTTTTGTAACAACAACGTGAATAATATAAATACACTTTTCCGTTCTCGAAAAGCAAATTACCATCAATCACCGGATATCCCGGATCGAAGATAGGACCTCCATTCATTTCTTCAAAAGGACCGGTCGGTTTATCTGAAACAGCTACACCTATACGAAAGTTCTCTCCCTCATTAGTAGGATTGTGTTTCCAATTAGCACTAAACAAGATATAATATTTACCACCCAGTTCATATACTTCCGGAGCCCAAAAGCAATCGACAGTCCATGATTCGCGCGTAGCACCGGTATATACAACTCCTTCATCCTTCCAATCCTTAAGATTATCTGACGAATAGGTTTTAAATCCATTCAAATTCTCAGATGTACCATACATATAAAATTTCCCATCCGATGCTTTCAACACAAAGGGATCCCCATAAGCTACGGGCAAAGGATTTTGATACGAAATAACATTGGTGTCGGAACTTGCTTTTTTCTTATTGTTACAAGAAACTCCCAAAAACAAGACAGGAATTAACAAAATAGCAAATATGATTCTCATGATAGCAGATAAATTAAGTTTTTAACAAAAAGACAAATATAAATAATATATATCGAATTGAAAATAGATAAGAGACTCAATCGAGGGTTTATAGACATGCAAATAGATCTACGAATGTGTATTATTTAAGCACTTATGAGTAAAGAACAATAAATTGTTTATTTTTGTGTTTTAAAGTATGTATAATTAGCGGTCGGACTAAGTGTCACAAAATAAAACAAAAAATACACTCTACCTCATATCAGGTGTGTTATTAATATTCTTTACCATATCGTGTTCTAATCAGAAGAATACCGCCTTGACACGTTTCTACCATTCGGTAAATACCCGTTACAACATACATTTCAATGCCAATGAAGCCTATCAGGAGACATTAAAAAGTAAGATAAGTAATAGTGAAGATAATCTATCCGAGCTATTATACGTTTTTCCCGATAATTCCGATTCCAGCTCAATGCAGCTACCCGGACAAAATTTCACTACAACAATTGACAAAACGACTAAGGCTATAAAATTACACTCGATAAAAGCTAAACCAAGACGTGATCCTAAACGCAGAAATGATGCTAAATATCAGGCTTGGCTCAAGCAACAAGAATATACTCCTTTTATGGATCAGGTATGGCTTTTGTTGGCAAAAGCAGAATTTCAGGAAGCAAACTATCTAAGGTCTATAACGACATTCATGTACATAACTAAGATATACAGCTCGAATCCTGATATTGTTGCCGAATGTCAACTTTGGATAAGTCGGGCGTATGCTGAAATGGGATGGATGTACGAATCGGGAAATATGCTGCACAAAATGGAGATTACAGGAGGCATACCCGAAAGTCAGCAGGGGTTATACTCAGCTGTAAAAACAAATTATCTGATAAGGTCCAACGATTATGCTGCTGCAATTCCTTTTTTAGAAGCTGCAATCAAGAAAGAAAAAGATAAACATCAAAAACTGAGACTAAAGTATCTCCTTGGGCAGGTCTATATGAAAGCCGGAGATAAACAAAATGCAGACAAAGCCTTTTCTTCGGTGCAGGGGTTAAATACGCCATACAAATACACCTTCAATGCGAAACTGCAACAGATTGATCTTAATTCTTCTCAACGAGAACAAGACGTAATATCATCTTTATCTAAGATGACCAAAAGTTCTAAAAACAAAGACTATCTGGATCAGCTCTATTATAAAATAGGCAAAGTCTATTTACAATATCAAGATACGATAAAGGCTACCGAAAATTTAACCAAGGCAATAAAAGAAAGTACAAGAAACGGATATGACAAAACCTTAGCCCAGATAACTCTTGGTGATTTATATTTCAATCAGCGTAAATTTGTTCCTGCACAGCCTTGCTATTCAGAAGCTTTGAGCGCATTAAAGAAGTCGCATCCTGATTATCCCAAAGTAGCGCTTCGTTCAGAAGTGCTTGACGAATTAGTGGTACATGTCAAAACAGTATTGGAACAAGACAGTTTACAACATTTAGCCGGACTTTCCGAAACTGAAAGATTGGCTATTATTGAGAAAAAAATAGAGGATATAAAAAAAGAAGAGGCAAAAAAAGCTAAAGAAGAAGAAAGACAAAAACAACAAGAAGTTCGCCAAGAAAGAATTACCAGTTGGGATCAACTCGAATCAGCTCAGTCTTCTCCTGAAACACAAGTCAACGTATTTCCTCAGCCCGGTTCTGCTATTCAATCGAATACCGGAAACGATTTTTATTTTTACAGTCCTCAGACAGTAACTCAGGGTAAAGTCGCTTTTCAGAAACAATGGGGAAACCGAAAATTGGAAGACGATTGGCGCAGGCGGAATAAAATAGGTTTTTCATCTAATCTGGCTGACCTGACAGATGAGCCTAATGAGAACGACAGCATTGAGGTTAAGAATAAAGAGATTGTTGCACAAGAGGGAATTGACGGAAATGAAAAGAATGATTCTTCGATAAATAAAGATATTTATTCTGTTGAATACTATTTACAACAGCTTCCTCTGACAGCAGATAAAATTGCCGAATCTAATGTTTTAATAGAAAATGCGTTGTTTAACATGGGCAAAATATATAAAGACAAATTGGAGGATATGAATCTTGCCATAGATGCTTTCAATACTGACATAAAGAGATTTCCTCAAACACCGAATCTGCAAGAAATATACTATCAACTACTGTTGATATATATGCAGCAGGGCAATGAAGGTATGCTGTCATATTATCGCAACAAGATTTTAGCAGAATTTCCTCAGGGACAGTATGCAACACCTCTCTCCGATCCTGATTTTGAATGGAATTTCAGACATATGCCACTCTTACAAGATTCTTTATATACAGAAGCCTACGAAGCTTATACGAAAACAGATGTAAAAACAGTGAGACGGAATTATGAGGCAATGAAAGAAAAATATCCATTCACAGACTTGATGCCTAAATTCACGTTATTGAATGCCCTCACTTATGCTCAAACTCGCGACATTAAAGCTCTTGGTGAAAATCTGTCAGACCTGACTTCTAAATATCCGAAGGCTGATGTTACACCTTTGGCTACTGATATACTGAATCGGATCAAAGAAGGGCGCGTACTCTTGTCTGATGGCACGCCGGTTACCGGTTTCGATTGGAGTAAAGCATACTCAGGAAATACGGCTGTGGGAGGAGATAGTATTCAACTCGCCTTTAGCGACAGCTTGAACACAGAATATATGCTTTTGTTGATGTATAAATCAAATACGATAGACCGTAATGAATTACTATATCAAGTAGCCGACTATAACTTTTCGAATTATGTAATACAAACATTCGATCTTAGTTTCACGACTGAGCCACCGTTCGATATATTACAAATTAAAGGGTTTAAATCATTCTCCAACATAAAATCATATATTAATAAGTCATTTACAACAAGTGGTCTGATGCAACAAATAGATACCACAATTTTGGCATTGCCAATATCTATAAAAAACTATACAGACGTACTGCCTAAATTAGGGTTGGAAAATTATATCAGTTTCTTTACAGAAGTTTATCAAAAAGACCTGCCATCACTCATTGCTTATTGGCAAGACAAGGAGAAGGCTCGTAAAGACTTCTTTAATGAAGAAGAATCGTCTGAGCAAACTGACGTTGATCAGGCTGATGTAACGACTAATGAACCGGAAAAGGAAATAATTCAGATTGAAAATAAAGAAGCTAAAGTTGAGTCTGAAAAGGAACAACCGAAAGAGGACAAAACTCCGGAGAGAAAAGATCGTCCGATTAATGATAAAGAAATAAATGCAGATGATTTGCTCTCTAAAGATCAATTAGAGAAAGCCGGAGAAATAAATAATGTCATCGAGTCCGTTGAAGATATAGTTAATAATCCGGTAGACGGTATTAAAAATCTATTTAAGAACTATAATAACAAGCCGAAACTAACTAAAGAAGAGAAAGAAACTCTGAAGGAAGAAAAGAAGTTGGAAAAACTTCGATTGAAAGAAGAGAAGGCGAAAGAGAAAGCCAAAGCTGACTCTATTCAGAAAGTAGAAAAAGCTGTGCAGGATTCTATTGACGCGATAAATAAAGCTAAAGAAAAACAAATAGAGCTTGAAAATAAACGGATTGAGGAAGAGACGAAAGCTGCTATAAAAGCTAAAGCGGAAGAAAAAAGCAGACTAGAGCAAGAAAGGAAAGACAGACTGAAAGAAAGGGAAGCTGAGAGAAAAGAGAAGGAGCGACTCCGCAAAGAACGTTTGCGTGAACGGGAGCAAGAACGCAAAGAAAAGGAGAAAGCCAGAGAACAAGAGCGTAAAGAGAAAGGAAAGCAGGCTGAAGAAAAAAGAAAAGAACAGCTTCGAAACTCTTAGTAATAATGCTTTTTTAGAGCCTTTAGTTAAAAAAAATACTGAAATAGATGATATTACAAAAAAAATCATTAATTTGCCATATGAAAAGCATAAGATATTACCTTTCATCCTTTAAAATTAACAGATATGAATGAGAACCTAGAGCCAGAATTGCCTGTGCAAAAACCTTCTGATGAGATTGAAGCCCAAGAAACTGCAAAAGCAAATGCGGAAGAGGCTAATAATTTGCCAGTTGCGGAACAAACCGACGACCAGTTGAAAAACAATGAGCCGGAAGAGCAAACTATTGCAGAAAAAAAGACTGATGCAAATGTAGAGGTTGAAGCAAAATCTAACGTTTCTGAAAAAGAAATAATAGAAGATAGCAAGCCTAAACAATCGCCTGTTGCAACAGAAACTTCAACAGCAAAGAATGAACCTTTGACAAAGGATGAAATCTTAGAAAAATTAAAAAATCTTGCTTCACAAAAAGAATTACCATCACGAGCAGAAGTTGAATCTTTGAAGCAAGCTTATTATAAATTGCGTGTGGCTAATGTTGACGCTGAAAAAAAACAATTTATTGAGGCCGGAAACGAAGAAGAAAACTTTACACCGACCGCTGATCCTAGCGAAGATGTAGTAAAAACATTCCTGCAAGAAATAAAGGAGAAGCGTGCTAACCATGCAATTGAAGAGGAAAGAATAAAAGAAGAAAATTATAATAAAAAACTGCGTATAATAGATTCGATCAAAGAATTGACAGAGAGTTCTGACGACTTCAATAAATTATACAAAGAGTTTAAAGATTTACAGCAAAAATGGAATGAGATCACGTTGATTCCTCAGTCGAAAGTAAAGGAGTTGTGGAAATCATACCAAATATATACAGAGAAATTCTATGATCTGATAAAGATTAACAATGAATTTAGGGACTACGATTTTAAGAAGAATCTGGAACTAAAAACATCAATAATAGATGCAGTAGAAAAGCTGTTGGAGGATGCTGACGCTGTTTCGGCATTTCATCAGCTGCAAAACTTTCATCAACAATGGCGCGAAATAGGACCGGTAGCCAGAGAATTGAGAGAAGATATCTGGACTAAATTTAAAGATGCCTCAACTGCAATAAATAAAAAATACCAAAGCCACTTTGAGACATTAAAAGGCAAGGAAGAAGAAAACCTTGCTGAAAAAACTGCTATTTGTGATGCTTTGAAAACAATAGACTATTCTACGCTTACATCGTTCAAAGAGTGGGATGAAAAGAGCAAGGAAGTCATAGAATTGCAATCGAAATGGAAAACAATTGGGTTTGTTCCTAAAAAAGTAAACACTCAGATATTTGAAGAATTCAGAGCTTTATGCGATGCTTTCTTCGAAAAGAAAAGTGAATTCTTTAAAGGGGTAAGAGATGAGATGGATCTCAATCTTGAAAAGAAACGATCTCTTTGCGAACAAGCAAAAATGCTGAAAGACAGCACAGAGTGGAAATCGACAGCAGACAAACTGATTGCTATTCAAAAAGAATGGAAAACGATAGGACCTGTTCCCCGTAAATATTCAGATGCAATATGGAAAGAATTCGTTACGGCTTGTGATTATTTCTTTGAACAGAAGAAAAAGAATGAGTCGTCTCAGAAGAATGAGGAATTAGAAAATCTGGCTGCAAAGAAAGAAATTATAGAAAAAATAAAAAATGTAGATCAATCGTTAGAGCCTTCAGAACTTATATCGCAGGTGCGCAGTCTTTCTGATGAATGGCACAAAATCGGTTTTGTTCCATTTAAAGAAAAGGACAAAATATATAAAGAGTTTCACGAAGCAGTAGATGCACATTATGATCGCTTAAAGATAGATAAAACCGAGCGCAGGTTTGAGGCATTTAAATCCAACGTGAGAGATGTATCTAAGCATGATAATCCAAGAAGAGTTTTATTGAGAGAAAGAGATCATCTGATGCATCAATATAACAAGGTGAAAACTGATCTTCAAACTTATGAGAATAACATGAATTTCTTATCAATATCATCTAAAGGTGGTGGCGGTCTGCTGAAAGAAATAACTCATAAAATAGATAACTTAAAGAATGAAATAGATCTTCTAGTTAAGAAGATTGAGGCAATAGATGAAAGTCTTAATGAATTAGAAAAATAAAAGAATTTCAAGCTTATTTATAATGAAAGAACCCTGACAAATATTTGTCAGGGTTCTTTCATTTCTATAATTTATATTATTTGGCAGGAGAAGCCTCAGAAGATTCTCCTTCTCCTTCTAACTTTTTGATCTGTTCGTCTGCCTTATTTCTTAAGTTCTGAGCTTGTTTTCCGGCTTCGTCAACAAGTCTTTTACCGGCAGCCTTAGCTGCGGCTTTAGCAATAGGATTACTACCGGCCTTTTCGACTAAAGCTTTAGATTGCTTTTGAGCCTCATCCTCTATTTTTTGAGCAGTCTTATCAGCCTCAGCACGTATCTTTTCTATTTGCTTGGCTTTTTCTTGAGACAGAGTATTTGCTGCTGTATCACCCTCTTTTCCGCCCAATATTTGATTAGCAATGGTAGATGCGGCATTCGAAACCAAACCTTTTGTATCTACTCCGATTTTAGGGCTGGAAAATGTTCCTCCTATAGTAATAGGTACGTTGTTTACATAATTATTTGCTAAAGATTTGGGCAATGTTACAGTTCCTTTATAATTAATACTTTGATCCAATCCGGTAGATCCTTCAAGCTTCATTACACCGCCATCTCCAATATTGATATTAAATGGTTTGGTAATAACTTGTCCATTGTCAATTGAGAACGGAAGATTTAGATCTTTAGGTGATATGGATTTTAGAGCATCTGTTTTTAATGCAGAGGACAAAGCTGTAAGAGCAGCAACATTTTCTACCTTAATATCACTTGTCTGCAACGAGCCGTTTCCAGTAAGTCCAGCCAAAGTTTGCATTAGAGATTGTCCTAATGAGGTATTAAATTTAAGATTCATAGAATATGTTCCAAGAAGATTTTCGAATATTGGTGCAAACCTTTGGATAGATTCTACAGATTTGAATGTCTCGGCAAACGAAACTTTTGTCAGAGCCAAGTCAAAATTCACCTTAGGTGTCTTAGGGTCTGATGTATCATACGACCCGTTTACTTTACATGAACCGCCTAACGCATTAGCTCCAACATTATTTAGAGTCAAGATTCCATTTTTCACCGTCATGGCTCCTGCCATATTAGTGATATTCATTTTGCCATATACAATTTGATTAAGGGTCGCATTGAGTGTAAAATCTATATTCTTAGGTATAATAATATCTTCGGAAGTAGCTGTTGTATCCGTAGCTGCTCCAGATGTTTCGTTGCTAATAAAATCGTTTGCATTCAGATAATTTGACTTTATGTTTAATTGTCCTTTCAAAGTCTGATCTTTAAGAGCATAAGCTATAAAGTTTTCCAATCGCCCGTTAGCAGATATATCATTTTTTCCGATCTTTACATCCAATGCGGGCAAATTTACATAGCGAGGTGTAAATTCTAAAGCAGCATTATTTATTAATACTTCAGGCATATCTGCACCTTTATATATCATACTATTAAGCTTCAAACTCCCCGATGCCGATACATTTTCATATTGTTCCTTTTCTATAGCAGACATTCTTGTCGCTATATTGATATCTGCAATAATGGTTCCGTTGAGTTCAGTTCCTTTTTCTAATGGGTAAACTTCTTTTATCATTCCCAGATTAATAGTACCATTAGCATGAGCTTTAAGGTTAGGATCGCTCATCGGAGTTGTAATATTCAAGTTACCACTGAATAGATTACCTCCCAGATTGAATCCAAATTTACTGATATCTACAATCGTATTATCCAGCGAACCTCCTTTGCTGTTCACATTAACTGCAACATTAATATCATTTACCGATTTAGGCAAAGATGGATATTGGAACATTGCATTATTTATTAATATTTTCACATCGAAAGCCGGATATGTTTCGTCCTGCATCAGTCCCTTTATATAAGCATCTAACGAAGCAGTACCTGATGTTTTCACATTTTTAAAATCTGCGGTATACATTGCCGGAAGTAAAGACAGTATATCTTTAAACTGAGTATCGGGAGCATTCAATTTAAGGTCAAAATCCATACCCTCATAGTCTTTGCCTACCATAGCAAATGATCCTTCAACAGATGCTTTTAGTTCGTTTATTTGCAGATTGCTTTCTTTAAACGCAAATTTCATATTATCCAGATCGGCACTTACCGTAGCATCAGCAATGGCTCTTACTTTATTTAAATATGGTATACCATCCATTACAAACGAAACTTCATCTATTGTTGAACTTGTTTTTAATGTTGTTTCACTTGCTGAAAAATCACCGGAAATCTCACCATTCCATTTATTTAAAATCACCTTCATTTTTGTCGAATCATTTTGGTAAATAATACTACAATCATTTAATGATATTTTTTTCAAATTAAGATTGAATGGCGTACTGCTGCTTTCTGTTGCAGAGGCGGTAGAATCTACTTTCATAATATCGTAATTAGCCCTACCATCAGCAAGAATCTTTGCATACACTGAAGCTTTATCCAAATTTACTTTCGATATCTTATAATTATCTCCAAATAAACTCATCAGATCAATAGTTACACTTGCCGATTGAGCTTGTAGCAATGTATCTGCGGCGAAATCTCCTACTCCGATCACTGTTGCATTATTTAGGGAAAGTGTCGCATTTGGAAAGTTTGAAAATAAATTGAGCCCAAAATCCTTTATATCTACTTGTGCATTCAATTGTTCATTCGCCGCATTGAGTACGGCATCTTTTATCTT
>DHNQ01000001.1:179221-243498 GCA_002409595.1 Dysgonomonas sp. UBA5412
TGAGTACGGCATCTTTTATCTTATCCTTAAATAAGAATGGTATTGCAAGCATAATTGCTATAATGATAACCAATACAACACCAACAATCGTTAATCCTTTTTTCATATTTTCTGATTTTTAAGTAATCTCTGTTTAATCTCTTAAACCTAAAGTTTGTGTATTTGTTTTGTTCAGTCTATTTCTTTTTAACGTCGCGCAAAGATACAGCTTTTTATTAATTAGAAAGAAGTACCTTAAATCAAATGAATTATCATTTCTTAATCTAGAGGATAGGTTTATTCAACGAAGGAGAAATGAATTTATTGCACCAATATATAATACATCAGGCTATACCTGAAAGATATCAAATACAGCCGAGCTGGCCAAATGACTTCATTTACTTACTTTTTGAAGCGAGCATATACACTTAAAGGTAAGGATTTACCTGATTTTTCAGGAACGATCAATTCTCCATATTGACATTGGGTTACATCAGGAAAATAGTCTTTTATAAGATTATCCGCAATAACGGCAGAAAAACCCATCGAATAAAGATTCAAGATAAGAAAGGATTCTTTATCCTCAAGTAAGTCGCTACACAGCGACATAAGCTCAGAGATATTATCTTCCAATATCCATCTCTCTCCATCCGGACCTCGTCCGTAGGCTGGAGGATCAAGTATAATTCCGTTATATTTTTTACCCCTCTTCACCTCTCTTTTACAAAATTTCAAAGCATCTTCTACAATCCAGCGAATATTATCTAACCCTGAAGCTTCCATATTTTCTCGCGACCAAGATATCACCTGTTTTACCGAGTCCACATGCGTAACATCTGCTCCTGCGCTTTTTGCAGCAATAGATGCTCCACCTGTATAAGCAAAAAGATTGAGTACTTTCACATCATCTTTCTGCATTGCTGTTATAGTATCGTATATGAAATTCCAATTTTCAGATTGCTCCGGAAAAACACCAACATGCTTGAAAGAGGTTAGTCCCAATCTAAATTTGAGACTCATACCCTTATATCCATAATCAATGTACCATTGATCGGGCATATTCTTTTTCTGAGTCCATACTCCTTTATCATTTCCATCTTGCGAAGCTTTTCCTTTTTCGCGACGAAATGTTGCATCTGCGGATGCCTCCCACTCTGTATCTGACAGAGATTTTCGCCATACGGCTTGAGGTTCGGGGCGGCGTATTATATATTTACCAAAGCGTTCGAGTTTTTCGTATTCACCCGAATCTATTAATTCGTAATCTACCCAATGATTAGGAGCTAGCAATTGTATCAAAATAATTATCTTTTTTTAGATGATCCTTTAAAAAAGGCACTTATAACTTGTTTTGCCAACGGCACTACTATACCTGTGGCTATTGTTCCCCAAAAGCGTTTGCGTTGCACAGCTTCCTGACGGGCTGTTTTTTCCTGCTGCTTTTGTGTTTTTTCTTGTTCTTTCTGAGCCTTTACATTAGCCTTATCCTGAGCAGCCTGCTCTTTTTCATTTAAAGTGCCCTGCAATCGATCTGTCAATATTTCATAGGCAGATTGTCTGTCTTGAACTTGAGCATAGTGCCTATATAGAAGAGAGTTTTCTATCATCTTTTTACGCTCCGAAGCATCTAATGGACCTATTTGTCCTTGTGGCGGAAGAACGAAAGCACGCTCAACTTCACTCGGTGTGCCTTTTTCGTCAAGAAAAGAAATCAAAGCTTCTCCCGTTCCCAATTCAGAGATAACAGTTTCAGTGTCAAACTTAGGGTTCGCTCTGAATGTTTGGGCGGCTACTTTAACAGCCTTCTGATCTTTAGGCGTGTAGGCTCTTAATGCGTGTTGTACACGGTTTCCTAACTGACCTAATACAGAATCAGGTATATCCGCTGGTGTTTGAGAAATAAAGTAAATACCGATTCCCTTGGATCGTATAAGTCGGACTACTTGTTCTATTTTTTCAAGCAATGCTTTTGGTGCATCTGAAAACAACAGATGTGCTTCATCGAAGAAGAATACCATTTTAGGCTTTTCAGGATCTCCAACTTCAGGCATTACATCAAATAGTTTTGTCATCAACCACATCAGAAAGGTTGTATATACTTTGGGTGAATTCATCAATCTATCGGCAGCTAATATATTAATAACACCTTTATCTCCTTCTGTCTGTATAAGATCATCTATATTAAGATTCGGTTCTCCAAAAAACTGATCTGCTCCATCATGCTCCAACGTAATCAGACCTCGCTGAATAGCACCGATACTAGCTGTCGAAATATTTCCGTATGAGGTAGTAAAGCGTCCTGAATTATTACCGACGTATTCTAACAGTTTTTGCAAATCCTTCAAGTCGATAAGTTCTAACGACTCATCTTTTGCTATTTTAAATATGATTGTCAACACTGCCGACTGGGTATCATTGAGTGATAGCAAACGTCCTAACAGCAATGGTCCCATGTCTGCAACAGTGGCTCTGATAGGTGTTCCTTGTTCTCCAAAGACATCCCAAAATTGTACCGGAAAAGATTGGAACTTAAAACCTTTATCTGCTAAATGATAAGATTCGACCCGCTTTGTTACACTTTCTTTATTTCCGCCTATAGCAGCCACTCCTGATAAATCGCCTTTAACATCGGCTGCAAATACGGGAACACCCATCTGGCTAAATGTTTCGGCCATAGTCTGAAGCGTTACGGTTTTTCCTGTACCCGTAGCACCGGTAATAAGCCCATGACGGTTTGCCATTTTGGGTATCAGACAAACTTCTTTGTCTTCTGATATAGCGATAAACGCTTTTTTATCATTATCAAACATGAATCTTCGTTTTTAGGTTTCTTCAATATAGTCTTTTATATAAAAAGCTTTGAAGACGAAAAAGTTCGTAAATAACAGAACAAAAGTAATCATTTATTTAAAAATATAGTTTATATATTACTTTTGTCTGCTTTAGATAGGAGACAAGATATATGATTGATCTGGATAAGTTATCAGTCATTTATAGACTATTTTTTACAGATTTATTATATCTTGGCTAAGTCAAATAATGGAACATATTGTGCTGAATAAAGGAACAAAAGTTTGGAACTGGTGTAATAATAACCCGACAAAGGCTATTATTATTTGGGGTATGTTTGTCCGTTTGACAATTGCGTTTTTATATGGACACATTACATTATATCCTGACAGCAATGATTATACCATTTTAGCAGAACGATTGCTGCAATTTAACCTATCGGGATATGAGGGGGAAAGACCTCCGGGATACTCTTTTTTTTTATGCTTAACAGGTCTCTCTAACATTGGGACAGTTATTATACAGTTCGTAATTGGGATATGTACTTTATTGATCACATATAAAACTCTTTGTTCTGCTAAATTAAGGAGAGAATTTGCTCTGATAACTACACTTTTGATCGCATCTTATTTACCTTCTGTTTTTTTCGAATTTGCAATACTAACCGAATCCATTACTCTTTTTCTTATAACATCAATATTCTATTGCTTTGTCAGACAAATTAAGAAAGCCAGACCCCGTACAGTATATTGTATCAGTATATCATTATTGTGCAGTTATCTTGTTTTGACTAAAATGTTTTATATATATCTACCCATTCTACTATTTATAGTATTGGCTTTTAGGTATAAGTTCTGCATAAAAGAATTTCTAATCAGAGGAAGCAGTATTTTGGTTATTCCTTTACTTCTTTTTTTTGGTTGGTCGTACATCAATAAAATTAATACCGGGTATTTTACATCTTCAACATTCTATGGTTTCAATATAGCTCAAAATTGTGTAAACTTTGCAGAACATACCACACCCGAATATCAGGAAATAGGAAATATTTATGCAAAATACAGAGACAAGGATACTAAAACGAAAGAAATAGCCATGACAATATGGGAGGCTTACCCTGAACTAAGAAACAACACAGGGCTATCATTTCCCGATCTCTCCAAAAAATTTTATGATTATAGCATTGCTACAATAAAGAAGAATCCGGGTTCTTACATGAAACAGGTATTTATATCGTGGCGGGATTTTTGGAAAACATCTTTATATTGGGAATCATATAGTTTCTCAGTTTCTCAGGCAAGTACTCCTATCCTATATATCTGCTATATGGAAAGGATTGTTTTACAAATGGTCAAAATCTTATTTGTTTTATTGATTCCATATAATATTGTACAAGCCATACGGAGGAGAGAAATATCGTTGCAGACAACCTTCACTTTCGCTATTTTCATTGCATCCATTCTGCAAGCATTTGCTACGTATGGAACTAACTCTCGATTCTCGTATCCTTTTGAGATATTAATAATTATATCAGTATGTATTAATATCCGGGAATACAAAAACTATATATATGAAAAACGAAAAACTGTATTCTAGTTTTCTAAAATACAGTTCTTCGTTTTATCTAACACCTAATTCGTGTTTACTATTCTTCTGATGTTTTTTCTGCTATATTTTTTCTTGCTTTAGTCAAAAACTCAAGCATAGCTGCACTATCTTTCTTCTTTATTATCTCCAACAAAACTTTTAACTCCTCTCTGATGCTTTCCACCTGAGTCGAAGTATATGGATTGAATAAGATTTCTGTCAATAAATAATCATCCTCCGACAACAAACCTTTTGCAATATCCATATGGCGCTTAAAAGTTGTTCCCGGAGCATCCTGCGGTTTCATCACCGAAGTGAAAACCAATGTAGATGCAAACGGAATAGACAGTGAGTATGCAATGGTCTCGTCATGCTCTTCAAATGTGTATTCAAAGACTCTCAAATTTAAACGATTGTACAAGTCCAAAAAGAATTTCTTACCGATAGGGTCAGATTCTGATATAACAATAGCACTTTGTGTACTGAGATTTCGCAAATCGGCGAATGTAGGACCAAACATCGGATGAGAAGAGGCAAAAGGTTGCTCTACCGTAGCATAAAATTCTTTTAGTCCGGTTTTTACCGATGCAATATCTGAGATTATGCAATCCTTGCTGATATAAGGTAATATGGCTTTAAAAGCATCTATGGTATATTTTACCGTAGCAGCATTTATTACCAACTCCGGATCGAAATCGGCAATCTCTTTAGGATCACTCATCCTAACGGTGTTGTATATAAATCTCAATCTCTGAGGGTCTACATCAAACACCGCCAACTCGTGGTCGAAACTCAAAACATCGCCAAAAAAAGATCCCATCTTTCCAGCTCCAAGTATCAGAATTCTCATATCGCTTTTATTTTTCGGAAGCAAAGATACAAGAATCTGATATAAACTGGGGTTTTAATAAATATTATTTTATGCTATAATAATGTACTGGCAACTTCTGACAAACGACTTCGCTCTCCTTTTACCAAATTAACGTGTGCAAATAAATCTTGCCCCGACATTTTATCTATTACATAAGCCAAACCATTGGATTGAGCATCGAGGTAAGGTGAGTCGATCTGCTGGAGATCTCCTGCAAAAACCATCTTAGTCCCCTCTCCGGCCCGTGTTATAATAGTTTTTATTTCGTGCGGCGTCAGATTTTGAGCCTCGTCTACTATACAAATCATTTCGGATAAGCTGCGTCCACGTATATAAGCCAATGCTTCTATTTCGAGCTTCTTACTCTTTTGCATATCTTCTATATTGCGCGATTCTACACCGCCATACGGTATATGATTCTTAATAACCAATAGATTGTCGAAAAGAGGTTGCATATATGGGGCTATCTTTTGTTTCTCGTCTCCCGGTAAAAAACCCAATTCTTTATTACCCAGGGCAACAATGGGGCGAGCCAAAAGTATCTGATCAAAACTTTCACTTTGTTTCAGAGCTGAAGCCAAAGCTAACAATGTCTTACCCGTACCTGCTTTTCCGGTCAGCGTAACCAGCTTTACATCCGGATCAAGTAGCACTTCCAAAGCAAAAGTCTGCTCTGCGTTGCGTGGCTGAATTCCATAAGCCGACTGCTTATCTATTTTTCTTATCTTATTGGTAAAAGGATTGTATCGGGCTAAAACACTTTTCCGCCCATTTTTCATCACAAAGCATTCATTGGCTTGTATGGGCAATTCCAAGTTAAATTCATCAAAATCAATGCCGTCTAGACTTGAATACAAGCGATCTATAAGAGCCGAATCCATATTGGAAAAAGTTTTGTGCTGCCTTTCGAAGGTAAATATATCTGCAACCTTATCGTTGATATAATCTTCTGCTAATAAACCGATAGAACGTGCTTTCATTCTCAGATTTATATCCTTCGTCACCAGAATAGTCTTATTTTTCTTATCCCTTTCGGAGATTTCAAGAACAGTAGACAATATACGATGATCGGGAATGCGCTCTGGAAAAATTTGCAAAACTCTGTCTTGCGCTTTTATGCCCGTATCCACAAAAAGACGCCCCATACCATTACCTAAGTGAGTGCCTTTGGTGAAAAGGTCGTCGTCTGTGATAGAATCTAATTGGCGCAAAAACTCCCGTGCATTAAAATTTATCTGATCATTCCCCTTCTTAAACTTGTCCAATTCTTCTAAAACAACAATTGGAATATATATGTCATTTTCTTCAAAATTGTCTAAACATCTGAAATCGTGGAGAATTACATTTGTATCTAAAACAAAGTTCTTTTTCTTATTTCTACTCATAGCAATATAAATTTACTATATAACAAAAAAGATATGCTATTTGGTTCTCTCAATATATTTTTTTTTGAAATATTTCCTTATCTTCGCATCTGATAAATAGTAAAGCGGTTCGATCTTAACAAAATTTGAATCCCTTTACTTCTTTATTATATAGACTTTAGGCACAAACGAATTAGTTTTCACAAAACTGCATTACTTCGAGTATGGAAAAGAAATATATTTTAGTCCTATTAATGCTGTTGTTTAGCATTCAACAAAACGCACAGGTTCAACAAAATAGTAAATTTAAAAGAATTGATTATAAACATGATCAAAAAGAAGTCGAAGTTAGTCTTCAATTCGACTTGCAAGACTATTATGTAAACCCCGGAGATTCTTTAACATTAACTCCAATTATCAAATCAGGAGCAAGAAATCTCATTCTGCCTAATATCATAATGAAAGGCAATGATCAGTTATTTTATTCTTCGAATAATAAAGATGCCTTGAAGCAAAAATCGGCAACAAATATAGAATACAAAGTAAGAGTTCCATACCAACGATGGATGGAGGATTCAGAACTAAATCTGAAAACAAATCTAAACAGAGTAAGCGGAGCCCCTCTGTATGATTATGTAGAAAATATTAGAAGTGGAATCAACTTACCTCAAAACAACTTTGAGTTGTTGAGCAATACTCCTCCGGCTTTGACTATATATGATGAATCGCTAATAAAAATGAAAGTTTTCGACCTTCACTATCCAAGTAAGACTTCTTTGACCGTTATTGATTGCCCTCAATTGAAAGGGTTGAAAGAAACAATGAACTGGATAATGAATAATAATGAAATTATGCTAGTCGGTATATACGTTTCAGCAACAACTTCCATTGATGGAATATATGCAGATAACGAAAAACTAACTACAAGGCAAGCCGAAACATTTAAGAATTATCTACAACAGTATTACAATATCCCCGAATCTTATTTTCATATAAAAGGCAATAGTGAAGACTGGGACGGATTAGCAAAACAAGTAGAGGACAGTAATATGCCTTACAAACAAGAAGTATTAGATATAATGAGTAAATACGGTATATTCAACGGTAGAGAAAAAGCTCTTATGGACTTAAAAGGAGGATCACCATACATATATATGAAGAAAAATATGTTTCCTAAGTCTCAATATGTAGAATGTAGAATTGTATACAGAATAAAATAATAAAGTTTCTATATTATAGACCTAAAGCCCTTGTTCTAGGAACAAGGGCTTTTCTATATATCTTAATTTTTTCAGATTTGCACAAGTCTAATATTTCTCTTATAAAATTTGTATCTTTGATAACTGTAAAATCATATACAATAGAAACAAATATAGAATAATTCCCGTTTTAAAAATAAAACTGAAAATATATGAATCTAACAAATCTGAAAAATGATAATTTCTTCCTTTTGGCAGGACCATGCGTGATAGAAGGAGAAGAAATGGCTTTACGCATAGCGGACAAAATAAAAACAATAACTGAAAAACTTAATATACCTTACGTATTTAAGGGATCATATAAGAAGGCAAATAGATCACGAGTAGACTCTTTCACCGGAATAGGAGACGAAAAGGCTTTGAAAATACTTCAAAAAGTAGGAAAGACATTTGGTATCCCGACTGTGACCGATATACACGAAACACACGAGGCAGAATTAGCTGCCGAATATGTAGATGTATTACAGATACCTGCATTCTTATGCCGTCAGACCGACTTGCTCATCGCCGCTGCCAAAACAGGAAAGATAGTAAATATCAAAAAAGGTCAGTTTCTAGCTCCTAGCGGGATGAAATTTGCAGCACAAAAGGTTGTAGATTCTGGGAATGAGAATGTGATCATCACAGACAGAGGAACTTCTTTTGGATACTCAGACCTTGTTGTCGATTTTAGAGGAGTGCCTGAAATGAAAGAATTCGGCTTTCCGGTTGTATTAGATGCAACCCATTGTTTACAAAAACCAAATCAGGCTTCCGGAGTTACAGGAGGACAACCTCAACTTATAGAAACCATGTGCAAAGCCGGTATTGCTACGGGAGTAGACGGACTTTTCATCGAAACACATTTCGATTGTGCTAACGCGCTTTCCGATGGAGCAAACATGCTGCCTTTGGATCAATTAGAAGCATTGATGACTAAATTAGTAAGACTTAAAGCCGCATTATAATATATGAAAGTAGAAGTTTGTTTTTCACCGGCATTATACCCGTTTTATGCAGAGCAGGAAGATCATATAGTCGTAGTTGTAGATATATTCAGAGCAAGCACAACAATGTGTGCCGCCCTTAAGAATGGAGCTAAGTCCATAATGCCGGTAGCTTCGATAGAAGAAGCGCAAGTATATAAGCAAAGAGGGTTTCTAGTTGGTGCAGAACGGAATGTCAAAAGATGCGAATTTGCTGATTTTGGTAATTCGCCATTCGATTACACAAGAGATAAAGTAGAAGGAAAAGACGTTGTTTTTACTACCACCAATGGCACACAAGCCATTGATATGGCAAGTGATGCCCGTATACTCATTATCGGAGCATTCTCCAACATATCGACTATTGCCGAATTTTGCAAACAACAGCAGAAAGATGTAATAGTGCTATGTGCAGGATGGAACAATAGATTCAATATAGAAGATACATTATTTGGAGGAGCACTCACTGGCAAGCTTTTGCAGAAAGGATATACTTTAGCTTCGGATGCTGCAACAGTTGCTCTGTCTATGTGGCAGGAGGCAGAACCTAACATCAGAGAATATATAAATCGGACAGAACATATAAAACGTCTGGAAGCAAATAACCTGCAAGATTCTGTCGATTATTGTCTTACAGAAGACACCGTAAATATATTGCCTTTGTATGATAAGGAAACCAGAAAGATAACAAATGCTTAAATAATGGCTCAACATAACGAATTGGGCAAAAGAGGAGAAGATGCAGCAGCAAACTACTTACAGCAATTGGGATATAAAATAATAGAACGAAACTGGATAAACAGAAAATACGAAATAGATATTATAGCTTGCGATAAAGAATATATAATATTTGTTGAAGTAAAAACCAGAAGTTCGAACAAATGGGGAAATCCTGAAGAGGCCATATCTGATAGCAAAATAAGAAAGATTGTTGCAGCAGCTGATTTCTACGTCAAAGAAAAAGAAATAGATTTACCTGTCCGATTCGATGTTATTTCTGTCATTTGGAACAATGACAAATCTACAATAAATCATATAGACGATGCTTTCTTAGCACCCATAAATTAGTTCATAATGAATATAGAGGAAGTAAGAGAAACTTGTATTGCTATAAAGGGAGCTACTGAATCGTTCCCCTTTGGAGATGATGTTCTTGTATATAAAGTGATGGACAAAATGTTTGCATACATGGGACTAGAACCTAAGGATGGTGAATTTTGGTTAAACCTCAAATGTGATCCGGAAAAGGCAATAGAACTCCGAGAACAATTTAATGGAGTAAAACCCGGATACCATTCGAATAAAAAATACTGGAATACGGTAGTTATAGAAAGTGATGTTCCTGATACCATCATAGAGGAGTTGATCAATCACTCAGTAGATGAAGTCATAAAGAAACTTCCAAAAGTAAAACAAAATCAATATCATAATATACCCGACAAAGAATAGTATTACAATATGGCACCTCTTATATATCTGAAACAGGTTGACTCCACAAACAATTATCTAAAAGGATGGGTATCTCAACAAAAAGTAGAAGAAGGAACAGTTATATATACCTATTTCCAGTCGGCAGGCAAAGGTCAAAGAGGTAATAGTTGGGAATCGGAAGATGGTAAAAATATTTTATTCAGCATCGTTCTTTATCCCGATATGATAGATGCAAATGAACAATTTATAGTTTCGCAGATAGTATCATTAGCCATAGTCGAAGTAATACAATCAAAGCTTGATACAAAACACAAAGATAGCATTACGATAAAATGGCCTAATGATATATATTGGAAGAATAAAAAACTGTGTGGTATCCTTATAGAAAATTCCCTCATTGGCAGCAATATCAAAGAGTCTATTATCGGAATTGGAATCAATATCAATCAGACAAAATTTGAGAGCAATGCCCCTAACCCAATATCGTTGAAACAAATAACCGGACTAGACTATGAGCTGGAAACATTGTTAGCTGAGTTACAAAAGAAAATAATGGAATATTATACCGGTTTTATCAACGAAAAAACAAATCTTAATAAACACTACAAAGACACTCTTTTTCGCAATAAAGGATTTCATCTGTATAATGATGGAAAAACTAATTTCAATGCAAAAATAAAAGATATAGAACCTTCCGGAATCTTAGTTCTGGAAACAGAAGATGGCGAAATCCGAAGATTTGCATTCAAAGAAGTATCCTATATTCTGAACTAACTCCACCCTTATCACATCTATTCTTAATTTTATACTTTTTTATCCCTAAAAAGTTTTTTATATACACCATTTATGTATATTTTTGCATCAATATCGCATATTTATACATTATGACTAAAAAATATAGACATAAAATAATCAAAGAAGTATTAGCCGACACAGATGTTAACAGTCAGGAAATGCTTCTTAAGATACTCACAGATAAAGGATTTGTTCTGACGCAAGCTACTCTTTCGAGAGATATAAAAGAATTACAGATAGTAAAAGTTCCCACCCCAAAGGGTAGTTACATATATCAATTATCAGAAGGCATGAATGGTCAGGATGATGTCTCTCATCTTTCGGTTATTGGCTTTATTAAAATAGAATTTTCAGGACAATTGGCTGTAATGAAAACTCGTCCGGGTTATGCAATGGCCATTGCGGGGGAGATAGACAACAAAGCATCAGAATACATATTGGGTACAGTTGCCGGCGATGACACCATACTTCTCATACCTAGAGAAAATATATCCAGAGAGGAGATTATATCATCCCTATCTGCATTTATTCCCAATATTCAACAATAAAAAGCAATGAATACAATAGAAGAACTTGTTTTAGAAAAGAAAATGGAACAACAAGATCAACTGACTATACGAATAGCCAACGAGAGCCATCTTAGATACGTACACACAATCTTAGATACAATTGAAGCTGCAGCCAAAGTTCGAGGAACGGGTATAGCTAAAAGAAGTCCCGAATATGTGGAGCTGAAAATGAAAGAAGGCAAAGCTATCATTGCCCTCATGGGAGAAGAATTTGCAGGATTTTGCTACATAGAATCGTGGGGTAACAAGCAGTTTGTTGCAAACTCCGGACTCATTGTCGTAGAAAAATTCAGACAACATGGTTTAGCTAAAAAAATAAAACAACATGCCTTCTCTCTTGCCAGAGCAATGTTTCCCCAAGCAAAAGTATTCGGGTTAACATCGGGAGCGGCAGTGATGAAAATAAATACTGAATTAGGATACGCTCCGGTAACATTTGCTCAACTAACAGATGACGAAGCTTTCTGGAGAGGATGTCAAGGGTGTATAAATTATGATATACTGACACGTACCGACCGAAAATATTGCATTTGTACAGCCATGTTATTCGATCCGGAAAAACAAAAAGATAAGAAAGAAATAAAAACAATAATAAAGGAACTAAAACAGCAATTGAAATGAAAAAGAAAGTCGTTTTGGCATTTAGCGGAGGATTAGATACATCATTTTGTGCAAAGTATCTATCTCAGGATTTAGGTTATGAAGTATATACAGCTATCGCCAATACCGGTGGTTTTACTCCGGATGACCTAAAAATCATAGAAGAGAAAGCATACAAGTTGGGTGCGGCAAAACATGTGAGCTTAGACATTACGCAGGAATATTACGAGAAGAGTATCAAATATATGATTTTCGGGAATGTATTGCGCAATGGCACATATCCTATATCGGTAAGTTCAGAACGTATTTTTCAGGCAATTGCAATCATCAATTATGCAAAAGAAATAGGAGCCGATGCCGTAGCGCATGGCAGCACCGGTGCAGGAAATGATCAGGTACGATTCGACTTGACATTCGACGTACTTGCTCCCGGCATAGAGATCATCACACCTACGCGCGATATGATACTGACCCGCGAATACGAAATCAATTACCTAAAAGAGCATGGATATGAAGCTGACTTCGCAAAGATGGAGTATTCTATCAACAAAGGTCTTTGGGGAACAAGTATAGGTGGTAAAGAAACGCTAAAATCGGAGCAAACTCTTCCTGAAGGAGCGTATCCTTCTCAATTGAAAAAGCATGAACCAGAAACATTTACTATTGACTTCGAACAAGGAGAAATAGCTGCTGTAAACGGACAAAAATATACGGACAAAGTAAAGGCAATACAGAAAATAGAAGAAATAACTTCAGCCTATGCCATAGGGCGTGACATGCACATTGGCGACACGATAATAGGAATCAAAGGTCGTGTAGGCTTTGAAGCGGCAGCACCATTAGTCATTATCAATGCTCACAAAATGCTCGAAAAACATACGCTTACCAAATGGCAACAATATTGGAAAGAGCAAGTAGGAAACTGGTATGGAATGTTTTTACACGAGGCTCAATATCTTGATCCGGTGATGCGCGATATAGAAGCAATGTTAACAAGTTCACAACAGAACGTTACCGGACGTGTTTTCTTAGAACTCAATCCGTATCGTTACACATTGGTTGGAGTAGAAAGTGATTTCGACCTGATGAAAGCCGAATTTGGTGAGTATGGTGAAGTTAATAAAGCTTGGACTTCTGACGATGCAAAAGGTTTTACTAAAATCTATGCCATCCCAACTAAAATATTCCATAGCGTACAGAAAAAAAACGGGAAATAAAGATTTGACTATTTTTATTTATCTTTAGAACTCATAAAACAGAGTTTTTGAAATAAGAAAAGTAACAGTGGTAGTAACTTAAAGCTGTTACTTTTATTTATAATTAAAAAATCAAATATTTCTTCTTATCAGATTATGGAATAAGTATGAACAGATACTCTATAAATAAAAACCATAAGCTATACGACTGAAAAATATTTGAAATAGAAATTCAACTATGATAAAAGCAGGAATTATAGGAGGAGCAGGTTATACTGCGGGGGAATTGATCAGATTATTAATCAATCATCCTGAAGTAGAATTGGTATTTGTAAACAGTACCAGCAATGCAGGAAACAAACTGACCGATGTACATAGCGGACTGCTAGGCGACACAGACATGAATTTTACAGATCAGTTGCCTTATGATAAAATAGATGTATTATTCTTTTGTACAGCACACGGCGACACCAAAAAATTTCTGGAAGCAAATACAGTGCCCAATCATTTAAAAATAATAGACCTGTCTACCGATTACCGCCATAAAGCAGAGGGAAACAAATTTGTATATGGATTGCCGGAACTAAACAAAGATGCAATCTCTAAATCATCTTATATAGCTAATCCCGGATGCTTTGCCACCGCAATACAATTGGGGCTACTTCCTTTGGCTAAAGCAGGTCTACTGAATAGCGAAGTTCATGTAAATGCGATAACCGGATCAACCGGTGCGGGAGTAAAACCATCTGCAACATCGCATTTTAGTTGGCGCGAAAACAATATATCGGTATATAAAGCCTTCGAGCATCAGCATCTGACAGAAATACGCCAATCACTAGAAGGTTTATATCCTGACTTTGATGAAGATATAAATTTCATACCCGTTAGAGGAAACTTTACGAGAGGCATTTTTGCCTCTATCTATTTAGAATATAACGGTACAATAGATGAAGCCTATACTTTGTATCACGAATATTATAAAGACAGCCCATTTACCATTGTTTCCGAAAAAAACATTGATCTGAAACAAGTTGTCAATACGAATAAATGTGCGCTCCATTTGGAAAAGCACGGAAATAAATTATTGATACTATCCTGCATAGACAATCTTGTAAAAGGGGCATCGGGACAAGCTGTTCACAACATGAATCTCATCTTTGGATTGGAGGAAACTTGCGGACTAAAGCTAAAAGCAAGTGCTTTTTAGACTTTGATGATATAAGGACAAAGAAAGGCTACGGGTAGATCTTAAAAGTTAAACTAAATCTATGATTATGAATTTTGAAATCGACTCTCAAACCCTCAAAGATTTGGAAATCTTTGATACTGTAAAAGATGGAATGTCTGTGTTCAGCTTGTTTAATCATACCCAATGTCATGGGGGAAGAAGGGTGCTTTATAATTATCTTTCCAATCCGCTGACAAATATAGATACGATAACAGAACGGACAAAAACAATAGCCTTTTTCCAAAGGCATTATCCCGAAGGATTGAAAGTCGACAAGAATTCATTAGATTTTTCAGAATATTATATCCGGCACCAAGATTTTCCGGCAAGAATACCTTCCCGTCTCACAGCCTTTTCACGCATGCTTAGTGACAAGTTGAACACTAATGCGGAATATTATTTTGTCAAGAAAGGAGTAGAATCCACCGTAGATTTAATAAAATCCATAAATAGATTTTCGCGTATAACGACTGAAATTCAAACAGGAGATCTACCTGAATTATTGAAAAGAAATAATGAAGAAATATTAAAAAAGTTATCAAGTCCTGAATATGCTCAGATACTGAAACTAAGATCTATCAGATCATACGACAGTTCCAAGCTAGATTATATGTTTCGTAAAACGCATAAAAGAGATATTACTTTTTTTCTCGACATTATATATCAATATGATGCTTTCCTTTCGATAGCCAAAGCAGCTAAAAGATTAGGATTAGGTTATGCTGAAATGACTCCGTCTAACGAAAACTGTTTTGAAATAGACGGATTATATCATCCATTTGTAGACAAGGCAATAGCCAATGATGTACGATTCGAACAGCCATCTAATCTCCTTTTCATATCAGGTCCTAATATGGCGGGAAAATCAACATTCCTAAAAGCTCTCGGACTTTCGGTCTATCTGGCTCATGTTGGCTTTCCGGTTCCGGCTAAACGCATGAAAATAAATATACTATCAGGGCTGTGTACAACAATAAATATTTCCGACAATTTGAATTCAGGTTATAGTCACTTCTATGCCGAAGTAATGCGCATAAAAAGTGTAGCTCATAAACTGAAAACTAACAGAAATATGCTTGTCATATTTGATGAACTGTTTAGAGGAACTAACATAAAGGATGCATATGATGGCACATTGGCTGTCGTTTCAGCCTTTACAAACATAAAGAGTTCTTTCTTTGTCATATCATCACATATAATAGAAGTCACTAAAGAACTTCAAGCAAATAAAGGAATAGAGTTTGCCCATTTTGAGATATTGGAAGAAAACGGACATCCGAAATACACTTATAAGCTGAAAGAAGGCATATCTGAAATAAGGTTGGGCATGTATATTATAAATAAAGAGAACCTGATAGAAACTATAAACGATATAAATAATAATTAGATTAATATAATGAAACTATTTGACGTATTTCCACTATTCGACCTAAATATAGTGAAAGGTAAGGGATGCTATGTGTATGATGATAAAGGCAACGAATATCTAGATCTGTATGGAGGACATGCCGTTATTTCAGTAGGTCATACACATCCCTATTATGTGGAAAAGGTAACAGACCAACTCAACAAAATTGGATTCTATTCCAATTCGGTAATAAATAAATTGCAACAAGAGCTTGCACAAAAACTGGGTGAGCAATGCGGATATCCCGACTATTTTCTCTTCCTTATCAACTCCGGTGCAGAAGCTAATGAGAATGCTATAAAGCTGGCATCTTTTCATAATGGACGAAAAAAAGTATTGGCCTTCAAAAAAGCCTTTCACGGACGTACTTCGGTTACAGTTGCCACAACGGACATACCTTCATATTCAGCTCCGGTAAATGAGAATCCGAATATTACCTTTGCTCCGTTCAATGATATAGAATTTATAAAGAAAAAACTTGCGACAAAAGAATACTGCTCTGTCATCATCGAAGGAATACAAGGAGTTGCCGGTATTCAGATTCCTGATGATGAGTTTTTAAAACAACTGCGTGAAGTATGTACTCAGACGGGAACAATTCTTATACTCGACGAAATACAATCAGGCTATGGTCGTAGCGGAAAATTCTTTGCACATCAATATGCAGGTATTACTGCCGATATTATTACCGTAGCCAAAGGTATAGGCAATGGATTTCCGATGGCAGGAGTATTGATCAACCCTATGTTCAAAGCTGTTTATGGGCAATTAGGAACAACCTTCGGAGGTAATCATCTGGCATGTGCGGCTGCGATAGCTGTTTTGGATATAATGAAGCAGGAAAAGTTAATTGATAATGCCTATAATATAGGACAATTCCTCTTGGAAGAACTGAAAAAGATACCTCAAATAAAGGAAGTACGTGGAAGAGGACTTATGATCGGTATAGAATTTGATCAGCCAATAAAGGAAAAACGATCTAAATTGCTATTTGAAGAAAAAGTATTTACAGGAGCCACCGGAACTACTGTGTTCAGATTGTTGCCTCCACTTTGTTTAACAAAGGAGGAAGCTCAAATATTTCTTGATAGATTTAAGAAGATTGTGTAAAACAGATATATGATGAAGGGAGGTTTCTTTACCTCCTTTCATTTCTTTAAGGAGGGGCTAAATAAAAGAAAGGCCAAGCCGGAATATTCCTTAACAGGAAGAATAAGATAAGTGATATAAGAAGACCATATCCGAATACTGAAGAAAATACAAAGCTGGAAAACAAATATCGCTGATTCAAAATATATACTCTCACTGCCATATAATAGAAATAGGCGAGGAACGGCAGAGCAAGCACAAAGAAAGCATTATGACGCAATGCCTGCAAAGCATTGCCATGCAGCAATAGATATAAGGCTCGTTGTCCTCCGCATCCGGGACATTCCAATCCCGTAGCACTGTGAAACGTGCAAAGAGCATTATTTGCCGACATATCATAAAATAGTGAATAACATAATATTATAATAATCGGAAACAATATAGCAGATATGAGTAAAATGTATTTTTTCATAAAAAAGAAGAAGGCCGTTTTATCAACAAGCCTTCTCGTTTTATATCGAACTTAATGATAAGAATATCCTCACATTTTATTGATACGCATCCATTATTGTTTCATACTGTTCCATAATAGCAGATATTCCACCGGCCATGACAATAGATATAATGATCCAGATAATAGATAAAACCACTGTTCCAAGTGCAATTAACGACAATATTTTTGCATTTTTTGCTGTACTTTCTGCTCCGGCATAATCGCCTGCAAAATATTTAGAATCAACTTGTGTTGAAAATACGATAGCTATAATACCTAGTATGACACCAATACAGCTAATCCATCCGCAACAGCTAATCAAACTTACTATAGTAGCCACAATAGATAGAGCCAAATAATTATTTGGTTTTTCGGGTTTCACCGGATTATCCCAAGAATTTGTTTGTTGCGTAGATTCTTGATAATTTTGCTCACTAAACTCTGTCATTATTTTAATTTATTTTTAAAGATTGTTAATAGAGTTCAAATATATAGAAAAATACAATATGCAAAAAGAAAAATTAATTATAACTTCGTTAACTTTTCAAAGACATAATAATGAATAAAAAACACATATTATATAGCATCTTAGCAATCTTATTTATAACAACTGCCATCAGCGGAGCCTTGTACATCGGATTCACAAAAGGATATATCCGAATGAACTACCCGTCTACTAATACTTATCCGGTACAAGGAATAGATGTATCACATCATCAACAAAAGATTGATTGGGCAAAAATAGACAAACAGGCTGTTCAATTTGCATTCATAAAAGCCACCGAAGGAGGCAATCACAAAGACTCCATGTTTCAGGAGAATTGGAGAGAAGCCATTCATAATAATATTCCGGTTGCGGCCTACCATTTTTTCACATTTTGTAAAGATGGAGAAGAACAAGCCCGCAATTATATTCATTATGTACCCAAAGACAGTATAGACCTCCCTCCTATTATAGATCTCGAATATGGTGGCAACTGCGCTATAGAAAACAGAAAGGAAGATTTAATAGCCGAAATAGGAAAATACATGGAAATAATAGAAGATCATTACCAACGAAAAGTCTTGATATATACTACAAATGAATTCTATCGTAACTATCTTGTAAATCAATTCCCGGACAATCCTATCTGGATGCGCGATATACTATCTGTACCTAAATTGCCCGATGGCAAAGACTGGTTGTTTTGGCAATTTACAAACAGAGGGGAAATAGATGGAATAAACACACTTGTAGATCTAAATGCATTTAATGGAAGTAGAGAAGAATTTGAAAGACTACTAGTAAAAAGAATCAGCCAGAAGGAAAATATTGAAGATACAACAAGATGACTGATATGAAGTTTCAAATTATTTAATAAAAAAAATAGCGAATCGTTTGTTTTATTCAAAAAAACATTACTTTTGTATTTATAAATAAAGCAAAGCTTATTAGAATGAAATATTTTTCTTATACATATTTTTTCTTTTTTTACTTTTACTTTAAAAGGTAGAACAGGATTTTGTATGAGAAAATTGAAAATAAAATAAAACAATCAGATATATAAAATCCTGTCAGACATGACGGGATTTTTTTTTGAGACTAACATTACAATATGAAAAAGGTAGCAATACAAGGGGGACTCGGAGCATACCATGGTATAGCGGCAGAAAATTTCTTCGAAGAAGATGTCGAGATTATACCATGTATCACATTCAAAGATATATTCTCTACAATAAAGAAAGACCCCAATACAATAGGTATTATGGCTATCGAAAACACCATAGCCGGAAGCCTTTTGGCAAACTATGAGTTGCTGAAAGAAAGCAAGCTTCCGATAGCCGGAGAATACAAGCAACGCATATCTCACTGTATTGCAGCCCTGCCGGGTCAATCTATTCACGACATCAAAGAAGTGCAATCGCACCCCATTGCTCTGATGCAATGCACCAGCTTCCTCGATTCACTACCAAGCATAAAAGTTGTTGAACACGAAGACACAGCTTTAGCGGCAAGAGATATTGCAGCAAAACAAACATTGTCAACAGGGGCAATATGCAGCGTTAGGGCTGCTGAAATATATGGACTGGATATTCTGGCGAGAGGAATTGAGACGAACAAGCACAATTTCACTCGCTTTCTTATTTTCGGAAACAGATGGATTACTCAGGAAATACAAAAAGATGAAGTATTGAACAAGTCATCCATTGTATTCACAACACCTCATAGCGAAGGAAGCCTATCCAAAGTACTATCTGTATTTTCGTTTTATGGTATAAATATGACCAAAATTCAATCCCTCCCAATTATTGGTCACGAGTGGGAATATCAGTTTTATGTAGACCTTACCTTTCCAGATTTGGAACGATATCACCAATCTCTTGATGCAATCCGCCCATTAACCAGCAGACTGCAAATATTGGGAGAATATCCGGAAGGCAGACAAAGTGAATTGTAACCAACAGATAATATACAAATAAGAAAATCTTAAAACATTATGAATATAGTTCCGGCCAACCGCCTTAACACAATCAGCGAATATTACTTCTCTACCAAACTGAAAGAAGTGGCTGAAATGAATGCTGCAGGCAAAAATGTAATCAGTTTAGGCATTGGCAGTCCCGATCTGCCACCATCGGAAGCTACTATTACAGCCTTGAGCCAATCAGCATCCAGGTCCGACACACATGGATATCAACCTCATGTGGGAATACCCGAACTAAGGAAGGCTTTTGCCGATTGGTATAAAAGATGGTACAACGTAACTCTGGATGCTAACAAGGAAATACAACCTCTCATTGGATCGAAAGAAGGAATACTACATATATCTCTGGCATTTCTCAATCCCCGAGACGGAGTATTAGTACCCAATCCCGGATACCCGACCTATACTTCGGTAAGTAAACTTGTTGGAGCTACTATTCATTCATATGATTTGGATGAAAACAATAATTGGCAACCCGATTTTGAAGCTCTTGAAAAGATGGACTTATCCAACGTCAAACTCATGTGGGTTAACTATCCCAATATGCCGACGGGAGCAAACGGGTCTTTAGATTTATTCAAGAAGTTAGTAGATTTCGGCAAAAAGCATGATATTGTTATTGTACACGACAATCCGTATAGTCTCATTCTAAATGAGAACCCGATAAGTATTTTGCAGATAGATGGAGCAAAGGATATTTGTATCGAACTCAATTCGATGAGTAAATCTCATAATATGCCGGGATGGAGAATAGGTCTTGTTGCCTCCAATCCTCAATTCATTCAATGGATACTAAAAGTATTGAGCAATATAGAAAGTGGAATCTTAAAACCCATGCAGCAAGCCACAGTTGCGGCACTCAATAACAGCAACGAATGGCATAAAGAAAATAACATAGAGACATATACCAATCGCCGTCAATATGCCGAAGCCATAATGAACGAATTGGGATGCAGCTTCGACACAAACCAAGTCGGTATGTTTCTTTGGGGAAAAATACCAGCCCATTACAAAAGTAGTGAGGAGCTTGCAGACAAAGTGCTATACGGAGCCAATGTATTTCTCACACCCGGGTTCATATTCGGTAGCAAAGGAGAAAGGTATATCCGCATATCACTATGTTGCAACGAAAAGATGCTGAAAGAGGCATTACTAAGAATAAAGAGTATACAAGCATAAAACCTTATATATGGAAATAATAAATTACGATACATTATTAGAAAAATATGTAGGTATAGCTTTTGAGAAACAATACAATCTTGCGGAGATTATAGGTGAGAGCGACTGGAATATAGATCTGAATACAGGCAATATATCTTTTGGTTCATTATCATTTCCTTCACAGATATTAGGTACATATTCTTTCGATTCAGGCACATGGTTATGGGCATGGGCTAATGAAGCGTCCGATATTCCGTCCAATCTTCTCTCTGAAGCTCAAGCATTAAAGAAACTGGGAGAAGAGAACAATATCGAATTTCTGTCTATGGCTGAATATAAAATGGAATCGACAGATGTACATTCTCTCGGACTCATTGCATCCGGATATTTTGGTTCGAGTGCATATTATGCAGGCAACTTTGGAAGTGGAATATTGCTGATAACATTGAAAGATGATAGTATAGATTCAGTTTCTTACAACGAGCATCTACGCATTCTCAGTGTATTTCCTGAGATAGTCAAAAACTTTACAGTCAACCATAAACGCTCATTAATCAACTATCTGAATACTAAAGGATATAAAATAAATGAGAATAATAAAAAACTGACTGCCGAAAAAGGAGAGAATAAGCTTTCTGCCGATTTCGACGATCTCGGCAGATTGATATCCATAAATGGAGAAGTAAAATAAAATTCAAAATATAATTATAAAAACCAATATCAATGAAACTAGATTCAATTTTATTACCGGGTATTGACCCGAAACGTCCTCTGGTTATAGCAGGACCTTGTAGTGCTGAAACAGAAGAGCAAGTAATGAGTGCAGCCAAACAATTATCAGCCGATGGTATTAAAATCCTGCGTGCCGGTATTTGGAAACCTCGTACAAAACCCGGAGGTTTTGAAGGAGTAGGCAGCGAAGGATTAGCTTGGTTGAAAAAAGTAAAACAAGAAACAGGAATGTACGTATCAACTGAGGTTGCAACACAGAAACATGTATATGAAGCCTTGAAATACGGAATCGATATTCTATGGATTGGGGCCCGTACAACAGCCAATCCTTTTGCAGTACAAGAAATAGCTGAAGCGTTACAAGGTGTAGATATACCCGTTTTAGTAAAGAATCCGGTGAATCCCGACCTCGAATTATGGATCGGAGCATTAGAGCGTTTGAGCAATGTAGGGCTTACTAAGCTAGGAGCAATACATCGTGGATTCAGCTCATACGATAAAAAAATATACCGTAACCTACCGCAATGGCATATCCCTATCGAACTGAAACGTCGCTACCCTGATCTTCCTATCATCTGTGACCCTAGCCACATCGGAGGAAAACGCGAACTGATACAACCTCTTTCTCAGCAGGCAATGGATTTAAATTTCGAAGGTTTGATTATCGAAACTCATTGCGACCCTGATAATGCATGGAGTGATGCTGCTCAACAAATAACTCCGCCTAGACTAAAAGAAGTATTGGATAGCCTGATAATTCGCGATGGTAAGCAGTCCACAGAAGACTTGTCTGCTCTACGTCGTCAGATAGACGAGCTGGACGATCAGCTATTGGAACTTCTAGCTAAACGTATGCGTATATCTTGCGAAATAGGTACGTTCAAGAAAGAACATAATATGACTATTGTTCAGACAGACCGTTATGACGAGATATTGCAAAAACGTATCGCTGAAGCCGAATCTATGGGGATGAATCCTGAATTTATGCGTGTAGTGCTCGAAGCAATACATGAAGAATCGGTAAGAAAGCAAATTGATATTCTGAATAAATAAGCTGAAAATATTAAGCCGAATAAAAAAGGATGCTTCAAGTGGAGCATCCTTTTTTATTATATATTGTTGCTATTAAATAACTTATTACCAAATATCAGCACGTTTTTCTTTTGGTATGAATAAAGAATCTTTTTCGGTAATATTAAATGCATCATACCAAGCATTGATATGAGGAAGAGTACCGTTCACACGCCATTTGCCTAATGAATGTGGATCAATCTTAGTTAAGCGAAGAACTTCTTCGTTGCGTATATTACCAGCCCAAACTCCGGCATACGATAAGAAGAAACGTTGAGCAGGAGTAAATCCGTCAATCTTCTCGCCTTTCTTGGCTTGTTCTGTTTTTTCAAAAGCATTGTAAGAAATTTGCAAACCACCAAAGTCTCCAATATTTTCACCCAATGTAAACTCGCCATTACCAAATACTCCCGGAAGAACTTCTATACCATTGAAATGTTGAACCAATACCTGAGCACGTTCTGTAAATTTCTTAGAATCATCAGCAGTCCACCAGTTTGCAAGATTACCTTCTTTATCATATTGACAACCTTGATCATCAAAGCCGTGAGACATTTCGTGTCCGATCACAACACCGATTGCACCATAGTTAACAGCATCATCAGCATCCAGATAGAAGAATGGTGGCTGAAGAATACCGGCAGGGAAACAAATTTCGTTTGTAGTCGGATTATAATAAGCATTTACCATTTGAGGAGGCATGTGCCACTCTGATTTATCGACAGGTTTGTTGATTTTATTAATCATTTCGGTATAGTCAAATTCATTTGAACGGACAATATTTGACCAATATGAATCTTTTTCAATTTTAAGGGTAGAATAATCTTTCCATTTGTCAGGATAGCCTATTTTTACCGTAAAGGCATTCAGTTTATCCTGAGCTTTAGCCTTAGTTTCATCACTCATCCAAGTCAGATTATTGATGCGTTCTCCCAAAGTTGTTTGTAGATTCTTTACCAGCTTAACCATTCTTTCCTTCGCTTCAGCAGGAAAATATTTAGCTACATACATCTGTCCTACTGCTTCACTCAAAGCTCCATCAACGGTAGAAACAACACGTTTCCAACGAGGTTGCAACTCTTTACGACCTGATAATTGTTTGCCGTAGAATTCAAAATTGGCATTAACAAAGTTATCGCTCAAATATGAAGCAGAACTGTTTATCACACACCATGAAAGATATGCTTTAGTTTCGTCCAAAGGCAAAGTCTGTATCAATTTAACAGCTGTAGCCACCGGTTTTATTTGAGACACATCCAGATCAGCAAAACCTTTTGCTCCGGCAGCATCAAAGAATGCAGTCCAATCGAAGTTAGCTACTTCTTTATTCAAATCTTCAACTTTCATTTTATGATAGTTCAACTCAGGCTTGCGAGTATCTTCTTTCTTAAAATGATCTTGTGCCAAAGCTGTTTCTATTTTCAACACGGCATCAGCAGCCTTAAGAGCCGCGCCTTTTGCATAACCAGCATTTACAAACTGAGTTTGTATAAGATTATGATATCCCTTGCGAAGAGCTACCGAAGTAGAATCCTGTGCAACGTAATAGTCACGTTCGCCCAAGCCCAATCCTCCTTGATATAAATGGATGATGTTCATAGAACTGTTTTTATCATCAGCTCCAACATACATTCCAAAGAATGGAGAACGTGCATATTTTCTTACTGCGCCTACCAGTTTTATAATGTCAGCCGTATTGATTGCTTTATTGATAGATTCCAATTCTGATGCGATTGGTTTTGCTCCATCTGCATTCAGTTTTGTGCTATCCATCCCCAAAGCATAAAGATCTCCGATCTTTTGCTCGACAGATCCATTCTTATGGGCACTTTTACCTAGATCTTCAATAATTCCTTTTACTTGTTGTTGATTCTTTTCGGCTAATTGGTCGAAAGAACCATAGCGAGCATATTCAGGTTTTATCGGATTGGCTTTAGCCCATCCTCCGGTTGCATACTGATAGAAATCGTTGCCGGGGATAGCCGTAGTATCCAGATTGGCAACATCGAAATTTTTCACTTCGTCTTTTTTTGTTGCATTTCCTTTGTCTTTCCAACTAAACGAAGCCAAAGTAAGGAAAGCAATTGGTAAATAATAAATTTTTTTCATAAATCAACACTAATTTATTCTATAATGGTTCTGATTTTTTCGCGCCATAGTGCATAACCTACATCGTTAAGATGGAGTCCATCTGTAGTATATTTCACATCTAATTTCGACTTCGAGGATAAGAATGAAGGATACAAATTTATAAAAAAAGCTCCCATTTGGACACTAAATCGTTCTAAATCCTTGTTTAGTCTTTCTATTTGTTTTTCTTTTCCTTTGAGTCTTGTATATGGTGCAATGTCATTATTAATCGGCAAAACACTCTGTACATATATTTTAGTATCAGGAGAACCGGTTTTTACCTGATAAATTATAGACCGGATACATGTCATTATTTTTTCATTCGATCTGCCTAAAGATATATCATTAATACCTGCCATAATGAATAACTTAGACGGACGGGCTTCTATTATTTCGTGTAAACGACCGAGCATTCCCAATGTATTATCTCCCGCAATGCCTCTGTTAGCCGGATTTTGAATAGGAAAGTATTCATTCCATTTACCGCCTTGAGTGAGGCTATTTCCGAGAAAAACAATCTGTCCCCTCATCAATGGGTGAGTCTTGAAATAGATCATTCGCGACTGATAGGTAGGGCTTTCTAATATATTTTCTTCAATTTCCTGACTCATAGCAAAAGATGAATATAAAAATATGAGTATCAATAATATAAACTTATTATTCATAATAATTGTTCTAAAAAAAGTGACAAAAGTGACAACTTTTGTTATATTTCCTACGTGTTACTTTTTCATTTTGCCGGAGAACAGCCCAAGTCCTTCATATAGATAAAAATCCTTTTTTACAATTGGCTCAATCAAGATTCATTTCACTAAGTTCCATCGTCAAACGTTCCCATTGCTCCATATTCTCAGACAATTCTTTTGTAAGAAATCCATGTTTCTCAAAAAGAGAAGGGTCAGCAGTGCCTTCGGGACTAGCCAGACGATTCTCAATATCAGCTATTTCATTTTCCTTTTGCTCTATGGAGGCCTCTATATCTGCAATCTGTTTTTCTATCCGTTTTATTTGGCGACTAAATTCTTTTCGTTCTTCATACGACAGTTTATTTCCTGAAATTTGCTCTTTATTCTTTTCCTCTACGTCCTTAGCAGACTGATTACTTGGCATTTCCAATTCTTTGAGGCTATCCATCTTCTTTCTTTCAAGAAACTCATAAATGCCACCAAGATGCTCGCGCACTTGCTGATTTCCAAATTCATATACTTTATCGACCAATCCGTTAAGAAAATCACGATCGTGCGAAACCACAATTACCGTACCATCAAATTCCTTCAAAGCATCTTTTAAGACATCTTTCGATTTCATATCCAAGTGATTAGTCGGTTCATCGAGAATAAGTAGATTGACCGGTTCAAGCAACAGACGAATCATAGCCAAACGGCTGCGCTCTCCTCCGGACAACACTTTAACCTTTTTGTCGGAAGCTTCTCCTCCAAACATAAAGGCACCTAATATATCGCGTATCTTGGTACGTATATCACCAACGGCAACATAGTCTATTGTTTCGAAAACGGTCTTATCCTCATCGAGTAACTGTGCCTGATTCTGAGCAAAGTATCCGATTTTCACATTATGTCCCAATTCTAACTTTCCTTTAAAATCGGTTTCTCCCATAATGCACTTTACCAACGTCGACTTACCTTCTCCATTCTTCCCTACAAAGGCTATTTTATCTCCACGATTGATAGTCAGCGTCACATCTTTGAATATCAGATGATCGCCGTAACTCTTCTCCACATTTTCGGCTATTACGGGGTACGAGCCGGAACGTGGTGCAGGTGGAAATTTCAAACTCAACATGGCATTGTCTTCATCATCAACTTCCAATCGCTCCAATTTATCAAGTTGCTTTATTCTCGATTGCACTTGTACTGCCTTTGTAGCCTTGTAACGAAAACGTTCGATAAAATCTTCTGTTTTTTGAATCTGCTTTTGTTGATTCTCAAAGGCTCGCATTTGTTGTTCGCGATGTTCTTTCCTCAACTCTACATATTTAGAATATGGGACTTTGTAATCATATATTCTTCCCAACGATATTTCTATTGTCCGTTGGGTTACAGCATCAAGAAAAGCCCTGTCGTGCGATACCAAAACAACTGCATTGGCACGTGTGGCTAAAAAGTTTTCGAGCCATTGGATAGACTCTATATCAAGGTGATTGGTAGGTTCATCGAGCAGTAATACATCGGGACGCTGCAACAAGAGTTTCGCTAACTCGATACGCATACGCCATCCACCGCTAAACTCACTGGTAGGGCGTTCAAAATCAGTTCGGGTGAATCCTAAACCAATAAGTGTCTTTTCTATTTCTGCCTGAAAATTAGTTCCTCCTGCCATCAGGAATTGCTCGTGCAAATAGGTGGATTTTTCTATCAGATTGTGATATGCTTCCGATTCATAATCTGTTCTTTCGGCTAACTGTTTATTAACCTCCTCCAACTCGGCTTCCATCTTTTGGATATGTTCAAAGGCAAGCGAAGCTTCTTCAAAGACCGTATTTCCTTCTTTGAGAGTCATATGTTGCGGTAAATATCCGATGGTTATATCTTTCGGGCATGAAATGTTTCCACGTGTGGGGGCTTGCAATCCTGCAAACGTTTTTAGCATCGTACTTTTTCCTGCTCCATTTTTTCCGACCAGAGCAATCCGTTCTTTCTTATTTACTACGAAAGATATATCGTCGAAGAGTGTAAACCCGCCAAATTCTACTGTTAAGCCTTCTACTGAAATCACAATTAATATATTTAAATATCTGCAAAAGTAGGGATTTTAAAATAAAAGACTGCATTTTAACTATGTCAAAATGCAGTCTGCAACCACTTACTGAACTTCAAATCTGTTAGGATTAAAAAGGTGTTCTATAAAAACAATCTTACCTTAAAGATATAACCTAATACCCAATTGATAGATTGATTAATTATTTCTTATGTTTGAACAGCCAAGGTACAAGTTCTTTCTCTTGAAAGGCATTTACCCAACTACCGTGATTGACTCCTTTATATTCTGTATATTCAACGTCACAACCTAATTCTTTCAAACGTGAATAGATCGTTCTCGAATTTTGAACCGGCACGACAGAATCTTCATCACCGTGAAAAATCCATACCGCTGTATGTTTTGCATATATAGGCAGTTTGCTAATATCTGCACCTCCACAGATGGGAAAAGCTGCCGCAAAAACATTCGGCATACGCCACAATAGCTCGAATGTACCCATACCTCCCATCGAGAGTCCTCCTACATAAACGCGGCTCAAATCTACCTTACCGGAGGATAACCAGTCCTGAATAAGCTGAATAAGTGTAGACATGGCTAATGTGGGCTGATCGGAGCGACCAAAAGTTAATGTCATTTTATCATCTATCAGATGTCTTGACACGTTAGACCAATAATTGTCTGCCGGACATTGCGGTACTATCACTATTGCCGGATAGTCGGACAAGAAATGTCCCGTAAGAAATTCTTTTCCATGCGTGAGTTGAGCCTGATTGTCGCTTCCTCTCTCTCCTGCCCCATGCAGCATCACTACTAATGGATATTCTTTATTAGCATCGTAATTGTCTGGAAACATCACCTGATAGGGTAATGAAAATCCATTTATCATATACGATGCGTTTTTAAATTGCCCAAAACTAAATATGGAGCAAAGTAAAAGACTACAGATTAATGATATTTTCTTCATAATTGACAGTTATATTATATTTGATATTATTATAAAGCTTCCGCACGAGTCCAAATAGATGTTCCGTTCTCATTTATTGCTTCGATGGCAAAGTAATAAGGTTTGGTACGATCCATTCCCGGATAGTAATATTCATTTACATCATAAATCATTACACAATTATACAATTTATTCGGATCTTGTCCAATATAAATATTATAAGCGTAAGCATTATCCACAGTCTTCCATTTCAGCCACGCATTACGCCGATCTGTATCGTCCGAACGCAAAGCCATAAATGCTTCTACGGCATCAGGCTTTTGTCCTGCTCCCAGCCCAAAGACCCTGAATCCCGAAACAGCAAATTTGCCGGTAGGCATATGTATATTTTCCATTTTCAGAAAGCGAGCTTTCACCGGATCAGCCAATTCTACATAGTCGTGTGGCACATCTTTTTTATTCTTACTCTTATCTATCAGTACATTCCATTTTTTGCCATTGAGGGAATAGTAGACTATATACTGATGATAGATGCCTTGCTGCTTGCCTATAAATTCGGCATCCTGATCGGCATAGTTTATCTGTACAGCATTTACAGTAGATACTTCTCCCAGATCGGATATTAGCCATTCTCCCTTGTTGCTTGTCTTTGCACTCCAATATGTTTTTACATCTTCGTTAACCAGATTATTGGCATAATGAGTTCTCAAAGTTGATGAAACTTGTACGGGTTTATTATAGTTAAGCAGCATCCATCCGGTAAATAGTCCTTTTATATGATCGGCTTTTCCGTTTGGTAAATAGTGAGGATAATCTCCGAATGCAGTGTTGCAATACATAACATCGTCTTTATCAAAGCCGGCAGGCCAAATACCGACACGACGTTCAAAATTATTTTTCACATTCACTACCATTGTAGAAGTATGCCAATAATTGTTCCAGTTATCCTGAAAGGTAGCTCCATGTCCAGCTCCGCGAATAAAGCCTCCGGCTTTCATGCTCAGAGGTAATGATACATGTTGGAAAGCATCGTTTTCGCCAAGCGGATGACTACTGGTTGCAACTCCATCACCATAATGGCTGAATTCTGTACCGGGACCACCCCACTGAAGATAATATTTATCATTGTGCTTAGTCATCCAAGCACCTTCCATAAAGGGTTTGAGAAATGTGTTGTCCATGTGTTCGCCAAAGCGATGCCAACCTATTTTCTGATCGTCAAGCAAAAGAAGTTCTTTTCGTGTTCCTATCGGTTCGAAGGTAGACCTGTCTAGTTCTATGCCATACAACGGATATACATTACTACTACCGTTATACATATACAAACGCTGATCGTCGTCGATAAAGAAAGCGGGATCCCATCCTCCTATATCGAAATGTTCCACAGCTTTGCTCCACTCGTTTGCTTTAGGATTTGTACTTACCCAAATAGGGAATATACGTGAGTAGGTGGAACCGAATACACAAAGCGAATCGCCTTGTACCCATGCTGCCGGAGCGCACAGATCGTCCCATTTATTAGGTGTTGTGTCTATTGCTTCTTGTGTAAGGAAGGGGCGAGAAACGAAATGCCAATCAGACATATCGCTACTCCACCAATATCCACTTTGGTTGGTAGAGAAAAGATAAAAATCGCCCTTAAAGTTTACAATAACCGGATCGGCAGTAGCTCTGTGCTTTCCCCATGTAGTAAAATTGGGAATGGGTGCATAGCCATAGTCGAGATTTACCGGATTACAATAAGTTTTTTGTTGAGCAAAAAACGGAATTGCAATAAAAAGATAAAGGAGTAATATGTTTAGTTTTTTCATGCTATTATTATATAAAGAAATTGCCCGATCTTCTTTAATCATTACATTTTGAACATCAATCGGGCAACTCTCAATAAATATTTATTTCAAATACGGTGATTCAAATCCGAGTTTCTTCAATCCTGTTTGTACATCGGGATGGCTCATAAAGAGCTTCCACAATAATTGTGAACGATGATTTTCGATCATTACTACAATCGGTCCTTGGTCTATTGCCAAATAGCGTTGCGGATACCAATTATCTGTTTCGCTATATGCGTCATAGAAACCGTATTTTCCCATCATTTTATCACCCATTCCATATAGGTTTCTCATCACCTTCATAGATTCCTCGGGTGTATAAACAATAGATGAAAGAGCTGCTGTAGGAGAGATTACGCCATGGTCACCGTTTTCTTCGGGTTCGTGAGCTGCATAACCTTTAACGGAATAGCTTGCTGACAAGCCCCAACTATCTTCTCCATAACCTTTATAGTTCTTAGGGTTGCGGATGCAATAAGCTCTGTTTATCAACGTATAATTTTTCATTTCTTCAAAATAATCTGCATACTTATCTTTCAGCCCGTTAGGATTTAGTCCAAGGAAAGAATAATGTGCCCAAAATAAAGGTCCTGCTCCACTCACACTTTGATAGTGCATGTTCAGGTTATATCCTTCCATAGTATGAGGCGCAACAATAGCACCACCTTCTGCCCATCCTTGATGGTATACATCGGCAGGCACACCATGCGATGGAGAACAAGCTGCCAAAACGTATGTTATCAGGCATTCGTTATATCCACGTATAGCAAAATTCATTTCCCATGAGTGGTCAGGACTCCAATGCCAATACAATACATTTTTGCCGTTACGATGCCAGTTCCAATCAACAGCTTTCCAGAGTTTATCTATTCTGACAGCTAAGGCTTTTTCTTCGTCCGAACCATTTATATAATATTGATGCAGGGCTAGTAATCCTTGCATAAGGAATGAAGTTTCTACCAAGTCGCCTCCATTATCTTTATCACTAAAACCTCTCACTTTACCGGTTTCGCCATACCACCAATGTGGATATACTCCATGAAAAGAATCGGCTTTCTCTAGAAAATTTACGATTTTAGTCATACGTTCCAGTCCTTGTTCACGTGTTACATAGCCACGATCTATTCCTGAGATAAGAGCCATAATACCAAATCCACTACCTCCTGATGTGACTACATTTTCATCATTTTCGGGATATTCTCCATCAACATGAAAACGCTCACGAGCCATTCCGCTAACGGGTTCTGCTCCGTCCCAAAAATATTGGAAGGTACGACGTTGTACACTATCAAGCAGAGCGTCGTCTGAAATATCAGAAACTTGATTATCTGTTTTATTCTGCTCCGATTTCTTATCCTTACAACTTATAGATATAAATAGTAGGGATAATAATAAAAGGGATATTTGTACTTTTTTCATATGTACTTTTTTTATCTGATGCAGTAATTTACCATACTGCTTCGATTCAACATATTCTTTTTTTATATAAAAAGATTTTATTACGAGTATTAATCACAAACTTTATAAGCTACTGAACGTAGTGAAAATATCTCTTTCTCAATATAAGATTGGGATTATTCACTACGTCCAGAGAGACAAAGATCTCAATTGAAGCTTTTAAATTTCATTCTTGATATACTGATTAGTTTAATGTGAATTTTGCAGATTTTACATCGTGACTATTTCCACCTATCATTACATCAAATTCACCGGATTCGAATACATATTCAAGATCATAGTTGTAGAACTTCAACATTTCAGGCGTGATTTTGAAATCTACTGTTTTAGATTCGCCAGCTTTAATAAATACTTTTTCGAATCCTTTAAGTTCTTTAACCGGACGTGTTGTACTACCCACGATATCGCGGATATAAAGTTGTACTACTTCTGCTCCATCTTTAGATCCTCTGTTGGTTACAGTCACACTTGCTGTAAGTTCACCATTGGCATTAATGGCTGCAGAAGAAAGCTTAACGTCGCTGTAATCGAATGTTGTATAGCTTAGCCCGTAGCCAAATGGGTAAAGAGGTTCGTTAGATACATCTAAATAGTTGCTACGGAATTTTTCGAACCATTTCCCTTCGCCTAAAGGACGTCCTGTATTTTTATGATTATAGAATAAAGGTATTTGTCCTACATTCTGAGGGAAAGTTGTTGATAATTTTCCACTAGGATTTACATCTCCGAACAATACATCGCTGATAGCTTCAGCAGCTTCGCTACCTCCAAACCAAACGTTAAGGATAGCCGGCACGTTTTGATCTTCCCATGTAAGTGTAAGCGGACGTCCGGTGAATAATACTAAAACTACCGGTTTTCCGGTTTTCAATAGTTCTTTCAATAAACGTTGCTGTACATCAGGGATACCGATTTCAGTACGGCTACTTGATTCACCGCTATATTCTGAAGATTCGCCTAAGGCTGCTACAATAACGTCTGCATTTTTAGCAATTGCCAAGGCTTCATTTCTTAATTCTTCTTCACTACGATTGTCACGTCCTAAAGAACGACCAAACATTGTAGCTCTTTCTTCTATTGCTGGGTCTGTAGTAAGGTTGCTTCCTTTTGCATATACGACTTTAGTTTTATTTCCTGCTACTGATTTCAAACCGTCTACTAATGTTTTAGGTTTGCTTAGGTCAACAGCAACACTCCATGTTCCGGGCATATTTTCGCCGGAGTTAGCCAATGGTCCTACAACTGCTATTGTACCTTGTTTCTTTAATGGTAAAGTTTGATCATCATTCTTCAATAACACAAAACTTTCGGCTGCTATTTTGCGGGCAACTGCACGATGTTCTTTTGTGTATATTTCTTTCTTTGCTCTTGATACATCACAATATTTGTAAGGGTCTGCAAATAAACCTAGTTTATATTTAGCTTCTAGTATACGACGACATGCTGTATCAATTTCGGCTTCTGACACTTTGCCTTCTGATACTGATTTTTTCAATGTTAAGAGGAAACCTTCTGCTACCATATCCATATCTATACCGGCACTTAGAGCTCTGGCAGATACTGTTTGCAGATCTCCAATACCATGATCTATCATTTCGCTAATACCTGTATAATCGGTAACTACAAATCCGCCGAAACCCCATTGTTTGCGTAAGACATCTGTCATAAGCCATTTGCTTGCTGTAGCGGGAATTCCGTCCACTTCATTGAAAGATGCCATAGCACTACCAACTCCGGCTTCTACTGCTGCCTGATAGGGATACATGTATTCATTAAACATACGGTGATGGCTCATATCTACTGTGTTGTAGTCTCGTCCTGCTTCACTTGCTCCATATAGAGCATAATGTTTCACACATGCCATAATTTGATTATTAGATGAATAAGCATTCTCGCCTACTCCTTGGTAACCTCGTACCATTGCTTTTGCAATCTGACCACCCAAATATGGGTCTTCGCCATTACCTTCAGACACACGTCCCCAACGAGGGTCTCTAGAGATATCAACCATTGGGCTAAATGTCCAACAGATACCGTCCGCACTGGCTTCTACTGCAGCAATACGAGCTGATTGTTCTATGGCTGCCATATCCCAAGAGCAAGAAAGCCCTAATGGAATGGGAAATACAGTCTCGTAACCGTGAATAACGTCCATACCAAAGATCAATGGTATTTTAAGACGACTCTCTTCCATTGCGACACGTTGTACTTCTCTAATTTTTTCAACTCCTTTGATGTTAAAGAGGCCTCCAACTTGTCCTTGCTTTATTTTTTCAGCAATATTGCTGCTTTTAGCTTGTCCGGTAGTTATATCTCCGGAACTAGGCAAGTTAAGCTGACCTATTTTTTCATCTAAAGTCATTTTACTCATCAGATCGTCGATAAAACGATCCATTTTAGACCTTTCGGACACGGAATTCTTTACCTGAGCATTCAAACTTAGAAGACCTAAACTTAATGCTACGATCAATAACCTTTTCATTCTTTTTACCTTTTTCCTAATTTATAAAATTAGTAAGGGCTATTTAACTAGCCCTTACTATAAAATATAGCGATACCAAACAATTAATCATTAATTGTAATCTGGATTTTGTATTAAAACTCCATTCGACTTATCTATTTCCACCTGAGGTATAGGTAAAAGACGATGCTTATCCTGATAATTTGTTTTTCCGGCGGCATGCAATACTTCTTTAGCGATACCCCAACGTACTAAATCATAGAAGCGATCAAATTCAAGCCCCAATTCAACTCTTCTTTCATGCTGAATGGCTTTTCTTAATTCTAGCTGATCTGTAGTTGTTACCTTTGGTAAAATTGTATTATCATTTCCTCTTGCATGAGCGCGTACTTGCTCTAAATAATTAAGTGCGTCGGTAGTGTTACCCATTTCATTTGCAGCTTCTGCTGCCATTAGAAGAACATCAGTATAACGTATAAGACGAATATTTACCCAAAAACCGGCATTTGTGTATAATTTTCTTTTAGCTGGATTAGTATATGCTTTCTTATTAAAATAAGCACCGCTTGCCAACGATTCTGGAGATTCGCCATACGGTGTATTTTTAGTTGCATCAGTTATCGGTTCTCCTGGTTTTCTAAAATATATAAGAGTCGCATCTTTACGTGGGTCTCCAGCTTCAAAAGCAAGCCCCATTTCTTTAGTTGCCATATGCCAACCCCATCCTAAATTCCATTCTCCAGAACCTCGAATACCTTGTACCTCACAAAATTGGCTGCCAATTGCTAAATCAGCTGGTCTACCAGCAGTAACTGTACATTGCAATTCAAACACAGATTCACCACAGTTTTCACCATCATCTGTAAATACTTTATCATAAGGCGTATTTAGGTTATATACCTTAGAATCGATAACTTCTTTTGCTGCAGCATACATATTTCCCCAGTCGCTACGCATCATATATGTTCTTGCATGCAGAGATCTGGCTGCCCCCCATGTTAGACGTCCAATATATTTAGACTCCCAGCTTATCGGTAAATATTTTTCAGCAACAGCCAAGTCTTGATCAATTAATTGATAGATTTCTGATGCCGGAGATTTTGGTATATTAGATTGAGATGCATCAACTACTTTAAAATCAATTTTTGGTACATCACCGAAAGCTCTTACTAGATTAAAAAAACAATAAGCTCTAAAAAATTTCGCTTCAGCCAAATTTATTAAATCTAATTCTCCAGGAGTAATTTTTTCTTCTAGAATAGATATTACAGTATTGCAGCTAGTAATTATAGTATAATTGTGAGTCCAATATGCTGAAACAGTACCATTAGTTGTTGTATAATTAAAATCATCAAAAAAAGATGCCATATCAGGACCATCAGAAGCCAAACTTCCCTTTTCAGAGTCTTCGGAACGGAAATTATGGATTGCAAATGCCGGAATCCCAGCTGTAATATTATAGCTTCTCATCTGGGCATATATACTAAATACTTTACCCTCTTCCAAGCCGCCATCAGATGAGTCGTCTTCGGTAAAGCTTCCTTGTGGACTTCTATCCAAGAAATCGTTACAACTAGTAAAGGATAATGCAGATACCGCAATTATCGCTCCACATATATATTTATTAATTATTCGTTTCATAATTTTTGTCTTGTTTTTGATTAAAATGTAAGATTAAGGCCAAATGTATATACTGCAGGCATAGGATAAGTACCTTTATCATTACCGAATGCAGTTGCAGTACCTCCAATTTCAGGTGTATATCCTGTATTCTTTTTCCATGTCTTTAAGTTTTGTATATTCACATAAACTTTCAATGCCTTTGCTCTAATTTTCTGTAAGAAACTTGTATCAAATGTATACCCAAGTTGTACATTTCTAATTCTAAAGAAACTACCGTCTTCTATATAATATTCAGAGTTTTGATTATTTACAGTATGTGCTGTGTTTAATAATGGTTCTGAATTAGAAGTGCCTTCGCCATGCCATCTGCCGACACGAGCTTCTAAGTAATTAAATTGAGTCCAGTTGTAGTTATCCCAAGTTCTATAAATCTCATTACCTTCTACTCCCATCATGTCAACAGATAGGTCAAAGTTCTTATAGCCTAAATTAAGAGAGATACCATATGTAAAATCAGGAGTTGGATTTCCAATCATGGTTCTATCAGCTGTCGTAATAACACCATCACCATTAACATCTACAAACTTAAGATCTCCAGGAGTAACAGCAAACTCTTTATTTACAGGAGAGTTAGCTATTTCTTCTAACGACTGATACACTCCCTCTACTTTATATCCGTAAAAATAACCAATAGGATAACCAGCCATTGTCTGAGAGACACTTTTATCTCCATCAATAATAGTATAACCTGATTGAACTAACGAAATGACTTTATTCTTGATTGTAGTAAGGTTACCACTTACTCCGTATGAGAAATCACCAATTTTATCTGCCCAAGATAGAGATAGCTCTACTCCTTTATTCTCCATCTGGCCAAGGTTACCTAATCCAGGAACTGTTCCTGCAATACCGGGAACCGTAGCTAATAAGTCTTTAGTATTCTTTTTGTAATAAACACCTTCAAAACGTAATCTATTCTTCAAAGTATACGCTTCTAAACCAGCTTCCCATGCTTCTACCTTTTCCCATCTTAGATTCGCATTTGGCAGATATTTAAGTGAATATCCAGGAACTATTTGATCTCCAAATACAGCAGAATATTTATTTTCCAGAATAGGTTCTGCAGGATAAGCCATGCTCATATTCTGATTACCTAAAGTACCCCAAGATCCTTTTACTTTTAGATAATCTAAGAATGACTTCGTATTTTCCATAAACTTCTCTTCGGAAATAACCCAGCCTCCACCTACAGAGTAGAAGTTCTGCCATTGATTTCCGGTATAATAGAATGCAGATGAGCCATCACGACGGAAAGATCCGTTAAACAAATATTTATTTTTATAGTTATACAAAACCCTGAACAAGCCGGATAGCGTTGTACGTTCCCATTGCTCACTTCCATTTGTTGTAGCATCTGCATCACCAATACTTACATACCATTTATCCGGATTATTAGCAATTACTAATCCCATACCTTGTCCTCTAGAAGCTGTAAGACTAGATAAAGTATTATAATAAGTAGTGAAACCTCCGGTTGCTGTAATATTATGACCTCCAAAGCTATTTGTATAAGTTAACAAATAATCGCTTTGAACCTTTGTTTCATTCAATTTAGTTTGAGATACCGCAGTTCTTTTTGTTCCTAATGTTAGAATTGGTTCACCTGTAGTAATCTCCTGATCATATACATTCATAATAGGAGTATAATTCCGGCTATCATCAGATCTGTAATCTAGAGAGAACATTGCTCTGAAGTTGAAATTCTTAAGGAAATTGATTTCCCCAAATACATTACCTCCACCTCTATAATTAACTGCTCTTGTGGTTCTTTGCTTTAATTCTACATCAACCATCGGATTATTCAATTGTGCTTTCTGAATTCCAGGTAGAGATGCATACAATTGATATTCATCGTTATAAACTGGAGCGACAGGAGTGGCCCTTATTGCGCCAAGCACCTCTTTTGCATCTGGAGGAAGAATTCTAGCTCCATTAAACTGGAATCCAACTTTAATATTTCTAGTCAGATTGTAATCACTATTCAAATTCACAGTAATCTTGCTAAATTCCTCATGTTTAATATTACCTTGTTCTGAAGAATAACCAACCCCCATATAGAAACGGCTCTTTTCACCAGCTCCTGTAATACTTACGTTATTGTTAGTGATGAATCCTGTTTGAAATATCTCATCTTGCCAATCAGTATCTGCATTCCAATTAGAAAAATCGTAAAGAGCATTACCTTGATTTGCTAATTGCTCATTATATAATTCTTTAAATTGAGCAGCATTAGTTAGTTTAATCTTATCAACAACTGCTTTAAAGCCAAAAGAAGTATTGATATTAACTAATGTCTGACCTTCCTTCGCTTTTTTTGTTGTTACAATTATAACTCCATTAGCTCCACGTACACCAAATATAGCTAGAGATGAAGGATCTTTTAAGATTTCCATCGATTCGATATCTGATGGGTTAAGAAAATTTATATTATCATTAAACAATCCATCAACAACATATAATGGCGTAAATCCGTTGATTGAGTTAGTACCTCTTATACGAATCTCAGGATCTTGTCCCGCTCTACCTGTATTAATTACCTGAACTCCCGAAATTTTACCTTGTAAAGAAGCTAATGGATTCGCAGATGGCTTATTAGCAATTTCATCAGCTTTTATACTGACAATAGAACCGGTTAGATCTCTTTTCTTTGCTGTACCGTAACCGATTACGACTGTTTCGGTCAACATTTGTGCATCATCTTGCATTACGATATCAATAGTAGTTTGTGTAGCGACCGTAATTAATTGAGTTTTCATACCTACGTATGAGAATTCAAGAACATCTCCTGATTTTGCAGGAATAGTATATGCGCCATCAAGGTCTGTTACTGTACCTGTGGTAGTACCTTGTATCTTTATGGTCACACCAATCAAACCTTCGGAAGTAGCATCTGTTACTTTACCCGAAATTGTCTTAGTCTGAGCATAAAGGTTTACAGTACTTGCCAGCAAAAAGCAAGTAAGGAATACGAATCCTTTCATAAGGAAGGAGTCCATCCCTGGTGTAAAGAATGATCTTTTAAGTTTAATTTTCATAGTTTTACTTTTTATTTAAACACACTTTTTTCAAATAAAATCTACTATGAACGCCGGAAAAGAAAAATGGTAATTTGTGTTTTAATCTTTTTATATAGGTATCGATTTACAGCTCTCTTTCTTTCTAAAATTGAGTCAAGATACTTACCATTATATTTTATCAGGTCGTGATATTAGATTTTGTTCAAAAATAGGTAATGCAACAAAAGTGTTTCTAAAAGTTAATACACCCTAAATACATAGCCCATTTATTTAACAGTACCACGACCTCACTTTTACCTCTCAAAAATACACAATATACTATAAAACAAATAGATATAATATATCAATCTACATTAAGAAAGAACTCATTCAGGTTTTGGGAAGATTGAAGATTTAGTTTCTTTCGCAACCGATACCGACTATTTTCAATAGCCCTTACAGATAAATTCATTAAGGAAGCTATCTCTTTTGTCTCTAAATTCAGTTTTAGGCAGGCACAAAGACGAAGATCATTGTTCGTTAATTGGGGATATAACATTTTCATCTTTTTGAAAAAGCCTGTATGTTTTTCTTCAAATTTGATAAGGAACATCTTCCAGTCATCTTCCGAATTCAGATTATTATTCAATAAGGCATTTATCTTTTGATATAACGGCAATAGTGCACTCATCTTATTTTTAGTGTAAAATTCGTCTATAATATCCTTAACCTTGAGTATAAGTTCATTCCTTTGAATAATAAATGAAGTCTGGGTCAACAATTCTGCATTTTTCTGTTCCACTTCTTGCTGCAACTCTCCGGCAAGGACTCTCAATCGTTTCGTTTCTCTCAACCGTATTTTTTGTAAATGGAGATTTCTGTATCGTCTTAATATGAGTATCCATACTGCATATAAAATTGCAATAATGATCAGAAGATACAGAATATATGCCCAAACAGTTAGATACCAAGGTGATAATATTTCGAATTTATATGATACAGGGGTTGAATAATTTCCTAAATGGTCTATTGTTCTCACCATAAAGGTATATTCTCCGACAGGAAGACGAGCGTATGAGACTGTATTGATTTTTTGAGGTAAAGACCAATCTTTATCTACATTCTCTATCATATATTGGAAAGATAAGTTGGAAGAGAATGAGTCGTTAGATGAGAAATTAAATGTAACAGTATTATAGTCGAAAGGTATTTTATAACCGTCAGACATATTCTTATACACAATATCTCCCGCCATATCTTTTGTTCTTAAAGATTCTAAATACGGAATGGGTAGTTCTCTATAAAGGTTTGCAGATCTTTTATTCTCAGAATTTGTATATAGCAAAAAACCATTATCGAGACAGATAAGACTATGTCCATTATTTAAGATACTTATATTCTCATAGGCATTGACTAACGAGAGATTCATACCCAGGTTATAATTTTCCAAAATCTGAGCTTCATATCCATCGAAAGAGAATTTATAAATAGCTGTAGAAGTCAAAGCCCAAAATATATTATCCTTAATAGGTATTACTTGTTTTATATTTTTTACATTTTCGAAACATCTATTCAATAAAGAACTGGGAACAACTTTATTCTGAATATCATCATACGTATAAAACTGATCATTGCCAAGAAAAACGATGCGTCCTCCAACCTTAAAAGTTTTCATTTTATATGGAAGCCCATCCTTATTATTCCCTCCATAATAAGAGAATGACCTAAAGCCTTCTAAATCATCTTCCAATTTGCAACGATAAACACCTCTATTGAAATGTTCCAACCAAAGATTTCCTAAATGGTCAAATTGTGCATTAACGATTGGCTCTGAGATTTGTCCCGGCTTATATATTTTATTAGTCGCTCTATCTATCATCCGTATTGATTGGTAAGTTGATAAGATCAGATAGTCCTTATCTTTTATTTTAGATGGTAATACATTATAAACTCCATTACCGACTCCTGCTACATCGGTCACTGTCAGATTTGAGTTGATTTCTTTCAACCCTCTGTTATGAGCGCAATATAAAACATTATCAACAACAGTCAATCCCCAGATCTGTCCTTGTGTACCATTAATTAATTTCATATTACCCAAAGCATTTGGCTTATCCAATCCGGCTTCATCAATATAAAAAACTCCTTGATTGGTTCCAATAAACAGCTTGCCTTGCCATAATGCTCCGCAATATACAGCTCCTGTATTTCCACGTGGATCAGTATAACAGCTAATATTTTCTATATATTGTATATAAGCCAGCCCCCTATCAAGAGCAGCCCAAACATTGCCTAAGTTATCTTCGTACAGTGATAAGATTGTATTGTTTTGTAAATTATTAGCAGATGAGATATGATTTACGATTGTCCCGCTTTTATCTACTTCGTACATTCCGTCCAGAATAGTTCCTAAATAATAATTACCCTTAGAAGATAATACTCCGCAATTGAGTTCCGTCGAGTTCATTACAGACGACAGAGTCGAATTCCATTCGGTAAACTTTTCACCATCATATATATAAATTCCTTTTGTACTAGTACCTATCAAGTATTGATTGTCCAAATAGGGAAGTATAACTCTGACATCAGTATTTTTAAATATATCACTGCCTTCAATCTGAGTGAACTTATCTCCCTTTAAGAAGAAAAGAGCCCCACCCATTTGTTGTACAATAAAAGTATCCCTTACCTTGGTAAGAAAAAGAAATCCCCCGTCAAAATCAACTCTCTTGACAGTTTTATAATCGTACATATAAATGGCAGAAAAGGATTGGAAATAAACGCAATCGTCAGCAATCCATATTTTCCAGAAATCGTCATTTCGGAAAAGAGCTTTATCCACATTATCGCTTAATGAAGTATATACCAACTTGCCGGAGATATCTCTATCCCATCGACCAAATTCTTCGTAACTTCCGGTAAATATTGTTTTGTGCGAGAGTACAGCAAGCGATCTAAGAACAAGATTATTCGGAAGTTGATTTAAATTCCATTCAACTCCATCAAATTCGAGTAATCCAATATCGTTTCCAAAGTACATGTAACCTCGTTCGTCCTGACCAATAGACCAATTTTTATTATCGGCCTGATATTTTTCACGATATACATTTATTATATGAGGCTTATTAGGTAAAGCCTGAATAGAAACCAAAAGAGTTATAACAAGGATTATATATCGTATATAATTTCTCAGAATCATATCTAAAGATTTAGTAGCGTGTTGTGTATAATATTTAACACCTCAAAAATAGTACATTTATCAAACAACTGCATCAAATTATAAAAACCTTAACACATGACATCCTTCTTATAGCTATATTTAGAAGTGATAACAGATGGAACTATAATCATTAAAAAGAAAAACAGGTATATTCATTTATACCTGCCTTCTTCTTATTTTAGTTTTCCCACTGTTGCAGTTCACTAACGGCCAAGAAATAATCTCGTTCCGTTTCGTAAAATTTATCTAATGTTTCGTAATATACAGTAAGTTCCAGCAAGTAATTAATTAAAGATAACTGCCCTTTGTCTAAAGCTTTTTGCAGCAAATCTTTATTATTCGTTACAGTCAGCGCATCTCCATATTCCTTTAGCAAGCCGGCTAATTTAGAAGCCCTTTCATAATTACCTTTCAGTGTATTACGAAATTGCAACTGAGTATCTATTTGTTGCATCTGTAAAGCGGAAGTCTGAACCTTCTGATGTTTAACTGTATTACGCCCCTCCCACAAAGGAATAGATACCCCTACTGTAAAACCTTGGAATATACGACCTTCCTCTCTTTCACGAGCATATCCTGCTGTAATCTTCGGCAAATTCAGTGAACGGGTCAACTGCTCTTGCTTCTTACTCAATACGACATCTTGTTCTGCTTTAACAATTTGCGGATTATTTGTTTTTATCCGTTCAAACCATTCGATAAAATTTAGCGGAAAATCATATTGTGAATATGAATCTACGTCAACAGACATTGGTTCGCCGCCATTGAGCCGTTGCAATTCTGTTTTTAACGTATTTAGTTCCACCTCATTCATTTGCAAAGACTTCTCTATATTCAGCAAATTCAACTTTGTTTTATTACGTTCCAGAATATCAATATTGCCTTGTTCAAAGCTCTTTTGATAAGCATTGGAAAGCTCTCTTGCCGATTCCACTCTGTGATGCAATTCTTTGTTGAGCTTATTCTGATAAGCAAGCTCGACACAGAGTAAACGAGCTTGTTGCAAAATTTCGCGACGTTGCCTATCATATTCCAAGTCCACTTGTTGGTTCTTCCCTTTTGCCAGTTGTGACTTATAACGATATGCAGTCGGAAAATCGAAAGACTGACTCACACTAAAGTTCCATCGGTTTTGTTCCAACTTAGAATCCGGCCACATATATCCAAATTCAACTTCGGGATTTGCCATATTAATTCCCGTCTTATTCCCAACCTTATCTGCATTTGCCTGTTCGCGATAAGCCTTGAGCGTTGTATTATTTACTTCTATGCTCTCCAAAGCACGATCAATGTTATTCTGGGCTTTTAGAGGCAAAGCAAGAAACAATGAAGTGAGTATATATATAATTTGTTTCATAAATTTGATCGTTTAAACGGTTTCTATTTTTACAGTTTTGCGTTTCTTCAACATTCTGTATATAATAGGAACAATATACATATTTAATAAAGTAGAGGTCAACAACCCGCCAAGTATCACTTTTGCCATCGGGCTCTGAATTTCATTACCCGGCAGATCGCCCTGAACAGCTAACGGAATGAGGGCTAGCCCCGAACAAAGGGCTGTCATCAATATAGGATTGAGCCGGTCTAAAGATCCTTGCAAGATACTCTTATTAACGGAGTAACCTTTATGTCCGAGATCGTTGTAATGAGCCATCAGTAAAATACCGTTTCGGGTAGCTATACCAAAGAGCGAGATAAAGCCTATAATTGCCGGAATACTTACCTCTCCCGAAGTTAATAATATAGCATACACTCCTCCGATAAGCGCTAAAGGCAGATTGAGTAAGATAACAACAGATTGCATCACATTCTTAAACTGATTGAATAGCAATAGGAATATAATCATAATCGCAAAGACAGATGTCAGCAATAGAGTTCTCGAAGCCGCTTGCTCGCTTTCGAACTGTCCGCCATACTCGATATGATAACCTTCGGGCAAATTTACTTTACCATTCACCATTGCCTGAATGTCATTCACCACGCTGCGAAGATCGCGTCCTGCGACATTAGCCGACACCACTATTTTTCGTTGGGCATTTTCACGATTTACAGTATTCGGACCTGTCGAAGATACAATCTCGGCTACATAACCAAAAGGAATTTTATTGCCACCGGCATCTATCATCAGATTGCGTATCTTGTCTGCACTATCTTTGTAATCATCGGCAGATTTCAGCGTCAGATCAAAACTTTTGCCATCTATATATACCTGAGACACAACCTCGCCGGATAGCATTACTGTAATAAAGTCTGAAAACTGAGGTAATGTGATTCCATACTTGGCAAGCATTTCTCTCTTTGGCGTAATTTTGAGTTGCGGACGTTCCACCTGTTGTTCTACATTGAGGTCAGCCACACCCTCTATGGAAGAGATAGACGATTTTATTTCATTCCCTAACGAATATAATTTATTAAGGTCTGTCCCAAATATTTTTATAGCAATATTAGCCTTAGTCCCTGACAACATATGATCTATACGATGCGAAATAGGCTGTCCTATCTCGACACTTATTCCGGGTATCGCATTCAGACGCTCACGGAGTTCGGTCAACATTTCTTCTTGCGATCGGTCTTTCAGCATAAAAGGAGCTTCTATTTCCGATGTATTCACACCGAATGAATGTTCGTCCAGCTCGGCACGTCCGGTCTTTCTTCCCGTAGTCTGAATTTCCGGCACGCTCAAAATAGCCTGCTCGGCAAGAAGTCCGATCCGATTCGATTCTTCGAGAGAGATTCCCGGTAAAGTATTTACGGATATAGTAAACGATCCTTCATTGAACGGAGGTAAGAAATTTCGCCCGAAAGTGAAGAATATAATGATAGCTGATACCAGCAAGATACTTGTTATAGCCAATACTTTCTTTTGATGTTCTAATGCCCAATGCAAACTTTTTTCGTAAGCATTTTTCAACCTAACAACAAAAATGGGTTCTTTTTCTTCTTTTTCGTTTTTTCTATTGCCTAACAAAAAGCTGCATAAAACCGGCGTTACAGTCAAAGCAATTACCGTAGATGCAAACAAGGCTACAATAAAAGCTATACCAAGAGGCACAAGCATACGTCCTTCCATACCACTCAAGAAGAAAAGAGGAATAAAGCTTGTTACAATAATAAGAGTAGAGTTCAGAATCGGCATCCGCACTTCTTTTGATGCTTCAAAAACAACTGTAAGTACCGAAAGTCTTTCGTCTTTCGGTTTTGCCCGGTTTTCTCTCAGATGCTTAAATACATTTTCGACATCAATAATAGCATCATCAACTAACGAACCTATTGCAATAGCCATCCCCCCGAGACTCATGGTATTGATGGTAAGCCCCATCATTTTAAGAGCCAAGATAGATGTCAACAGCGACAAGGGCAAAGCCATAAGTGAAATAAATGTTGTACGCCAATTCATCAAGAATATGAACAGAATAATGACAACAAATATGGCTCCTTCATACAGCGATTTTTCTACATTGCCGATAGAATTATTTATAAATCGTTCCTGACGAAATATATCTGTAGAGATCTTAATATCGGACGGAATATTCTTTTGCAGATCAGCTAACGAAGCGTCTAGTTTCTCAGACAACTCTATTGTATTTGTATTCGGTTGTTTAGTTACAGTTATCAAAACAGCAGGCTTTGTCTTTTCCGAAGCCAGTCCTAATTTAGGACTTTTAGCGCCTATTTTTATGTCGGCTATATCGCTAAGATATATTGGTCCTTCTCCTATTTTTTTGACTACAGACTGTCCCAATTCTTCAACATCGCTACTCTGCAATACTCCTCTTACTATATACTCATTGCCATATTCATACAGAATACCTCCTGACGAATTCTGATTCATATTGCGAGTCACTTGCAATACCTCATCCAGAGTGACTCCATAATGTTTCATTCGCCCTGAATTGAGCAATATTTGATATTCTTCTATATCGCCTCCTATTATTGCCACTTGAGCAACACCTCCGGTGGATAGCAATCTGGGGCGAATAGTCCAATCTGCAATCGTTCGCAGATCGAGCAACGATGTAGAATCTGAACTCAATCCGATGATCATAACTTCTCCCAGGATGGAGGATTGAGGCCCGAGTGTAGGCTTACCTATATTTTCGGGTAATGCTTCATCCAAAGCAGACAGTTTTTCTGTTACGATCTGTCGGGCTTTATATATATCTGTACCCCAATCAAATTCGACCCACACAACGGAAAATCCGGTAGTGGATGACGAGCGAACCCGACGTACGTCTGTCGCTCCATTAACAGCCGTTTCGATAGGAAAAGAAACTAAACGTTCTACTTCTTCGGGAGCCATACCATTGGCTTCGGTCATTATCACCACAGTAGGTGCATTGAGGTCGGGAAATACATCTATTTCCATATTCTTTGCTGTATAAAATCCAGCGACAAGTAACAATACAGCACCAATCAAAACAACCAGACGATTGTTGAGAGAAAATTGGATTATCTTATTTAACATCTTTCACCTCCTCTCTTTAATGTTCGTGAGCACGAGGTACTGCAGATGCGGTCGAAGCTAATTTAACGTAATATGCTCCTTTGCTCACTACTTTATCTCCTGTCTTTAATCCGTGCAAAATCTCAACAGCACTACCATCTGAAGTTCCTATTTTCACTTCTTGTTTTTTGTAAGCATCGGGATGCTCCTGCAAATACACAAAACATATCCCTTGTTCCTCGGTGAGAGAGGAAACCGGGATTGAGATAACGTTCTCCATTACTTGTCCTAAAAGAAAAACTTCGACGTATGTACCTGCAATTATCTGTCCAACATTATCAAACTCAAAGTTTGCCGGAATATAATATTCCTGACTGTTGGTCGATCTTCCATATGAAGTAAGACGTCCGTTAAGATCAGACATTCGATAGACCTTATTATCGTACGAAGTTTTAAAATTAGCAGAAACAATACTGCTCAAATCGTTGTAATATCGTTCCGAAACATCGGCTCTAAGTTGTAGCTTTCTATTTTTAGTCACAGTGAGCAAAACTTGTCCTACGTCGACATATTGTCCTTCGCTGACAAGTTTCGATTTTATAAATCCGGCTATCGGAGTAGAAATAGTTATACCTCTCGACGACGATCGTTGTGCAATAGCCTGATATGCGACTTTTGCATTTTCGTAATTCAACTTGATTTCATTATATTCTTTTTCCGAAATCAGTTTATCCCCAATCAAAGACTCGGCTCGCTTATATTCGTGTTGAGCTATATCATAAGCTGACTTAGCTTTTACAATAGGATCGCCATCTACCATATTCTTAGACGATATGCTTAATAAAGATTCTCCTGCACCCACAGAACTACCTTCATTCAGCGAACCTTTGTTGAAAGAAACAATTCCGCTGGATGTTGCCGATATTGTAACCTCATCTCCTTGTGCAGACAAGATTTGCCCACTTGTTTTTATTACTTGATGAAATTTATCAGGTTTCACTTCTATCACTTCCAGCCCAACTGACTTTGCTTGATCCGGTGTAAAAAGGATTTCGTCACTATGAGATTCTTGAGCTTCGTTGTCAGAATGATTTTCGGTATTATGTTGATGGTCGGAATGTTCATCTGCATTATTAGAATTGCATCCCCATAGCATTGTCAGCAGACAAGCTATATATATTATATATTTGTTCATTATTCTTATTTTTTAAGATTTACAAGTTTCAGACACAAATATCTCAGAATAGATATATGCTGAAAAAATTGATATAAAATACTTTACCTAAAGTATTAACCTAAAAAATAAGTTGCAGGAGGTGCACGAAGACTTCTGTAAGAACCTACAAAAGGAGGAGTATATATTTCTAAATAAGGTTTTTGCTGAAAGTGTAGCCCAAATTCAGGAATCTCAAGATAGAAGGTATTTAACGCATAAAGAACATATAGTAATGACATACAGTCGCTACAAAGAACAATATCATTATGTGCGGAATCGTTATCCTGACGAAGAACGATTTCTTTGAGATCGCAGTTTTCTGCATTCTTATGATGATGGTGTTTAGTATGATTTTGTTCACAGCAGACTTCACCATCAGTATTATTATTTAAACAATTGTTGTGATGCAGTAATTCTTCTAAAGACAAACAAACTGTTCCATCATGATGAGAATGAGGCAACGCTCCATGTGCCAAAATAAAGACATTGGCAAACAGCATAAGTATTATTGCTATATGTTTTCTCATTCTCATATTTGCAAATATATAAAATATCAATGAAAACTAAACAAAAGAACTCATCGTCAAGCATATTTTTTCCTTAATCTATACTAAAGATAATTGATTAAGAAAATCATCTTTAGTATAGATTAATAAAAAGGTATGAGACAATGATATACTTAAAACAAAAAAGATTATTGCCAGACATCCTATCGTTTTATCACAAAAAGCTTCTTCTAGTAAAAAGAATTAACTAAGTTAGTATCATATTTACATAAGACATTCTAATTATCAATTTACATATTAACACCCTATGAATAGAACAGAACATGACCTGATAGGAAATTTAGATATTCCACAAGAAGCCTACTATGGTATTCATACTCAACGTGCAATAAATAATTTTCAGATTTCAGGGACAAGATTATCTCAATTCCCCGAATTTATAAAAGCTTTGGCATTTGTAAAAATGGCTGCCGCCGAAACTAATTGCCAATTAGGGGCTTTAGACAAGACTTTAAACAATGCGATTGCCGAAGCTTGCAAAAAGATTATTGCAGGACAGTATTTAGATCAATTTCCAAGCGATATGTTGCAAGGCGGAGCAGGAACATCAACCAATATGAATACAAATGAGGTGATAGCCAATATCGCTTTAGAAACGATGGGGTATAAGAAAGGAGATTATCAGCATTGTTCGCCATACGACCATGTGAACTTATCTCAATCGACCAACGATGCCTATCCCACAGCCGTAAAATTGGGAATTTTACTCTATAATTCAAAATTAGAGTCTACCTTACAAAATCTTATCGACGCTCTGAAAGCTAAAGCCAAAGAGTTTAAATACATTGTCACAATGGGGCGGACACACCTGCAAGATGCCATTCCATTGACTCTCGGACAAGAGTTTTATGCCTATGCAGTAACTCTCGAAAAGGAGATTGAATATTTGAAACAAAGTTCGGATCAATGCTTGGAAATAAATATGGGAGCAACTGCAGTAGGTACAGGACTCAATGCAATACCGGGATATTCGGAACTTTGTGCCAAGGTGCTATCTCAATTAACCGGTCTTAACTTTACGCATGCACAAAATTTGGTAGAGGCTACTTCAAGTACAGGTGGGCTTGTCGCATATTCTTCAGCATTAAAAAGACTTGCCATCAAATTATCTAAGATGTGTAATGATCTACGAATCTTAACTTCCGGTCCTAGATGTGGTATGCACGAAATAAATCTGCCACCCAGACAAGCCGGATCTTCGATAATGCCCGGTAAAGTGAATCCGGTAATAGCTGAGGTCGTATCTCAGACATGCTTCAAAGTAATGGGTAACGACCTTACTGTTACATTTGCTTCGGAAGCCGCACAGTTGCAGCTGAACGTTATGGAGCCGGTAATGACTTATAGTATTCTGGAATCTCAGAATTTACTGACCAATGTCATAACATGTCTTCGCACCAATTGTATAGAAGGCATTACAGCTAATGAAGAACATTGCAGCAACCTTGCAAAAAACAGTGTCGGCATAGTTACCGCTCTCAATCCTTATATCGGGTATGTAAACAGTACAGCCATAGCACAAGAAGCTTTAAAGACCGGACGTAGTGTATATGACTTAGTATTAGAAAAAAACGTACTATCAAAGGATGAATTAGATCGAATCCTTAATCCGGAAAATATGATCGGAGTGAAATAAAACCTTTTTCAATCGAATAAAAACGAAATGAATTTATTCATTTGCTTTATTAAAAGTTTAGATAGAGTTCTTTAAACAGTATCAGCAAAAAGTAAGTTTTAATATTTATATTTGCTAACATAGCTTAAAGAACTCTCTCAAAATTTATTTTTTCGTATCTATAACTTCTTGCAGAATTTTTATCTTTTCTTCCAAACTGATATTCTTCCGATTTTGTACATCTAATTGTTTCTGTTGCTGAATAATATACAAAGTCATCTCTTCTATTTTTTGCAAAAGTTTAATCTGTATTTTACTCATATCCAAACCATCTTCTATCATTTGCTTTTCGGATGGGATCTCGGGTAAATGTTTATTCTCTTTAATAAAAGCTTCCACGTCTGATAAAGGTCTAAGATTATAATTCTGTTCGAAAACAAAATCAGCTCCTTCACCAGCATTCATCTCTATTTTCACTTCTTTTGCTCTAACAGTACCTTTCACATCTAATTTAGACTTTGGAGATAACGTCCCAATACCTATATTTCCATATCTATCCGATGCAATAAAAACCGTTTTAGTAAAAGTATCAGTTACATCAGTTTTTCCAGAAGGATCATATTTTACTATATTAACCGGCTTCATCGTTGTTATTTGATTCAGAGGTCCAGCTAATAACCACGACTGAACTAAAAGATTGACATAATCAGCATTTATTTTGATAACAAAATCATATTTTGATCCATTCTTAAACACTTTTAGTTCATAAGCATTAAACGACGAACCATTCCTTCTTTCTATTGCAATCTCATTCGTACCTCGTGTATTAATTGAATACGTATCTGCGGATGATATATGTGCTGTAAAATAGCCACCAAAAATCTCTAGTTTTAATTTTTGATATACATTATTCGTACTTTCATTCAATGAACCTACATAATAATATCTATCATCTGTTAAAACATGGCTTACAATATTATATCCATCCTGACCGAATGAATAAGATATTTTTACTAAGAAAAATATAATAACTAAAAAAACTTTTCTCATACTAATTATTTATCAATCTTCATCTTTTTGTATAGCCTCATACTCTTTCAATAGTTTTTCCTGAACATCAGAAGGCACTAATTCATAACCTGAAAATTTCATCACAAATGAAGCGCGTCCACCCGTTAAAGAACTAAGGGATATGGAATAATTAGACATTTCTTTCAATGGCACTTTAGCTTTTAACACCTCTATGCCTCTGTCACTTTCCATACCCATAATAAGAGCCCGGCGATTTTGCAAATCACCCATCACATCACCCATCTTATCTGACGGAACGGAAACTATAATATCATAGACAGGCTCTAATATCTTAGGTCCGGCATTTTTGAAAGCTTCACTAAAGGCGTTACGTCCGGCAAGCATAAATGAGATCTCGTTAGAGTCAACCGGATGCATCTTACCATCATAAACAATCACACGTACATCGCGGGCATAAGAACCGGTCAGTGGACCTTGTTCGAGACGCGACATAATTCCTTTTACGATAGCCGGCAAGAAACGTGCATCAATAGACCCTCCTACTATACTACTGACAAAGACCAACTTACCTCCCCATTCCAGATCATAAGTCTGTACATCGCGTGTCTGCACTTTAAATTCCTGACCATTAAACTTATATGTTTCAGGCATAGGCATACCTTCGGTATAAGGTTCTACAATCAGATGCACTTCGCCGAATTGCCCTGCCCCACCCGATTGTTTTTTATGACGATAGTCGGCACGGGCAGCCTTTGTTATAGTTTCCCTATATGGTATTTTAGGCTCTGAATATATGATTGGTATTTTATCATTATTTTCAATTCTCCATTTCAATGTTTTCAGATGAAATTCACCTTGTCCCGAAACAATCAGTTGCTTCAATTCCTTCGAATTTTCGATTACCCATGTTGGATCTTCTTCGTGCATTCGCTGCAATATTTCGTTCATCTTTTCCGTATCTTTTTCACTCTCGGCTTTGATGGCACGACGATATTTAGGATCAGGATATTTAATAAAGTCGAACTTATTGTCCACTCCTTTAGCATTAAGTGTATTTCCGGTTCGCACATCTTTCAACTTCACTGTTGCACCGATATCTCCGGCAACCAATTCTTCTATTTTAACTCGCTGTTGACCGGCAGGACAAAACAACTGCCCTATACGCTCTTTCGAACCTCTGTCCGCATTTATCAAATCATCTCCCTCGTGTACCTTTCCACTCATAACCTTAAAGTACGATACTTCTCCAACATGAGGTTCGACAGTAGTCTTGAAGAAAAATAAACTAGTAGGAGCTTCACTATCCGGTTTTATCTCTTCTCCGTTGGTATTCAATGGAGCGGGCTGATCTCGAACGTAAGGAACTACATTTCCCAGAAACTCCATTGTACGGCGCACACACATGTCTTTTTCGGCAGAAACACAGAATATGGGAAACAAGTCTCTATTGACCAATCCCCACCGTATACCCATACGCATTTCATCTTCGGAAAGAGTTCCCTGTTCAAAAAACTTCTCCATCAAAGACTCTTCATTTTCAGCAGCAGCTTCAATCAATTTTTGTTGTAAATCTGCTGCTTTTTCCCTTTCTTCTTCGGGTATATCGAGAACCTCCGGAACTCCTCCTTCAGGTTTCCATCGGAACATTTTATTCTTCAACACATCAATGACTGCATTAAATCCTTCTCCTACATTTAGCGGATACTGAACCAATACAGCTTTTTGCCCATAATCGGCTTTTAGTTGAGAAACCACATTGTCAAAGTCGGCCTTGGGATGATCCAATTGATTGACAATAAAAATAACGGGTTTCTTAAATTTTTGAGTATATCTCAGTTGGTTTATAGTACCCACTTCCACTCCATACTGAGCATTGAGTACCATTAGTGCAGTATCTGTCACATTGAGTGACGAAACAATATTACCTACAAAGTCATCTGATCCCGGACAGTCAATAAAATTGAGTTTTCGGTTCATCCATTCCACAGAGAAAATGCTGGAGAAAACAGAATACCCGTATTCCTTCTCCACAGGGAAATAGTCCGAGACAGTATTTCCTTCTTTTACACTTCCTCTGCGTTTTATGACACCCGCTTCATAGAGCATGGCTTCGGAGAGAGTGGTTTTGCCCGCTCCCGAACTACCAAGAATAGCAATATTCTTGATTTCTTGTGTTTGGTAAGTTCTCATGGCCAAAAAGTTTTAGATGGTTAATATTTACTGTACCTTTTACCAAATCACCTTTTATAGAAGGCGATATTTTCAAAATTAATAAATTGTTTTGGGGATATAGTAAAAAAAAACATGTTGTACAGGCATAAAATTTAACCATCTAGGACTAATCAAAAATATTTTCCAATATATAATCTAAAGTATTAGTCCTAGAAAGAATACATTGATCGTTTTATATACAATAAAAGCTCCGGTTAGGGAGCTTATTTATATTCAGATTGGAATAAAATAGAGTAGCTAAATTCTGAGAAATTATGCTAAATATTTGATAAATTAAAAAGAGTATTATTTAAAATATGACTTTAGTCATTACTCAATTGATAAGAAACTAAATCATAGTGACATTAACAATTTAAGATGTATATCTATTTAGTAAACCTCAATACTATCTTAAACTAGACTAAAAAAAGAAAACTAATTTTCTTTTTCTTTAGTTACATTGATATTTTGTTGAGGAACAGTTGGTAGATTATCTCTATTTATTTCAACTAATTTACCATCCTGAAAAACTAGAAAATATCCTGGATAATATGCTTTTGGATGTCTCAATATCTCCAATCTACCATTAGGAGTTTCAGAAATTGTTTCAATTGCATAATCATCGCCTATTATATAAAGAACATTTTGCTTTTCCATACCAAGGTCTAAAGGCTTGACCGTATCAATTGCAGATTTACAAGCATTAAAGATAAACCCAACAAAAAACATTATTATGATTAGTATTTTCTTCATTTTATTTTTTTTAGACAACAAATATAATAACTTATTTAAGAGAATAACATATGTAAACATACTATATATTAAAAAAGTGAGGATAATTTTCATCTATCAAATCTTACACCAAATGATTCAATCTCAATTGATTTTTATTATCCGTAAATAAAAAAGCCCTGCAATAACTAATAATTGCAGGGCTTTAATCATTACGAAAGGTACTTCACTAAACTACTATTCTATAATTATTTCTTTTCCTTGATAAAAGTCTAATATTTTGGCTCTGAATATAAAGTCATATTTGGCTTGTATCCGCTCCGACTTACCGGACAACAGTTTGGTCTGTGCCTCATTGTATTCGAACACAGTGGATTTACCAATATCATATCGTTCCCGAGCATATTTAAATGATTCTTCAGCCGCTTCAAAAGCCTTTCCTGCCGATCTGTATTTAGCTTCTGCCGATACCGCACTTTGATAAGCCTGTTGTATCTCTTTATAAAGGGCTAACTTTACATTTTCGAGAGCTAAATTTTGATTCTCAATGTTCAGATTGGCTGTTCTTACTCTGTTACGAGTTTCAAACCGATTAAAGATAGGAATATTTAGATTAAAACTAATATATTCTGACCCGAAATCTCTAATCTGATTCCTAAATGAAGGATTTTGTTGACCGGACACACTTTGATAAGATGTGCTATACCCTGCTCCAAAGCTAAGTGTAGGCCAATATCCGGCTTGTGCCACTTTCAGGCTTTTTTTACTGCTTTCGAGTTTATACTCAGCTTCCCTTACATGAGGTTTTATACCCAATGCCATCTGATATACCTGATCGGGAGGTAAAACACTCGCAAGACTATTGTCTACAACACCGTCCAATGAGGGTTCTGCAATATCAAATGTTTCGGACGAAGTAAGGTTTAAAGCCTGCGACAAATTGAGTAAAGACAAAGATAAATCGTTTTGGGCGAGTGTAACATTAGACTCATCCTTTGCCAATTGCGCTTTTATATCATACAATTGTGAAGCGGGTACTTTTCCTGCATCGACTAACACGGAAGTACGTTCGACTTGCTGATCGCTCAGAGCAACTTGCTCTTTGTAGACTTTCAATATCTCTTTTTTGAAAAGGACATCTAAGTATAAAGAAACAACCTGAAGTTCAAGATTTTCTTTTGCTTTCTTCAATCCTTCTGTTGCAGCCTGCAAGGTCAACCTATCAGCTTTTATCTGGTTGGGTATCTGAAACCCGGTAAATAAAGGGACAGAAGTAGACACACCAAATGACGAACGGGAAGAGTTTACCGATTCTGATATATTAGACCCTAGAGTAGAACGTCCGAAATTGAAGCTTTGCCCCAAACTTGCATTCAGATCGGGTAAGCGGCTGTTTTTACTGGTACTTAAGTTTATTTCCGAATTTTTGACCTCAAGCGATTGTTGTTTTAGGTCTATATTATTTTTTGTAGCATAGTCTACACATTGTCGCAATGTCCATTTTTCTTGCGCTTGCATACACAACGACATGAGCAAAAGACTACATGATATTATATATTTTCTCATCTGCCTTACTTATTTTTTCGGTGATTCTTTTGGTTTATCTGTGATTTCGTTTCCTCTGATCTTATCTCCTTTTTTCAGCCCGTCTTTCACTTCTACTTTTATACCGTCCGACAGACCTATTTTTATGTACTTCTTATCAAAGTTTTGTTTATGATCAACTGAATCTTTTAGTAAATAAACAAACGACGAATCGTTGCTGAATGTTATTGTACTTTCCGGTATTGTAAGCACCTTTTCTACTTTGGATAATACAATCTCGGCATTAGAGCTATATCCTGCACGTATAACTACTGTATCGGGAATGCGGGCGGCCGCTTTTATTTCAAATAATATAGCTCCGTTTTCTTCTACTCCTTTTGGAGATATATATTCGAGCGTGGCATCAAATTTTTGTCCATCAATGGCTCCTACCGACAGTTTGATCGGCATACCGACATGTACCCGACCTACTTCTGTTTCATCTATTTTCCCTATAAATATCATATCGTTCATATCGGCTACAGTAGCAATAGTTGTTCCATCATTGAAGGTATTAGCCTGAATAACAGAGTTACCGGCTTTGATAGGTACATCAAGGATCATTCCCGTAATGGTAGAACGAATCTGTGTATTGCTATATTGTGCTGTTTTTTTCGATATGCCTGTTTTTACAATGTCAAGGTTATCCTTCGAATTTTCCAATTCTTCTATTGCTTTTTTGTAATCGGCTTCAGACTTATCCATTTCTTCTTTGGCAATAACCTTTTTGGCAAACAAGTCTTTCTGACGATCGTATTCTGCTTTTATCTGAGTCAAATTAATTTGAGCTACATTGACACGCGACTCGGCAGAATTGAGTTGTGCTACTTCAGGAATAACTTTGACCGTGGCTATTATATCGCCTTGTTTCACATAGTCGCCGGCTTCTTTAAGCACCTCAGATATGATACCTGAAATTTGAGGTTTGATCAAAATCTCGTCACGTGGAGAGACTTTTCCTGTTGCAACAGATGTATTTTCGACATTACCCTCTTCAACGGTAGCTATCTCATATATCTTTTCTTTAGGCTGCGATTTTTGCCACAAGAAAAAGAATGTGCCTACGACAATTAGTCCCAAGATCACAAATAAAGCTATTTTAAGAACCTTTTTCATATAATTATTAGTTTATTATTTTCTATTTTATTGTTATGTTTTATTTATTCATCTCTGATGGCATCAATAGCCTTAACGCTCAGGGCTCTCATAGCAGGCATAAGTCCGGACAATATTCCCGCAAGAATAAGGACTATCATTGCCTTGATAGCCGTCCAAAAAGAGACGTAAGGTGGTATGAGAAATACATCGTCGCTTATATTACCCGTCATCGCATAATTTACTAACTCGACAAGTAGAATTCCGGTAAAAAAACCTAAGAATCCTGCTATTGCAGTCAGCATAAAACTTTCACCTAATATCTGTTTCACAATTGTCATTGGTTTTGCTCCTAAAGCTCGTCGGACACCGATTTCACGTGTTCGCTCTCGAACGGTTACAAGCATAATATTACTAATTCCAATAATGCCTGAAAGCAATGCCCCTCCTCCGACAAACCATATAAGGAAATTGATACCTGTAAATAGATTATTAAACATTTGAAATTCTTTTTCAATATTGAAACTGCGAACAGCTTTTTCGTCGGTGGGAGCTATATCGTGAGCAGACCGAAGGATGCTCTTTACTTCTTCCTCAACGACAGTGCCGATATATCCGGACTTAGTGGTACAAGCAAGAAAATGGATAGTATCACCCTGATTGAAAGCTCTCTGCATTGTAGAAAAGGGTAGAAAGACTGTGGATTCAACGTCTCCTCCGATGGATGCGTTAGATTTGGGACGAATGACGCCGATAACCTGAAAATAAATACCATTGACTCGTATATATTTTCCTTCGGGACTCTCTCCTTGCTGAAAAAGCGTCTCATAGACTTCTTTTCCTATAATACACACTTTTCTATAATCTTCGATGTCTATTTCATTAAACAACCGTCCCGAAAGTATATGCTGTTGCTCTATTTGAAAATGTGCAGGATATACACCTCTTGTTCCGTACGAACCGGATTTTTGCCCGTTAACTACATTTTTATCTCCACTGTTACCAAACAGAACGGGTGAGATCAACTCTACCGATTGCGCTTTTTGCCTGATAATAGTCAGATCTTTATTTCTCATGTTCCACAAACGTCCTTTGCGATACCCTTTATATGGTTCGCTGGTGCGGTCGGTGAAAAAGAAGCAGGAATTGGATGCGAAACCATCTACATTTTTTAATATTCCTCCTTCAAATGAATTCCCGACCCCAACGAGCAGAATCAACATAAAAAGTCCCCATGAAACACCCAATCCCGTAAGAATACTACGAAACTTATTACGTGTAATGGTTGCCCATATTTCTTGCCAATTGTCTAAATCAAACATCTTAATTCTTTATATTTATTCGGCTCTCATTGCTTCTATCGGGCTCACTTTGGTTGCTTTCATTGCCGGAATAAGGCCGGCTACTGTACCGGCTATAACCAAAGCAATAGTGGCGACAACGACTGTTGACAGATCTACAGTAGGATCTTTAAATACACTTGGTCCATCCGATGGGGAATTGGCTATCATTGTACTAACTCCCTCTGTGATGGCTATTCCAAACACCATCCCAAAATATCCGGCTACGGAGGTTATGAGTATAGACTCGAGAATAATAAGTTTCAGTATCGAAAACGGGGTAGCTCCTATTGCTTTTCTGATACCTATTTCTCTGGTACGTTCTTTGACTGTAATGAGCATTATATTACCAACTCCAACTATACCTGCCAATAGGGAAGAGACTCCGATTACAATAACAAACAGAGTGATAATAGAAAATATATTTTCAGCTTCCAGCATATCCTCGGCTGTATTTCTGATATACATAGCCGATCGGTCGGAAGGATCAAAATTGTGGATCTTACTCATCTGTGTACGTAAGCGTTCGATGAATTTTTCATTCTTTTCTTTTGAATCAAGTCCTAAGACTGTGAAATCAATCCGCTGAAATCCCCATCCTTGATTATACAGCATTTGGGCTGTTGTGAAAGGGATGTATGCAGGTGGGCTATTTCCAAAACTATTAGAATCATCATATACTCCAATTACTTGATATGCTGTCGTATTGTTGGCCACCACATATTTACCTATCGGATCTTGATCTTTAAACAATACGTTCTTCATATCGGTGCTTAGAACTATTACTTTGCGCCGATCTGCGAGATCTATCTTATTCAGAAATCGTCCTTCACCATTCTTTATTTCTATATTGTTTATGTATGCAGCTTCATCTGTTACACCGATCAACGACCAAGAGCCGTATTCTTTTTCATAAGAAACTGTTGCATTCTGGCTGACACGCACCGACACATATTCGACCTCTGGTATCTTGTTTCTTATGAGGTCATAATCTTTAGTATCAAATTTTATATTCCGATTGGAAGGCAAGCCGTTATATGGCATAGAGGTCCAACCCGGCCACAGAGTAACCGAATTTTTTGCCCGTTGAGAAAAATTAGACGTCACTCCGTTCCTCAATCCATTTCCTGCCCCAACGAGTATGATGAGCATAAATATACCCCATGCCACAGCCAATCCTGTAAGGAATGTACGTAATTTATTTTTGCTGATGGTGGAGAGTATTTCGCGCAACGAATCAAAGTCAAACATAGATCAAAACTTTTTACATTTCTATTATAGGATTCTCGTTTATCTCTATCGAACCGATCAAACCATCTTTGATATGTATTACTCTATCGGTAGCATTAGCCACAGCCTGTTCGTGAGTTACGATCAGCATAGTTATACCATCATTAGAGTTTATCTCGCGCAATAGTTGCATTACCTCACGGGAGGTCTTACTATCCAACGCTCCGGTAGGCTCATCTGCAAGAATAATCTGAGGTTGGGCTATGAGCGCCCGGGCAATGGCAACACGTTGTTTTTGCCCTCCCGACAATTCGTTGGGCATGTGAGCGGCATGGCTTGCCAAACCCATTTTGTCTAAATACTCTAAAGCTAAAGCATTTCTTTTTTTTCGGCTCACTCCCTGATAATAGAGGGGTAAGGCTACATTTTCGAGAGCATTCTTAAACGATATTAGGTTGAAAGATTGAAAAATAAAACCTATTTTTTTATTTCTCAACTCAGCTGCTAAATTTTCGCTGGGTCTGTTTATCAGCACATTATCCAGATAATACTCTCCGGTATCATATGTATCTAATATTCCAAGAATATTCAGCAATGTCGATTTACCCGAACCCGAAGCTCCCATAATAGAAACTAGCTCGCCTTTAGCAACCTCCAGATTAATGCCTTTTAATACGTGCAAAGGAGCACCATTATGATAGGTCTTATTCAAATTTTTGATTCTTATCACTCCCGTTTACTATTTGGTTTCTATATAAACATTACAAATATAGATGTTATTCTAAATTTGAATTGGTTCTTTCTAAACTTTATATATTTATATGTCGTTGATAAAACAAAAAAGTTACAAATTTTCTCGATTTTAACATTTATTTTTTTCTTTTTGTTATCCTCCGTAATCTATTAAAGGTAATATACAGTAATAAAAAATAGAATCTATATATTTGTATTTATATAATAGCATATTTTAATAAAACAATGGACAATAAGATATTGCACATAAAGAATATGGTTTGCAACCGTTGCATAATGGTTGTACAATCGCTATTAGACAAAGTCGGTATTGTGCCATTATCTATCAAGCTGGGAGAAGTCGTACTCGAGAAAGAAATTGATGAGAAAACAAAAGAAAAATTTGCACAAGAATTGCAGTCTGTTGGTTTTCAACTCATAGACGATAAAAAAAGTCGCCTGATAGAGCAAATAAAAACAACAATTATAGAACTGGTTCATTATGAAAATAATGACCTTAAAATAAATTTGTCCGATTACTTGAGCGATAAACTTCACCATGATTATAATTATCTGAGCAATCTCTTTTCAGAAGTGGAGGGAACAACTATTGAGAAATATTTTATCACACAGAAGATAGAGCGAGTGAAGGAATTGTTAGTATATGACGAACTAACCCTTAACGAAATAGCATATCAATTAAATTATTCAAGTACAGCACATCTGAGCGCACAGTTCAAAAAAGTTACCGGATTCACGCCTAGCCACTTCAAAAAGATAAAAGAGAATAAAAGAAAACCTCTCGATGAAGTGTAAATGATATAAATTTTCGCAAAAAAGATATAACACATTCCACCATTTACCTACCTATCTTTGTTATAATAATTTTAAAATATAACAAAGATGGAAACAACTAATAACAACAAAACTGTAGTTCATACATTTACACTCGAAAAACTAGGATGCAGCGGATGTGCAAATAGTGTAGAAAGAATACTAAACAAAATGGACGGGGTAATAAAAGCTACCGCCACATTCAAACCTTCAGCTGCTACCGTAGAATATAATCCCGATATAGTTTCTCCGACAGATATGCGTACGGCTGTGCAAAATGGCGGGTACGATATGATTATCAATTAATAGCAAAAGAATGGAAAGCAAGATAGTAACAAAAACCTTTCCTGTACTCAATCTAAGTTGTGCCTCGTGCGCAGCCCGAACAGAAAATATACTCAAGAGTCAGGAAGGAGTCGAATCGGCATCGGTAAACTTTGCGACACTGAATGCTACGATAGAATACAATCCATCCGTAACATCACCCGAAGCATTGCAACGTGCAGTTCAGGATGGAGGGTACGACATGATTGTAGAAGAAGCTGATAATACAGCAGAAACATTAGAGGAAATACGTTCTGAAAAAACAAGCTCGCTTAAAAATCGGACTATCTGGGCTATCATACTTTCACTACCGATAGTTGTTATCGGCATGTTTTTTATGAATATGCCCTATGCCAATGAAATTATGTGGCTATTATCCACTCCAGTGATATTCTGGTTAGGCAGAGACTTTTTCAGAAATGCGTGGACACAAGCTAGACATCGGTCGGCTACAATGGACACACTCGTTGCCCTGAGTACAAGCATAGCATACTTGTTCAGTGTTTTCAATACTCTTTATCCCCAATTTTGGATAGAAAGGGGTGTAGAACCTCATGTATATTTCGAAGCAGGAAGTGTAATTATAGCATTCATCCTATTAGGACGCCTTTTGGAAGACAGAGCTAAAAGCAACACCTCTTCGTCTATAAAAAAGCTGATAGGATTGCAACCTAAAACCGTTACCATAATAAACGATGATGGAGAATACACTGATGTAGCCATCACTAAGGTAGAGATAGGAAATATCGTATTAGTAAAACCGGGCGAAAAAATTGCAGTAGACGGTAGTGTCACAGAAGGATCCTCTTTTGTTGATGAAAGTATGCTAAGCGGAGAGCCTATCCCGGTAGAAAAAAAATCCGGAGATAAGGTTTTTGCCGGAACAATAAATCAAAAAGGGAGTTTCAGATTCCGAGCCGAAAAGATCGGATCGGAAACCATCTTGGCACAAATAATAAAGATGGTGCAGGATGCCCAAGGCAGCAAAGCCCCGGTGCAAAAGCTAGTAGATAAAATAGCAGGGATATTCGTTCCTGTAGTCATCAGTATAGCTGTACTGGCTTTCATTCTTTGGGTTATATTAGATCCTGCAAATGGATTCTCACATGGGTTGTTAGCATTGGTCACAGTGCTTATTATAGCCTGTCCATGTGCGCTTGGGTTGGCCACACCAACAGCTATAATGGTAGGCATTGGCAAAGGAGCTGAAAAGGGAATATTGATAAAAGATGCAGAAAGTCTCGAAATAGCAAAAAAAACAGATTCAGTTGTTCTCGACAAAACGGGTACGATTACTGAGGGTAGACCTCAGGTTACAGATATTCTATGGAATAATAATGACAGCAGTAAAGCTTCTGTTTTTATGAGTTTGGAAAGGCAATCAGAACATCCTTTAGCAGAAGCCGTTGTAAAATACTTTAACCAATCGGAATATAACAACTATGACTCGGTTGATAAATTTGAGAGCTTGACCGGCAAAGGAGTGAAAGGATATGTAGATGGTCAACTATTTTTTGCCGGAAACGAGAAGCTTCTATCTGAAAATGGAATATTGATAGATAGCGATTTGAAGCTAAAATCGGAACAACTAAGCCAAGAGGCTAAAACGGTTATATGGTTTGCTGATACAGACCGAGCTTTAGCCGTTATAGCAATTACGGATAAGGTTAAGGAATCTTCGAAAGAAGCAGTCAGACAGATGCAAGCGGCAGGGATAAAAGTATATATGCTTACCGGAGACATTGAATCTACGGCAAAGGCGATTGCAGCAAATGTTGGAGTAGACCAATATCTGGCAGGTGTGCAGCCTCTGCAAAAGGCTGAGTTTGTAAAACAACTTCAAGCAAAAGGAAAAACCGTAGCAATGGTAGGCGACGGCATCAACGACAGTGCTGCTCTGGCTCAGGCTGATATTAGTATTGCAATGGGAAAAGGAAGTGATATAGCTATCGACGTAGCAAAAATTACAATTATATCTTCCGACCTGACAAAGATACCTGAAGCGATAAAGTTATCGAAACAAACTGTATCTACGATTCGGCAAAATCTATTTTGGGCATTTATATACAACCTCATCGGAATACCGATTGCAGCAGGTTTACTCTATCCTATCAACGGTTTCTTATTAAATCCTATGATAGCCGGCGCAGCAATGGCCCTGAGCAGTGTAAGTGTTGTAACAAACAGTTTGATGTTGAAATGGAGAAAATAACTGTATAAAATATAATTTTATTATAAGAATAAAAGGGAGATACTGTCTGTGTAGAGTATCTCCCTTTTTAGTTTCAGAACACAATAGCCTTTCTCTTGAAAGAGAATGTAGATTCTATATTTCCCGGTAAAGTATCTGAAAATAGGATACCAGTTATTTATCACAATTTGCATTATAGAATAATATATAATTGTTCTAATGATAAATAACAATGTCTCAAATATTTACTTACTAATTTCACAACCGGAAAATAAACCATGGATAAAAAAAGACAAACAATACTGACTATAAACTAGTCCATATCCACACTTTTTGAGACATTGTTTTAAGAATATAACATTTATAATATTTCTGGAGATATGACATATTTACATCATATCTGAACTTAGACATTTTGAATTTCTTTTGAGGAAATGCTGTCATCAGTGAAATAATACTTACTATTAGGTTTGAAATACTTGACTCAAGTGTAAGTGTAAAGAATGAAATCAAACGGCTTATTCTTGCGATAATAAGCGATTGAAAAAAAACAAAAAAAAGATTATATATTACGCGTATGTGTGTATGCTCTCTCTCTCTCTCTCTCTCTCTCTCTCTCTCTCTATCTCTC
>DHNQ01000001.1:243632-302073 GCA_002409595.1 Dysgonomonas sp. UBA5412
TCTCTCTCTCTAATAAAATAGAGTTAACCACCAAATTATCAGAGCAAAAAATATTATAAAAAGATGTATTTATTTGTTTTAAATTCATATATGGATCAAATACAATTACCTTGCGTAGTTTATTTTAATATGTTTGTTTTACAAAAATAACATTAATTTATAAATACAAGCTAAAGGAACAAAATAAATAATAGTTTGGTTTTAGGTGTTAAAATTTTAACAGAATAGTTCTTCATAACAAAAACGACATATAATAAACAATCCTCACACAGAATAAACAACTCATAAGTAAAGACCTTATGCTTAATATAAAAAAGCAGGGATATATCTCTACATCCCTGCTTTACAGTTAAAATACATTTACCTTAAATAAGTGATAACCTCTTTAATTTACCTTAAGCTCGGCAATAGTGCTGTAATTAACTCCATTTTCTGTTTTGGCAGCAACTCTGACATATATCTTATTATTGTTGCTTACTATTTTATAATGATTCTTTTGAAATTCTGAATCATTTGCTAAATCAAAAGTATGAGATCCCGATGTTGCTGTCAGATTTTCCTTTCCGGCATAGTTTGATGTATTTACATCTACACCCGGAGCAAAATTCCACATCACACTCACTTCACTTATTTGATATGCATTACTTGATGGTATGGCATTGTAAGTTACAGTAACCTTATTGTCTGCACTTACCTCTGCTTGCATAGTGATACGTGAATATGGTGTTGCCGAAAGATTAAATTCAGTCTGTCCCTTGATGGTAACAAATCCTTCGCATCGCTCGACAAAAGGTCCGTTAACGACCACTTTATAATCGGCATTAAAGACTTGCGAATTTTCGTAAGTACCATCTTGTTTGGCTCTGAAATCTACCGACTTTGAGGCTCCCGTATTTTGCTCAAACAAATTAACTATCACTCCCGAACCTCCTTGCACCGGAAGTGGTATAGGCTCATTTGTTTCTTTATCCAAAACAGCCCCTCTTATACCTCCGTTAGGAGCTCCATAATTGTCAATATCATTTTCGCAAGCGACAAAGAATGTGACAAGAAGGAGAATAATGCTTATATTGATTATTTTTTTCATTGCTATATTAATCTAATTGTTAATATTATTAATTTTCATATCCCGGATTTTGTATAATTAACGGATTGGTATTAATATCATCATTACTCAACCGGATATAATAATTCTTTTCTTGAAACAATCGTTTTTGTTTTGGCGGCAGACCTGTCTCAAACGTATATTTACCATCACTTACATTATACCAAGGATAAAGTGCTGTACCTCTGAAGTTGGTAAGTCCACCTTGCTTAACATCGAGATGTGCAATTCTCCAACGTTTCATATCCCAAAATCGGTGCTTCTCGAAAGCTAATTCGATCTTACGTTCGTGTCTCACCTTAGCCAGATCGATAGATGTCAATGAAGCAATACCCGCACGCTTTCTTATAGCATTAGTTGCCTCCAAAGCTTCACCTTCCTTGCCACCAAGTTCCATACAAGCTTCAGCCAGATTAAGGTAGATTTCACCCAAACGGAATACTACCCATGGTGTTTCGGAACGCTTCTTATCTATATCTGACATATCAGACAAGGTAGGATCAAAAAACTTGCGTTGATAAAATCCTGTCTTAGATGCATCTCCAACGTCAGCACCACCATCTTTTCCCGAAGCATTATACTCTACTCCGTTTATTTTTACAGTATTGTCCTTATCGGGCTGATTATATGCCTGATATTTTTTACCATCGGGAGCTATAACACCTCTTTTCCATTCTATCTTGGTTCCTTTGCATGGCGATCCGGGAAGAAATATAGATCCAAAAAGGCGAGGATCTTTATTAGCAAATACTTCTAGCGGGTCAGAGAAACGGCGTAGAGTAACACCATCGGCTTCATACAATTTAAGTTTACCGTCCGATCCGTCTATATACTCATATTCTTCTACCATTTCCAAGGTAGGTGCCATACCGCATCCCCATCCGTCGCCACGATAAGAAAACGGAGCGTTCAGCTTATCCCACATATGTCCTTTGCCCGAAGCAAAATCATACTGCTTTTGGAAGATGTATTCACCATTGTTGCCATTGGTTGTTTTTGTGAAAATTTCATTATAGTTTTCAGCTCTATCTGCATTCTTATCGTATAATGAATATGTATTTAAAGCCAGCAAAGCTTTTGAGGCATTATACGATTCTGTAAAATAACGCGATGCCTCACCGGAAGGAATACCAACTATACCATCGAGTTGAACTTTACCATATTTAGCAATAGATCCGGCATAGAGTGCTGCTCGTGACCAAAGTGCTAAAGCCGCGCCTTTGGTTGCTCTGTATTTACTGTCACTAGATCTTGTTGCAGGCAATATTTCAGACAAAGCTTTACATTCACTGATAATAAAATCATACACTTCAGCTTCTTTGCTACGTGCAATATACAACACTTCACTGTCTCCCGGAACGTATTCTTGCACTTCGGTCAACAATGGAATACCTCCATATCTTTTTACAGACGAGAAAAAATACATCGATCTTAACCAACGAGCCTCTGCCGCCAGCTGACCTTTTTGTTCATCATTTAGGGCAGTAGTCTGAGATACGCGGAACAAGAAGTCATTGGCTCTGCGCACATATTTATATCTGTCTGAAAATTTATCCTCAAACAGATTGTCTTCGTAAGTATATACACCATTAGCATCGCTAAAGGCGGGATCTTTCTGATACGAACCTTGCGCCTCATCAGACAGGGCTGTTTGATTACGGAACGTTTCTTTACCTCCATGCCAGTCATCAAACTCATCCAAACGAAGTCCTCCATCGTAGAGGTTTACCAATACAGCTTCAATCGCTTTAGGATTCTGCCAAATAAGATCAGGTGTAATAATACCGCTGGTACCTTCTCTGTCAAGATAGTCGTTACAGCCAACCAGCCCCGATACAAGGAGGCTCATTAGAAATATTTTTATTGAATTATTTATCTTCATGGTATCACATGTTAAAATGTTACATTAAGACCAAAATTGAATGTTTTAACTTGCGGGTAATAGCGCAACATGTTCTGATCACTTTCAGGATCAACATTCTTCATCAAACCTTTTCGACTGGTGAATGTCAACAAGTTATTACAGTTCATATACACTCTCACTTTATCTATGCTATACTTTCCTGTCAATGTTTTAGGTAAAGTATAACCAAATTCTAGAGTTTTTAAGCGTAAATAATCTGCTTTATGAAGCGACCACGAATTGTCTGAGCGATTGTCCGAAAAACCGGTTGTACGTGCTGCCGGCATAGTTCCCTCTATCCATTTACTGTAAGGGTCTTGAGGATTTTCGCGATGCCAGCGGTCTGTCATAATTTCAAGTCCATTTCCTAAACCTTGTTGAATAAATGGATCTAGAATATCTCCTGACAAATAAATATCATGTCCGGCTGCTCCTTGAAAAAAGACTGTAAGATCAAAGCCTTTATATTCTCCTCCGAAATTAAATCCGTAGTACATACGAGGGGTACTGCCATGACCTATTGGTTGAACATCATTATCGTCGATAATTCCATCTCCATTGAAATCTTGGAAGCGAAGATCTCCCGGTAATAGAGATTTGTTACCGTTGCCATCCTGAATAGGTGCATTCAAGATTTCTTCGAATGAAGAAAATTGTCCAACGGCTTTCTTGCCCCAACGCACGTCTTTATATCTGCCATTGTTATTATTTCTCCAGTTATCATATAGATTAAGAGACGCTGCACGCTCTATGTAATCATTTTTTATACGAACAACGGAGAAGTTTCCGGATACACTATACTTGAAATCTCCTAATTGATGGAGATGTCCAAGACTAAACTCAAATCCGGTATTAATATCAGAATTCAGATTTTCCTGAGGCATTGATTCTCCAAAGGTAGTAGGTAAAGAGCCATTACGAGTTGCAGGCAATCCTGTACGCTTACGGCGGAACCAGTCAAACTCGACTGATATAAGTCCTTTTTTGAATGATCCTTCAAAGCCGGCATTCATTATCTTAGACTCATACCATGTTAACCAAGGATTCGCCATTCCTCTTGGGGACATACCTAAGTTGAGACCGTCACTACCCATTACATAGCCTCCATCATACTGATATCCTGAAAGATATTGGTAAGCAGAGAAATCTCCTTCGTCTCCAACTTTTGCATACGATGCGCGAATTTTAAAATTATCTATATCAGGCATCTGATTTTTGAAGAAACCTTCTTCCGAAATTCTCCATCCTAAAGATACTCCGGGAAAGAAACCCCATCTGTCGCTCCGACGGAATTTGTAAGATCCATCGTAACGGAAGCTCAACTCTGCCAAATATTTACTGCTGTATGCATAGTTGAATCGGCCTACTAGTCCGGCATGAGCCGTTTCACCCGTATTTCCACTTGTTGTCTGATTAGTTTTGTCTCCGTAGTCTAAATCAGGAATCAATCCGATACCATATTGTTTATAACCACTTAACCATGTAGTTTTATCGTTATTCATTTCAAACAATAGCATTGCTCCTACATCATGTTTGGTTGCAAAGGTTTTATTGTAATTAAGTGAATATTGATAAGTCGGTTTATAATAGTTTTCTATTTTAGACTCTAAGCTGGCTTTATCTCTTATAGTCTTCTTTATATATTCGTCATTTACTGCATCAAACGAATATTCGGCAAGTTCTTTTCTCCAGTTTTTCCATTCTGTATTTTTATAGTCATAACCGATCATTGCTTTGGCTAACAATCCGTCTACCCATGGAATATCCCAAGAAAAGGTAATAGAACTATTAAACTCACGACGCGAACGATTTTGATAACCTGCGTTGTTGGAATATGAGGCATGAACCGGATTGGGTCTATCTCCCATTGCCTGCCAATATTCAGGATTATTATTAGCATATACAGAATATGTAGGAACTGCCATTTGTGCTGTTCTGAAAAGCTCTCCTGCCTGATCCGGTTGTTTGCGTTTGTCGTAACGTCCAGCAAGTTTGAGATCGATATTAAATCCTTTAGTCAATTCAATATTCAGATTGGAACGAACATTGTATCTTTTATAATTCCAATCATCTGATTTCAGAATTCCCTCTTGACTCATAAGTCCACCGGAAATATAATAAGTAACTTTGTCGCTACCTCCTTTTATATTAATGTTATGCGAGGTCTGAGGTGATGCACTTTTCACCATTTCATCCCACCAGTTTGTACCTAACGTTCCGTTTCGATACATTTCCAGTTGCTCGTCTGTATATGCAGGAATACCATTTAAGGGATTCACATTCATTATAGCTTCATTGTATAAGCTGGCATAGTCGTAAGCTCCCATCATTTTAGGATAGCGAGTTACATTCTGAAACCCGATATATCCGTTATACTCGAGCTTGGCTTTTTGCTTACCTCCCGTTTTGGTTGTTACTAGTAGGACTCCGTTAGATCCTTTAAAGCCATATACGGCTGCTGCCGCGTCTTTAAGAATTGATATAGATTCGATATCGTTAGCATCTAACTGAGCATAATCGCGTTCTATACCGTCCACTATTACGAGCATGTTACCATAGCCACGAATATCGACAGATGCTGCGTCATCTCCGGGTGTACCACTACGTTGAGCAGCCCTTAATCCTGGAAGACGTCCGGCTAACATATTGGTCACATTTGGAGTCTTAACATCCAACAATTCGTCAGACTTAATGGCTGCTACCGATCCGGTTATAGATGCTTTCTTTTGCACACCATATCCAACGACAACAACTTCATCGAGAATCTTGTCATCTTCTTTCATAACAAGGTCGATAAAGTTTCGTCCATTAATTTTTTCTTCTATCGTATTGAATCCTACATAAGATATAACAAGTGTTCCATTTGCCGGAGCTTGTATCGAAAAGTTGCCGTCAATATCGCTGATTGTGCCTTTGCCGGTTTCCTTTACTTTGATCGTTGCTCCAATAATTGTTTCACCTGCTGCATCCTTAATTACACCTTCCACTTTTACTTCGGAAGAGGGGGCCTGCCTTGTCTCTTTTACTGTGTTTGTAGTTGCATATAAATCTGCATGAGAAAGCAGACTGAAAGAAACAAGCATAGCTACAGCAATAGCGACCTTCAGTTTCCGATGAGGAAACGAAGTTTTAATTGATTTTTCATGAATTTGAACCATAGACTCTTTTTAGATTTAAATAGTTTTAAATAGAGTACTAGACCAGTTATACCCAATATTATGGGTATAACTGTCTTAAGATTAGTATAATCTGTATGTTGATATATTAGGTTTGAAGAAAGCTTGCTCTGTAGAGTCTACTTATAGTCACAGATTGCCACACCAACTTGCGAATCGGCACAGCCATAGTATAAGTATAGTTTACCATTCAAATAGGCTAAACCTTCGATAAATACTGTTCCATCTACATATTGTCCACTTTTTTCGTATGGAGCTTCAGGATAGAAAAATGGTTTATCTAAACGTCCGGTCACTTTATAAGGATCATTTAAGTCGAAAAGGAATTGTCCGGCACAATATGAACCTCCGGGATAGTTTACATCTCCGTTCTCGTCATGTGATCCGTTTTTACCATTATATAACAATACGATACCTTTGTCAGTATATAAAGCAGGAGGTCCACATTCGGTAAGCTTACTATCAAAGTATCCGTCGCGAGGGCGAGCCAATTCTTTCAGATCATTTTGTTCGTTCAATACCGGTTCCCAATTGATCAGGTCGTCAGAAGTTGCTGCACATACAGCACGTTCTCCCCAATACATAAGGTATTTGCCGTTAATTTTTTTGATTACGATTTTGCCGTCCTTGATTTCGGTGACAATTGAAGCCGATTTGCTATCAAGATTTTCGAACCTTCCGTTATAAGCTTTTCCGAAAGCTAAGCCATGCTTTTCCCAATTAATTAAGTCACGTGATGTAGCAACAGCCAAACGTGGTGTTCTGCGATTCCATGCAGTATAAAACATTACATATAATCCATCGTCTGTAACAGCTACACGTGGATCTTCACATCCTCCGGGAGCTTCAATATCTTTGAATTGATCGTCAGCCGGGAAAAGTACAGGTTCTTTTCTGCGTACCATATTTATACCGTCTGTACTTTCAGCATAACCAATACGCGAAGTTCTTTTGCCAATACCCTGAGCTGAATTATCTTCGGCACGGTATAAAACAACTATTTTACCATCTTTGGTTATTGCTGCAGGATTGAAAGTATCGCTTTCTTCCCATTTCACCTGTTCTTTACGCATCGGGCAATAAAACTCGGTTGCAGAATCGGGCATAATTACCGGAGTTGTTATATCGGGTCTGATAAATTCGCCAATAGCCCATTCAGGCAGAGAGTCGGTAGATACTTCTTCTTTTGTTTCTTTCTTACTGCCGCACGAGACTAACAGGAATGATGACATTAATGAAAGAAAGACAAATTGTTTCTTTTTCATGGATTTTTTCACTTTAGTTTTTAACAAAAATTAATTTGTTTCAAATATATAGCTAGCCACATTACGCATGGTGTACTATATTGTCAAAGTAGTATACAAGCAACTACAACAGATGTTTTTTATGAATATAGTATATGATAAATACTATATTTGTAGTCTTAATAGCGTGTACCATGAAAGTCGTAGTAAGAATAAGCTTAATAATAATTTTCACCATATATACCGGTCTTGAACTTAAAGCTCAATATGCGGTAAAAAATATATCGAACACAAAAGGATTATCCAATAGTTCGATAAATTGTATGTATGAAGATTCGAAAAAAATATTGTGGATCGGTACTTGGGACGGACTCAATTCTTACGATGGAAGAGAAATAAAAGTATATAAATTTAACCGAAATAATCCCCATTCGTTAGATAACAACATAGTCAGACAGATTGTAGAAGAAAACAGTCGATACCTATGGATTTATACAGACAACGGACCTAATAGGTTTGACAGAACGACTCAGAATTTCGACTCTTATCCGGTCAAGGGACTATCTTCTATTATTATTACAGGGAAGAAAAAAGTAATGTTATGTTCAAGATCGTCGCATCTTCTTTTTCTTGATCAAAAACAGAATAAGTTTTTACCTGTAAAGAATAAAAATGCAATAAAATCTATTCGTAAAATTTTATGTACAACAACAGACCTATTATACATATTATCATCCGAAGGACAACTTTTCCGCTATAATATAGTATATGGCGAAAGTTCAATAGAATTAAAAATTATAGATGAAGAGCCTATAACTGGTGTAAGAGATATATGCAGTTATGACGAAAACGTTTATATCAATTTCGGAAAATCGATAGGAGTTATTAACGACGAGTCTTACAACCCACATTTATTTAATATTCCCTCTGATAAATCAATCGACTTATTTTCGGCTAACAGATATACTGTATATACATGGCTAAGCGATGGCAAAAGCTATGCGTATAAAATAAGAAGTTGCAGGGGATTCTTTTTGGATAGTGTACCCCAAATGAATGGTATATTTTCGCTTTATGCAGGTTCTCAGGATATATTATGGATTGGTACTGATGGTAAAGGTATAATTTATGCATACCCGGACAATTCTTTCTTCAAAACGATAAAAACAAATGCACCCGTGCGGGCAATTTGCGAGAGAGACAATGGGGATATACTGGTTGGAACGAAGGGTGAAGGCATAAAGGTATTGGATAAAGAAACAGGTAATGTAAAATACTCATATACTGAAAATAATGGACTGATATCAAATGTAGTATATGCTATAAAAAAGAATATAAACGGAGATATTTTTATAGGGACAGAAGGCGCAGGTCTTAATATATTAAGAAACGGAACAAGCAAAATAGAATTTCTACCTCTTTCAACGACTTCCTACAAATCTATTTACTGCATTACTTTTACAAGCCACGATTCCTATGCATGGTTAGGATCCAGTTCGTCTGGAATATTAAGGTTGAAACTGAGTACAAAGAATGGGATGTACACCATAGATGATGAAAAAGCATATAATACCGGCAGTAATAAAGAAGACCTCAGAAGCAACACAGTCTATTCCATAATAAAGGGTAGACAGGATGATGAACTATGGATTGGAGCCCGATATGGAGGTGTGTACCAAATGCTGACAGGATCGGATAAGATATATCCTTTGGAAAAGCTGATGAAGTCGTCATTAAATATGGATGAAGATGTATTATCGCTAAATCTTTCTGCAAACAATGACTTATGGGTAGGAACAAGTTATGGATTAAACAAAATTGTACTCGATCAGGATTCTGCTTATATAACAGAATATACTGATAAAGAAGGACTAACAAACAATACTATACATGGAATATTGGAAGACGGAAACCATAATATTTGGATCAGTACCAATCATGGAATTTCATGTATAGACCATAATACAAATAAAATAACAAATTACACCTCACGAGATGGACTCCAAAATGACGAATTTGCAGACTGTGCATATTATAAAGGTAGCGATGGTTTATTATATTTTGGAGGAATAAACGGAGTCAGCTATTTCAACCCCAACAATGTACAACTGAGAGATTATACACCACCAATAAGCCTGAATAGCTTAAAGATAAACAATGCAAACCAAAATATTTCGGAACGGGTAGAGAACAACACTCTCAAACTTTCTTACGATGAGCCTTATGTATTATTATCGTTAACAGTACAAGACTTCATTAACAATGAGAACTGTGAATATAAATACCGAATTAAAGGTTTTGTAGATGAGTGGATTGACAATTATAATAACTCTAATATTAATATAACCAGACTCCCTCCCGGAAAGTATACGCTGGAGGTAAAATATACTAATGGAGACAGAGTTTGGAGTGACAACATCTATACTTTAAATCTAGTCGTCGGCTATCCTTGGTGGCAAAGCCCCCTAGCCTATCTTATATATACATTGATAGTTATAATATTGATAGTTGTTACAGTCTGGATAATCAGATACAAAATGCTGTTGAATAGAAAAATATATATAGAACAGTTAGAAAAACAACATCAAGAAAAAATACACGAATCTAAGCTGAATTTTTTCACGAATATTGCACACGAATTTTTCACACCGTTGACTCTTATATATGGTCCTGCAAATTATTTGTTGGACAATGAAAGATTAGACAACACTTCAAAAAAATATGTAAATGTGATCAAGCAGAATGCAGATCGTATGCAGAAGCTTATCAATGAATTGATGGATTTTAGGAAGGCAGAATCGGGATATACAAAAATGTATGCCGAGAAAATAAACATGGAATTTTTGATCAAATATGTAACAGACAATTATACGGGATTGGCAGAAGAAAACAAAATAGACTTCAAAATAGAAATGGATAATCTATCTGAATTTATTTCCGATCGTAATTCTCTCGAAATTGTATTATTTAACCTCATCTCAAATGCCTTCAAATATACACCAACAAATGGATATATACATGTTAATGTAACACAAGAAATAGAAAATGGTGATCAGAGACTAAAGTTTGTAATACGTAACTCGGGACGAGGTTTGACTGAATCGCAAATGGCGGAAATCTTCGATCAGTTTAAGATTATGGAAAAGACGAAGAAAACCAATTTCAGAAGTACCGGCTTAGGACTAAATCTAACCAAAAGTCTTACCAATCTGCTAGGAGGAAGTTTAGACGTGGATAGTATTTTAGACGAATATGTTGAATTTAAGCTGATACTAAATCCATTAAAATATAGTGAAAATGAGTTGTATGTAGATAAGATTGCAATACCGGACTACCCCTCTTTAAAAATTAAAGAAAGGCAGGTATCCATACTCATTGTTGAAGATGACAGATATATATGCGATTTGCTAGAAGATATATTAAAACCATATTATAAGGTGACGAAGACTTACGATGGGTTGGAAGGCTGGACAGAAGTTTCAAAAAACATGTACGATATTATAATTACCGATATTATGATGCCCGATATGGATGGGATTGAACTCATTACCAGAATAAAAACAAACGAGCAATTCTCCCATATACCAATCATAAGCATATCGGCAAAATCGTCTATCGAAGATTCTATTAATGCATACGAGCATGGAGCAGATCTTTATATAACCAAGCCATTCCATCCGCGTCATGTTTTAGTAGCAGTGGAGAACATTATAAATAAACATTCGTTGCTAAAAGAATATTATAATTCGGGAAGATCATCTATTGTGGTCAAAGAGGGAATTGAGATTCATCAGGAAGATGAACAATTTTTGATAGAAATTATTTCCTATATCGAAAATAATCTGGATGATGAATCTCTAGGACCTAACTCTATTGCTGATTACCTAAAAGTAAGTAAAGCCACCCTTTACAGAAAACTTAAAGAAATAACAGAAAAAACACCCAGTGAATATATACGCTATATAAAATTAAAAAACACGGCTGTTTTGTTGAAAACATCAAAAGCTTCTGTAACCGAAATCATGTATAAGTCTGGGTTCTCTAACAAATCATACTTTTTCAGAGAATTCGCAAAACAATATGGATGTACACCAAAAGAGTATAGGAATAAACCTGAATAATCAAAAATAGGCTCCAGTTATGGATATCTTATGACATAGATCAACAGAAGCAAAGCTTCTGCAATTAACATATATCTACTTTATTTTATAAAAATATTAAAACAAAGCTATCAATCTATTAATCGTAAATAGTTTCTCATAAAAAATAATATAATAATTCTTACTTAAAGTCTTATCCATTCATCATTTCGAACATATTTTTCACTTGAATCTGAAAAGTGGTCTTATAAAGAATCACTATTTATAGGTATTTTACTTTAATCAAATAATCATTTATAGTTATTGTACAAAAAAGTCAGAGCCTATACATTTGCGTATTCTTTTTAATAAACCTATAAATTTCTTAAAACAAGTAAAAATGAAGACTTATCTTAAAGTATTGAGAAATATTTTTTGCCTATTAGCTTTTACAATACTATGTTCCGCAACAGCCTTCTCACAAAGTAGGAATGGCAGCTTGATCGGAATTGTAGAAACAAGCGACAAAGAGCCTCTATCATTCGCATCGGTTCTATTAAGAGACACCAAATATGGTGTAATGGCGGGTGAAGACGGAAGCTTTACGATTCAGGCTCCCGCCGGAACATATACTCTTATTGTAACTTATACAGGTTACGTAACAATAGAAAAAAGTATAGAGGTTGTAGCCGGAGAAAAAACGGATGTGGGAACAATCACTGTAAATGCCGATTCTAGAAGATTAAAAGAAGTTGTTATATCTGATATTCAAACAAACAAGTTTGCCAAAAAGATGACAAGCACAGTAGCCCGTATGCCTCTTGCAGATATAGAAAACCCAAGCGCATATAGCATTGTAACGAAAGACTTTATGCAGGAAATTGTTGCTACCGACATGAACTCGGCTGTGGTAAGTGTACCCGGAGTTATTACAAACAATGGTGTAAACGATAGCGGAAATGACTTCACTCTAAGAGGATTTACCAGCAGTGCAACATTTCGTAACGGACTGGCAATAAACCCAAGAACGCAAACCGAGATATCGAACGTAGAGCGCATCGAAATATTAAAAGGACCTGCAGCAACATTATTCGGAGGATTGATGTCAACTTATGGTGGTGTTGTAAATACTGTTACAAAACGCCCTTTCGAGATTTTCAGAGGAGAAGTAAATTATACAACAGGTAGCTGGGGATTGAACCGCTTTACTGCTGATATCAATACACCTCTAAATAAAGACCGTACAGCATTAGCGCGATTCAATGCAGCAGCTTTTTCTCAAAACAGTTTTCAGGACGCAGGATATTCAAAAGGATTGGCTTTTGCAGCCAGTCTGGCATTCAAGACGAGTGAGCGCACAACAGTTCGTTTTGACGCAGACATTTATACTCCCGACAAAACATTGAGCGCGTATGTACGAAATTCTCAATTATTAGAGTATAAGTCTATGAAAGATTTAAAATCATCACATGGACGTTCGTTTACAAGTAATGATATAGGGACAAAACGTACATCATATTATGCTCTTGCCGAAGTAGAGCATCGTTTATCAGACAATTGGTTGATGAGAACTTCATATCAACATGGAGAATCCGGCGAAAAAGAATCAATATTCTTAGTCTTGATGTATAATAAAGATAATTCGAAAGTATCCCGTTATATTAGGCCTTTCGATGTTTACGAAATGAGAACCGATAATTTTCAACATAACTTCATCGGAGAATTTCATCTGGGAAAAATCCGTAATCGTTTTGTTGGAGGTGTAGATGTATTGGCCAGAAGAACATTCTATCAATATGGAACATTTAAAGATAATAACTACTCCAGAGTATTTGTTTATTATGATGATGTTATATTAGACGATGTTACGCCTTGGCAGCCGATAACCCGTACAGAAGTAAATAAGCTGGAAAGGGAATCTACAACAGGCATCAAAAACAGTGATTATTCTATAAGCGCATATGCATCGAATGTTATAGATTTTACAGACTGGTTGATAGGTATGGCTAGCGTGCGTGTAGACAGATACAAATATGAGAATACTGTAACCAATGGGGTGAAAGGTAATGATGACTATCATCAAGTACAAGTATCTCCTAAATTCGGTCTGGTAGCGAAGCTATGGAAAGACAAAGTCTCTCTTTTCGGAAACTACTCTAATGGCTTCACTAATGTAGCACCATCACTAGATGCTGACGGATCAACAATTCGCAAATGGGATCCACAAGAATCATATCAGATTGAAGGAGGTTTTAAATTCGACCTTTTCGGAGGAAGATTAACCAGCACAATTAGTTATTATGATATAAAAGTGAAAAATATGGTCAGGACTTTACCTGACGGAACATCAGAGCAAGACGGAACTCAATATAGCCGTGGTTTTGAAGCTGAGGTCATAGCTAACCCTGTCAGAGGGCTGAACATTGTTGCAGGATTTGGAGCAAATAAGAACAGATATACCAGATATAATGATGCTTATCAAGATAAGAAGATGTATTTCATTCCGGACAATATATTTAACTTGTGGGCAAGTTATAAGATTCTGGATGGCAAGGCAGAAGGTTTAGGATTAGGAGCAGGAACTAACTACGTAAGCAAATCGAACCTAAATATGGTAAATGATTTCTATGTGCCGGCATATACATTGCTTAATGCCAGCATATTCTATGATCAACCCAAATATAAAGTTACATTGAAGGTTAATAACCTGACAGATGTTACATATTGGAGTGTCTATGGACAACCTCAAAATCCCCGTCAATTTTTACTGAATATTTCTTACAAGTTTTAAGATATATAAATATAGATTTGGTACGATCTTAGTGCCAAATCTTTTCTTTTTTTATGAAAAAAATACTATTCATTCTACTTATTATATCATCTGCTGTCAGGGGGCAGGAACCAATAGAAATAGGAACAAAACATTCTGTTTACTCCAACAATCTGGACGAAGAACGTCAATATTGGGTATATCTCCCACCTCGATACAATGATGATATGTATGGAAAAGCTCACTATCCTGTCCTATATTTGTTGGATGGGGAAAAGTTTTTTCATCTACTCGTAGGTATACACACTTCTTTCACCAGAGGAATGTATAACAATATGCCGGAATGTATTATTGTAGGCATTACAAATACCGATCGAACAAGAGACTTACCATTGCAAAATGTAACGCTCAACTAATGCAGGGCATCATAAGCAACAGAAAACAGGCTTCGAAGTAAACTCGAAGCCTGTTTTCTGTTGTAACCAATAACCATTATTTCAGTTCTTGAACATAGTTTCTATCCAATATCTTCTGAATATCGGATTCCCGATACAGGGTTTTACCTCCAAATTGAAAGTAAGGGATTTTACCCTCAGTACGATAGAGCTGTAATGTCCTTCTGCTTATTTTCAATTTCTTAGCCATCTCTATATCAGTCAAAAATCGTTCTCCGAAGAGCGATGGTTTGTTGGAGGTCAGGACAATTTCAATTCTATCCAACATCTTGTCGAGCAAAGTAAAAAACTTCTTTACCCGTTCGTTCCTCTTCGTTAAAATGTCATTATCCATGCTGTTGTATTTCTAATTCTTGAATAAGTTTTCTTACATCTTTGACTCTATAATAGAGTTTCCGGCTAATCTTGGTATAGGGCAACATACCACTATCTCGATAACCTTGAAGGGTACACTTAGATATATTAAGCATCTGGCACACATCCTGATTATCTAACCAATCTTCAAGTCCTTTACTTGTATGGCGTTCACACAGCTTGTTCACTTTATGAGCGAACAGTTCAAACTGCGTCATCATTGCCTCGAATGTTCGGGCTTCAATATATATTATCTCCATAGTAATTTACTTTTTTGTTCATACTATGATTACGGGGGAGCAAATATAAGTCATTAAATTACAGTATACATAAGCAATTTATAGGCTGGTAGCTTTAGTCTATACTTGTCTATGCCTAAAAAACATTTTATACTCTTTCGATAGCTTCAGGAAAGAGTAAAAGGGATTTTTTCTACTTGTTTCATAATTTCTTCCCCTTTAAGCGAAATGTCATCAGAGCCTAATGAGTATTCGATTTCAGTCGCAAAGGTATTCCGTGTTCTTCACGCTGACAGCAAGGTAAGCCCTAAAGGGTTTGGCGAAAAATCTTCCTCTTTCCCTTCTTCTGCTATTCGGGCGAGCGTATTTATTCGTCAAAACCTTGCACAGCTAAACACTACCCTTTTTTAAGCTTCTGAAACTCGAATACTCCTCACCGGCTCCGATACGGCATAGCATTAAAAAAAAGGTCAGAAATTATGAAACTAACAGCAGAAAAAAATAAGAAACAGCGATCCACCTACCTTCCAATTAGCATAGGTTGGGTTTTGAAAATAGGCTTAATTATCGTGAGTTACTCCTTATGGGGAGCAGGGTTTATTTGGGCTTTGGTAGGCTTGTATCTCTTCTATGATGTGATTCGGGGTATCCTTTCGTGCCTGCTGATGTTGGGTGCTGTAATTACCCTTATTTATCTCATGCTTACTTATTTATAATCCATTAAAACACAAAAGTTATGACAAAGGTATTTTTATTAGGTGCGAACAAAGAAATTGACCGAGCAGTGCAAGTGGTAGAGATTAACCAAGTTATCCAAATGGAGGGGTATAGCTATCACAGCTATGTAGTGTATGACATCACAAAAAATCAATGGGGCATCACTTACAAATTGATAAACCTAACGACAAAAGATTTTCATACAGCCGATATTATCCGACCATTGAAAGAAAAATTTGGCATCGGGTTCTATTACGACAGCGACAACCCTCAATTTATAGACAGCTTTGAAGTAGCAATACTTCTGCAAGAAGCAGAAGCCAAAGCCAAAGAAGAAGCGGACGAGAAAAAAAAAGAACGCATACGAGTAGAGGAAATAAAAGCAATTGGTAGCAAACGTTTTGCCGAGATACTTCCCGAAAATGCTTTGGGCGTTATCGTGGCAAGGCTGAAACAAGATGAGAGCGACAGCCAGAGCGACTACTTTGCATCAAGAACAACACGGACTGTTATTTTAGGCTTCTCAACGCACAAGAGAGACATCTTTTCTGAAATGCGTAAACACGCATCCAACTTCGAGGAAACAGCCTATTTAGTGGAGTACAACGCAGATTATGAACATCGGGAAAAGTATTCAATGGGTGCAGGGTACTATTTAGGAGAGAGCAAGTATCATGGATGGATAATTGAAAAAGTCTCTATGTATAGCCGTGAGGGTATGATAAAGGAATTTGCCTACACCGCAGGGAGTGAAGATAACATCCGCATCAAGAAGAATAATGATACACCACCAACGCCCCCAAGTGACAAGAACGGCACAAGCAAGAACGGTTGTACCGTAGTAGAGTATTCAGAAAAAGCAGTAGCAGTATTCGGAGAAACAAGAGCGATCAAAGACGAACTCAAAGCAATGGGAGGAAAGTTTAACAGCAGACTGACCTTTAACGGAAAAAGGTTGGCAGGGTGGATATTTTCAAAGTCGCAGGAGCAACGCTTAGCCTACTACTTTGGATTGAATTAATTATCAGAAAACTATAACTACAAAATATAGGATATAATGAAAAAGAATAGAAAAGTGACAGCCGAATCTGTAACAATCAATTTCAGAAATTATGGCAAAATAACAATCCCTAAAGGTGTTTTAGTGACCAATGAGACGGCAATGGGAATAGACAACAAATACAATTTTGTTAACGAATTTGATTGGATTGATACCAACTACCCCCAAGTAGCACGATCATTAAAAATGGATGCTCAAAACTATGGAATAAACATACCCAAAGAACATATAATCATTCATGAAGATGAAAACATTTAAAAGAGCAATCCTCCACAAATCCTCAAGAATATGATAACAACAATAATAGCTACCAAATTTGTAAAATGGGATGTTCCCGAATTAGACGCTTTGAAAGGCTCTAAAGTGTATCAACTTAAAGAGAAAATAAACGCTGAAGAGAAGTTGAGCAGGGAAGAAAAAAACTGGATAGTAGAGAATGTAAATCACAATAGCTATTTCAAAAATGCCATACCATTAAGAGGTTACCGTTTCGACTTCTCCGAGATATTGAAAACCTATATCGTGAAACAATACGGCTCATACCAAGAGTACAACGCAGTAGATAAAACAAGTTTACGAGCCATGATATACGGCAGAATAGATAAAATAATCGAAGTAAAATAATAAACAAGGGGCAGTAATCCTGCCCCATAATACCCAAAGATATGAAAGCAACAAACCATTTTCAAAATACGATAAAAGCATATTTAGACAAACATGCCGAGATAGATTTACTTTTTTCTTTCCGCTACTCCCTGCCCGAAAAAAAGTTAGAGGATTGTGTGACTTATATCCTAAACCAAGTGCAGAAAAGCGGTTGCAATGGTTTTCACGATGATGAGATATTTGGCATGGCGGTACATTTCTATGACGAAGATAACATCGAGAAAGGTAAGCCAATAAGGGTTATATTGATCGCATCTCTAAAGATGTGGAAGCGTTCAATAGTCGAGTGCAGGTTGCTCCTGATGGCTCGCGGCTGAATCCTATAAATTTGGATGGGTTTCAAGCCACAGACCCAATTGCCATTGGGAAGAAGTTGAACCAAATTTCGGATAGGGCACGCACACATGGGGCACACGAGAAAATCGGTTCGCTATATGGTTTTGATTTGTTGGTAAAATCCGAAACTACGAACAAAGATGGTTTTGATCTGATACAAAACCGATTTTTTATACGTGGCGAGGGACAGATACTTTATAACTACAATTACGGGAGTTTGGCGGCCGACCCCAAAACTGCTTCACTGAATTTCTTAAATGCACTCGACAGTATGCCCAAACTTTTGGAGAAGTACCAAGCAGACACCGATAAACGGATGCAGGATGTACCCGTTCTCAGGCAAGTAGTCGAAAGCGTGTGGTCGAAAGAGAATGATCTAAAGGACTTGAAAACGGAGCTCACAGCTTTGGAGCGTAAGATAGAGTTATCATTGAAGCCCATCGAGCAAAGTGAGGGACAAGAAAATGTTTCTGAAAAAGATCAGGTTCAATCTCAAAATAACCCAAAATCAACAGTAATTCAAGATGCCCCTTTGCCAAATACTTTGCAAGGAGTGAAAGAAGCTATGGGAGACAGGTTCGTGATTGCATCGGTGGGTAGTAGTCCGCTACCAAAAGAAGAAAAAAAAGGCATGAAGCTCTAAATGAAGATGACCGTAGAAGAATAATTCTGCGGTCATCTTATATTTATTCTTTTTCTACCATATCCTCATCTATATTGTCTCTAAAATGATCACGAATAAATTTCTCTACGTTTTTCTCTGTGTAAAATATCTTGTGATGGATGGTTATATAGGTCAGTTCCCCAGCCGAACGGTAACGCTGTAATGTCCGTTTGCTTACGTTCAGCATTTGGCACAGGTCTTGATTGTCTAAAAGCCGTTCGCCGTTCAGTACGTTATGTCGTCCGCTCATTATATCCATAAATTTATCCAATCGGTCGAAACGTCCCATAAATTGTTCGAACCACGCCTGCATAAAATCTTTTAGGTTGTTATCGTCGTTCATCTACTTGCTTGTTTTAATTTCTTCTGCAAGTTTAGCGGAAACGAAAACAATAAAAGTGGTATCTACCACCGCAGATACCACCATTTAGTTTGTAACATATTGATTATTAAACTTAGTGTTTTACTTATAGAATTTGTCTACTTCATTCTTATAAACGGCAAGCAGTCGCTCTAACATAGAGGAAGGATTTTTTTTACGTTCCATTGTGCGAGTTTTGCGGCTGTAAATATTTTTTGGAATGTTGACATTGAAAATAAGCTTCAGGCCTTGTATGATTTCAGAAAAACTGATTAGTTTACCGGATGCTTTACGAATCAGTTTAATATTATAAATCGCTATTGCCAGTTCTATTAGATCTGTGATTGTCCCTCCCCAGATATAATAGCCGGAGGAAGAAGGCTCTGTTGTGTTATTTGTATCGGAAGAAACAGGTTTTGGATTATACTCTATCCATTGCAAAGCAGCATTAAGGAAGGATAAACTATGGGCTATGCAACTTAGAATTGGAGCATTTTTTTTCCCGCCCCCTTATCGCTTAATGACATCTGGAATCCTTCCAATTCTAAGCGGGTATAATGTATTGTAAAATAAGCAGGAATACTTTCTTTCTCTGAGGTACAAAGAGTCGTGACTTTATGTACGAAGTCTTCATACGCTGATTCAATATCATATTTGCCAAGATTGAATGTTCCATCCATTTTCTTCAGCAGGCATAATAACTGTGTGTTTATTAATCTTTTCATATCACTCTTTTTTTTAGATTATTATTAAAAGCAAACAGGTGGCAATACCATATTTACTCAGCTTTCTGTTTCTTATTCGACGATAGCTTTCTTTCTCTGAAAATTATAAGTGCTATATCATGCTATAAACCTGCTTATTTTTTAGGCTAACCGTTTTCAATCACTATCATATAGACTTATTATGTCCAAAGTTTTATAAAGAGATAATAGCATAAATAATCATATGTAACAGCTATTATCTTGTATACTTTATAAAATATTGGCCTATGAATAATTTTAGAGTATTTTGTATATCCCAAGGAAGTTCGATATTTATCTCATATTCTACATTATTTAATGTTCCTCTGATACTTAAGACGTATTACACCATTCGGGTAAGCTTGTTGTGATGATAACTCCCAATAGTTTTCTTTCGCATTTCCCATGGACAAGGGAAAACCATGCCCCAGAGTTACCGGAATTATTATAAGGGTAAATTCATCTATCAATTCCTGTTCTGAAAATTCGGCAATTAATTCATGATCTCCTGCAAGCCAGATATCACCGCCCCCATAGGAAATGATCTCCTGTACCTGGTTCATATAGGATCTGGATGATTTCCTGTTATCAAGGATAATACGGATATCCCTTTTCGGTGGGGCTTCAAAAAAATGCCTGGATATAACATAGCAAGGAAGATTTTCGTATTTCCAACGATAATTATAACATTGAATCATCGTATAATGGCGATGACTGAAAAGAACACAATCAATTGTTCGAAGAAAATCTTTGAATCCATAATCATATTGCTTTATGTACTTTTCCGAGAAATCTATATCCCCGTTTACTTGAGCTATATAGCCATCAAGAGATATGACTGCATACATCTTTATCTTACTCATATTTTAGGTCTCTCTATTTTAATAATGTGTGTCATCAATAATATTCTCTAGATAATATGTAATTCCCTATTTGTCGTATTGATTGGAATAAGAGAAATTCTTGACTCTATATAGATATAATATTTAACTTCCAAAATTTCATTTGACTGGTCAAGCCAGATCCTCTGAGACAAGTGTCAGCCTGTTAAGAAAAGGTCATTAGCACATCTCTTTTTATCGTTTATTTATAGGAGCGGCTCGGCTCCACATTTCTTTCAATACCAATATGATATTCCTTTTCTTTTGTCCAATACGTTATATAATCAATACTATATCTTACCCCGGAGTGATGGGTCCGGACTTTAATTTCATGGTCTCCGCATAAATCCTGCTGTTTCTGTAAATCTGTTATTAATTCGCTTATTTTCATGTTTTTATTTTTAGAAAAAGATAAGTCTTAAATATTTGCAGACTGATAACGTCCGATAGAAATAGAATCGATAAGATCGTATCCGTTGAGAAAAAGTCCATGATCAATTCCTGATATTATCTATATTTTTTCTCTCAGCTATATATATTAGTATCTACGCAATTTCACATCCGGATTCTTGGCCATTTTTCCTGTCAGCATCCAGTATAATATCTGTCTGTCCTTCTTAAAGCGATAGAAGCCCAATGTGCAGAAACTGTCAAATGAAGGAGTATCAGTTCCCCTGGAGATCTCATAATCCACAGCAAAAGTAATCCGGGATAAAATATTGTCTATATAAAAACATCCACCTCCGGGTTCTTTATTTAATCCTTCGAGATAGGCTAGAACCTCTCTCTCTACTTTGTCGGATACTTCAGGTTCGAAAAGTGTAAAACATGTCAGTATATCTTTCTCCAGTCGATATATACAATAAATATCCCCAAAAGGGGAATCACTTAATCCGTAAACTAAACCTTCCTGAGGGTTATAAGTCCCTTTAATTATCTGGTTCTGTAAGTTTCTTATTATCCGCTTAGCGTATCGTTCCATGTATTAGATATGTTTAATTTTTATATTGTATACTCCTTTATATATCCTTTACTTATATGTACATTCAATTTCCTGTGCAGGTAGAAAACAAAGAAGAAATAAATAGAATAATGAGGATATCTATACTTATTATTGTCAATATGCCTGCAATTTTTACCCAATCGTATCTTTTGAAAAACCTTTTAATCATTTAAGTTATTTTTTCATTATTTCTTCTTATTCCATTCTCTTAAACACTTTACTCTAAGATCATATATTACAAACATATGGTTAGAAATTATTCATTACACCTTATGTTCATTTTATCGGTATAATTTATAAACCGCGCGAAATATCACATCTCACGCGGATCATCCTTAACACAAACTTTACATAACTACCTATCTCAATCGGTAGCATATTTTAATTTTATTTGACTGTTTTTTCTTAAAAAAACCGCGCGAAATATCGCATCTCACACGGTTCACAAACTTTACAAAACTACACTACTGCCAATACTAATCGGCAGCATTTTTATTTTCTATCTTAATAAAACACGGTCTGTTTTGTTGATAGAATTGTTCTCTCCAAGAACTTTCACTATGTAAATCCCTTGTCTAATTGATGGGCTACCAGAAAACTCAGTAATTCCGTTTTTTCGAACTTGTTTTTTCATAACAAGTTTACCCATCAAATCGTAAACTATAGCTGTACAATCTTCCTCGCTTTGATTATTTATCGTTATAATATTATTTCTTACGTAAATATTTATTAAGGAAGATTCTGTCTTGTCCTCAATAATACCTGAAGTAGATGCCATTATTTTGAATCGATCAGATTTTGAAGTATTAAATCCTGCGATTACATATTCCGCATCGTTTACAACAGGATAATTTCGTCCGGTAAATAAATCTCTAAGGAAAAGATTACGGGATTCAACTTCAGGGGATACCGACAGACTGATTGAATAATTTGTCATAGCTTCGGATCTGATACTGATTACAGTTCCATTCATATCTGGAACTGTGGCTATCTGATAGTCAGACTGGTCACTTCCCGGAATATATGCTTGAATAAGTTCCCCTTCTTTTATCTTGTAACCGTCCCAGCCGTTATCAAATCCTGTAGTTGTATTATGATTCTCGAAAAGCCACACTCTATCAGCCGATTCATTACTAATCACATCTACTATAACATGTGGTAACTCTGATGATGAACTACTTCTGAGCTGTGCCGATTTCCATGGTTTTATTGTAGATTCATTCAAGTCATTTTTTACCAGTTGGTCATATTTAAGTGTAATATTACCAGGAGTTGTTACATCCAACATAAATGTATGCATGGATAATATCCTGTCCGGTATTCCAGCTTGTCCGGCAAGATTGAATGGAACAGCCTGATATTGTCCTGCCGCAATTCCGTCTGCACTTCCTCCGTTAAGCTTGCGCCATTGGTCTCGGGTTCCGATATTAAACAGATAAACGGTATTCGATTCTAGTACCACACTTTCATGACTTATAGCCGCAGATGTTATGGGTATGGCTGCTGTAAATGAATTAGCAATAAGATTCATCCCCGAATAATTTACATTAAGTGTCCGGGTAACACCCACAGTTGCATCACCGACATTGAGTATACCAGGAAAACGATATATATGAGTCGGCTCAGCGTTGGTATTATTTGTGATTTCATAACCTTTGAATGCTTTTAAGCTTAGATCCGGAGTATATGGAGCCGGACGCCATTTATTGCTATAAATATAAGGCTCAACCCACTCGTTTATAGTTTCAACTTTCGGATCCAAGTAAGGAAAATCTGAGGATTGTACCGGAATACCAAAATATTGCCATTGTTTTTTATAAAATCCGCAAGTCGCGCATTCATAAGCTTTATTATAAAATTCGACAATGGCATTTACTGTTGTATTATTGGGAGGATTCGTGAATATTAACGTTCCCGTAGCCTTATCTGGATCTGATTTTATAACGATAGTACCCTTATTGGAATTGTCGTCTTTTACAGTACCATTGATAGTTAGCTGATTTTGAGTAGTGATAACTAAATCTACATTCGAATTATTAATCAGATCACCTATAATACGGTCTTTGTCTAGATATAGATCTCTTTGAGCCGGATTATTACTATTATTAACAGCAGTCGCAAATTCAATGTCTTCTCCAGTATCAGGCACTTTCTTAGCTGTCCAGTTATTGGCTATTGCCCAATTGGTACTTTCGGTTCCATGCCAATAGTTACTGCAATATTGGTCCACAATAATTATAAACTCCCAGTAACAAGTTATATACATTCCTGGAGGAATAGCATAATAAATAGAAGATTCACCGAAAGTTCCCACAGGGAAACCTGTCGCTGAAGTATATTGTATAGCATCGTCTGCGGGAGTTACAATACCAGTTGAGACATCTTTATTTACTTTACTGTAAAATTTTGAGCCTTTGGGGAAATTGGGTGAAACATCTGTAAAGGGAATAGTTCCCCCAGCAGACAACCCACAATATTTAAACTTTCTGCGAGTATAATAATCAGGATCTTCACCCTCTGGAACCGTACAACTTGTAGCTAAGTAATCTGTTGCATCTATATTGAAGTTTACAGGTTCATATACAGGCTGTCCATCGCAGGATCCATCTTTTATAAATCCAGTAATAAATTTATTATTTGTAAATGATACTCCGGAGGTCACTCCTGTTCCAGTAGTAGTCCCATCTACAGAAACCGTTATACAAGATGCGTTGTTGAGAATAAAGCAATCATTCGTAACTTTCAATCGATAGGTTAACTTAGCTAATACTTCGTCTTTATCTACAGGCAAAGGAATATTACCTATATTCCATATAATGGATCCGGTTCCTCCGAGAGCCGGATCATAGGTTACTGTCCCCGACATAGAAGGATTACCTTGCCAAAAATATTCAGCGTAAGAACTCATATAAGTGGTTGTGAATGGAACAGGTATAATAATCTTACCATCCTTTACTGCTTCTGTCCCCAAGTTCTTAAGAAATACAGTATATTCAATCTCATCGTTAGGATATACGGTTGTCGATGATTCTCCCGGGACGTATGGAATATCATTTACAGAGATCACATTATTCTCACTTTGTACTTCCGGTATATAAGCATCCACTGCCATAGCAATACAGAAAATAATATATGTATCTTGTGTAGAGTTATACTGAAAACGTGTGGAAGTCTGATTATTAGTCATCAAAGATTTATCATCATTATTGAGTGTAAACATAGAAATGTCTAATCCCGTGTTGTTTTTTAAATTGGGATTACGAGCATTTCCTCCTGTATATATTGATGAATTAAAGAAGTTATTTGTTGTATTGTCTCCATGGGAGAGATTGACCCAATTACTATTGGCTGCATTTCTTATCTTAAACTGGTCTCCAGAAATACCAACATCTCCTTCTCCAGCCATTAACCCTAATTTTACATCCACAGGACCCTGCTGAACAGTATTAAAACCGGAAACTGGTAGTTCATATGTATAATTCCCTCCTGCGACATAAGCATGACCGTCAAAAAGAGTTACATCGCGCCATTTCATCTTGGAGTTTTCATAGACTACGATCAATCCCCAACCACCATAAAATCCGGTTCCACCTCCGTTACCTTCCTGTAAAGCAATATCAGCTACAAAATATTCACCTAATCCATTTGCCTTAACATAATCAGTTACCTCTGCATAAGCTGAATACATGTACCCGTCGTCTGCGGTTGGATAATAGATATCGTTGGAGTTCGCAGTGATAGTTTGATAAGTATCCCCGGCTTTTTTCAGTTTTACCTGTCGCTTATTCAATAATTTTGCATCTGATGTTACACTTGCTCGGTAATTGTCATTAATACTGTTATTTGTTCTCCTTTTTCTCAATGAATTGAGAAAAATAGTCTGGCTCCCAGAACTTATGCCGTAAGGAGTATTAAAGGTAAAGGAATAGTTGTTATTAGACGTACTTGTCAAATCTCCAGAGAGTGCAGTTTCTGTTCCGTTACCGATCTGAACTGTTACTGAACCTTGATCGGAGTTTCCCGAGTTCCAGGAACGAAAGCGAAAAACAACCTTATTTTCTCCCCCAGAAGGAGTGAAAGTGTAGGTCGCAATACGGCCATCTGATGTGCCTGAGCCCTGAGATTGATCGGTGGCAGCGATAGACAAGGTATAGCCGTTGAAACTATCAGTATTATATCGATTATCAGTTGAACCTCCGATTGTAAATGCATTAGGGCTTGTACCATTATGTGCCCTGCCCGTCCAGTAGAGTCCTGCATATATAATATTAGAACAATTCGGATCTGCCACACCACCTTCTGTAGAAAAAGTAAGGGTGGCTGAAGATGAGTTTAAAGTATTAGGGTCACCATCTACATCTACATAGTCCATATTAGCATTATTACTGCCATTATCACTATAATTTCGTAACGTGAGATTCGTATTGCCTATCATTGTAAAGTCTCCCTTGATATTATATACTTTTGTATCAGTACTGTAAGTTGATGTTCGCTGAGTGAATGGGACTCTCACCTGTGCCCCTATATCCTGGAAGGAAGAAGTTATCCCTATAAATAGAAATAATAGAATCCATTTCCAGCCCACTCTATTTTTATGATGATATAGTTTTTTCATATTCTTCATTTTTTCGTTTACTGAGGAATACATAATTGGTAGAAGACTTGTATATATTCTTCTGTTTCTACAGTATTATTAATCACTGCTTCCGAAACTTTAACGTTCAGACATTCCTCGTTTTCATTATCGTCGCAGACAGGATATTCATAAACAAAAAGGATATATTCTAATGAGGTGAAAGCTTCTAAGCGGGAACAGTCTATTTCCATCCGTTCATCATCAGTGGATTGCAAACGTATCTGAATAAGCTCTACTGAAGAGAACTCCTTTCTTTTACTATAAAGAGAGGATATGTCATTTGCATCCACATATAACACTAAAGGGGCGGAGTTGCCATACATCGCACACTTTCCATCTGTAAGATAAGCATCTGGCTTTAGCCCTGTAATTAATGATCTCAATTTAATATCTGTAGTGCTTTTAAGTGGCTCTGCGGCATTTATTGTATTATGAATACTTGAGAGAAGGTCTGTAAAAAGAAAACAAGTAAGAACTAAAAATATTCTTAACCTGCATGTACTGTATGTACTTTTAAGTATCATGTCTATATCAAATTTCATATTCGTTTTGTTTATCACATTTATTGTGAATATTTAATTCTATAACTTCCGTCTAAATCTCCACATCGTACACATACCAGTTATTGCGCTCTATTTTTGCCGGCAGTTGCAATTTGTAGGTCTCGTCTCCAAATTCAGGTGGGGGTAGGAATCCCCCGTCAAAATAAGGCAAACTGAGCTCTATGCTTGTTCCTGCATTATCCCGTTCGTTGAGGTAAGTTATCAGGGTCAGGTTTGTTACTTTTCCATTGCCATCAAGCGTATAGGATGTTATAGCATCGTTCCAGTTTATCCAAGCGAGTGAGCTGACCAGATTATCGGTTTTCAATATCTGTTTCAGGACATAGGTATTCTTATCGAAATCGATAAGCCTATATTTATATCGTGTAGTGCCTTCCCCAGACAATGGTTTTTCCTGATGCTTTGCTGTCAAGCTTATGTTGAGTTGTACTTTGGCCACAGCCCGAATCAGAGGAATACTGCTAAGCTGGTAATTCGAATTAAAATTGTGTGTCTTATTGCCCGACATCAAGATAGGAGTCGTTAGTGTCGTAGACCAAGGCGTGCTGTTTGACTGTAAAACCGATTGTAACCCTGTTACGGTAGAGACTCCATCAAGTGATGTTTTTATTCCGGTACAGTTGGCTACAACATATACATCTCTGCTACCAGCTTCTGCCTGTGTAAGGTTGAGTAATACTTTGTTATCTGTATTGTTCCATGAACCGCCGGAAAAACTAGCCGATGGTATGTAATAAGATTTAAATGTCTGTGCCCCTGATGTAGGAAATAAAAACACATACAGGTTATCAATTGTCTGTTCAGCGGCAGAGCCATTGTCAGTAGCTGCTTTCAGACTCCCTTTAACGAAACTGTTTATTTGAAAAGAGAGTATTATTTTTTCATTATCCGTACTGCCTGCCACAGGGTTGTCATCACCTGAACAACCGGTGAACAGCAGACTTAAGAAGCCTATTATGTATATATATATTTTCATATTCTTTTATTTACTGAATGTCTTCACCAGAATCCCATTGTAATATACTTCCAGATAATTCCCAGATTGAGGAATATTTGTCAGTGTATAATCCTCTTTGTCAGTAGGGCTTGTCTTTATAAATTCTTTAGTCAATGCAGCGTCCGAGAAGGTACATCCGTTTATAGCTTTCAGCGTAACATGATGCGGATCACAAACTTCTATCGTATTACTGATCGTTATATTCCCGTCATTGTCAACGTTCACATTGTACCCGTAACCCATGTAAGTTGCACTTTTTTTAACTGTCCATGGATCGATGGTATAAATGATTTCTATCGTTTGCAATTTTTTGATAACATAGTAGTAATGCCTGTTTCTGTAGATGTTATAGTCGGGTTTATCCGTATTTTGACCGGTGGCAAAGGCCAGATAATCCGTGTCTGTGATGGTGCGGTCGTCTGTAATGACAGGTATGTCGTAGGATTTTCCGTCAAGGGTTTCAATACTGAAGTAGTTGACCGGTTTATGATCTGCCACTGACCATACAGGATTTGTATTCATCATCATGGCTTCCGGCATATAGTACAGGTATGAATTACCCACTTTTTTTAATAGCTTATCTTCATAATACCCTACAGTTGCAGGATACATATCCGGTATGAGCCCGAACTGACGATATGCATTTTTATAATAAATGTTCTTGACACCGGAACCTATAGATGCCCCCTCTATTACGACCTCGAGTTTGGCGACAGCACGGATTAACTTCACCCGGTTTTCTTCTGTCCCGTTCACAACAGGTCGGAAAGGCTTCGGCTGGTAGATGTTTCCGCCTTCACTTACTGTTTGGTTCAGATATGTTCTGGACATCGGGAAGCCCTTACTTTCTGCGGCTGAAAGATACAGGTCTGTATCCATATCGCGGAAAGCAGACATGTAACTGTCCATCAATGACTTTGTGGCTATCATCTTCAATGCTGCCATCGGCATATTGGCCACAAAATAAAAATCACGCTGTCCTGTGGTCAGCTTTACGGTAAAGGTTTTTTCCTTATCTGTAAAGGGTATTGCTTCATCGAAATATTCAGAGATCTTTTCTCCGGTCGATGAATCGAAGACCAGCAAGGCCAGATCGTGTACGCGATCTTCATTATCTGCTGCATCTTCATTGATTGTTTCCGTATCGGCTGCCTGCGCCCTGGTTACAGATAAGTATACCTCCTGTCCTTTGGTTGTCTTGTCTGTTTCATCCTGATTTTCATAGATAAAAGAGTCACAAGCCACAAGCAGAACCGGCAGACAGAGTAAGAGTATATATCGTATTTTTAATATCATAATCGTTTGGATTATTCAAGCCCGGCAGGCTTAAATTTATAAATCAGTGCTATAGCTATGAACAAGCCAGTTGTTCACATAAATGGCGCAACTGAAGTGAGTCCAGCACTCGGCACAATAATCCTTGATCAGGAATTTGATTGTAAAGTCATTTTCACAGTCGAGGTTTACACCCTTGTCTACAGCCCTTAACAGGATGCTGGCAATCAGGTCACCGTCAAAGACGGTTTCTTCCTTATCGTTTCCTGTATAGGTAATATTCAGTTTGTTGCTGTAGCCGGTAGTAAGGTCCAGCATGGCATAATTCCATTCACCTGTATTTCCTTCCAGTTTGGTCTCTATCGACGGATAGGTCAGTACCGGAGTATTCATAGGCATCGTACCGTTTATACGTACCGTACCATTGGCTGAAGAAACATCCACATTGAGTTTTGTAGGATCATATTCTTTCATGGTTACCTTATCAAACTCAATAATAATTTTGATCCTGTTGGTTAGCTCTTTTAAATTTATAGCAGTATGTTTATATAACGAGCCGTATTCTTCCGGATTGGGTAAAAAAACGACTGGGCTTTCACCATGCCATATATGTTCTGTAGAAGTAAGAGTGGTCGCTATATTATTTGTTGAGTTAATAGTCATCATCACATCCTCTTTTGTGGTTACCCCGGGAGAAAATGTGTTCTTGTTGAATTTATCATTTATCCCTGCCCATGCTATAAAGGAATAGTTCCCATTGGAGACTGGTACAAGCACTTCAAAGTCACGGCTCAGGTTTACGTTTTGCTGTTGTATTGTAGTTGAAAGTTTGCCTTCCTGGTCGAATGCAAATACGGTAAGTGAGGACACGTTCCCGATAAACAGAGAATCGTCCGCACATGGGGTCTTGGAGTAGAATTTTACATAAACACCCTGAGGGCAATCTTTCAGGTCATCGTAGATAAGGGAATCGCAACCCCAGAAAAGAGCCCCTGTCGCGAACAATACCATTATTATCCAGATTCGTAAATTCTTCATCCCTTGTACTTTTTATTAATTTAATGTTTGATTTGAATAATCGGTAGGGAAATACGGCTCCCTACCGAAGTTATTGTTTTTTATTTTTGAGGATTAAATCCCCGGAGATACAGAATACGAGTGAAGCGTCCAAGGAAGAACTTTCACATCCACGCTCATCCACGTTTCAGGAGTAGTTAACGGATCAGTCGGTTTAATCGGATTCTCCGGTTCTTCGTATCCCGGCACACTTGGTTTCGGATCCGGATTTAGAGGTAGGTTCGTTCCCGGATTAGAAGGGTCTTCAGAACCTTTAGGATTATTCGGATCTTCAGGAAATAACGGGTTCCAGTTTGTTCCCAGATTTCTGAATCCTGTAATGTGGATATGGTATACGTTATTTCTTATAACCGGAGAATTATACCATGCCGGAACTTCATCTGGATTTACCCATGCATAATACAGAACTTTACCTTTTACGTATCTGGCGACTTTTTGATTTGCGGCACCGCCTTTAGCTGTATTCTGTGCATTTTCCGCGGTAGTATAAAACTTACCGTTTTCACCCACGAAGAAGTCGTTATTTGGAGTATACGTTTCACCGTCAGCAAATGCTGCAGCCGCAGGTGTGAATTTAGCACGGATAAGCACATAGGCTGTATTCCCTTTTTTATAGCTGGAAGTAGCACCTGCAGCATAAGCGTGTGTGTTTGGCAGGATAAATTTACCTGACAGTTCGGCATTCAACTCTGCAGTTACTTGTCCGTAAGGATCGGTTGCATAGTCAGTCATTGTTTTAACGGCAGTTCCTCCGAACTGGTTAGCAGAGTCATAGTTTTCAAACAAACCCGAATAATCGTATCTAGAAGAGCTACCTGTAATATCGGTTCCCCAAAAGTCAGCATCTGAAACGGGAACCCATGAATAGCTAGGTGTAACCCAATCTGCTTTGCGTTGGATAAACAATGAACTTTCACCTTGTGCCAGTACCCAGTTGATATCGGATATTACACCCAGGGGTGAACCTCCCGCTGAAGGCACGGTGTAGCTCAAAGCCTGAGTCGAAACCATAACCCGGGCGACAGCTCTTTCCACTTCCAGGCTAACACGGTTTTTAGGTGAGGTTGTAGCCAACGTTTCGGTATCTGTTACATTGGCTTCCACATTTATTGTTTTAGGCTCAACATTGGTCATGACGATTGTTTCATCTGTCGTCCCATTTTTGACTGCTAGTTTATCCGCAGAAGTATTGGTAAATGTTTGGGCACCCGAGTTAGCCAGATACAACGCCGCCTGGGTGTAAGCATTTTCAAACTCAGCCACCGGCGTTTTAGCCAACGCATTTACTACTTCTGTTGTTCCGTTTACCAGAACATATACTTTCTTGGCTCCGGCTGTAGTCTTAATTGCAGCATTTTGTGTTTTAGGAACCAGTGTTATGTCACTACCGTTTATGATTTTTTCATAATCTTTCCCTGAGCCACTGGCACCGACTTCAAGTGATTTTGAGGTAACCGATGATCCGTCTATGAGATAAACAGCTACAGTTTTTATATCGTCTTTTCCAGCCCATTCCCCGATATTGTTGTAATCTTCAGGCAGAGCTTTTGTCGCCCTCAACCCTGAATTCTGGGACATCTTCAAGGTAACACTCACATTCGTGTTACCTTCTTTTTCTCCGCCCGATGATATATCATCGTCATTGCTACATGCTGTCAATCCCAAACTTAATGCGATTGCAGCAGTTAAAAATAATTTGGTTACTTTCATTTTTTTATCGATTAAAAATTAAAAATCTATTTTTGTTTGTTTTGTGAATAATGCGGTTTATCAGTATTGTATATTATTTTTATTTGAGGATTCTATTAATAATTTCCAGATTGGCACTTGCATCTTTATCTCCGTTATCTGCTGATTTATTGAAATACCCTAAAGCTTTTTCCATATCACCTTTTAATATATAAGCCACACCAAGATTATTCCACACAGTCGGTTTCTCTTCTATTCTTTTTAGCCGTTCAATGGCTGTGTCATAATTTTTGCTTTCAATATCTGCGGCTGCGGAATTAATAATAGCAATTTCGCTCTCAGGGTATAATCTGACTGCGATATCAAAGACGTCACGAAACTCTTTGCTGTTCGATGGGTAACTTTCTGCCACCAGGTACATTTCGTTTAGGCTGAGAAGTTTTGGATTTTTCTTTATCACTTCTCTGGCTTCTTCCACATTAAAGGCACGTACCACGTAGGCTACTGTATATTCTGTACGTCTCAATAGAGGATAATAATTATTAAGCAGTGTTTTGTAGGTATCTCCGTTTGAAAGTTTCAACAGTTCAATATCCCGCACATCGGGATTCTGAACCTTGTCAATTATATTCAGAATATTTTGTTTGTCTGCCAGGAATGAAACAGAAATGGCTTTACGCAGACCTTCCCAGTCTTCTCCTTTGCCTTCAACCGTAAATTTGTCGTGCGAGACACCAAATTTGGAGACCAGGTAATGAGCAAAGGAATTAGCCCTGTTTTGCGCCAGTATGCGGTTATGTTCAAAGCTGCCTTCGGGAGAGGCATATCCGGCAATGGTGAATTCGGTTATTTCAAGATCTTGGTTATCTCTTATATCCCCAATAACCCTGTCTACTTCATCAAATTGAACTCTATTATTCCTGTAATCCCTTAACAGTTCATAGCGATCAACATGATAGTTGAAAGTCGCCGTGTGACGGTCACTGCGTGCTTTCACAGGTTCCACTTCCGGTATGATAAATGTCAATTTGTAAGATGCCGGATCTCGCTTTGGCAAAATATTTTGAACGATTAATTGCCTGTCTGACTCATCATAACAGTTAGCGCATCCGGATACAGCTTTTTGAATTGTAAGCGAGGCATTGGCTTTAGCAACAGGTATTTTACTTGGCTCGGGTTGGTTGGGAACAACATGTCTGGATGAGTGGCAAATCGGAATATTGGGTATATCCACAGGATTTGCACTGTTTTTCACTGGTGGAGGGAAATATTCAATTGATAATTGTTTACTCAAAAAGATGCCGGAGTCTAGACTAAAGTTGTTTTCTTGGATTGGATCTGGGTCCCTTCCTTTAAATATGAAAACAATACAACGAATAGCAATTTCGGGAACAATCGTTATATTCTTTATGACCTTGTTCACAAACCAATATTTTCATAATGGAGTATGGGGGAATCTTCACAACAAGTCGGTTAAACCCATTGTAGAGATATCAGATGCTAGCTTGACAAACAAGGGATTATCCTTTACGATATTCAGGGTAGAAGGAGCAGATGTATACGGTTCTTTCCTGATTGGCATTGAACTGAAGGATAAAGAGGGTAATATTGTTATTAATAAAAGTGGATCAGAATTATCGATGTTTCCCGAGACGAACATCAGCAATTATTACGTTGCAAAAGTTACTCCGGGAAAACACAGTTTGGTAATACCTTTAGGTAGCAAAGCCGTATTGACTATAGATGATGAGCGTCTTCATGCCTTAGAAAAGGGTGAATACAAACTGACCCTTACTGATATTAGCGGAATAACATGGTCTCAACTAATTATTTACTGATAAAAAGTGTTAGTCTGCTTATCGGCAGACTAACACTTTCTTTGCATCCTTGTATCAGTGATGTTCACACTGATGGCCTTCCTCATGATGATTACACCCCTCTCCCGAATCAGTCACTTTACCGTCTAAGAAGTCATTGATTAGCCCTGTTACATTTCCGGAACATCCACGATATACTTTTATCCCATGTTTTGTTAGGATATTTAATGCGCCTGTTCCCATATTACCGGCAAGCATAATTGTTACATCCTTGTCTTGTAGGACCGAGGCGATATTACTTTTGCAGCCACATCCCTGAGGAGAAGCTAACGTCTCGGTACTTTCTATATTTTTATTCTCTCCGATGGTAAATATAGAATAGGATTCACAATGTCCGAAATGATTATCAACAGCATTCGCTCTTGTTGGTATTGCAATTTTCATAACTTTTGATTTTTTAATTGATTGATAATTTCACTTACTATTTTTGTTCTCTGTGGAATGATTATCTGGATGTTTTTTTCTCTTAATAAAACAGTCGTTATAGTACCAAAACGACCTGATAGGACAGTATCAACATTTAGTTCAAGTAAGAAATTTATAGTTTTTATTCCCGCATTCTGTTTTCCCGCCCCTGCTATATTCTCGATAAATATCACCTCTTCTGTATCCGCATTATACAAACAGAAGCATTGGCTTCGTCCAAAGTTTTCCGAAACCGGCTGATCCAAATCGTCTTTTTTATCTGTTGAAATCGCAATAATCATTTACTCAAATTTATTTAATGTAATCTCTTTACTCTTGCAAAGGGGACAGCTCTTTCCACCTATATTTTTTAGAGTAAATATAATTTCGCATTTATCACACGTGTACCATTCTGCAATCAAGCTATCTCCTCCCTCATAAGTAATCGGTAAGCCTTCAATGAATGCCCGTGCAATTTTAGATCGAACACTTTCATAAATACGGGTAAATGTAGGGCGTGAGATATTCATTAATTCTGCCGCTTCTGCTTGAGTCAAATGTTCATAGTCACATAACTTGAGAGCCTCGTATTCTTCAATATTTATCATGACTTTACTACGTTTTTCGTTAAGTACTCCGAATGGCTTGAATCCTCCAAAACAAGGAGCCATCTGGACTAGTCTCTTTTTCTTTATTCGAGCCATAAATATTATTTGATTGCGGTTTTAAAACATTCAAAGATAATATTATTATGAACATATGTTCGTAATAATGCAATAAATAATATTTTACTATATTTTCCTGTGGAAATTTGTTTCTTTGGAAAATATTATTTTCCTTTGCTGTATATTTCCAATGGAAAATAAAATAAACGATAATAAAGAACATGATAAAAATGAAAAGAGCGATAATTATTACATTAAGTGTGATTTGGCTTGGCCTCTCTATCCAGGCGCAAAATTCACCATACATCACCGTTGATAAAGCTGTAGAAATAGCAGTGAAAAATAACAGTAATGTGAAAATGTCCGATTTAGATGGCAAAGTAGCGAATGCAAATTATCATCAAACAGATGCCGTATTCCTTCCTCAAATTACGGTAGGGTATACCGCTTTAAGTACCAATAATCCATTGAATGCATTTGGCTTTTTGCTACAACAAGAATCTGTTACAGCTATGGATTTCGATCCTGCCAAGCTAAACAATCCGGGAGCCAGCCAAAATTACAGTACGCAGGTAGAGGCTAAGCTACCATTGCTGAATATGGACATGATTTATGCACGGAAAGGGGCAAAAGCTAACGAAGAAGTCTATAGACATAAGGTCGAACGAACTAAAGAATATATTGAGTTTGAAGTGCGAAAAGCATATACTCAATTACAAATGTCGTATCAGGCTCGAAACATTCTTCAAAAATCATTAGATGATGTGAAACAAATACATCAATCAGTTTCCAATTTTTATAATCAAGGATTAGTTCAAAAATCGGATGTGTTGAATGCTCAGGTACAGGTGAATACGATTGAGGCAGCCCTGGCAAAAGCTGAAAGTAATATACATAATGCTTCCGACGGGCTACGGCTTTTGATGGGACAGGATGCTAACGATGAAGTGTATACAACAGATTCCTTGTCCCAACAGATGAGCCTGTATCAAGCCGCTGAACTTTCATCTTTTCGTTCCGATATAATGGCGTTAAACAAGGCTGTGAATGCAACTGATATGATGGTAAAATCGTCACAAATGGCATTCCTGCCACGTATCAATGCTTTCGGTTCGTATGGACTGAATGATTCTAAAGCCTTCAAATTCCGTAATGATTCTTATTCGGTAGGTATAAATCTAAGCTGGACAATATTTTCCGGCAATCAGAATCGGAGTAAGATGAAGTCTGCACAATTTCAACGTGATAAAATGCAAGAAGAGCTCAATCTGCACATCAAAAAAGAAGAACTGGAGCTAAATAAAACTAAGCGAGATCTGACCGATTTGCAAATAGAGATAAACAAGCAAAATACAAGTGTAGGGCAAGCCGACGAAGCCTTACGTATTCTAACCAATCGCCATCATGAAGGTTTAGCCAGCACCACTGACCTGTTGATGGCTCAAGCGCAACTTTCGCAACAGAAACTCCTGCTATCACAGTCCATCATGTCATATAATATCACAGAGGCATACCTCAATTTTTTATCAAAGACGAAATAATAAACAAAACCTATAAATAGATATGAAAACTTTAAGAAATGTATTTTTAGTAATAGTAGGTATCTCGGCTTTCTATTCCTGCTCTTCATCCAACAAGCCCGAGGATAAAGATAGAACCATAGTGAAAGTCGAAGTTTACACTCCAACTCAGTCATCTAACGAAGGCTTTTATCTTAGTGGTGAGGTCACAGCCAAGCAAACGGCCAATATCAGCACTCGTATGATGGGTTATATAACCAAAATATATGTGAAACCAGGCGACAAAGTAGCGTCAGGGCAACTCCTCGTATCTATTAGCAGCGATGATATTCTGGCAAAAAAAGCACAGGTACAGGCTATGATTACCGAAGCTGAAGCCGCGTCAAAGAATGCGCAGCGTGATTATGAGCGTTTCAAAACACTGCGCAGCCAAAACAGTGTATCAGACAAGGAACTCGAAGATGTGTCTTTGCAAAACACATCGATGAATGCGAAAGTGCAGATGGCTCGCCAGCAGATGAACGAAATAAATGCAATGCTTTCCTACACCAATATACGCGCACCATTCTCGGGAGTGGTAACACAAAAAATGCTGGACGAAGGCAGTATGGCAAACCCAGGAATGCCTATTCTGACGATTGAGCAGAGTGGCGAATTACAAATCGTAGCATCCATTCCCGAAAACTATATACCGTATGTCAAAATAGGAGATGTTGCCAAAATAGAGTTGAAATCATTAGGCACAACTATTGATGGAAAAGTATCGGAGCTTAGTCCGTCGGCATTCCGTACAGGGGGACAATATTCGATGAAGTTAGCTATCGACGCAAAAGATAAAACTAATATCCGCTCCGGCATGTATGTCAATATTTTGATACCGAATAAAACAGGAGAGGATATCTCTTCTAAAATTATGTTGGATAAAAACTCAATTGTTTATCGTGACCAACTGACAGGAGTATATGTAATAGACGATCAGAATCAAGCTAATCTTCGCTGGATACGTTTAGGTAAGACAATCGGCAATCAGGTAGAAGTACTTTCCGGCTTGAGCCAAAATGACAGAATTGTATCTAAAGCCGAAGGCAAATTATATAACGGAGTAAAAGTATCTGTAAATAAGTAAAATTATGGAAAACGGAATTTCAGGAAAAATAGCCGGAGCGTTTATCAAGTCAAAATTGAGTATCCTGCTCATGTTTGCCTTTATGCTCTTAGGACTGTTCAGCATATATTTCATTCCGCGCGAAGAAGAGCCTCAAATAGAAGTCCCTATGGCGGATATTATGATTGGTTATCCCGGGGCAACACCTCAGGAAGTAGAATCGGGAGTAATACAACCTATCGAAAAGATCATTTCGAATATCAAAGGGGTAGAGCATGTATATTCTACCTCTATGAATGGTATGGGTATGCTTACTGTACAATTCTTTGTGGGTGAAGATGTCGAGCGTTCGTTGGTTAAGCTCTACAATGAGATGATGAAGAATATGGATCGTATGCCACAAGGCGCAACTATGCCTTTGGTGAAATCGCGAGCCATAGACGATGTTCCTGCATTAGCTTTCACTCTTTGGAGTGATAAGATGGGCGATTATCAGATACGTCAGGTAGCAGAAGTGGTTGGCAACGAAATAAAGAAAATACCGGATGTAGCACAAGTCAATGTTGTAGGAGGACAGAGCCGTCAGGTAAAGGTCATGCTCGATAAGGATAAAATGGCACAGAGTAAACTAGACTTTGGAGCTATAACCCAAACTCTACAAGCGAACAATGCCCAAATGCAAAGCGGAAATATCGTAACAGGCGATATGGTTTATTCAGTGCAAACAGGCAATTTTTTTACCAATGTGGAAGAAGTGAAAAATCTGATTGTCGGAACAAATGATAATCAACCGGTCTATCTGTATCAAATCGCAGAAGTAGAAGACGGCCCCGAAGTCCCTAAACAATATGTTTCGTTTGGATATGGTGCTGCGTCGGGCGATAAAAAAGCGGATATGCCCGATGACTATTCTGCCGTAACTATTTCCATTGCTAAGAAAAAAGGTGCAGACGCCATGAAGCTGGCAGAGGTAGTGATCAACAAAGTAGAGCATCTGAAAAAAGATGTTATCACTAATGATATACATGTTGACGTTACCCGTAACTACGGAGAAACGGCATCACATAAAGTATCCGAATTGCTTTTTCACTTGTCTATTGCCATTGTGGTAGTAACCCTGTTTGTGATGTTGGCAATGGGCTGGCGTGGCGGATTGGTAGTATTTCTTTCCGTGCCTGTAACGTTTGCCCTGACTCTTTTTGCTTATTACTTCTTGGGATATACACTCAATCGTATTACACTGTTTGCTTTGGTGTTTGTTACAGGTATTGTTGTGGATGACTCCATTGTGATTGCGGAAAATATGCACCGTCACTTCAAGATGAAGAAACTACCACCGTTACAAGCTGCGCTATATGCTATCAATGAGGTAGGGAATCCGACTATCTTGGCAACGCTGACTGTTATCGCTGCCGTACTGCCCATGGCATTCGTATCGGGAATGATGGGTCCATATATGAGTCCGATGCCTATAGGTGCATCCATAGCCATGATTTTCTCTTTACTGGTAGCTCTGACATTGACTCCATATTTCGGCTATTTATTCTTAAGACATAAAGATAAAAAAGGAGAAGAACACGAAAGTGAAGAAAAAGAAACAGATTTGCACGAAACGAAAATATACAAATTATATGCTAAAATAGTAACACCGTTTTTGGAAAGCAGAAAACGCCGCTGGACATTTATGATTGGCTTAACTGTCGTTTTACTAGGATCGTTTGTGTTGTTTTATACAAAATCTGTTCCGGTAAAAATGTTGCCTTTCGACAATAAGAATGAATTTCAAGTAGTGATAGATATGCCGGAGGGAACGACATTGGAACGTACTGCCGCCGTAGCTAAAGAATTAGCTGTGTATATCAGTCGGAATGATAAGGTAACGAATTATCAAACTTATGTGGGAACATCCGCTCCTATCAGCTTTAACGGGTTGGTTCGCCATTATGATATGCGCATGGGTGATAATGTGGCCGATATACAAGTCAACCTTGTTGATAAAGGAGAACGTAGTGAACAGAGTCATGATATAGCTACATCAGTGCGTGCCGATTTGCAAGCTATCGGTAAAAAATACAATGCCAATGTAAAAGTGGTGGAAGTTCCTCCGGGTCCTCCTGTCATGTCTACCATTGCAGCCGAAGTATATGGCCCTGACTATGAACAACAAATAGCTGTAGCCAAACAGGTGAAAGATCTGTTGGCGCAAACTGACAATGTAGTCGATGTGGATTGGTCGGTAGAAGATGCTCAGACCGAATATAAATTTGAGGTGGATAAAGACAAAGCGATGAAATTGGGCATTCCGAATGCGCAAGTGGTTCAGAATATGAGAGCGGCTTTGTCGGGTATGTCCGTGGGTGTGTTGCATCAACCTGCGTCTGTCAATCAAGTTGGTATTATCCTTCAATTGCCTGAAAAAGAGAAATCTACTATTGAAGATGTATTAAGCCTAAAAGTGGTGAGTCAACAAGGAATGGCTATTCCTGTAGGCGATTTAGTGAAGGTTACAAAAGGAGAAAAAGAAAAGAGTATTCATCGCAAAGATCAGAAGCGTGTAGTGTATATATTAACCGAAGTTGCAGGAAGTTTGGAAAGTCCGATATATCCTATTACGGAAGTGTCTGATAGATTATCGCAGGTAAAACTTCCCGAAGGATATACTTTGTCGGAAGAATATAGTGAGCAACCAAAATATGAAGACAACTTTTCCTTAAAGTGGGATGGCGAATGGCAGATAACATATGAGGTATTCCGTGATTTGGGGCTGGCTTTTCTATTTGTACTGATCATTATCTATGTGCTGATTGTGGCTTGGTTTCAAAACTTTATTACACCCTTGGTACAATTGGCAGCTATACCGTTATCCTTGATTGGTATCATATTCGGGCATTGGATTATGGGAGCTTACTTTAGTGCTCCGTCAATGATTGGGTTTATAGCTCTTGCCGGAATCATGGTGCGAAATTCGGTATTACTTATCGACTTTATCGACATACGGCTCAAAGACGGCATCCCGTTGAAACAGGCTGTTATCGAAGCAGGGGCTGTACGTACAACGCCTATAGTTTTGACAGCAGGAGGTGTAGTTCTGGGGGCTATTGTAATTCTGTTCGATCCTATATTTCAAGGTCTGGCAATCTCGCTGATGGGAGGAACAATAACCTCTACCGTACTTACATTGATTGTAGTACCACTACTGTATTATAAAATGTTGAAAAGAAAGTAAAATGATTATGAAGCTATTAGTTGTATTAAGTATAAAAGAGTATCAGGAGCAGGTAGCAAGCCTACTCCAAGATGCCGGAGTGAAACGATTCAGTGTGACCAATATCACTGGCTATAAAAAGAAAGAGGAAAATTTGGGCTGGTTTGCGGCTAATGCGAGCAATGCTAAAACAAACTCTATAATGCTTTTCAGCTTTGTGACAAAAGAAATTGCTGATAATGCTATTACAGAGATTGACAGTTGTAATATTGAAACGAATAATCCTTTTCCTGTACATGCTTTTGTCCTTGATGTAGAAAACTTCTCTAAATTGATTTGATTATGAAACGTGAATATATTATCCGTATAGTAGCAGGCACAATGGTTCTGATTGGTATTTCGTTGGCTTATTTTGTTTCCATCGGATGGCTGTTGTTGCCTGCATTTGTGGGAGTGAATCTGATACAGTCTTCATTTACTAAATTTTGTCCGTTGGAAATCCTGCTCGATAAATTAAACATTAAACGGTGAATTGATTAATAAGTTTCTGAGAGAGCAAAACCGAATTCTGAAATCGTCTTTTGCTCTCTTTTTTAGATATGAAAACAATATTTTATATAATAATCGTATTGTTTATCCTCATTATACACATACCCAGGGTCTACTCACAAGAAAATACGATCTTACAGGTAGATAGTATTTCACTTCGGAATAACTATCTGAATGAGATGCAGTCAATAAATGTATTGAAACATAGACCGATTGAAGTTTCAGAAGACCTTGTAAGGTCTGTACTAGACAAGCAGGCTCCTTTTGCGGTGTATAAGGATAATTATATGGTAACGGGAATCCCTTTAAACAAATCGGTAACCCGTAAAACAGCGGATGCATTCTTCCAGTTTAGTATTCGCCACAGAGTTACCAGAAGCGTCTTGCCATTCAATTCGTTTTTGTACATTATTTATTCTCAAAAGTCATTCTGGGATATTTATGACAAATCGAGCCCTTTCCGCGATACGAATTACAATCCCGGAATAGGAGTCGGACGCTACATTATCAAAAACAACAAACTGAAAGGAGCGGTAATGGTTTCTCTGGAACATGAATCGAATGGAAAAGCAGGAGAAGATTCTCGTAGTTGGAACTATCTGAATCTGTCAGCCAAATATTTCTATAATATGCGCTTATCGGCTAAAGCTCAAGTGTATCTACCTTATGTGGATGGAGGTAATAATAAAGATTTGTTACGTTATAAAGGTTATGGTATCTTTTCGGTTAATTATATTGATAGTAAAAATTTATGGTGGTTCAGTCTTAATATAATCCCACGGGATCAGTTTATAAACCCTAATTTACACACATCTTTATCATTTAGAGTATCGAAAAATTCAAATCAATACTTAACTTTGGATTATTATGCCGGTTATGGAGAAGGGTTGCTGAATTACAAAAAATATACAAATCAGGTAAGAATAGGATTTACGATAAAACCGGATTTCTTCAGTGCATATTAACAAAAAATGAATGACTATGAATAATAAATGGGACGAAAGTTACAATATGGAAGAATACCGCTATGGAGAAGCTCCAAATCTATTCTTCAAGCAAATCATCGATACGCTTCCAACAGGAAAAATTCTTCTTCCGGCTGATGGAGAGGGACGGAATGGTGTATATGCAACAACAAGGGGATGGAGTGTAGACGCTTTCGACCAAAGCCAGCAAGCTAAAGAAAAAGCCTTGCGTTTGGCTCAAAAGAATAGCGTGAATATTTCATTCAAAGTGATTGATTTCGAAGATATCTCTGAAAATTATATTGTCGACTCCTATGATGTAATTGCTCTTACCTATGTTCACCTACCGGAACAATTAAAAGAGAAATATCTCAGGTCGTTATTGCCTTTGTTGAAAACCGGAGGGCATATTATTATTGAAGGATTCGGTAAAGAACATGTAAAACATCAGCAACAAAACCCATTAGCCGGAGGTCCGCCATATGTGGATATGATGTATTCGAAGCAAGAAATTCTCTCTATCTTTGATTCGATGGAGATCGATCTTTTAGAAGAAAAAGAAATAAGACTGGCAGAAGGTATAGGACATAATGGTAAAGCTTCTGTTATACGCTTTGTAGGCAAAAAGATATAAAAAAACAAAGGCACAGGTTCTCATTACCTGTGCCTCTATTGTATAACTTATAAAAAACTCTACTGAGTCAATTTTCAAGGTTTAATAAAATTGATATATCTCCGTTCCTCCGAGAATAGTAAAGCAGTCTTTATCAATGCCAGATGGGAATACGCCTGAGGGAAATTCCCCATCATACGCTTGGTTTCGAAATCCAGATCCTCACTAAATAATCCCAGATGATTAGAATACGTCAGTAGCTGATCAAATATTTTCCGGGCTTCGCCTTTCTCTCCAATCATAAACAATGCACGAGTTAGCCAAAAAGTACAGATAGTAAAAGCAGAAGAGGGCAAACCAAAGTCATCATCAACTTTATATCGATACATCAATCCATTATGATATAATTCATCTTTTATACGCTTTACCGTTTTTATATAGCGATCATTACCTGCATCTATAAAACCATACTGTTCCATCAAAAGCAATGATGAATCCATATGCGTATTATCATAAGCTTGAGTAAAACTTTGAATCTGATCGTTCCAGCCATTGAGCATCACATCTTCTTTTATAGCCATCGCTTCTTTTTGCCATGCTGATACATAATCGGCCTGATTTAAAAGTTTAGCTATCTCTATTGCTCTGTCAAGAGCTACCCAACACATTACCTTCGAGAAGACAAAATGCTTTTCGATGTTACGGAACTCCCATATACTCTGATCAGGATTTCGCCAAACAATATAAACCGTTCTGATGATCGATTTAACAACTTCCCACATTTCTTCCAACTCGCCCAATGTCCCAGGAAAACGGAAATAATAGCTATGTATAACATCCATCAAATAGCCGAAAGTGTCATTTTGTTTTTGGAAATATGCGGCATTACCGATTCTTACCGGTTGGGAATTTTCATATCCTGCCAAATGAGGTAATATCTCTTCTTTTAACGTACGGCTACCATCTATTCCATACATAATTTGTAAAGAATCTGATTTAGATTTCAATATATCCTTTACAAAGGACATAAACCGTTTCGCTGTCGAATGATGTCCAAGCTCTATGAGCGTTTCTATAGACATAGATGCATCACGAATCCAACAAAATCGATAATCCCAGTTGCGGACTTCACCTATTGTCTCCGGAATACTGGTGGTCAGAGCTGCCATAATAGCTCCAGATGACTCATAACACATCAATTTAAGAGCTAACAAACTGCGACAGATATAGTCATTATATTCTACAAATTTTCGGGAACGATTATTCCAGTTCAACCAGTAAATTTTTGTACGCTGATATTCTAGATAAGCACGGTCGATATCTATATTTGCTAATTTCTGACTATACGACAATAACATGTATTGATCCTGCTCCAGAATAATTTCTTCTTGATTTAATATGGAATCAAAGTCAATACTTGAATATAAATAGATGTTATCAGTCCCATCTGCTAAAGAAAATGTTCTTATAAAGTCGGTAAACTTTTTATGTATGACTGAATCTCTAGCGTAATTCATTACAGGAGTATAATTTATCCTGAAACGCGGTTTACCTTCAATAAGCCTTACATAACGATAGATCTCGGAAGGTATATAATACTCGTCTTCACGAGTCTTATATCTTGGCATAAAATCAAGTACTTCAAATACACCCTCATCAGAAGCAAAGCGAGTACCAAGTATATTTGTTTCTTTAAAGTAATTTTGTGTAATACGATAGCCATCAGAAACAATGAATGAAAAACTCCCACCTTTATCATTATCTAACAATTTAGAAAATACAGATGGAGAATCGAATACCGGAAAACAAAGCCAATCGATGCTTCCCTCTTTTGATATTAAAGCAGCCGTTTTACAATTTCCAACTACACCGTAATCTAGATTATCCATAAGCAATCAAATTATTTTATTAGTTTTTTCAAAAAATCAATGTTTAAATCTTGTTTTGGAATATTATACCGCGCTGCATTTGATGGGTCTCCTACTTTTATAGTAATAGCGGTATCCGGCAATGCCATAAACATTTCTTCATCAGTTGTATCATCTCCTATAGCCATCACAAAATCGTATTCACTTTGATTCATTAGCCTTAAAGCTTCTGAGCCTTTATTAAATTCACCTGACTTAATTTCTACAATCTTATTTCCCTTCATTATCTGCAAGTTCTGTCTCGACGTTGGATTTATCAAGGCATTTATCAGTTGTGTTACACGTAGGTCTGCTAGCCAGACATCAACATCCCTGTAATGAAAGACCAAGGCTGTCTCTTTTATTTCCAGTTTCGAACGTGGAGTCTTTTTAACTGTATGTTTAATTATGTCTATTATCTCTTGATCCCATTCAATTTTCTGCACTTTACTTTTCCATATACCATGTTCTTTATAAAACATACCATGTTCGGCAGCCATGTCCAAAGGTAAATGTCCTAACCAATCTTCAAGTGTCTGTTTATCCCTACCACTACTTATTATCATTTTATTATGGCTATCGGCACACATTTTTTCTAAAAGATCAAGAACGTCAATCGTTGGTGATGCTTTCATCGGATTGCGGTGAAACGAAACCAATGTGCCATCATAGTCTAAAATAATCAGACGTTTTTCTGCTTTTTGATATGCATCTTTTATTTCATTGAAGTTTTTTTGTACAATTATTTTCTTTTGTAATTCTTTATTTTTCTTTTTTACTAAGACCAATTCATCTATAAAATCTTTGGCCCATTGTCCAACATGTTGAGAAGAAATAATCTCTTGCATATTTGAGATAGTTGCTTTTTGTTCCTCTTCTGGCATTTCCAGTGCTTGAAGAAGAGCATTTTCTATTTCTTTTATATTAGTTGGATTCACTATCAGTGCATCAGATAGCTCAATAGATGCTCCGGCCATTTCACTTAAAATGAGCACTCCTTTCCCATCTCGTTTTGTTGCAATATACTCTTTTGCAACAAGATTCATTCCATCCCTAAAAGGGTTAACTAAACAGATATCCGATATATGATATAAAGCGGCGATCTCTTCGAAGACGAATGACCTATAAAAATAATTGATTGGTTGCCATCCTGCTGTCGCATACTTACCATTGATAGCTCCCACCTTCTGGTCTATATCTTCTTTCAGTTTTGCATAAATATCAACATTGTCTCTTGATGGAGCGACAATCATAATGAGGCTAACCTTTCCTCTGTATTGGGGTTGGTTCGCCAGAAAGTCTTCAAAACACCTTAAACGCATAAGAATACCTTTACTATAGTCGAGCCTATCTACAGATAATATAAGCTTGCTGTTACCAAACTCACCTCGTAGTTTATCAGCTTGCTTCTTTATATCCGGATTTAGTAAAGCATTGTGATACATATCATAGTTTATTCCCATTGGAAAAGCATCCACATCTACGATTCTGTCATCTAAATGAATTTCATCGAGGTTACAATCTAATTTCAGTACCCGGTAAACAGCACTAATGAAATGTCTCATATATCCATGCGTATGGAAAGCAACAAGATCGGCACCTAACAGACCGTTTAAAATATCACTTCTTTCGGGCAAGCACCTAAATAATTCATAAGAAGGAAATGGTATATGATGGAAATAACCAATACTGACTCCAGGTATTCGGTCTCTTATCATTCGAGGTAAAAGCATCAATTGATAGTCCTGAATCCAAACAATATCACTAGGTTCTATTATTTGCATTGCTTTTTCACAGAATAAAGCATTCACCTCCTTATATACAGACCAGTAGTCATTATTGTACCTTACATTGCTAAAAAAATAATGAGAAAGCGGCCAAATTACACTGTTACTGTATCCTTCATAATAATTTTCTATTTGTGAAGGGGTAAGATTTACCGAATGAAAGTTTAGATCAGCCAGTTGTTTGTCTATTTTTTCTTGTTCACTCAGATCATCAAGATACATTCCAGTCCAACCGATCCAATGTGTTTCCATATTTGTCTCTAATGAGTTCAGTCCGGTTGAAAGACCACCTGAGCTAGGAACGACCTTGTACTCATTTTCCTCTTCCACTACTTTCAGTGGTAATCTATTAGATATAATAATCAACTTCATAAAATAATTTTTGTATCGGGCAGGGCAGTCCGATTATTAAAAATGGAATAATTCGCTTGAACACAGAAGGATGTAGTGAACCTATAGAAACTTTATTATCCTCAGATTAATTATCATATGAAGCCCAAAAGAGTAACCTAAATTCCTTTAAGAAAACTGAATTATATATTGGCTATATTTCGGATCAACTCCGCTTAAATAAGGTATCTACCGAATAAGTAGATTTTAAAGAAGAAAAAACAATATTGTTTTCAATGTATTCAAGACTTTTACAAAGATAATAAAATTTGCCTAACCTATGAAATTACACGGAAATTAGATCTTTTATCCAAAATCTAACTTACTAATACGTAGTGGTTCTTGTTGCGTATTTGCAACTTGTTTTATAGTAGAAAAAAGAGAGAACAAATCGTCAATAGATAAAAATTTTATCTTTTTATAATAGATTCTAGTGTTTGAGGTATATCAAACTCAGCACATTTTATCGATTCAAGTTTCTTCTTGCCCAGATCAGTCAAAGCAAAATACATCTGGCGCTTATCCTCCTTACCTACAATACGTCTGATAAGCCCTTTCTTTTCGACCGATTTTATCACTTTCGATGTATTCGAATTGCTCAATCCCAATACACTAGCCAATTCATTGGATGAATATTTCTGAGCATTCAGCGAACATAGCAGCATCCCTTCGTTCAGTCCAAGATCATATAATTGCTGAAAGTTTAACTCAAAGTCATAAATAGCCCGATACACATCCCTGATCTGGCATAATGTTCTTACTTGCGAATTATTTGTATTGTCTGCCATTTTAGTCTAAATTTATATTTACTGTTACTCTTTTAATAAAAGATTATCAATAGCCTCCTTCAGTTGCTGTTTTGGTAATGCTCCTGCACCCATTTGAGGTTGTCCGGTCATCGGAACAAACAGTAAAGAAGGTATGCTTCTTATCCCAAACGCAGACGCTAGTTCAGGTTCAGTTTCCGTATTTATCTTATAAATATATATACGACCTCCGTATTCTGCGGCCAATTCATCCAGCACCGGAGCTATAGCTTTACAAGGGCCACACCAATCAGCATAGAAATCAATCAATGCCGGTTTATCCCCTAAATATTTCCATTCAGTAGGATTTGTTTCAAAATTAGCAACTTTTGACAAGAATTCTGCTTTTGTTAAATGTATTGTTGTCATTTTATCTTCTTTTTTAATTGTTTCTTTTGTTTGACTTTTTGTCTCAGCTGTGTTATTACAAGAAATAAGCAATAATGCCACAAGTGGAAGTAGTATTGTATACTTCATTTTTAATCCGGTTTATATTTTTTTATCTGATCTCCATAAATATTTTCTTTGTACTTATTGTCTGTATAGCACCCTGCGGAGCCACAACAGGAAATATTCATAATTGCCTGAAAAAGTAGCAATCCACCTAAAACTAAAAACATATAATCCTTCGTAGATATTGAATAGATAGCTATCAACACTCCCAACAATAAACGAATTATCCGGGCTGCATCCCATTTCTTTAATATGCGTTTCATTCTGTTACTCATTAAAATTAAACCAGCTTCCGCCATTATATACTTTCTGAAAACCTTTATTCTTTAAGAGAGTCACCGCACTGCGACTACGCATACCACTGGCGCATATAGCAATAATCGGTTTATCTTTTTTTAGTTTCGATAAATTACTATTCAAACTATCCAGAGGAATATTGACTGAGTTTGTTGCTGCTCCCTGTTTATATTCTTCTTTTGTTCGGACATCCAGAAGTATAGCTCCATTCTCTAAGAGAACTTTAAAATCAGCTTTGTCCTCCAATCCGAGTAATCTGCTAAGAAATCCCGCCATATTATTTATTTTATTTTTGTTTTTTTTATTTCTTTTAAAAATTCCTCCGAATAAGCCTCCCAATAAAACTCCGTATAGAGTACTGATTGTAGGTGATGACGTTATGGGACAAGTACCGGTACTACATCCAATATACCTCCAATACATATATCCACCTATTGCTCCGATAAGTGCTCCTAAGAGATATGTCCAATTGTTTTTTATTATTTGCATATTTAATTGCGTTTATATTTCTTACAAAGATAATATATTATTTCCATTAGAATATAGTTCCATAAGAAATAATGTATTTAAAACTCTAATTTTGTTTAAATACGGAGTGATGGCTGAATTTTTCTATTATAAAGAGTATTCTGCTATTGCTGTTGCATAGGTTGTATAACCTCCTGACAGATTTAGAACATTAGAAAATCCATATTGTGCTAATATCCGCGAAGCAATATACCCGCGTAAGCCGACAGCACAATAGATTAAAACGTCCTTCTCTTTTGGTATTTCTTTAATCCGGGAACGCAGTTCATCCAGGGGGATGTTCATCGCACCCTTGATATATCCTTCGCTGCATTCTTCTGAAGTACGGACATCTAACAGGGTCGTTTTGGCGAGATTTATTTTTCCAATATCCCGCCATTGGGCTACTTTCATCTTTCCTTTAAGAATATTATCAGCTACAAAACCAGCCATATTGACAGGGTCTTTAGCCGATGAATAAGGCGGGGCATATGCATGCTCAATATCCATCAGATCGTAAATTGTACCTCCTTTTTTTATAACCTCAGAAAACAACTCAATTCTTTTGTCGGCTCCTTCTTTTCCTACAACCTGAGCTCCCAAAAGCTTTCCATTCAAGGGGGAGAAATTAACCTTTACTGACAATTGAGATGCTCCGGGATAGTATCCCGCGTGTGAACTTCCATGAGTAAAAGATGATATATGCTCAATACACTCCCTGTTCAGCACTTTGGATGAAAGTCCTGTCGCCGCAACGGTTAGGTCAAACACCTTAGCTATAGATGTGCCGATAGTTCCCGGGTAGATATATTTGTTATCCTCCAGTATGTTATCTGCAACAATACGGGCTTGTTTATTGGCCGGACCCGCCAAAGGAATCAACATCTGTTTAGTTATTACCGGATTCAGTACTTCCACGGCATCACCCAAGGCATAGATATTGTTATCACTCGTCTGCATATAACTATTAACTTTAATCCCTCCTGTCGTTCCAAGTTCCAGCCCTGCATCTTTTACAATCTTAATATCGGGACGAACACCAATACTGAAAATAACCATATCGGAGATAAGTTCTCTACCGCTTTCCAATACTATTCTAACGCCGTTTTCTTCTTCGAGGAAAGAAGTCACTCCTTCTTTCAGATAAAGCTCTACTCCTTTCTGCCTAAGTTGCTGATGAACTATTGCGGCCATGGAAAAATCAATTGGAGCCATAACCTGATCCGCCTTCTCCACTAACTGTACTTCAAGTCCTGCATTATGTAAATTTTCTACCATTTCCAGTCCGATAAATCCTCCGCCGATGACAACTGCTTTTTGGGGTTTATGAGTTATAAGAAAGTTTTTGATTTTATCGGTATCAGGTACATTACGGAGTGTAAATATCTTTCTGCTATCGATGCCTTTGATTGGAGGTTTCACCGGTTCTGATCCGGTAGATAGAATAAGTTTGTCATAAGATTCAGTATATTCTTTATTTGTGATAAGGTTTTGTATGGTTATACTTTTATTTTCCCTATTGATACAGATTACTTCCTGCAATACCCTGATGTCTATCTTGAATCGCTTAGAAAATCCATCTACAGTTTGGACGAAAAGATTATCTCTGTCCGCTATTGTACCTCCGATATAATATGGTAATCCACAATTGGCATAAGAAATATATTCGCCTCTTTCAAATAAAATAATTTCAGCCTGTTCATCCATTCTCCTTAAACGGGCTGCAACAGATGCTCCCCCGGCAACTCCTCCTACAATTAATATTTTCATATATTTATTTTTTTAATAAAATGGTTTATAAGATCTGTCTGAAATTTTGGTTAGTCCATAAACTTAGCCAATGACTTAATAAGTTCTCTATATTCACCTTCAGATCTCTGTATTTCTTTCTTTTTCTCCAGTCCCTTTTCCGTTAATGAAAAAAGCATCTGCCTTTTATCGGCTTGTCCCATTGTCCTTATAATATATTCCTGCTGCTCTAAGCTACTCAGAATTTTAGATGTCCGGGAGTTCGATACGTCAAGCTGGCCAGACAGATAACCCGCACAGGAGCTTCTTGTTTCGGGCAAAGAATATATAATAATAGCTTCATTTAATGTGATGCCATTGTTTTCTAAAAACACTTTTTCGAGTCTATAAAGTATTTTCTGTATATTCTTTATTTTTGTAATTATGCACATATATTATAATTCCACTGGAAATAATAAACAAAGGAAATAAATATTTTAAGATTAGCAAACTTTCTTTCATGAAATGTTTGATCATATACGTTTTGTGAAAAATAGAAATTTACAACATCGGTTATACCATTCTATTAGTTCGTCTATATAGACTACTAATAGACACTACTCAAATACCAGAGGATAGAAGTTCGGGAGCTTATCTAATCAGAGTAATTTCTATGATTATGACGAAGTATACACCCTTTATTTCTAAAACAGTTATTTAGACAGCCGGGGGAGATTTATTTCAGATAAGATAAATGGAGTAAAACTAATGCATCAAAAGAAATAGCACGTTCTGATATTTGGCATTTCTACAATATAATTTAACACAGGTAGAGGAATAATTTAAAAGACCCTTGATTATTCCATTAAAATATTTCTACAAGTTCGGTCTTGATCAATCAATTAATTCTGTCAAAATAGACCCTAATTTCTTTTTCATTTAATCTTTTCATTAGCCAATTCTTTATTTTCTCCTGATCGTTCTTTGGAAGAATGCGTTTAGATGTGATCATAAATACACCAGTTTTCGCTCTATGCAAAGTATCATTCTGGGTATAGATATATGATTGGGCATACGAACAACTCTCTATATGAGGGTATAAAGGAGTCAACTCAGACAGTAATTGTTTGCCTATAAGATATTGGCTTTGTATACTGTCTATTTTTTGTTTATAATCAGCAATTTCTACATTTAAGCGGACTATTTGTTGCCGGGACCTCTCTTCTTCAGACTGAGCTTTTAGTCTATCCTTAGCTATATCATTATCTATGGCCAACCCTTGTTCTATTGTTATTTTCGCATCATCTAAAGAGAATAAGCTTGCCTGACCGATAATTGCATCTTTGTCTTCTTCTGTCAACGAAGATCCGCCGTATACCAAATTAATTTCTTTCCTGTTTGCAGCAACCTCATTGTTTAATAAATAATTCCCTTTGTATATTCCTACATAACGTGTATATTTTTCGGCATTTACTCTGAATTTCTCATTCTGGGACATCCGGTAACCCAAATATATACTGGGCAATATGATTATAATAAGAACGATTGATAAGCCCTGATTGATACGATTCTTTCTTGTCTCACTTATGTTGGTATCTCTGATCGGAAACTTCAACATTTGAGAAATTAAAACCGAAGCATAAGCAATACAAACAGTGTTGATGGTAAACAGATAGAATGCTCCATAGAAAAAAGAAAATTGGAGCGTAGCTAAACCGTAGCCGGCTGTACAGAGAGGTGGCATCAAGGCCGTAGCAATAGCAACACCGGGAATAACATTTCCTTTCTGCTTACTGCTGATTGCTATAATACCCGCAAATCCACCAAATAGAGCAATTAAAACATCATAAATCGTCGGACTGGTTCGGGCTAAAAGCTCTGAATGGGCTGTATGAACGGGGGTTATCGAAAAATAAACAGTGGATGCTATAAGGCTGGCCAGCACCGCAAAACCAAAGTTCTTTAATGACTGACGAAGCAATCCAAAATCATGAATAGCAATACTGTAACCCATTCCATTGATTGGCCCCATCAGTGGAGAAATAAGCATGGCTCCTATTATCACAGCGGTTGAATTGGTATTAAGCCCTACGGATGCTATGATTATCGCGCAAACTAATATCCATATATTCGTCCCCTTGAACGAAATACCCTGTGTTATCGAATTATGGATTTCTTCAAAGTCTTCGGTTTGCTTTTGCAGACTAACGTAAGTGACTACTTTTCGTATGAAGTTATACATGCTATATATTATTAGTATTCAGACTATACACCTGATTTGAATAACCATGGAAAAGATACTTCTTTTTTATCAATTATATATTTACCAATCACACTTTTTCTATTTATGATTTTTGTTCTTGCTTATAAACTGTTTAATATCTTTGTTAGATCCATAAACAACCAAGATATCATTTTTTTCTAACATGGTATCGGGTGTTGGTATACCTTGAACGTCGGCAACAACTCTGGTTTTCCCTATTATGCTCTTCTTTTCTACATTTTTGATAACAGTCAACACGAGCATATTATATTCCTTACGAAAACCGATTTCTTCGATTGTCTTTCCAACAAGAATATCCGGCACTACAATCTCTACCATGCTGTAATTCTCATTTAACTCAAAAGAATCTACCATTCCCCGAAGCGTTAGTTTCTTGGCCCATCTTTCTGCGGTTTCTTCTTCCGGCCGGACAATCTCATGTACGCCGATTGCCTGTAAAACATTTTCTTGCAGAGGATTAAGAGATCTTCCTATAAGCCGTTTTACATTCAGGTTTTTAAACATGGCTGTCGCCATTATATTAGCACCTTGATCTTCTCCTATACAGACAATGACCACATCTGTATTCTTCAAGGGTAATGTTTCTACTGCAGCAGCATCTGTTACATTCAAACATGCAACATGTGTTATTTTATCTTTCAGTTCATTTACCCGTTGCATCTTTGTATCTACTCCGATTACCTCATTGCCCTGTGATGCTAACTTCTCAGCAAGTGAAGAACCGAATACACCGAGTCCGACAATAATATATTTCATTCTTTCTTCTTTTTAATTAATCAGTATCTCCTCCGATGGATAAGTATAATTAGACATCCTCACTTGCTTAAAGAAAGCAATAAGCAGCGTGAGTGTTGTTACACGTCCTATAAACATCAGTATTATCAGCACCAGTTTACTGGCAGAACTTAAACCGGGAGTTATCCCCAGACTCAGCCCGACTGTACTATAGGCCGAAACCGATTCAAATATAATATCTAATAGCCGCAAGCCTTCATCAAAATAGGAAATAAGTAATGAACCTATCCCCAAAACAACAACAGAAAGTGTCATCACCGCAAAAGCTCGTCTTATGGATGTTTCTGATACCTCCCGACTATACACCTCAATATTCTTTCGCCCTTTGGCCAAACTGATAAAGTTCAGAACGGCTATTGCAAATGTACTGGTTTTTATACCTCCTCCCGTAGAGGCAGGAGAAGCTCCGATCCACATCAAGATGATTATAATAATGAGTGACGATAGATGTAACTGATTAAAATCAACTGAATTGAACCCTGCTGTACGGGGCGTTGTCGCTGTAAATAGTGCTGTGACGAATTTCCCGATTCCCTGATGAGAAGCCAGTATATTATTATACTCGTTGATAAAAATAAGGATGGTTCCGATAACAATTAAAGAGATAGTTGTAACCAGATTTATCTTACTTCCCAGTTTCATCACCCAAGGCTTGTAAACGTCTTTTTTATGATTGAAAATCTGTAAGAATGTTCTTCTGATTAAATGTTTCAGGTATTTCAACAAATTGATTACAATCGGGAATCCTAATCCTCCGAGAACAAAAAGGAATATCAGGCTCAATTGGAATCTGTAGTTATCCACATATCCGTTTTCCATGATACCATGGGGCAATGTGGAAAAGCCTGCATTACAAAAAGCGGATATGGAATGAAATACTGAAAAATAAATCCGATCACTCAGACCAGGCATCAAAGCAGAACTTAAACTAGTAAAAATAAAGAAAGCCCCGACAGCTTCAATACCAACTGTTATAATTAATATCCGCTTTAAGGTCTTAAAAATTTCATCAATCTTCTCTATGTTAGAGATATTGCCCATCGTTAATTGATCCTCATAAGACGAGCCTCCCTTAAAGAAGTAGCTGAAATAACTGGCAAAAGTCAATATACCTAAACCGCCGGCCTGAATCATGACCATGATGACTGTTTGTCCGAACAGTGTAAAATCTTTACTTGTATCCAGTGCTACCAGACCTGTTACACAAACTGCACTCGTTGTTGTAAAAAGAGCATCTATCAGGCTGATGCTCCCGGTTGTGGATACCGGTAATAACAGTAAAATTGTCCCGATAAGAATCAGTCCTAAAAAACTGAGAACAAATAAGCGAGCCGGGTTTAATCCTATATATTTTATTCGGGATAACATTATTTATGCTTTACGGAACGGCTTAATGTGATATATCCTAATACTCCGCCAATGATAGAAGCTGCAAAAATACCAATCTTGGCTTGTACCATATATTCGGGATGAGTGAATGCCAAAGAAGTGATAAATAGCGACATGGTAAAACCAATAGATGCCAGCAAACCTAAACCAAACAGATTACGGACATTCATCCCTTGAGGGAATGGTGCGACTTTCAGCTTTATCAACAAAAGAGTAAAGCCAACCACACCTAACACTTTGCCCAATAGTAGGCCTAGAGCTACGCCTAAAGCTATATTCGTACTGAATAGTTGCTCAACATCAATATTGAGTGAAACCCCGGCATTGGCCAGAGCAAATATCGGTATGATAACAAATGTCACTAAAGGATGCATTCGATGTTCTAAGCGTTGCAATGGCGGAATGGCTTTATTGGTATCTATTTTTATTTCTTCCAACAAATGCAACTGGTCATTTGTAAGCGTCGGAATTTCGTTTTTAGGATCAACCTCCCTGAATTTATTCAGATAGTTCTTTATCCGTTCCACAAATAGATTCTCTCTTATTTTCACATCTGCAGGAATCATAAAGGCGGCAATAACAGAAGCTATTGTAGCATGTACTCCTGATAAGAGAAAAGATGTCCACACTCCGAGAATACCAAATATGGCGTAGAACAAAATACTCCGCACACCCATTTTATTGCCAACGAACATAATAAGAGCAAAGCCAAAACCAATAGCAAGGCTCATAAATGAAATATCGGATGTATAGAAAAATGCAATAACCAAGACAGCCCCCAGATCATCAACAATAGCCAATGCTGTTAGAAACACTTTCAGTGATAGTGGTATTTTACTCCCTAACAGATACAAAACACCCAATGCGAAAGCAATATCGGTTGCCATCGGTATTCCCCATCCGTGATGAACTTCTCCTGATGGATTCAGGATAATATAGATAAGTGCGGGTACGAGCATACCGCCGATTGCTGCACCGATAGGCAAAAGGGCTTTACGCGGATTGGATAATTCTCCTCCTACAATCTCCCTTTTGAGTTCTAAGCCCACTACAAAGAAGAAAACAGCCATCAGCCCGTCATTGATCCAGTGATGAATGCTATATTCAAAGAATGGAATGCCATCAAATATAAATCCCAGTTTATGCTCCAATAAATGAAAATAGTCTTCCGACCATGGGGAATTAGCTAAGATCATAGCAATGATAACACTCAGCCCGAGGACTATACCTCCGGCCTTTTCCTGTAATATAAATCGCTGAATGGGTTGAACCACCTTATCGATAGCTTCTTTTTTTTCTCCTGTCATCTATCCGGATTTTATGGAAATGTTGAATATTTTAATAAACATCAAAAATAATTTATTTTTTTCGACTAGAAAAAATATTACCGATTAACTCTATTTTAATAGGCATAGCATACTTATAATGAGTCATTAAACATAAATTAACTTTTAAACAAGCTCTAATTTTACTACTTTTGTTCCTAATACTGGAAAATCCGGTACTGTTCAGGAGTGGTTTTATTATTAGTCTATTACCTTTCTTTCTATATCCTGAACTCTTTTTTTAATCTTATATGACCGAGGAACTATTTATATCATTTGTAATGATGAGTTCTGCTATTGAGGTATATTTTAGATGCTTTATTTAGCATATATTTTTATTTCTCTACCATAATGAATTAAATAGTCTTATTTAGAAAAACATGTCAAGATTTGTTCCCGTTATTATTTATATCTTTTTTTCTTCCAATCTTAATATTTGGGCATCGGATGGGGAGCCTCAAAAAAAAACTATAAAAATAGGTGGAGCTGTACGGTTTAATATTGCTTCAGAAAACTATGAATCTGCTGCTAGGCCTTTAGATTCTTATATTAAATTAGATACATGGTTTTTGTCAGTAGATGCAGGATATGAGGATTTTGATTTAAGTTTTCAATATAGGCTTTATCCCGGATCAAAAGCACATTTTATACATCATGCCTATGTTAGATACAGGTTAAATGATAGTTGGTATGCAAAATTAGGAGTTTTTCAAAAACCATTTGGAATAGCGCCGTCTGCATCTCATTCTTGGTGGTTCCAACTTCCATATTATATGGGACTGGAAGATACTTACGCAACCGGCATAGGTGCTGAATACAAGATCGAGAAGCTATCTGTTGATATGGCATATTTCAGACAGGCTGCACCAAAAGGTTTCTTAAGTTCAGAGTATGAAGATAATACTGTAGGAAACAGCCGTTTTTCATATGCTGTTGTTCCTACAACAGGGCTTACTGGAGCTAACAGAAGTAAAGCTTCCATCCGCGAACTAGACCAATTTAACATGCGTATATGTTATCAATTGACAGAGATCGCAGAAGTTGGCTTATCCGGACAGTTGGGTAGTATCTATAATGAGACCTTAAATAAAAGGAAATGGAACTTGTCCTGGGCGATACACTCAGTATTCAATTATCGAAGATGGAATTTAAAGGCTGAAATTATTGGGTATAATTATAAATCTCAAAATGACAAAGGAGAACTTTTAGATGCCGTACAAATGGCTGCTTATGGCTCTCCTTATGATGTGGCAAGCAAAGGATTTGTATACCTGGCAGGAATATCATATACTATTCCTATAAAAAGGAAATTCATAAAAAGTATAGAAGCATATGTAGATTACTCAATAGCTGACAAAAGTAGAGCCGGATATAACAATACTCATCATTTAATACCCGGAGTATCCATTGCTTCGGGACCTATTTACACATACATAGATATGGCTATAGGAAAGAATCATCCATGGCTTACGAGCAACTTTGGAGAAGGACTTGCACAAGATAGCGATAATGCCAGATGGAATAGCCGTTTTAATATAAATATCGGATATTATTTTTAAAATTAACACATTACAACAAGTAAAAATAAAACAATATATAATATGATAAAAAGCAAATTACCTTTTCGAACGACATTAACCAAATCAGTTGCTCTACCAGGGCTAATTGTTATACTTTTTGTATCCCTTTATTGTGGCTTCTTCCCTGAACAAGCCAATAAATCTCTGTCGGTTGTGAAAACCTATTTTTTTAACAACCTGAGTTGGGTTTATGTATTGATGGTAACTTTGTTCGTTCTATTTCTTATTATTATAGCTTTAAGTAAACTTGGTAATATTCGCTTAGGTTCGGATAATTCCCGGCCCAAGTATAGCTT
>DHNQ01000001.1:302325-325905 GCA_002409595.1 Dysgonomonas sp. UBA5412
GAAGCCCAATTATACACTTTTTTCCATTGGGGAATACATGCCTGGGCCATATATGCTGTGGTGGGATTAGTACTGGCTTATTTTGCCTATCGTTATAAATTGCCGTTGGCAATACGAAGCGGTTTATATCCTTTGTTGAAAGATAAAATATATGGGCCAATCGGAAATATTGTAGACACTTTTGCGCTATGCAGTACATTTTTCGGAATTGCGACAACTTTGGGATTTGGTGTTGTACAGCTAAATGCAGGATTGCAAAGTATAGGATTGGTGCCAGAGAACAGTTTTACATTTCAGGCTATTATCGTTATTGTAGTCATGGGTATCGCTATATTTTCAGCTTTTACAGGCGTGGATAAAGGTGTGAAGCGATTAAGTGAACTGAATCTGTCTCTCGCTTTTATTCTGATGGTATTTATTTTGATTGCAGGACCAACAATATATATACTTAGCACCTTTAGTGAAGGTATCGGTTATTACATCAGTAATTTAACAATTCTGACCTTCAATACTTTTGCCTATGAAACAGAAGCTCAGGGCTGGTTCTCGGGCTGGACAATTATGTATTGGGCCTGGTGGATATCATGGTCTCCGTTTGTAGGGTTGTTTATTGCACGTATATCGAAAGGGCGTACCATACGTGAGTTTATTATAGCTGTACTACTGATTCCTTCCTTATTCAATTTCTTATGGATGACTATATTTGGCAGTAGTGGTGTTTGGCTGGATAAATTCGTAGCAAATGGAGAGTTGAGCCTATTGGCGAACGATCCGGATACTCTCCTGTTTCGCTTTTTTGAATATTTTCCATTTACAGGCTTATTGAATATAATAGCAATCTTGATGATTGGGGTTTTCTTTGTTACTTCAGCAGACTCCGGTATATTGGTTATGAACAGTATAGCATCCGGTGATAAAAAGAACTCGCCGAAGTGGCAAAATATATTTTGGGGTGTACTACTCATCATTCTCTCTCTTACACTGCTTCGGGCAGGAGGTCTGGCCTCACTGCAGACGATGACTCTCATTTCCGCATTACCCTTTGGGTTGAGTATGCTACTCTTATGTTTTTCTTTATGGAAAGCTTTGCAAATCGATCATTTATTTCATAATACCAAACTGCCCTATGGTAGTATCGCATGGGACGGGAGCAGATGGAAGGAACGGCTGAACAGAATACTAACCTTTTCCCACAAAAGAGATGTCAAGGACTTTTTGAATGGCACGGTAAAAGAAGCATTCGGCGAACTTCAGCAAGAGTTATCCGAAAATGATATTGAAGCTCAAATAATAACAGGTAAAAACACTGCTCTATCCATAGAGTTATTTATAAGGCATGATAAAATACGAAATTTCCGATATGGTGTCGTTGCTGAGCCTCAAACGATCTCGGAGTATATGATCGAGGAAGAGAATACTCCGAATGTTGATATGGAAACGCCTTATATACCGATTACCTATTTTAATGATGGGCGTAAAGGAAATGATATACAGTATATGACAAAAGAGGAAGTGATAGCTGATGTCCTCAGAGAATATGAAAGATTTATAAGTCTCATCTCTGATGATAAAAACGAATTGCTTATTATTGACAAGTAGATAAACCTGAAAAAGAAGGCTGTGAATAAATTGATAGATTCAGGAAGGAATGATCGTCCTGAATCCATTTATTTGCAACCATATTCTTTAAACTTTGCTATTTTATTCCTGTTACAGTAATCGAATAAATGCCGACATTTCCCGCTTTGTATTTGGCTATCGTTGATTCATCTAAATGCTCCTGTAAAACATCATCAGGAATGGCAACTGTTTTTGTTCGTTCAATCTTTATATCAGTAAAATTAACCTTTTTGATCTCTCCTAAATAATCGTCCTTTTGTATCGCACTGGCAATACAACCCGCATACAAGGAAGCATTATCTGTAAACTCTTTAGGGAATACGCCATTCAGCACAACATCAGAGATACAAAAATGACCTTCTTTTTTCAATACACGATATATTTCTTTAAATATTTTATCTTTTTCGGGTAGCAGATTTAAAACACAATTGCTTACTACTACATCAATAGAATTGGCAGGCAAAGGCATATTTTCAATGTCTCCTTCAATAAATTCGACATTGGTATACCCTCGCTTTGTTGCGTTCTTCCGTGCCTTTTCGATCATTTGTGGCGAAAAGTCAATACCGAGTACTTTTCCTTTTTCTCCGACTTCTGCCCTGGCTATAAAACAGTCGTTACCTGCACCTGAGCCTAAGTCTAAAACGGTATTACCATCTTTAATATCTGCATACTCAGTAGGCAATCCACAGCCTACACCCAAATCAGCATCGGCTTCATATCCTTTAAGCCCGCTATAATCTTCACTCATGATCGTAAAGACCTTTTTTGTAGGAGTAGCAGGACTCGTTCCACAACAGCAACTGGATTTTAAAGCATCACTATTCAAAGCCAATTCACTATATCTTTGTTTTACCAAAGCTTTCTTTTCTTCGTTCGTGTTCATATTAAAAGTGTTATTTTATTTATAATATTTCTTTTTGAGCCAAAAGGCAATGTTTACCAACAGGATAAGTACAGGCACTTCAACCAATGGGCCTACTACGCCTGCAAAAGCCTGTCCGCTATGCAAGCCGAAGACACCGATAGCAACTGCAATAGCCAGTTCAAAATTATTGCCGGTGGCCGTAAATGCTATCGAAGCATTTTTATCGTAAGACGCCCCCATTAATTTTCCTGCAAAGAAGCTGAGGAAGAACATCACCACGAAATAGATTAATAACGGTATGGCTATCCGTACTACATCCAATGGGATTTGTACGATCAGTTCACCTTTGAGGCTAAACATTAATACAATGGTAAATAGTAAAGCGATTAAAGTAATTGGTGAAATTGCAGGGATAAACTTATCCTTATACCATTGTTCCCCTTTTATTTTAACCAATATCAAACGGCTTAGAATACCTATCAGGAAAGGAATACCCAAATAGATAGCGACTGTTTTGGCTATTGTACCTATGGATATATCCACGATTGCCCCTTCAAATCCGAATAAGGGAGGAAGTTTTGTTACAAATATCCAGGCATAAAAACTGTAAAAGAATACCTGAAAAATACTGTTCAGGGCAACTAATCCTGCACCGTACTCCGTATTGCCCTCTGCCAGGTCGTTCCATACAAGCACCATCGCTATACATCGTGCAAGACCTATCAGAATAACCCCAACCATGTATTCAGGATAATCGTGTAAAAAAAGAATGGCAAGTAAGAACATTAAGACAGGCCCGATAATCCAATTCAGAATTAACGAAATAGATAATATCTTTACGTTAGAAAACACTTTTGGCAGTTGTTTGTAATCTACTTTTGCCAATGGCGGGTACATCATCAGGATAAGACCGATTGCCAGAGGAATATTTGTTGTCCCACTCGACATGGAATCTATGTAGTTACTGAAAGAAGGTATAAAATATCCCAATCCTACACCGATAGCCATCGCAAGGAATATCCAAAGTGTTAAGTTCTTATCTAAGAAACTCATTTTCTTTTTACTCATGACCTTTTATCTTATCGGTGTATAATTCATAAAAAGCTATTTTGATTTCATCCCTTACCCTGATATACTCGGATTGAATAAATTCGGCTGTTCCCGTAGCTTCGGAAGGATCGTCAAAGCCGATATGCAGACGGTTCTTTACTTTTCCCGAGAATGCAGGACAGCTTTCATTTGCTCCACCGCAAACAGTAATCACATAGTCCCACTCATCATTCATATATTGCTCTACACTATCGGATGTATGGTGCGAAATATCTACACCTGCATCCTGCATGACTTCTATTGCCTTTGAGTTTACTTTTCCGCTTGCTTTTGTCCCTGCGGAATAAACAGACAATGAAGGATCGAATGATTGTAAAAATCCATGAGCCATCTGGCTGCGGCAACTATTTCCCGTACATAGAATTAAAATTCTCATATTGTTTATAATTTCGTATTTACACTAACAGTTCCTATTTCGTCGAGTAACGAATATATCTCTTAAAAAAATATCAGGATAAAACTTTTGACATTTTATAGTTTGTCATGGAGATACCAATGCAAACGGTCTGTTGTTCCAGAATAACATAGCCTTTTTTTGAGAAGAAAGGCTCGGCTGTAATACTGACATCAGCAGTTATTTCTGAAATATCTTTCAACCGTGCATATTCTTCAATCTTTTTAAGTAAGAATGTTGCAATCCCTTTGCCCTGATAGTCTTTATGGACAAACATAGAATTTAAATATCCTGACAATTTTAAGGCGGCAAACCCTAATATCGTATCGTTTTCCTCAGCAAGTATAAAGTATTGCTCATTTATCCGCTCCTCCCATACACTCGCTTCTTCTCCTCTTGCAGCCCAGCATCCGACCTGTTCGGGTGTATAGTCTTTCAGATTGACTGAAAGGATAGTTGAACGAAACAGCTCTTTAATAGCAGGGATATCCTTTTTTGTTGCAAACCTGATGTCCATCATATCAGCAAATATCGTCTGTTTTCTGTAATTGGGTAAAAAAGCCACTAAACAGTTCTTTGGCTTTATTCCAGTTCTCGTTATTGATACAATATTTCACGGTGGGTAATGTAATTGTCCCCTGAATCAATCCTGCATCTTTTAGTTCGTTCAAATGCTGAGACAGCGTGCTTTTAGCAATGGGCAAAACCTCTGACATATCGCCATGATAGCAGCATGACTCATTGGCAAGCATTTCAAGTATGGCAATACGAATAGGATGTCCTAATGCTTTAGCAAAACGGGCTAATTGTTCCTGATCGGCTGTTAATTCTTTCTTTGACATAGATTCGATATTTATTGTTCGCAAATATACGAATATTTATTTTGTAAATTATCTTAGAGAAAAATATATAGATATTAATTTAAAGTTCTTAAAGAGGAACGAAAGAGGAAAAGTTTTTCAGTACCTTAACTTTCACTATATAGTATCATTTTTTTTTACTGCCACATAAATTCTATTTGAAGATGAAAATCTAAGAAATTCAGTTCTCTAAAACGAAAATTTTATATCTTTACAAAAGATAAGTTGCTCTTTATATATCGAGAAAATTAAGCATATCTAAGAACTAAGCTGGTTTCTAAATAGTTACCTGTGGACAAAAATGATTTCACAACTAGCTGTACTTCAACAAACTAGAAATGACTATTTGTCTTAAACAATGTAAGGTCAATAAAACGTAAATCAGAGCATATCTAAGAATTATATCGTTAATAAATATTAAAACATATACATTTGCTTAGAGTTACAGTTAGCAAAATGGTGCAAAACGAAGAAGTATAATAGTTACCAAATATATCTGAAAAATTTGCTCTGAAAAATAGAGCAAATTACAACATATTAATATTTTGCGTTAACATCAGTTTATTAAGCATTTAGTATAAGTAATTTTTTAAAAGCACAAGACATTGAATTATAGTCAGTTTCTTCTCCTTAGGATATATTCACTCCTACCAAGTATAAAGCCCAAACTTTAATCGTTATTTTTTCAAGTCATCCAACCCTTTGCGATTCTTTTCTGCTCGCTTATTAGCCTTATCCGCTCGTTTCTCTTTTAGATTCTTTTGAGGAGCTTTTCTGTCTGCTCTATCTTTTCCTTTTTGTTCTTTTGACATAGTTTTTTTGTTTTAAATACTTTTTCAAGATCAGGATTTCTTATCGAAAATATATTACATAATTAAAACTATAAGTTACATAATTAATAGTTTCAACCGTTTTCATGGCTTTATCTATGAATTATGTAACTTATTGAAAATGTTATGTAACACAAATTCCCATAAATCGGCATACCTTTTAAAATAAACAGAAGAAACAAATATGTTAGATTTTAGAGGTTATAAGAAATCCCAACACAAAGTCAATAATAAACCTTTTTACGGTGAATTGTTTAATACAGAACAGTTGGCAGAGTATTCGAAAGCGCTTGGAGAGGATCATCAGGCAACAGGGAGTACACAGAGTAATTATCTGCGAGAGCAATTAGATTATAATGATGTTATTCTGCACGATTTCAATAATGAAATGTTAACAAGCAGCAATCGAAGTTATGTAACTCCCGCTATCGAATGGATGATTGACAATTTCTATTTAATTGAAGAGCATATTTTATTAGCCCGACATCACTACCCCAAGGAATATAACCAAGAACTTCCTTGCCTCTTGAAAGGTGAATATAAAGGGATACCCCGTATATATTCTTCAGTCATAGAACTCATCTCCCATACAGATTCTCAGATTGATATAGAATCACTTTCTGCTTTTTATAAGGCATACCAAATAAAATCTGCCCTCAAGATAGGAGAGCTCTGGGCAATCCCTATTATGTTACGGTTAGCGTTAATCGAAAATTTGCAACGTATTGCAACTCGATTACAGTTAAATACGAAACATCGTGATATAGCAAAAATGTGGGTCGACAAGCTGGAGGATATTGCTCTCAAAAAGCCCTCTAAATTGATTGAGATAGTAGCTGATATGGCACATTCCGATATCCCGACATCCGGTTCTTTTGTCTCAGAATTCAGTCAACGGTTATCGTCTCAAAATTCGGCATTACAGATAGCCCGCAATTGGCTCGAACAAAAACTGGCGGAAGATGGACTTTTCATAGACGAGCTGATTTATCAGGAAAATCAAAATCAGGCAGTAAATCAATTATCTGTCAGTCATATCATAAATAGTCTCCGGTTTATAAATACAACCGACTGGAAAATATTTGTTGAAAGACAAAGTATTGTAGAGCAAATTTTACTTAAAGATCCAGCTGGAATTTATGGATCTATGGACTTTAATACTCGTGATCATTATCGACATATTATAGAATCATTAGCACAAAACAGTCTTAGATCAGAGATTGAAATCGCTCAATCTGCAATTACATTAACCCAATTGTATAAAGATACAGGCAGACAACAAGCTCATGTGGGCTATTTTTTAATAGGTAATGGAAAATATTTACTCAACAAAGAAATTGATGTAAAAAAGACTATCACTACAAGAATAAAAAATGTATTCAGAGGTGTTCCTTTAGCTATTTATGCCGGATCTATAGCTATAATATCTATACTTGGATTTATCCTATTTGTTTCTATTTTCCAATCCAAAGAAATATCAATAACACATTGGCATTTTATAATCTTATCGTTCCTTTTCTTTATTTTCATTAACCAATTTGCTATATTTTTTGTCAATTGGATAATTACTCTTTTTGCAAAACCGGATATTCTGCCCCGACTTGATTTTTCCAAATCAATACCGACTGAATGCCGCACAATGGTGGTTATTCCAACCATCATTTCAAATGAGGAAAATGTTGATAGTTTAATTTCCCAATTGGAACTTCATTATCTGTCGAATAGAAATACCAATCTTCATTTTGGATTATTGACAGACTTTCCGGATGCTCCTAAAGAGAAAGAGGCCTCCGATGATCTTTTGCTCAATCTGGCACGTTTGGGAATTGAAAATCTCAATAAAAAGTACAAGATTGATAACGGCACTCTGTTCTATTTGTTTCATCGACCTCGTCAATGGAATCCGAAAGAAAAAACGTGGATGGGCTATGAGCGGAAAAGGGGTAAGCTAATGGAATTTAATTCACTACTAAGAGGGAAGGAAAACAATTGCTTCTCGCACATTGAAGGAGACCGATCTATATTGCCGAGCTTTAAGTATGTGATAACCTTAGATGCAGACACACAATTGTCTCCCGACACCGCTCATAAACTGATAGGAACAATGGCTCACCCACTGAATCAAGCAGAACTTGATGTGAAACGAAATGTTGTAGTCAGGGGTTATGGTATTCTTCAACCCCGTGTTTCGTCCAATCTTGTAAGCAGTCAATGTTCCCCTTTCTCACGCTTGTTTACAGGCGATTCGGGTATTGACATTTACACCCGAACCGTATCCGATGTCTATCAGGATGTGTTTCACGAAGGTTCTTATATGGGTAAAGGTATTTATGATGTAGATACTTTTGAAACCAGCTTAAACAACCGTTTTCCTGAGAACAAAATACTTAGCCACGATTTGTTGGAGTCATCCTATATACGCTCCGGACTTGTTAGCGATATAGAAGTTTCCGAATCATTTCCCCCGGGTTATAATATGGATGCAAACCGTCGTTTTCGTTGGATACGGGGAGACTGGCAAATCTTACAATGGGTATTGCCTTGCGTTCCTAATTCGGGTAAAGGTTTTTCCAAAAATCCTATTTCGAGTTTAAGCAAATGGAAAATACTTGATAATTTACGCCGAAGTATAGTCTCGCCTGCAACATTGTTATTCTTGATCGGATTTGCCATATTGTTTCCTCAAAAACTTTGGTCAGGTCTATTGTTGATACTTCTCATTACCGTTCTCCCTTTTGTATTGGAGAATACAACCAGCTCTTTACGCAAAGCAAAAGACCAATCGTGGAAACTCCATTTATGGGAGGTCTTAGAAAAAAGCATGCATCAATTCAAGCAGGTTCTATTTGCATTAGTTGTTCTCCCATACGAAGCCTATCTCTGTGTAAAAGCAATTATTGTCACTCTTTGGCGACTGACTATATCTCATAAACATCTGATGCAATGGCAAACCTCTGCCGATGTAGAGAAAAAAGCAGTTAATACACTATCGGGATTCTATAACAGGATGTGGTTTTCGCCTGTAATGGCTATTCTGTGCGGAATATCGTTAGGTATATACAACCCGATCTTACTATACGTTTCTCCGTTTTTATTTATATGGATAATTGCTCCATATATCGCATGGCGTGCAAGTTGTCCTATAATCCCCAAAATATCTAAAATAACAAATGAGCAAGATCTTCTATTACACCGTATAGCCCGTAAAACCTGGCATTTTTTCGAAGTTTTCGTTAATGAAAAAGAGAATTGGTTAGCACCCGACAATTTTCAGGAAACACCTAATCCTGCTATTGCTTCCCGGACTTCTCCTACCAATATAGGTCTGTCGTTATTAGCCAATTTATCCGCTTTTGATTTAGGATACCTGACAGCCGGAAAGTTTGTAGAGCGAACTAAGCTGACCTTTGATACTATGACAAAACTGCAAAAACACAGGGGGCATCTGTATAATTGGTATAATACTGAAACACTTGAGCCTATGTTCCCGCTGTATGTTTCGAGTGTAGATAGTGGTAATCTGGCAGGGCATTTGCTTACACTCACCCAAGGGCTAAGGGAATTAGAAAAAGACAATATTTACAAGCCTGTTATTTTCGAAGGGATGCTTGACACTGTACAGACAATGAGAAACATTGACTGCAAAAACAAGGCTTTGATTTTATTCGAAAAGGAATTGTCTAAGCCTTTGCCCGAAACATTAACTGCTGCGTTTGCCCTTTTAAAATCGGCAGAACAACAAATCGGACAGATCAATAATACTTTATCATCCGACGATGCCATACTGAACTCATGGGGTGCGGTATTAAAGAAAAACTGCAAGGAATATGTTGATGAAATGCTTTTTCTTGCCCCTTGGCTTGCCATATCACTTTCTGTTCCTGTTGAAAGATCGGAAGAAAGTATTGCAGATGTACAGATGAATCATATAATATCTGCACTGGAAGCTTTAGATTATGTGCCTACGTTAACACAAATAGCCAATTTAGAAACTACCGGTATTTGTTCACAAATTCAATCTGTATTAGAGCAATTGTCCGGCAAAGATAATTTATCAGCCGATAGAGAAATAAAATACTTAACACAATGGCAGGCTTGTATGAAGGATGCAATAAAGAATGCAAAACAAAGAATACGTATTGTCAATGTTCTGGCACAGCAAAGTGATAGTTTTGCCAAAATGGATTTTGCCTTTTTGTATGATCCGGTAAAGAAGTTATTCTCGATCGGATATAATGTCATCGAACAACGGATGGATCAAGGTTCGTACGATATGCTAGCTTCCGAAGCGCGCCTATGCAGTTATGTAGCTATAGCCCAAGGACAAATTCCGTTAGAGCATTGGTTTTCGCTCAGCAGATTACTTATTTTTTCGCAGGGAAAACCGATATTGGTTTCATGGAGCGGTTCTATGTTCGAATATCTGATGCCACTGCTGGTTATGCCAAATTATGAGCAAACATTGCTCGACCAAACCTACAAAGGAGTAATCTATGAGCAAATCGAATACGGTAAAAAATTCAATATTCCTTGGGGAATTTCAGAATCAGGATTAAATCGTACTGATACTCAATTCAATTATCAATATAAAGCTTTCGGGATACCAAGTTTAGGATTGAAGCGAGGTCTGTCAAAAGATCTGGTGATTGCACCTTATGCCACTCTTCTGGCTCTGATGGTTAATTCGCGACAAGCGTGCGAAAACTTGGAACGCCTTACTGATGACGGCTTTGAAGGCATGTATGGTTATTACGAGGCTGTGGATTATACACCATCGCATCTGCCGTTAAATGAAACAAGCATAGCTGTTCACTCCTATATGGCACATCATCAAGGTATGGGACTTGTATCGATATCCAACATAATGAAAGGAAATAAGATGCAGGAGCGTTTTATGTCTTGCCCGATGATTAAGGCTTTTGAGCCTTTATTACAGGAAAAAAATCCTCATAATATAAAGATCGATGTTATATCGGATGACTCTAAATTTGAGATAGAAGGGACTAATCCGTTATTATCTAACAGTGTAAGTTATACTCGAGTTTTCGATAATAAAAACATACCACCCGAAATCAACTTGCTATCTAACGGACGTTATCAGGTAATGATAAATAACAGTGGTGGAGGCTATAGCCGATGGAATAATTTAGCTGTCACCCGTTGGCGTGAAGATGCAACCGCAGGTTGTCATGGCTTGTTTGTTTATTTGTGCGATGTTGATACAGGAGAATACTGGTCGATTGGAAACCAACCGATACCAAGTTCTTCTGATGATTACAGCGTAAAATTCACTCAGGCTTATGCCGAATTTAAACAACAACATTCTAAATTAGAAGTAGGAACAACCATCTGTGTTTCACCCGAAGATGACATGGAACTGAGGCGAATAACCTTAACCAACCATACCAATAAGTCACGGAGAATAGAACTGACTACATACAGCGAAGTAGTTATATCATCACAAGATGCAGATGAAGCACACCCCGCTTTCAATAACTTGTTTGTACAAACCGAATTCAATGCAGCAGCCTCATCCATATTGTGTACCCGTCGTCCCCGTTCGCAGGAGGAAACCCCACCATACTTGCTGCATTTGCTGTTATCCGGGCAAGATCAGGAAAATGACGTTTCATGCGAAACTGACAGGGCTTCTTTTGTTGGTCGTGGACATTCATTGGCAAAGCCTTCGGCAATGAGGCAATCCGGAACGTTATCAAATAGTGAGGGTTCTGTTCTTGACCCTTGTATTGCATTGCGACGGTCGATTGTTATCCCGGCCCGAAAGAGTGTAAAAGTATATGTACTACTAGGTATGTCCGAAACCCATTTAGGAGCATTGTCCCTATCGGATAAATACCAGAATATTCGTATGACAGATCGTGCTTTCGAATTGGCATGGACTCACAGTCAGGTGGTTCTTTACCAACTTAATATCACCGAGACCGAAGCTCAGGTTTTTGCGAAAATGGCAGGATCTTTGGTTTATGCAAATCCTTTGTTCAGGACAGATCCAAATACTATAAAACATAACAAACGCGGACAAAGCGGATTGTGGAGCTATGGCATTTCGGGTGATATTCCGTTAGTGTTATTACGAATAAAGGATATAACAAATATAGAACTGGTGCGTCAATTGGTTTTAGCGCATGCTTACTGGCGGATGAAAGGTTTAGTGATCGACCTTGTTATATTGAACGAAGATACATCAGTGTATCGCCAATCGTTGTATGATGAGATAATAAGCCTGATACATAGTGGCGTAGAAGCTACATTCTTAGAAAAGCAAGGTGGCATTTTTGTTCGACGTGTAGAGCATATGCCCCACGAAGATATATTACTCCTTCAGTCTGTTGCCCGAATTGTAATCGATGATGAGCAAGGAACATTATTCGACCAAATGGAAGGTAAGTTAACTACGGATGTTCAAACTCCGATATTAAAACCAATACATGCTATCGAAGAGGTGAGTACAACAAGCTTTGTACCCAATGATGTTATTCTTTCAAATGGTATCGGTGGATTTTCTCCCGATGGGCAGGAATATATTATTACATTAAAACCGGGAGAATCGACACCGGCTCCTTGGTGCAATGTATTGGCAAATGAACATTTTGGAACGGTAGTATCTGAGAGTGGAAGTGCTTATACCTGGGGCGAAAATGCACATGAATTCCGTATTACACCTTGGCATAACGATACAATACAGGATTCATCAGGTGAAGCCTTTTATATTCGCGACGAAGAAACAGGACAATACTGGTCACCAACACCTTATCCCGCAAGAGGAAATACCCCTTATGTTATTCGGCATGGTTTTGGCTACACTGTTTTTGAGCATACTGAAAATGAAATAGAATCAGAATTATGGATGTATGTAGCTTTGGACACATCAATAAAATTCACAATCTTAAAAATAAAGAATCTATCCAATCGTCCGCGGAACTTATCTGTTACCGGCTATTATGAATGGATATTGGCAGAGAAAAAATCTAAAAGCCTTTTACATACTCAGACAGAAGTCGATATAGAAACAGGAGTGCTTTTTGCTCATAATTTTTATAACTCAGATTTCGCAGGAAAGATTGCTTTTATAGATGTCAATGAGTCCCGAACAGTGACAGGCGACCGAAAAGAATTTATTGGACAAAATGGAAGTTTATCTGATCCTGATGCGATGAAGCATACTCGTCTATCAGGAAAAACAGGAGCAGGCATTGATGCTTGTGGAGCTGTTCAAGTTGTTTTTGATTTAGCAGAAGGAAAAACCAAAGAAACTCGCTTCAAATTAGGTTTTGCTCAGAATAAAGAGGAGATGAAACAATTAGTCCGTCGTTATCGACAAATAGGATCTTCACGACAAACATTGGATAATGTTCGTAATTATTGGAATCAAACACTTGGTGGAATCAAAGTAGATACTCCTGATTCTACTGTCAATGTAATGGCTAACGGTTGGTTGCTATATCAAACATTGAGTAGCCGTATTTGGGCACGTTCAGGATTCTACCAATCGGGAGGAGCTTATGGTTTCCGCGATCAGTTGCAAGATGTAATGGCTCTGGTTCATGTTGAACCCGATATAACCCGAAAACAAATACTTCGTGCAGCCGCGCATCAATTTACCGAAGGCGATGTGCAACATTGGTGGCATCCTCCGATGAACAGAGGGGTTCGAACGCATTTTTCGGACGATTATTTGTGGTTGCCTTATGTTGTATGTCAATATATTTCGAGTGTTGGGGATAATGACATTTTAGGTGAGATTATATCGTTTATCGAAGGTCGGGAGCTACGGGCAGACGAAGAATCATATTACGATCAGCCCAATCATTCAGCCGAATCAGCATCCCTTTACGAGCATTGCGTGAGAAGTATTAAGTACGGTCTTAAATTCGGCGTACATGGCTTACCCCTCATGGGATGTGGCGATTGGAATGATGGTATGAATCTGGTAGGAAAAGAAGGAAAAGGCGAGAGTGTCTGGCTCGGTTTCTTTTTGTACGATGTATTAGTCAAGTTTTCGGATGTGGCAAGGCTTCGCAATGATGAATCTTTTGCTCAGTACTGTGTAAATCAAGCAAAAGAATTGCAAAAAAACATCAGGTTACATGCTTGGGATGGCAAATGGTATCGTCGAGCCTTTTTGGATGACGGTAGTCCTCTCGGTTCTGTCTTGAATGAAGAGTGCCGGATTGATTCTATTGCTCAAAGTTGGTCGGTAATTAGTGGTGCAGGAGATAAGGAGCGTTCGGCAATGGCTATGAAGCAAGTTGATATGCAGCTAGTCGAAAGAGAAGCCAAACTTATCCGATTGTTTACACCTTCATTTGATAAATCATCTCTAAATCCGGGTTATATAAAAGGATATATTCCGGGAGTCCGTGAAAATGGAGGGCAATATACTCACGCAGCCATCTGGACAGCGTTGGCTTTTGCTATGATGGGAGAAACAGATAAAGCATGGGAGCTTTTCGATTTACTGAATCCGGTACAACATGGGGCTACAGCAGCAGCTATTGCCATTTACAAAGTTGAGCCTTATGTGGTAGCTGCCGATGTGTACACAAACCCTCAGCATCTCGGAAGAGGCGGCTGGACGTGGTATACAGGTTCGGCATCGTGGATGTATCGGCTGTTAGTGGAAACATTGCTAGGTATAAATCGTGTGGGAGATAAACTACTTCTAACTCCCCATTTGAAGAAAGAATGGAATAGTTACAAAGTACATTATCGTTTTCAAGACACTGTTTATCATATTACGTTCAATCGAGTCGAAGATTCTATAGAACCCTATCTTATTTTAGATGGGCAGAAGCAGAATGATTTAAACACTCTACATATGAAGAATGATTGTACAGAACATTTTGTGGACATGTGGATTAGAAAGTAACAAGATGTGAATTATAGAGCCTCTAGAAGAATAAACATAAAAACTTCATTCAACGCTCAAGTAAAAGCCTTTGGAGGAGGCTTTTATAAATTCTCAATATTATTGCGACGTTTATTTTTAAGGTTTTTGTAAAAAGTAGGAGTTAAGCCGGTCACTTTTTTAAATTGATTGGATAAGTGAGCAGCACTACTATAATGTAATTTGTAGGAAATTTCGGCAAGGTTCAATTCATCATAAAGAATTAATTCTTTAACTTTTTCTATTTTATGTATAATAATAAAATGTTCTATCGTAATACCTTCAGCCTCCGAAAATAAATTGGCTAGATAAGTGTAGTTGTTATTTAATTTTTTACTCAGATAATCAGAAAAGTTTACTTTTAATTCTTCTCTAGAGTGATGTATAAGTTCTATAATTATAGTTTTTATTTGTTCTATCTGGATTGCCTTTTTATCATCCATCAATTCAAGTCCCGATTTCAATAGTATTGTACGAAGCTGCTCTTGCTGTTCAATTGAAATTTTCTCTAAAGTCTCTATTTCGCCTAACTGAACGCTAGAATATTTGATTCCAATCTCCTCAAGATTGGATTTCACCATCATTATACAACGGCGACTAACCATATATTTGATATATATCTTCATTGGAGTGTTTATTTGATTGTAATATGCTGATTTATTCAGGCTTATTTGAAGGAGGATATAAAATATATTGTTTTATATTCTAAATGAGTACAAAAAACGGGTAAGTAATTACACCTACCCGTTTGAAATTATACATCAGTTCGTTTGATTAGTAACGATTTCCACCACGGTTGTTATAACTTCCGCTAGCTCTATCCGTTTTAGGACGAGCAATAGTTACAGTAATCGTCTTGCCTTCATAATCAGCATTGTTTAGCTCATCGATAGCTTTTTGCCCTTCTGCATCATTAGGCATTTCAACAAAGCCGAATCCACGCGATCTTCCAGTTTCTCTGTCTGTAATAATCTTAGTAGATTCTACTTCGCCATAGGCTGTAAATAATTCTTGCAAACTCTCGCTTGTTGTGCTAAAGTTTAGATTCGATACGTAAATGTTCATTCTTTTTATTATTAATTATTATTGGAGACATCCTTATTGGTTAGGCCGATCCTTACAGCATTCATCATGCCTCTTAGACCACTTTTCAAATTGGATGTTACCATATTATTGCTAAAATATCTTTGTTTATATAGAAATAGCTGTTCTGCGATTTATATCTTTGATTTATGCAATCTGATATATTTATCCACTCGGGCATCTATTTCCTCCTGAGACAAATGCGCCGGCAGTTCAATTGTTGTCCTTTCGCTAATTATGACATGAATAACAGACCCATTTTTTTCCTTTACATTTTTCAATACAGATTCAGCCTGCTGAGTGGCCGAAGTTCTTTCAGAGCGAGTTATCTCGCCCTCTTTCCTGTTTATCGAAGAGCTTTGTTTTGCTGCCATTTTTGTTTTTTTTAAATCTGCCTTTTCTATTTTTACAAATACGAAAGAGTTGTTCAATAGCTATCATTTCATCTGTTTTTCAGAAACCATATCTTTATATATTTGAGCTATTCGCAATAAGCGGGATGAACGATCATTTTCCGAAATAACAGGGTGATCTTTAAGTATAGTTATAATTTTTTTTCTTAATAGAACTAATAACAAGAGGTCTGAAGATGTTTTATCTATTGTTATATTTATATTTCTTCTTGCTATATATTGGGTCAGTTTGTCATATTCATATTTTGCAACATCAATAAGAGTTTCCCCTTTAGTAAGGAGTTCAGAGATAATTGTTTCGGGAGAATCCAATTTTAAGTTTAAAAACTCATCGTATAATAACCCCGCATTATTTGCAAATAGTTCCCCAATATTCAGTAATTCTCCCATTCTCACAGTAAAATCATGTACATCGACAAACTCACCTTCCTGAAGTTTCAATCTTTCATTTGTAGCTTCCAATAATCGTTGAATAGTTATATCTCCCGATTTTGTTATAAGCCCTAACTGATCGATCAAAAGCTTTTCATCTTTTGATAAATTTCCTGTTCGTGGCTTATATTGCAAGTCATGTTCAATTTCATTATATACATGTGACAATAGGCTGCAAACCTGAATTTCACACATCGTATTTTTTAAATTAAGATTATCGATAAGATATTCGGAAGGTAAAGCTACCTGACAGTGAGTCGCTTTATAGTATTTGCCATTATCGCCATTCTTGTCTTTAACTTCAATTCTGATTTTATCATTACCCTTACCAATAAAAGTTCGCCGAATCTCCTCTACTACTTTCGGCCTGTCTGTTTCCTGATAAGTTATAATACGCACACCTGCAAGGTCGCTAATTCCATCAAATACACTGTTTACAGTTTGGTATTTGCTGCTTTTCCTTAATTTCTCTGTCAGACTTGTCGGACTTTTAGCTCTGTGTTGAACGGTAGCTCTGACAGTCAGATTCTTTTCGACTATGATCTGGCATATATCAAAAACTATATCGGACAGTTTTTTATAACGATCATATTCTCTGATGTATCTTTTGACGGTTTCTTCTATCAAGTTATCATCCATGAGATAGAACTATTGCTGATAATGCTACTTTTTCTGCTATAGCAAATTCTTCTTTCAATTTGCACACAACTTCTTTAACGCTACTTATTTTCTGGACCAGATGAGCATTTATTCCGGCAAAAGCATATCCTTTTTTCATATCGCCTTTAGATGCATTGAATAATGCTTTCATTATACAATAGGGGCTCTTAGTATAGTCACAGGTTTTTATACAATGTACCGGACAGTTTTTAGGAACTTCTAATCCTTCGGCAACACGTTTGAGAAATTCTCCTTTGATGGCACGCCCGGGCATACCTACAGGACTGTTGATTATCATTAAGTCGTCTTCTTCAGCTGTAAGATAGACCTGCTTGAAGGCTTCTGAAGCATCACATTCCTCTGTAGTAACAAATATTGTTCCCATCTGTACAGCTGATGCTCCCATTTCGATAAAACGGTATATATCCCCTCCTGAAGATATCCCACCTGCGGCAATAACTGATATCGTTTTTATTTCTTTATATGAAGCTACCGTTTTTATAACTTCTGGAATTATTTGTTCAAGAGAATACTGCTCATCATCAAGTTGGTCTCTTTTAAATCCTAAATGCCCTCCGGCTTTTGGTCCCTCTACAACTATCGCATCCGGCAAATAACTGTAGTTATTATACCATTTCTCACAAATTATCTTTGCGGCACGGGCTGAGGAAACAATAGGCACTAATTTAGTTTTGCTATCGGCAGTTTGATAGGATGGTAAATCCAACGGAAGTCCTGCACCTGCAAATATTATATCTGCTTTTTCAGCGATGGCGGTACGTGCCATATCTGCAAAATTAGATAAGGCAACCATTATATTGACACCAATTATACCTTTTGTCTTTTCTCTGGCTAAACGCAATTCTTCTTTCAGTCCCCAAATACTATTCTTTATGAAATTTCCGTGACCTTTATGAATGAGGCCTAAACCAGCACATGATATAACACCTATACCTCCTTCATTAGCCATCGCCGATGCTAAACCGGATAAAGACACACCTACACCCATTCCACCTTGGACAACCGGAAGTTTTACTTCCATATTCCCTATAAAAAATGATTTCATCTTATTTACAAAAATGTGTCATGATCAACCGCATTATAGGCTCTCATAACTGATTAATACTATAAACAAGCGAGTTGATTTTGTTGTCGATTTTGACGATGGGAAGATCCGCTAACAGAGGCGGAGCAAATCATTGTGAAGAAAAGATACAATAAAAACTATATTGTTAGACATGTAAGATACGGAAACAAATCGACTTATTTGTTGTTTTGTAATATCTTATTAAAATATTTTCGTTTTTTTATTTATAACTTTAGCATAAACATTGATATATTCGATCATTTTAGTAATACTCTCAACCTGAATCTCGCTGAAAGTAATAAAATTCTGAAATAATAAGGGAGCATATGAAAGTATATATTCTTAGAAAACCCCAAAAGACATGCAGAATACCTTTTGAAGAAATGGAAATTGTATAGAAATGCTTGTTCATATACAACAGAATTCTTATCTATAGTTTGCGACCAACTTCTTCAAGTGAAAATTAGAAAAAAGTACAGAAAAAGAAACATTAGAATAAAGCATTTTATATCTTTGCAAAAGATAAGTCGCTCTTTGTATAGTGAGGAAATTAAGCATATCTAAGAACTAAGCTGGTTTCTAAATCGTTACCTATTCAAAAACAAGAAGCAGGTAATGTGCTGGTTTGTAATCGATAAGGTGTTTCATTGTGTCTTAAACAATGAAATGTGAGATTCTTCGTAATCTCTGTCAAATCAGCTATTTCCTTCAAGTATGCATTAACTTTCTGATTAGATGGTACTGGAATTATATAACCAGTTTTCTTACAATATTCTTTTGTCTGGTATTTAACTATAATCTCCTCTGAAATAGGCATTAGTGGTACTTTAGATAATACATTTGTTTTTCCTCTGTTAATAAATATCCAATTTTGCCCATCAACTCCCTTTACTATATTTTCTTTCCGAAGTTGCTTAATATCTATGTAAGCCAAACCTGAATAGCAAGCCAGAACGAACGCATCCCGAATAATCGCTAATCGTTCTATAGAAATATCTTTTTCATGAATTCTTAATACTTCTTCTTCGGTAAGGTATCCTCTTTCAACTGGCTCAATCTTACATGTGAATTTTCTGAATGGATCTTTATCCAGCCAATCATTTTTTACTGCAAGATTAACTATAGCTTTCAGATTTTTAAGATACTTCATACTGGTATTGTGATTGCATTTTCTTGTACGCTTAAAATATATTTCAAAGTCCGATATAAAGTCATAACTCAATTCTGTGATAAGAATATCATCTTTCTTATATTTCTTCTTCAGAAAGGCTTCTATATGCCTCTTCGTGGTTTGATAACGTGTGAGTGTAGCATCCGCATAACCATTGTCGACCAAATTAGAAATGTTCTGAATATATTTGTCACATAACCATAACAGAGACTTATCTGTAGTTTTACGACCTCTCATCATGTCGGCTATTTTCTGAGGAGTGATATTTTCCGACCTATCAATCAGGTAATGATAACATTCTCTTGCCTTACTGCTGTAAGCATCTAATATGTTATTCACACTCTTAGCAATCGGGGTGTTTCCAATAGGTCGTCCATTCTGCCATCTTTTTTCTTCGATCCATTCTTTTGTAGAGAATTCGATACGCTTACCATCTACTGTAATTCTCATATAGATAGGTAATTTACTTTCTTTGTCAGCTTTTTGTTTTTTGATAATAAAGCTTGTTCCAAATGTTTTTAGAGTTTCCATTATACAAATCCGTTTAAATTAATACTTATAAATTCATTCTGATATATTTTGATAATTTTCTAATTATCAACTAATTAAACTTAAGTATTATATCTAAAAAACAAGAATTGAACTATCAATTTATCAAGGTGTTAGCTTTTTCATCAGTATGAATTTCTAGTTGTTTTGAACTGCTTTATTATAGGATAGGTAAAAACACATCAAAAAAGGTCACCTATCTGATATAAAACAGTCCGTTTTCACTAAAAGCTAAACATTGTTAAACTTTTGTTTTATAGACTATTAAATACCTCCCAGGTGACCTTTTTAATTTTTTTATCAGGTCACCTCAGAGGTCACCTGAAATATGTATTTAAACGTATTATTATGGATTGTCTAAAAAAGAAAAATCCGTATAAATCAGACGTTTATACGGATTTGGATTCTTCTGAATTCTAAATAGTGGAGCTGGAGGATCGGTCTCCTGAACCCTAATAAGTATTCATATACTATCAAAGTTTTGATTTATAATAAAATATGAAAATATTTTTTTGTTAAATTATTATTTAAAATCATTTCATATATCAAAAAATGGGTGTAATTTTGGGTGTAAATACAATCACACCCAACCATGAATATTAAACGTAACATTATTTTTTCATTAGAAAGCAGAAAGAAAAATGGTATTCCTGTTATTAAAAATGTTCCCATACGGATGAGAGTAGTCTATGCGGGTAATCGGATAGAGTTTTCGACAGGCTATCGCATTGATGTTTCTAAATGGGATGAGAATGCCCAACGTGTAAAAAATAAATGTACTAACAAACTTAAACAAACCGCATCTGAAATTAATGCCGACTTGAATGAGTATAACACAACCATACAGAATATCTTTAAAGAATTTGAGGTCTTAGAGGTCGTACCCAATCCGGTAAAGATTAAAAATGCTTTTAATCGGAAATATAAGAAAAATCAGGAAAAAGAAGAATCAAAAGAAAACACATCAACTATTACTTTCTTTTCAGCTTTTGATGAGTTCGTGAAAGAATGTGGTACTCAAAACAATTGGACAGAATCTACCTATAAAAAATTCAAAACGGTCAAAAATCATCTTATGAGATTTGATGAGAATATCACATTTGAATCTTTAGATGAACCTCGACTAACTGAATATGTAAACTACCTAAGAAATAAGAAAGATTTTAGAAATAGCTCCATTGAAAAACAACTTAAATTCGTCAAATGGTTTTTACGATGGTCTATCCGAAAGGGTTATAATGAAAATAATACTTTCGAGACATTTAAACCTAAACTGAAAACTACTCAAAAGAAAGTCATTTTTCTGACAGCAGATGAGCTCACTAAGTTACGGGAGTATTCGGTTCCTGAAACAAAAAAGTATTTAGATAGAGTAAGGGATATATTTCTGTTTTGTTGCTTTACCGGATTAAGATATTCGGATGTATTTAATTTGAAGCGAACAGATATTAAAGATAACCATATTGAAGTTACAACTATAAAAACAGCAGACAGCTTAATTATAGAATTAAATAATCACAGTAAAGCGATACTTGATAAATATAAGGACATCCATTTTGAGAACAATAAAGCCCTACCTGTAATCACGACCCAGAAAGTAAATGATTATTTGAAAGAATTAGGAGAACTAGTTGGAATAGACGAGCCTATAAGAGAAACTTATTATAAAGGGAATAAACGAATCGATGAGGTTACACCTAAATATGCTTTATTAAGTACCCATGCAGGTCGCAGAACTTTTATCTGTAATGCATTATCTTTGGGTATTCCTGCACAAGTTGTTATGAAATGGACAGGGCACAGCGATTATAAAGCAATGAAACCATATATAGATATTGCAGATGCAACCAAAGTCAATGCTATGGATAAATTCAATCAGTTATAAAAAAACAGACTATCTTTGTATTACAATAATTATCAATAACTATATGAGCGATAGAAATATAGAACTTCAGAAAGATTTTATTTCCGACATAAAGAAAATCATATCATCCTCAAGAGCATCTGCAATAAGAAGCATTGACTTTGAGCGAGTGAGAATGTATTGGAGATTAGGCGAACGTATTTTTGTCGAAGAGCAAGAAGGAAAAGAGCGTGCCGAATATGGAAGTTTTCTAATACGCAACCTTTCTGCAAGTATAGAACCTGAGTTCGGGAGTGGGTTTTCATATCGTCAATTAGCATTTTGTAGACAGTTCTATCGGACTTATCCAATTATGAACACACTGCGTTCACAATTCAATTGGTCGCAATATCGCCTTTTGATTCAGATTGATAATGAAGACAAAAGAGAATATTATGAATTGGAATCCGCAAACAACGGATGGACAGGGCGTGAACTGGAAAGGCAAATAAATTCGGGCTTGTATGAAAGGTTATTGTTGAGTAATGATAAAGAATCGGTTTTAGCAGTTGCACGAAAACAAAGAACTCCTGAACTACCAACGGAAATCATAAAAGACCCGATGGTATTAGAGTTTTTAGGATTGAAGCGTGATGCCACATATTACGAAAAAGATTTGGAGGGTGCTTTAATAACCAATCTGCAATCGTTTCTTTTAGAGTTAGGCAATGGATTTTCATTTGTAGCACGCCAAAAGCGAATTTTACTGGAGGACGATGAATTCTTTATCGACTTGGTTTTTTATAATCGTTTATTGCGCTCTTTTGTGATTTTCGAAATAAAAACACATAAAATCACACATGCCGACATCGGACAACTACAAATGTATGTGAACTATTACGACAGAAACGAGAAGACGGCAGACGAGAATCCAACCATTGGAGTTTTGCTTTGTGCAGACAAGAATAATGCAGTAGTTAAATACTCTCTACCAGAGGAGAATAAAACAATAATGGCAAGTAAATACCAACTTTATTTGCCGACAGAGAAACAATTATTGACGGAATTAAAGCGAGAAATAAATGAATTAGAATAATCAATTATGAAGAAATCGGTAATTTTGGAATACATAAAAGCTATCAACGAATCTGAAATTGACAAGTTATATTCGTTAATGGCTTCTAATTATATTTTTATTGATGCCCATGATAATAGGGTATCGGGTAGAGATGCAATGAAGCAATCATGGATTGAGTATTTCAAAATGTTCCCAGATTATCTAATAGAGATAGACGAAATTATGGAAGAAGATACTTTATTTGCTGTTTTTGGGTATGCCAGCGGCACATATAAAAATCTCAAAGACGAGAATAATAGCAATTATTTCCGAGCTCCTGCTGCATGGAAAGTTGTCGTTGAAGATGGTCTTATAAAACATTGGCAAGTTTATGCAGATAACACTCATGCGATAGAAATCTATAACAGAAATGAGTCATTTCATTAAGTAGAAAATATTAACCGAAATATTGTCATGATAAACATAAGATTAGATAACGAAGCAGCAGAATGTATAGAAAAGTGGGGATGGAAATATCACCACATAGGAATACCCACGACTGACATTTTACCTAATGAGAAATATATACCTCATTTGAAATTTTATGTTTCTGGATTCCCAACAAGTCCTTACGGTATAGAATGGATGAGATTTGAAAAAGATAGCCCAATTCATGTATATAATAATTGAAAAAG
>DHNQ01000017.1 GCA_002409595.1 Dysgonomonas sp. UBA5412
CCACGTAACTGACGGTCTACACGACGAGATTCATGTCTTTCTGTACCAATGATAGCCAACCCTCCGGCTTCTTTTACACTCGGAGCGAGTTTAATATCCGTACCACGACCAGCCATATTGGTGGCAATAGTCACAGCTCCCGGTTGTCCGGCAAGTGATACAACTTCGGCTTCTCTTTGATGTAACTTAGCATTCAATACATTATGTTTGATCTTACGCATTGTAAGCATCTTGCTAAGCAACTCCGATATCTCAACAGAAGTAGTACCAACTAGTACGGCACGTCCTTCTTCCACTAGTTTTTCAATTTCTTCTATAACCGCAGTATATTTTTCTCGCTTAGTCTTATATATACGGTCATTTAGGTCTTTGCGAGAAATAGGTCTGTTAGTTGGAATAACAACTACGTCTAATTTGTAGATGTTCCACAATTCTCCAGCTTCTGTTTCCGCTGTACCGGTCATACCCGAAAGTTTGTGGTACATACGGAAATAATTCTGCAAAGTAATAGTTGCAAAAGTCTGTGTAGCAGCTTCCACTTTTACTCGTTCTTTTGCTTCTATCGCCTGATGCAATCCGTCAGAATAACGGCGACCATCCATAATACGACCTGTCTGCTCATCAACGATCATCACTTTGTTGTCCATTACTACATATTCATCATCCTTTTCGAATAATGCGTATGCTTTAAGTAATTGATTTACTGTATGAACTCGCTCTGATTTGATTGAGTAGTTTTGCATCAAATCATCTTTCTGCTGAGCTTTTTCGCTATCTGATGCAGATATATTTTCTAATTCGGACAGTTGAGCACCAATATCAGGTAAGACAAAGAATAAAGGATCGTCCGAGTTACCGGTTAATAAGTCTATACCTTTGTCAGTCAGTTCAATACTGTTGTTTTTTTCATCAATAACAAAATATAGATCGTCAGTAACAATGTGCATATTACGCATTTGTTCTGCCATATAATGTTCTTCTGTTTTCAGCATCGAAGCTTTTATACCCGGCTCACTAAGGAATTTGATCAACGGTTTGTTTTTGGGTAATCCTTTGAACGAACGGTACAACAACAAACTTCCTTCTTCTTGCTCTTTTTTGTCGTTGGATGCCATTTTAGCTTTGGCTTCTGCCAACAACTTAGTACAAAGATCTCTCTGTGCTTTTACAATGATTTCTACACGAGGACGAAATTCTTCAAACAACTGTTGTTCTCCTCTAGGTATAGGACCGGATATGATCAAAGGTGTACGGGCATCGTCTATCAACACAGAGTCAACTTCATCGACAATAGCATAGTTATGCTTGCGTTGAACGAGATCAGATGGATTGATGGCCATATTATCACGCAGATAGTCGAAACCAAATTCATTGTTTGTTCCGAATGTGATATCTGCCTGATATGCCTGACGACGCCCTTCCGAGTTTGGTTGATGTCTATCTATGCAATCTACCGAAAGTCCGTTGAACATATAGATTGGTCCCATCCATTCCGAGTCACGTTTTGCCAGGTAATCATTTACTGTAACCACATGTACCCCATTTCCGGTCAGAGCATTCAGGAACACGGGTAGTGTACCTACCAGCGTTTTTCCTTCTCCGGTAGCCATTTCGGCAATTTTACCTTTATGCAAAACGACCCCTCCGAAAAGCTGAACATCGTAGTGGATCATATCCCATACTATTTCATTTCCTCCGGCTGTCCAATGGTTGTAGTATATTGCTTTATCGCCATCTATTTCGACAAAGTCATGTGTTTCTGCCAATTGTCTGTCAAAATCGGTGGCTGTAACGATTATTTCTTCATTTTGAGTAAAACGGCGTGCAGTATCTTTTACGATAGAAAATGCTTCAGGCATCACTTTTTCAAGTATTTCTTCGTATTTTTCTGTTACGCCCTTTTCCAACTTATCAATTTCAGCCCAAATGTCTTCTCTCTTGTCTATATCAAGAGTCTCTACATTGGCTTTTAGTTCAGCTATTTTATTTTTTTCTGCGGCTACATAGTCTTGAATCTGTTGTCTTATTTCAGCCGTCTTTGCTCTAAGTTCGTCATGAGAAAGTTTCTCAATGGTAGGGTATGCAGCTTTGATGCGCTCTACATAAGGAGTTATTTCCTTGGCGTCGCGTTGAGCTTTATTTCCGAATAGTGATGATAAAATATCAGCGAATCCCATATATTTAGTTTTAAATTTTTTCTGATTTTTGTTTATAATAATTCTGATAATGCTTGTTCTCTTGCAGCATTGGGAGAGCGTATACGCATTATATATGATACGGTGGGTGCTATTTCGGTTGCCTTTATGGTTCTTCTTATTTTTTCCGGCTTAATGCCGTTTCCGAAGAATATAACGGGACAAATTATAGCATTGTTGCGTATTTGTTTTTCTTTAAAATTCGGATCTTGTTCGTTTACAATCTTGTATCCGGGTTGTAATTCTACAAAAATGTCTCCACTGGTTTCTTTAGTGTAACCATTTCTGTAATATTCCATTACAGGATTCCATTGTCCGTGCTGTATCTGGTATGAAGTATATACTTCTTGTACTCCGGTAAATTCTGAAACAAAATCTGCAGTCTTATCTTGTATCTCTTGCAGAGAGATTTCTTTTTGTTTTATAAGTTCTTTGTTGAGATATATTTGTCCGTTATAAAATTTATCTACCCACTTATTATCTTTACCGTATATCGCCATCAGATACATATTGAGCAAAGCTTCGCAACGGTTGACATAAAACTTGTTTTCTGCAATATTCTGTTCTCCAGTATATTCAGATTCGTTAGAATTGTAATAGCCGGTAGATGTGACAAAGATGAGTGTGTTTTTTAATCCTATCGTTTTGTCTACTTCATCCAACAATGCTTCAATCTCTCTATCCAAGCGTGCATAGGTATCTTGTATTTCGAAAGAATAGTCTGAAATATTGGTATAGTTTCCGGCATAAAAGGTCAATGCTAGAAAGTCGGGACTGGAGCGTTTGCCCAAATCGGCTTTGGTCATTACTTTTACTGCTGTCGATCTTACATTTTCGTTTACAGCCGGAGTTTGTTTAGCTTTTATATACGTTGACTTATCCGTTCCCATGCTATGCAGAAATGAAGTCATGTTTTGCATATATGGAAAAGCTTTGTAGTCTTTTATACTTAATAGCGGACTCCATTGCATACCCCAAGCGCGTACCGAAAAGTCTGATCCGCTGCGGTTATCCTGATCTACTGTCCAATAGAAGTTTTTGTAATAAGTTGTAGAAGCCCATTTTCCGGTATAATCGTCTACCCAATAGGCTGTATTACCTTTCAATCCTGCCGATATTAAAGCTTGAGATATTTGCGGTGCAAAAGAATACACGTCCGATGCTCCTCTGGATGCAGCTTTTAGTTCGTCTGTTATGGTAGATGCTTTGATTGCTAGCGGAGAAACTTTGTCTTGTGTATAATTGCCTAAATATGCAGGATCGGTGAATGTCGATATTTCTTGCTGCTTATATGCCAGATACTTTTTATTTCCTACAATTCCGTGATAAAAAGGTGTTGTACCAGTATATATTGTCGCAATGGCAGACGCATCGTCAAGATTAGGAATATCAAATTTTATATTCTGATATACAAGTCCTTCATTCAGCAATCGCTTGAAGCCTCTTTCGGTAAATGTATTTTGAAATAGTTCCAGATAATCGCCTCTCAGTTGGTCGATTGTGATGCCAATTACTAATTTAGGTGTCTCACGCACAGTGGTCTGTGCATGAACAGATGTTATTGTTAGTACTGCAACTAAAGAGGTTATTATTCTTATCATCTCGTTCTAGGCAAGCTGTAAACAGCCTTTCTATTTATTTTTCTATATTGTAAAATATTTATCCCCGATCTTATCGCTATGGATAAGATGAATGGAATAAAGGCTAATTCTAATTGCTGTGGTATCAAACTCCATGCCAAAAGAAGTGCCAAAAGTGCCACAAAGTTAATAAAATGATAATAATAAATGCACTTTGAAAATGATTTTACAAAGAATAACAGTGAAACTATTAATTGAAGTGGATTTAACCATATTATATTCCAATTGGGATTGGTGCAAGGATGTATGGAAAAGAACATTAAGAAGAAAATTATACACCCTGCTGTCCCGGCAATGAAAAAGAGTATAGTATCAAAAATCTTACCCAAAGTTATCAGATCTTTTTGATAGCTTAGATATGATATTAAGAGTGTAATTATCAATAAAATGATTCCTACTTGTAACGGTGTGACCGGAAAGTCTTGTTTGAAAGGGGCAGGTTCTAATATTTCGTTTGTTGATACTAATAAACTTCGTTGTATGCTATCTCCTTGTATTGTAGCGCCTTGATAGGCATTCATCAAATAGATAGGCAGGAAGTCTTTTTCCCGATCTGTGATTGTTTTATCTGCATCTGCACCTATTACCAAGTCGATACCAAATTCCATCCATGAGCGTACATGCACACTTTCTCGCACCAAGTCTCTGAATGTTTGATCTTTATCGGTAGGCGTATAGTTTATTTTACCTTCGATGTATTTTTCTATTATGTTTCGAGGTCGTGTTGCACAATTGTCATAAAAATAGTTGTAACGATACTCTCTGTTTTCGGGTAATATATTCACCATCAACGCATCGAATATATCTTGTTTTTCTTTTTGCGTGAGGTTGAAAACCTGTTCTACAACGCCTGTTCCTTTTTCTTTCTGATCCTCCAAATAATATTGATACGGTATTGCAGCCACAATATAATCTGTTTCTCCTTTGATAAATAAAAGAATAAAATTCTTTTTGCTGATATTGAAAATACCAAAATTGAAGACTGAATCTATATTGCGAGCCGGATCTTTAATCCTTATCGAAGTATGTCCAAACAAGGAATATACTGCTTCATCCCAAGGAGCGTTGGTAAGTAAACTAATTTGTGCAGAGTCGCTTAACATTATTTGCGACTGCTGTGGTATATTTTGAGCTTTAACAAATAATGAGAAGCTAAAGAAGGCGAAAAGAGTAATTAAAAGTGTCCGCATCATATAGAAAAACTTACCTTACAAGTCTTATTTTATTCTAGTTAATACGCAAAGATAGTATTATAGATGAAAATATGTAAATGTAATTGCAATTCATTATGATATAATGTTGTGAATTTTATTTAAAAAAAGGTATTTGCATCAGAATATCGAAAATATGCATCATTTTAATTGTTATTTTTACTATGTCAAAAAATAACTATTCCTATTATGAAAAAAAGTTTATTTATTATCATTTTATTGTCCGTAGTCGGTTATATGTCAGCTCAGGATATTCAGCTTGTGCCACCAAATCGTACTGGTGGAAAACCGTTGATGGATGCCTTGAATGCACGACAAACGCATCGCAATTTCGAAAAAAAGAATCTGCCTCCTCAGATTTTATCGGATATGCTTTGGGCTGCTTATGGTTTCAACCGAGAAGACAAACGTACAGTGCCTTCTTCTCAAAATAAACAAGAGGTTGATGTATATGTAATGTTTAGTACAGGCATTTATTTTTACGATGCAAAGGACAATAAGTTAGTACTGAAAGAAAAAGGTGATTTTCGAGCAGCTCTGGGACAACCTAATATTTCGAATAATGCTTCTTTATCATTGATTTATGTAATAAATTTGGATAAAAACAAGCGTGATGCCGGACTTATAGATACTGGATTTTCAGTACAAAATGTTTATCTCTACTGTGCTTCAGCAGGATTGGGAGCTGTGGCGAGAGGTTCTTTCACAAGACCAGATTTGCATAATGCAATGAAACTTACAGATCAGCAAGAGATTGCGCTTGTGCAGGCAATCGGTTATGTGAAATAAGAAAAAAGATATGCTATTGTGTTATAAACAAAAAGGCGAATGATAGATCATTCGCCTTTTTATTGTCTTATTTTTTTAATATACCAATTTCACATTGTCTATCCACAATTTGCTGTCTGTGCTTCCGGTGTAAGCTCCGCCATTGCTCGATGAAAATTGTAATATAATGTGTGTTACCTTTTCGGTAGGCAATGCCCATGTTACTTCACGTATCGGAACAATATTACCTTTGCTGTTTCGTGTATAATAGGCTTGCTCTCCGTCTTTAAGCCCCATGTATGGTTCATAAAAACTTTTGGTAGAAATATTTCCATAATGTACCTCAAGTCGGTGATTGTTTTGCCAATGCTCTACTGTTTTGTCAAATCGTTCCCAACCTGTACCTACGCGCTTTGCATAGATATTACCATCGGCATCTTCCCATCTGTTTTGCAGCAAGACTTGTACTTCAGCCATGTCTTTTCTGTTTACCTTTTTTTGTTTGCTAAAGCCTGTTGCCTGAATGCAGTCGCCACCCGTAGTCACCTTATAGTCGTATTGCACGGCTTTAGGACGTTTTGTAAAAGCAATACCTGCAATCATTTTAGACTGCGGATTGTTGGTATCTTTGATCGGCTCTACCATTTCTCCCAAGAATATAGTTCCGCTAGCTAATACATTTATATTGATAAGTCCTAGTACAGTACATTTTTCTATTCGTGTTTCCAAGCGGGCACAAGAGCCATTATCTCTTTTTTCGGGAAAAACCGTGATACTCGTTTTTGTCACACCTTTTACTTTAGCCAAAACAGAAGATACTCCCCAAGGTGAATCGGTCTTTTTATATGCTATATCTTTCAGTGTATCGCCAGTAGCTATTGCATACAAATATTTGGTATTTCCACCTATAATTTTCGATTCTTTTATCTGTCTTACTCTCCAATGATTCATGTCTCCGAATGCGATTGGTTCTACTGTTTCTTTCTTTTGTGCATTGATGACAGATACAGATAATAGACTGAGAATACCCAGTAATTTTATCTTACTTCTTAAATTTTTCATAATCCATTGATATTTAAACATTAATGATACATGTTTCTTTCATTGATCAGCTTTCTATCTTCATCTTTCAATCCCGCATTATAAAAGAATATAGGTTTGTCGTGATCGTTAATATACATTCTTTTTACAGTCTTGAAATTTTCGCTTACCAACGAAAGGTCTGTATCAAAATAGTTGCTGTGTATATGAGCCATATCTAATATTGTGTGAAAGGCTGCATTGGTAGCAACGGGTTTGTCTTTGTTGGCTAAAGCGTTGGCTACATCGGACGGAAAATCTTCTTTATACTGTTTCGAAAACCAGATGAGCATCGGTATCTTCAACTGATAGAAGGTCGGATTGGGCGATGCGTGTAAAAAACGCTGGCGTTTGTCGTCCAAAATATCTTCTCCATGATCTGACGAGTAAAACATAGTAGCAGAAGCCTCTGACTCTGTTAATATTTGTGTTACACTGTGCAAAAAATTGTCGGTATAAAGAATTGTATTATCGTAGGCATTAACTAAAATGTCTCTTTCCGACCGTTTTATTTCTTTTACATTATCCGGTGTAAAGACTGAAAATGAGTCCGGATAACGTTCTTTATAATTAAAGTGCGAACCATAGGTATGTAGCACGATGAATAAATTTCCGGGTATGGAATCTATATAATGTTTAAATCTAGGTAATAAGGCTTCATCGTGATTGTTGACCTGATCGTTGAAGTGTCTGTAATAATCCAAATAATCTGCCTCTTGAGCAAAATAATCTGTAAAAGTATGATTTGCCGATTGATTGGATATAAAAACAGTGGTAAATCCAACTTCTTTAAAAGCTGATATTATACTTTTTTGATCATATATTATATCATAATTCTCAGCCGAGGCTGCCGACATTATGATAGGAACACTTTTGTGAGTGGTATTGGACTGAGTTATGGCATCCCTAAAAAATACAATATTCGAGTCTTGAGCCAATTTGGGTGTTGTATTGCGTGAATATCCATAAAGTTCCCAATTTTCAGCCCGACCGGTTTCGCCTACGACCAAAACATATATTTCACGTTTCTCAGAGCTTATTTCTTTGTGCGCTCCGAATGAGAAGCCTTTGGATGTTTCTTTGTACTGTTCGCTTCTATTCCATTTATGTATCGCAAAATCAAGATTATACAATACATTGACAGGGTATACGTCTTGATATAGAGTAAATGTATCAGTGTCTCTATTTTGAGCCGTAAAGCTCAGAATGTAAGATAAGAGTAAGATACCTGCCCCGGAAAAAAATATTTTCTTTCTGATAGGAGTATTCCAATAAGTCTTTTTCCTAAAGGCCTTGAATGCAATAATTAAAGTAGGTATGTATATCACAATAACAAAAATAACCGAAGGCAGAATACTGTTTAATACTTCTCCCGCCTCTGTAACATTGGTTGTTACAACATTCAGGAACATATCTACGGCAATTACATCCTCTCCAAAAAGATAAAATACTACAATCTGAAAAGCATGTAAAACCAAAAGAGGAAACAATAATAATTGTATTAGCCCAATATTTTTTGATAAGGTGAAAACCAGAAAATAAATACCTAATGGGGAGGTTATTAATACGACTTTACCCATAAAAGAGAAAGGCTCAGTAAATATTAATCCTATATTGGGTATGAGATTTACTAAGATGAAAAATATGAATACACCGAACGGATTAGTTATAAAACTATTCCAATGTTTTTTTAATTCCATTACGTTGATATTATAGCTAGAATGCTTCGTTTATGTTAAAATAAAATGCCGATTCTCCCTTACCTATACCGTAGTCGAGACGAACATTTACTCGATTCTTAAATTCCCATCGGTATCCTATACCAAATGTGGGAAGTGTTTCTGACCAGTCGAAAGCTGAAAACTTGGGGAAAATGTTTCCTGCTCCCGCCCACAGTGCGACCCCACTGCGTTTATATACATGTTGTCTTAGTTCTACCTGTGTCTGTACCAGCTTCTTGTCTCTGTATCTTCCGGCATAATATCCACGCATCTGATGAGAATTGCCCATGCCGGACATCATGTTCCAAGATGTATCTCCATTATTGAATATACCTTGAAGATCGTATGCCATTACTCCGCCTTTCCAAACCTCTTTGTAGTATCTGAATATAAATTCGATCTTATTAAATTCGTAGGTACTCCCCATAAACTTGGGATAAAATATCTGTTCCAGTTTCAAGTAAATACCTGAATACGGATTGGGAATGAAATCTCTGGAATCGTAAGATAGAATATATCCTCCCCCAACAGCTGTTGATTTGTCTCTGGCTCCGTTCAAAAGGCTAATGTCTTCAAAAGCTTGACCTCTTATATTTCTAAAATTTCCTGTCAAACCTACGTATCCCGATTTGCCAATTCTTTTCAGAAAATCAATTTTTATCTCACTTGTTACATTGTCAAACTTTGAATAATGGTCTTTGCGTCCGGCTGTATAGCCTACACCCCAATATCTGCTAGGGTTGTATGAAAAATACATATCAGCATCAATCCGATATTTCAATTGAGGAAATAATGTATTGCCACTTATGCCTATAACATAAGCTCCGGTTGTTGTAATATCACCATATAAAGAAACATTTGACGGCGACATACTTAAATCATTTCTGTCTAACCGATATAAGCCTGAAGCTACAAGCCCCAGTCCAAATTTTGTATCGCTCGAGTAATGTGGTCCTCCTATGATAGAAAAATCAAAACGTTTATCATTATTCACTTCATTCGAATTCTCGAAATAATCAATAACGCGTTTGATGATATTCTTTTTTTCTGTCTTTACTGAATCAGAGGGAGTTGATTCCTGAGATTTCAAAAAGCCACAATTACAGACTATTATAAAGATAATTAATACTTTACGCATAAGTATCAAAATTATGTTCTTTTATCTGATAAAGTCTTATGTTTTAGGTGAAATCAGATTTTGTTTTGCAAATTTTATATTATTTTAAGCAAAAAAGATAATGCAATGTTGCATTATCCTTTCATATAATATGTTCTTGATCCTTATTCTAGACCTGTAGTGCACCCACCAGTTCGGATATCGAATTTATATTATTCTTGTCCAGATATTCGGCTATGCCATCAATCACTTTCAGCGAAATTGTAGGATCTACAAAATTATGAGTTCCTATTTGTATTGCTGAAGATCCGGCTAAGATAAATTCTATTGCATCCTGCCAGCAAGATATTCCGCCCATACCTATTATCGGAATCTTTACAGCATTGTACGTTTGCCATACCATTCGCAAGGCAACGGGTTTTACACATGGACCGGAAAGCCCTCCGGTGATAGTAGACAATACAGGACGCTTTTTGTTAATATCAACAGCCATCCCTAACAATGTATTGATGAGCGAGATAGCATCTGCACCTTCATTCTCTACGGCCTTTGCTATTTCTGTAATATCGGTTACGTTTGGCGATAGCTTTACAATAAGGGTTTTGTCCCATACCTTACGAACGGCTTTAGTAACATCTCCTGCCGAGCAAGCCGATGTGCCAAAAGCCATGCCGCCTTCTTTTACATTAGGACATGAAATATTTAATTCGATAGCCGGTATTTTATCCAGATTTACCAGTTTTTCGGTACATTCTACGTAATCTTCAATTGTTGAACCTGATACGTTAACTATTACATTTGTATCAAAGTCTTTTATCTCAGGATATATGTTGGAAACAAAGTAGTCGACACCCTTATTTTGCAGTCCCACAGCGTTTAACATACCCGATGGTGTCTCTGCCATACGTGGATAATCATTCCCTTGACGCTCCCGAATGGTAGTTCCTTTTACGAAAATACCACCTATTCGCGATACATTTATAAAGTCTGAATACTCTTTTCCGTACCCAAAAGTACCCGATGCTGTCATTACCGGGTTCTTTAGATGCAGTTTACCTATGTTTACACTTAGTTTATCCATGTCAACTTTTCTATATTAAATACGGGTCCTTCTGTGCATACACATACATTCCCTTCGTGGGTCTTCTCTACACAACATAAACATACTCCAAAGCCGCATGCCATCATGTTTTCGAGAGATACCTCACAGTTTATTTTATTGTCATTTGCATATCTTGCCACAGCCATCATCATGGGTTTAGGTCCGCAGGTATAAATGGATGAAAAACGAGTGCTTTTTAATACAGAATGATCTGTAACGTATCCTTTTTCGCCATAACTGCCGTCTTCCGTAGTGCAAAACACTTCTCCATATTTGGCAAAGTCGTCTAATTGTAATAAATCATTTTTAGACCTTGCTCCGAGTAGAAATTTAGGCTTGAATCCTTTCTCTCTGAGGCAAGCTCCAAGATATAGCATTGGGGCTGTTCCGACGCCTCCTCCGATAAGTAACAGTTCTTGGGTATTATTATTATTATCCGGCAAAGTAAAAGTATTGCCTAAAGGAAGCAATAGGTTTATATAGTCGCCTTGCTTATATTCACACATTTTTTTCGTACCGTCTCCAATTGCCTGAACCAATAGCCAAAGTTCATTTTTAGTTTTATCTACAAAATTTACAGAGATAGGACGACGCAGATAGGTAGATGGCGATCCGTCAACCTTTACTTCTACAAATTGCCCCGGAAGCATATCCGGCAAAGGATCATTGTCTGTTGTGGTAAGCTTTATTAGGCAATAGTTTTGGTTTAGTTGGTTGTTTTCGGTAACAACTAAATCCAGCATTTTTTTCATTTACCTGTTCTTTTAAGTTGAAAATTTACTAGAGTGCAAAGTTACTAAAGTTTGAGCTTATTCTAAAATTGGATAAACAGTTTCTGCTATGACGACTAAACTTAAATCGTATTAATTAATAATTAATGAATCGAGTAGAGTGAAAAATTTAAGAACAAACGATTTTATACCCTTTATAGGGGACTATGATCTGCATTAAACGTTTCGAATGTATTATCGGTATAGTAAATAATTATCTTGCTTATTTTTCGTTCCACAGCTTTTTTGTATATAATATTCTGATTATCATTAATATTATTCGTTTTTTCCGGTTGCTCAACTATATTTTCCTTGCGATATTCTGATTCTTCCTGAACAATGGTCGGTGATACATAATTCTGAGAGAATAAATCGGGCTGATTTCTGCTAGGTGCAGAATTATGAATGGGAGTTTGTGATGTTGTAAAATTCTGAGATTCTTTTTCAGTTTTGTACATACTTCCATTTCCGGTTATCAACCAATCAGGATTTATATAATTCATATTGGATAGTATTCGCGAGACAACATCGAGGCTTGGATTGTTTCTTCCGTTCAATATGTGAGATATTACGGCACGCCCCAATTGCAGCTTATCGGCAAAAGCTGATGGTGAAAGCTGCTCGTTTTCCATTATTTGTCTAATTCTATCTTTCATATAGATATATATTGATGTAACAAATGTAAATAATATATTTTACAAAAGGAAATTTTTGTTGTTTACGTTTGTTGTTTACAATTATATTTAGATATATACAAATGTTCTATTTAGAGATGTAAATAGTAAATATACACTATCAATAATTAATTCATATTTTATATATAAATTTCTAATTTAAAGGATATTATTTATTATTATATAGGTTATTATTAGCCATTTTCACAGAATATCCCTCCTATTCTACCGATCACCTTATATTAAAAGTTAATATATAACCATTAATTAACTAGTATATAGTATATTAATAGTAATATTTTAATTGATTTTATGATTTATACAACTGTATATTACGCACGTGATTACTTTTGTATATTGCAAGATATATATTTATACATGTTGCTTTGTTTACTTATGTAAACTATAGATATTTATTTATTATATTTCACTAATATACTTCTGTAAATTACGCAACAGATTACTTTTGTATATTTATTCATTCTGTTTCATACTTTATAAATAATCAAGTATCTTTACATTTATAATAAAATAAACTATGAGAAAAATATTATTATTTCTATTGCTGTTTTGTATAGTCTCTCAGAATCGCATATTTGCATGTACGAATTTTTTAGTAGGTAAAAATGCCTCTGTCGATGGGTCTACCATTATAACATATTCGGCAGATTCTTATGCTTTATTTGGCGAGCTTTATCATTGGCCTGCAAAAAAATGGGCTAAAGGCGATATGCTTAAAGTATATGAATGGGATACCGGTCGATATATGGGCGAAATTGCTCAGGCGGCTCAAACCTATAATGTGGTAGGTAATATGAATGAACATCAGGTTACTATTGGCGAAACTACTTTTGGCGGACGCGAAGAGTTAGCTGATCCTGATGGCATAATGGATTATGGTAGTCTCATATATATAACATTGCAAAGGGCTAAGACTGCAAGAGAAGCTATCAAGATAATGGCAGATCTGACAGCTGAATATGGATATTACAGTGGTGGTGAATCTTTTTCTATTGGTGACCCTAACGAAATATGGGTATTGGAAATGATAGGAAAAGGTAAGGGAAACAAAGGAACTGTATGGGTAGCGGTTCGCATACCGGACGATTGTATTTCGGCTCATGCTAATCAAGCGCGTATTCAACAATTTCCTCTGAACGATCCTGCTAATTGTATTTATTCTAAAGATGTGATTTCGTTTGCTAAAGAAAAAGGTTATTATAACGGTAAAGATAAAGACTTTAGTTTTGCTAAAGCATACAATCCGTTAGACTTCGGAGGACAACGTTTCTGCGAAGCTCGTGTATGGAGTTTCTTTAACCGCAACAGTAAGGATATGGCTAAATATGTGACGTATGCACAGGGTAAAACTCAAGAGCCAATGCCTTTATACATTAAGCCGGACAAAAAACTATCGTTGGCAGATGTGCAGAATATGATGAGAGATCATTATGAAGGTACAGCTTTGGATTGGTCTGAGGATATAGGTGCAGGACCATTTAAGTCTCCATATCGTTGGGCGCCATTGACGTGGCAGTCCGATTCGGTAGAGTATTGCAACGAACGCCCTATCGCAACTCAGCAATCGGGTTTTGTATTCACTTCACAAATGCGTTCTTGGTTGCCAAATGCCATTGGTGGAGTATTGTGGTTTGGTACGGACGATGCGGCTCAGACAGTATTTACGCCTATGTATTGTTCGATAACAGAAGTGCCTGAATGTTATAGAGAAGGAAACGGCGATTTATATACTTTTTCATGGACTTCTAGTTTCTGGATTCAGAATTGGGTATCGAATATGGTTTATAATAAATACAATTATATGCACCCTGATCTGGAAAAAACTCAAAAAGCATTGGAAAGTAAGTTTTTTGCAGAGCAAGATAAAACTGAAAAGGAAGCTTTAGCATTATACAACGAATCTCCCGAAAAAGCAGTTCAATTTCTAACAAAATATAGTGGCTCTCAGGCTGAATATGCTTTGGATAATTGGAAAAAACTGGGCGAATTTCTGATCATAAAATATATGGATGGTATAGTGCGTAAAGAGAAAGATGGTGAGTTTATTCGCAACAAATATGGTAAACCTTCTTCTCCCGAACGTGTGGGATATCCGAAAGAATTTTATCGTAATGTGGTAAAGGAAACCGGAGATAAATATAAGGTACTATATTGATCTAAGCTGAATGTATAAGAAACGGAGCAAAGAGTTTTGATGATAAATTGATTCTTTGCTCCGTTTTAAAAAATAAATATAAACTTGAATTTTCGATGCCTAAAGGATTACTGTACAGTCTGTTTTTTATCATAAGTATTCCATTATTATTTCTTGCAAACTTATTTCTAGGCTCTGTATCAATTCCGGGACATGCCATTCTCGATATATTGGCAGGAAATGAAGTTGAGAAACAAGCTTGGAGATATATCGTTCTCGAATCGCGCTTGCCGCAGGCTATTACAGCCTTATTTACCGGTGGAGGCATTGCCGTTTCGGGACTTCTTTTACAAACAGCTTTTCGCAATCCGCTTGCTGATGCCGGCATACTAGGTATAAGTGCAGGAGCCAACCTTGGTGTTGCTTTAGTAATTCTATTGCTCGGAAATACCATCGGTTCGGTTGGAGGATTTGATCTGTCATATTCCATGACCATAGTATTCGGTGCTTTTGTAGGAGCAGCTTTTATTCTAGCTATTATTATGGGCTTTGCCTCCGTTGTGCGTAATAATATAATGTTGCTCATAATTGGAATTATGATCGGCTACCTCACGTCTTCGGTCATATCGATACTCAAATTCTGGAGTACGAGCGAAGATGCTTATTCGTTTATGATATGGGGAATGGGTGACTTTTCGGGAGTATCTACCGATCAATTACCTTTTTATTGCATAGTGGTAAGTGTGGGATTATTACTATCTGTATTATTAATTAAGCCTTTGAATGCCTTATTGTTGGGCGAACGTTATGCCGCCAATCTTGGTGTAAATATTAAGTTGGTACGTTTTCTTTTACTCATGTGTGCAGGCTTGCTTACAGCTATAACTTGTGCCTTTTGTGGTCCGATCGCATTCATTGGTCTAGCGGTTCCGCATATAGCGCGTTTGCTGCTAGGCACGTCGAATCATAAATCATTGCTTCCTCTTACAATATTGATTGGGGCTGCTATGGCATTGATCTGTAATCTTATCAGTGTGATGCCAGGCGCTTCAGGTGTTTTACCGCTAAATGCAATAACACCAATATTCGGGGCTCCGGTAATTATTTATGTGATACTGAATCAGAAGAAGATACAATATTTTAATTGATTTATAAACTCAATTGTTTATCTATATAAAGAGGAAAATATTTTAAGGTTACAAAAAGCAGAAAAAGAAAAAACGATCAAAAACAGTACAAGTTTGTAACCTTTTAGTTAAAATTATAAATACGCAAGAATGTTAAAGGAGACTATTATATCGGCTAAAAATATAGGAATCGGATATGCAAAAACAAAGCATAGCGATGTTACGGCTTTGTATAACGACCTTTCATTCGATCTCTATCAGGGAGAATTAGTTTGTTTACTGGGTGCAAATGGTGCAGGAAAGTCGACCCTTTTGCGGACGATAAGTGCTTCACAACCTACGTTGAATGGTAGTATCAGATTGCAGGATAAACTGCTGCAAGATTATTCTGAAAAGGAATTATCGCAATTACTCGGACTTGTACTAACTGATAAAACATCTGTTGGTGGATTGTTAGTGAGAGAGTTAGTCGAATTGGGGCGTTACCCATATACGGGTTTCTTCGGTCAATTGACTAAAGAGGATAAAGAAATTGTACAAAAAGCGATGCAGGATGTGGGCATAATTCATAAAGCAAATGAATATGTAGCCCAATTATCTGATGGAGAGCGTCAGAAAGCAATGATAGCTAAAGCTTTAGCTCAAGAGTGCCCGATAGTTATTCTGGACGAACCAACCGCATTTTTAGATATAGAAAGCCGCATAGAAATAATGAATCTACTTCATAATCTGGCTATTAATCACAATAAAGCAGTATTACTATCTACACACGATATAGACATGGCCTTGCTCCTCGCCGATCGCTTATGGCTTTTATCCCTCGACAAGGGGTTGACTATCGGAGTTACTGAGGACATTATTTTATCGGATAAAATGGCTCATTTCTTCAAAGGAGACAATATCGTATTTGATAAAAATTCGGGAAACTTTTTACCCAATCGCAAAAGTGATAAAAAGGTAATTATCAAGGCAAAAGGCTATTTGTATCATTGGACTAAGAATATAATAGAAAAGCATGGTTATGCGGCAACTTTGGAAAATGATACCGATGTATTATTTTCACTAATTGTAGAATCTCCCGATAATATAGTTGTAGAGACTAAGACTCAAAAAATGAGATTGGATAATTACGAACAGTTAGCCATTTTTTTGATAAACAACTAATTATCTACGCTTTCTAGCCATATCTATACGGAGAAAGATAAACAAAAGAATAGTAAATCCCCAGAGAGACGATCCTCCGTAGCTAAAGAATGGCAATGGAATACCAATCACCGGAGTGAGTCCGATTACCATCCCGATATTGATGGCAACGTGAAAAAGAAATATGCTGGCTACACAATATCCATACACCCGTCCAAATGTATTCTTCTGCCTTTCAGCCAAATAGATTAGCCGTAGAATGAGGGTAAGAAACAATAATAAAACTACGACTGAGCCAATGAAACCCTGTTCCTCTCCTACTGTACAGAAAATGAAGTCAGTATCTTGTTCAGGAACATATTTTAGTTTCGTTTGTGTTCCATTAAGATACCCTTTTCCTTCCAGTCCGCCTGATCCTATTGCTATCTTAGACTGATTAACGTTGTATCCTGCTCCCATCAGGTCGTCTTCCATACCCAACGTCACTTTGATACGCATTTGCTGATGCGGTTGCATAACATCGTTGAAAATATAGTCGATAGAGCTGACGAAGAATATACTCGTGATTGCAAATACGGCTGTAAGCAGATAGGTCTTAGACCAATACTTCTTAGCCAAGAACAATAGATATACAACAAGTGCTACTAAGGCAACAAGTGCCACTATACCAAAATCAATTGGGATACCGATTAACATTCCTAAATATGATAGCCCGAAGATTACAAGCGACCCTAAGAAGATATTTCGTGCAGCAATTCCATCTTTCCGATAGCTGATTACGAGCCCGATACTAACCAATATGACTAATATAATAGATATGAATTCTCCCATTGAGATTATGCCTATATCCGTTTCTGAATATTTGAGTCCAACAACGAAAAATACAACAGCAGAAGCACCAAGGAATAAGATTATACCCGGAAGCCCCTCTCTGTATAACATGAGTACAAAAGCTGTATATACGAGCGCTGATCCGGTTTCTTTTTGCAAGAATATCAATAGCATAGGTACAAATATTATTCCTGCAATAGTCAGTAAGTTCTTTGGTTCTAAAAGCTTAAAATTATAGCTGTTCAAGAATCGAGCTAATGCTAATGCCACTGCAAATTTGGCAAACTCAGCCGGCTGCAACTTTATAGTATCGGTTATTACCAGCCACGATCGCGAGCCCCTCGTATCCGGGGCAATGAAGACTGTGACTAATAAGAGCAGTATGAATGCTGCATATATATAATAGGCTAATATATCGTATAGGTTACTATCCAGTTTCAGTATAATAAAACCAAGAGCCAAAGATGTACCCATCCAGACCAATTGACTACCTGCACGGCTGGATAAGTCGAACATACTGGTGGCATGCTCATATTGATAGCTGGCTCCATAAATACTGAACCATCCTCCTAAGATAAGGATTACGTATAGGATTATAGTAAACCAGTCTATACTCTTCTTTATATTTTCATCTTCTCTCTGATACATCTTTTAATATAAGACGTTCTTTATTCGTTATCTTTATTCTCAGGAGCAAAAGGAGTTATACTGTTTTCCTCCTGACTATCTTTAATCGGAGCTGATTGTATAAACTCGGTATTCTTATTATTGCTTCGGCTCCAGCTAAAGAAGGATTGAGGTAGAATTGATGTATTTACAATTCTGTCTTCAATATACTTCTCATTTTCGGGAATCTCTCCTTTGAGGTATTTCTGAAGCATAAGCCTACCGATGGGAACACCGAATGTAGCTCCAAATCCGGCATTTTCCACGATTACAAATATTGCCACTTTAGGATTGTTTTTAGGTGCGAACCCCATGAATATAGAGTGGTCTTTACCGTGAGGGTTTTCTGCTGTTCCCGTTTTCCCACAGACTTCTATATCCGGCAATAAGTTTGCTCCCCTACAAGTACCTCCGGTAACAGCATTTGCCATCCCTTCCACAATAGTTTCATAATGACTTTTATTGATACCTGTCTCTTTTCTTTTGGTATATTTACTTTCCAACGGTGTATCTTGTATTTGTCTAACAACATGAGGCACATAATAATGTCCACGATTAGCTATTGTTGCTGCCAAATTAGCCACCTGCAAAGGTGTTGCTGTAACCTCTCCCTGACCTATTGCAATGGATATTACATTTGATGCATTCCAGTTTTCTCGTTTGAAGCTACGGCTGTAAAATGTACCATTAGGTATAAATCCTCTCTTTTCGGAAGGCAAGTCTACTCCTATTGGATACCCAAATCCCATATCAACCATATAGTCTCTCCAAACATTCATTGCATCCGGCGAACTCTTATATTTTTTGCGGTTGCCAATCATTGCCGCCAATCCATAGCAGAAATAAGAATTACAAGATGTAGCAATAGCCGGCACAAGAGATAATGGTGAGCCATGTGGGTGACATTTAGGTCGTCCACCTAATGGAGGGTATCCTCCATGACATGAGAAGAGTGTATTTTCGTTAATAATATCCTCCTGCAAAAAGATCAGCCCTTGAGTCGTTTTAAATGTTGATCCGGGAGGATACATTCCTTGTATCGCTCTGTTTAGTAAAGGGGTAAGAGGATTGTTTTCTAACTCTTTATAGTTTTTCCCAAAGTCTCGTCCTAATAACATAGACGGGTCATAGGTTGGTGAAGTTACCATACACAAGACTTCTCCGGTGGATGGTTCTATCATAACTATACTACCCACTTTATTTTGCATCAGATGTTCGCCATAAGCTTGCAAATCTATATCAATGGATAATGTAAGATCTTTTCCCGATACCGGAGCAATATCATTCTTTCCGTCTTCATATTTTCCTTGAATACGCCCATGTGCATCTCTTAAAAGAATTTCAGTACCCTTTTCTCCTCGCAAATATTTTTCATAAGATAGTTCTAGACCTGATTTACCTCCATAGTCTCCTCTTACATAGTAATTATCGTTTTCTATTTGCGTCTTACTTACTTCTGCAACATAGCCTAACAGTAATCCGGCATTGTGATAATTATATTGGCGTAAAGTTCTTTTCTGAATAAAGAAGCCTTGATATTTATATAGCTTCTCTTGCAGCAATCCACTTTCCTGAGCATTCATCTGAGTCATAAAAGTTTGCAATGTATAGCTCGAATATCCCGGATTTAACCTACGGTCTTTTATATCTTTTATTCGTTTGTCAAAGAATTCTTTGTCTATCCCCAATGTTTTACAAAAATCAAGAGTATCGAAAGGTTGTACTTCTCGAGGTATATAAACTAAATCATACGTAGGTTGATTATATACTAGTAAGCGATTTTTTCTATCAGATATAGTTCCTCTATATGGATAAAGGGTTCTGTTAAAGAAGGCATTACCGTCTGCAGAATCCTTATATTCACTTTTTATGATTTGTAAATTGAATAATTGGACTATGTAGATAAGAATTATGCCACAGGCTATACCGCCTAATACATATTTTCTTTTACTAAGATCTAAGATGTTTTTTGCCATGAGCTTTTCTTCTTTAAAGAGAGTCCTTCAAATGCAAAAATGAGAATACATGTGAGTACGGATGATAAGAGTATTCGGAGTAAGACAAGCTCAAGATTAAAGTATGAAAATGATTCTATGGATATTAAAACAACGTGATGTATCAATGTCATAAAGATCATAAACTTTATGAACGCCGCACCAAGAAGATTAAAGCTTGGTGTTTGCTCATTATAATCGTCTGTCATAAAGAATAGATTCTGTATCGGATGGCATACAAATCCAATTAATGTGGTTGCTGCCGCATTAATACCGGGCGTATTGCAAAAAATATCAATTACAAAACCAAGTAAAAATCCCAGAAAAGTGGTTAGGTTTCTATTACATCCTATGGGCAATTTGATAATAAAGTATATATATGCAAAAGGAACAGCATAATCGAATAACGATATTCTGTTGAATACCAATACTTGTAATAGAACAAGTATGATAAACATCAATAGATATTTTATAATGTTATTTTTTAACATTCTTAACCTTATTCTCTAATTCCTTTATCTCCTCGTTTGTATTGTTGATTAAGAATACATTCTTCAACGCTCCAAAGTCTGTTGATAACTTTATAGTTAAGCTATAAAAATTATCATCAGTTTCACTTTTATATTCTTCTATTGTTCCAACCATAATCCCTTCGGGGAAAAAGTCGGAAAAACCACTTGTTATAATTGTATCCCCTTTTTCTACTTTCTCGTATTTAGGATATTCAGTCAATTTTGCATATCGGGAATCTCCTCCCTCCCAAACTAATATACCTGCCGCATTCGAATTTAATAACTTACAACTAAATCGGCTGTGCGGATTCAATACAGGTTGGATAATGGCATAGTTGGTACTTACATCTCTGACTACTCCCACTATACCTTGTTGAGAGATTACTCCCATATCTGTCTTAACCCCGTCTGTCTTCCCCTTATTAATAATTATATAATTATCAACCATTGAGATACTGTTTTTCTCTATTCGGGCAATTATGAAATGAGGTTCACTTCTATAACCGAGAGAATCTCTAACAAAGGCTTCTGTCTTTAGCGAATCTGCTTCTACTTGAAATAAATAGTTTTTTAATCTGTTTATTTCAGATTGCATTTCTGCATTTTTGAGCAGTAGATCCTGATTTTCTTGATGAAGACCAAAATACGATGATATACTTCCTGATATGGCATAAACTCTTCCGGTTATTTCGGTGGAAGAGTTTAAGAATACGCTTTTTTGATATGAATTACCGCTGAATATTAAATAGAAGCAAATTATTTCCAGAAATATGAAAACAAACCATGCACTATTCTTTAATAAGAAGTTTATTAGGTTACGCATAATTCACATTTCGGGATTCTATCTATTTAATATATAGTCCATAATACATCTTTAGGACATGATTATCTCATCAAGAAATTGAATTTTTCAATATTCTTCAATGCTATACCTGTGCCTTTTGCTACTGCATGGAGCGGATCGTCTGCTACAATAAAGCGAATACCAATTCTGTCCGAAAAGCGTTTGCTGAGTCCTCTCAACAAAGCTCCTCCTCCTGTAATATATATACCGTTTCGAACAATATCTGCATACAGTTCGGGTGGTGTTTGCTCTAATGCACTTAGGATCGCAGAGTCCATTTTAGATAAAGATTTATCCAAGCAATGTGCCATTTCCTGATACGAAACGGGAATATCCATCGGCAAAGATGTCATTCTGTTAGGTCCATGAACTATAAAATCTTCCGGAACCTCCTCGTCAGGCAATTCGGTAAGAGCTGCTCCTACTGCTATCTTTATATTCTCGGCAGTGCGCTCTCCTACTTTTATATTGTGTTGACGCCCCATATATTCTTGAATATCTTCAGTAAGGTCGTCTCCGGCTATCTTTATTGATTTGTTAGATACTATACCTCCCAATGATATAACGGCAATTTCTGTTGTACCTCCACCTATATCAACGATCATGTTTCCTTCGGGTGCTTCAACATCCAGACCGATACCCAATGCTGCTGCCATAGGCTCGTATATCATATATACATCTCGTCCGCCGGCATGTTCTGCCGAGTCGCGGATAGCACGGGTTTCTACTTCTGTACTACCTGATGGTATACAGATAACTATACGCAATGACGGAGAGAAAAGTCTACTCTTGTTATTAAACATTTTTATCAATCCGCGAATCATTTGTTCGGCGGCCGTAAAATCTGCAATAACTCCGTCTTTCAACGGTCTTATCGTACGTATATCTTCATGGGTTTTACCATGCATTTGGCGAGCTTTCTCACCTACTGCTATAACCTTACCCGATTTTCGTTCTAATGCCACAACTGAAGGCTGATCCACAACGATCTTTCCATTGTGTATTATAATCGTATTGGCCGTACCTAGGTCAATTGCTATTTCTTGTGTAAAAGAGAATAATCCCATATTCTAATTTTATTAATATACTTTCTAATTTCTTTCTAGATCAATGTTTGAAATGTCGTATTCCGGTCATAACCATTGAAATATTATGTTCGTTACAATATTCGATAGACAAGTCGTCTTTTATTGAGCCTCCGGGCTGTACAACTGCTGTAATACCTACATTTCCGGCTATTTCTACACAGTCAGGAAATGGGAAAAAGGCATCTGAAGCCATAACTGAGCCGTCTAGGTTAAATCCAAATGAATTGGCTTTCTCTATGGCTTGTTTCAAGGCATCTACACGAGATGTCTGACCTGTACCTCCTGCACACAACTGTTTGTTTTTTACCAGAATGATTGCATTCGATTTTGTATGCTTTACAAGCTTATTCGCAAATAACAAATCTTCAAGTTCTGTTTCTTGCAATTGTCTACTTGTAACTAGTTTTAAATCGTTGGCAGTCTGCACACTTAAATCTTTATCCTGAACTAATACTCCATTCAATAATGAGCGAAATTGTTTTGTTCCGTTTACAGATTGTTTTTGTTTCAGGATGATACGGTTTTTCTTTTGCTCTAATATTTCAAGTGCGTCTTCATCATACTGAGGGGCAATGACAATCTCAAAAAAGATTTTATTCATCTCTTCAGCCGCAGCTTTGTCTATCTTCTTATTACTAACAATAATGCCACCGAATGCTGATACCGGATCGCCGGCTAAGGCATCTTTCCATGCTTCGGCTACGGTGCTGCGTGATGCTATGCCACATGCATTGTTATGTTTTAGTATAGCAACTGTGGTTTCGTCAAATTCGCTGATAAGACTAACGGCTGATTCTACATCTAAGAGGTTGTTGTATGAAATTTCTCGTCCGTGTAACTGATCGAATATTTCATTAAAGTTTCCATAGAAAAATCCTTTCTGGTGAGGGTTTTCTCCATAACGTAAAGGCATCGCATTATCTTGGGCATAACGGAAGGCTGAACCTTCGTTATTATCCATATAATTGAAGATAGCCGTATCGTATGATGATGAAACGGAGAAAGCTTCTTTAGCAAAGAATTTCCTATCATTTATATCTGATTTTCCATCTTTAGTTTCCAATAAATTCATCAAAGGTTGATATTGTTGTTTGGAAGCAACAATGATTACATCTTTGAAGTTTTTTGCAGCAGCTCGTATTAAAGAAATACCGCCTATATCTATTTTTTCGATAATGTCTTGTTCCGATGCTCCGGATGCAACTGTGTCTTCGAAAGGATATAAATCTACGATAACAAGATCAATCTCGTGTATATCATAGGCTTTAACTTGCTTCATATCTTCCGGTAATTCTCTGCGACACAAGATTCCTCCAAAAATTTTAGGATGTAAAGTTTTCACACGTCCGCCTAATATTGACGGATAACCGGTGGTGTCTTCAACGGCTTCACAAGGTAAGCCTAATGATTCTATAAAACTCTTCGTTCCTCCGGTAGAGATGAAACGAACTCCCAGATTATTTAACTTTTTTAAGATCTCATCCAGTCCATCTTTATGATAAACGGATACTAACGCTGTTTTAATTTTTTTTTCCGAAGACATGATATGTTAATTATCCTACTTTTAGGGGAACAAAGTTATAAAAACTATTATTATTACAGAGCCTTTTCTACATAAATTTTCGGTAATAAAGCTTAACTGAAAATTATGTGATAATCTGCTCTTTATTTTACTTATTTTTATATATTTGCAAATATTCCTTAAATCTTAATTTAATGAGGTATATATTTGTTATACTGCTAGTTATAGTAAATCTTATTTCGTATGCTCAAAGTTATAGAAGTGAAATTATTCAATGCACTTCTCTGAATCAAGTAAAAGGAGATAAGCTTATCAGAACAGATTCTGTTGTTTTGCAAATAAACGAACGCATGGGCGATTATGATGCTGAGATATTTATACCTTATTCTAAGGGGGATAAAGTTTCGATAGAGAATGCTCATATAGAAGATTTGTCTGGTAATATAATCCGTAAGTTGAAGAATAAGGATATTGAAGACCGGAGTTTTATTTCGGATATATCATTATATAGTGATGATTATGTGAAATCATTTAATCTAAAACATAGTGTCTATCCATACAGAATTGTTTACTCTTATAAGATTACTTATTCAAAATTTATAAATGCCATTGCCCTCGATTATACAGAAGTTAAGCAGCCTGTAAAATCTGGAAAAATAATCCTAGAAACATCAATAAATCAGCCTATTCTTTTTAAACAAAACAGAATAGATGTTCCTTTGGTAGATACCTTATCAGATGTGATTCGTTATACATGGCATTATAGTCATACACCATTGTTGCAAGAGGTAAATAGATCTTTAAACGATACAGAAGCTCCTTTGATATATGCTATTCCTACACACTTTAAATACGGGATAGAGGGTAGTAATGAAAGTTGGAAGACATTTGGAAACTGGATATTCCGACTAAATCAAAATAAGGATAATTTGCCTTTAACCGAACAAGAAAAAATAAGCAATTTGATTGCGGGGATTGATGATGATAAAGAAAAAGCCAGACTTCTTTATAAATATTTGCAAGACCATACCCGATATATAAACGTTAGTATCAAATTAGGAGGGTTGCAAACCTATCCTGCAAGCTATGTGTCGGCTAATGGCTATGGGGATTGTAAGGCTCTGACTAATTATATGCAAACGATATTAAAATATGCAGGGATAAAGTCTTATTATACACTTATTAAATCTGGAAAAGATATCATAGATATTGACCCAAAATATCCTTCTCAGGCTTTTGATCATGTAATTCTGACTGTTCCTTTTGGAAAAGATACTACTTATTTGGAGTGTACATCTAAGAATACACCATTCGGATATATGGGAACTTTCACTCAGGGTCGCAAGGCTTTACTTGTAGATGAGACTAATAGTCATTTGATAGATATACCCGCACTTACTTTATCTGATGTATTATGCCATCGCGATTTTAGAGTTGATTTGAATACATCAGAAATAGAACTTTTAGTGGTTGAAAAAGGGATTGATTACGAAAATACGAATTACTTAGCTTCGGAGGTAAATCAGAATATTGTAAATAAATATATCCGTAACAATATTTTGTCGGGATCTTATGATCTTCATGATTTTAAGATTGAAAAAGAGAGCAGAGATAGTGCGGAAATCAATATGAAAGTCAATTCTAAAATACATTCTTTATATAAAGAATACGGGAAGAATCTTATTATAACTCCTTTTCCAATAAAAATTCCATTATATGAATCTCCCGAAAAGAGAACTACTAATTTGCAACTTGACTATCCCGAACATTATAAAGATTGTATTATATATCAATTAGCAGGAAGAGTGCTTTCTAAAATTCCAGAAGATGTGGAATTGGATTCTGTTTTCGGACGATATTCATTAAGGTTTGCCATAAAGGGTGATCTGCTTGTTGTTAATAAAGAGATTATTGTTTATTCGGGTAGATATTCCAAATCTGAATATCCAAATTTTTATAAATTTATTATATCTATAAAAAATAACGAACAAAGAAATTATTATTTAGAATTACTATGAAAAAATTCATTCTTATCTTTTTTATAACTCAAATGTCTATTTGGGGATATTCTCAGGAAAATTATATTTATGATTCAGGAAAAGTGACTCAATATGAAATGTCTATGACTGAATATGATAAAGATAAGGATGCTGAAGCTCTTGTGTTATACAATTTTGGAGAATATTTTTTTCGGGGAGACGATCAACGAGGCTTTCTTCTTGTAATGAAAAAGAGAATCAAGATAAAAATACTAAAACAAGCCGGAGTTAAATATGCAAATTTTGAAATACCATATTATTGGGGCAGTAATGATTGGGAAATAGTAGATAATATACAAGGAACAACTTTTAATCAAGAAAACGGTCTTTTGGTAAAAACAGAATTAGATCCTAAAAATATCTTTGAAGAAAAAGTTAAAGATAATGTAAGAGTAAAAAAAATAGCTCTATCTAATGTAAGAGAAGGTTCGATTATAGAACTAAATTATACAATTACAACTCCTTATTTCTTTAATATGAGAAAATGGATGTTTCAGGATAAAATACCTGTTGTATATAGTCGACTTACATATAGGGCAATACCTTATTATGAATACACCTATATAATGAAAGGTCGTTCTCGTATGGATGAGTTTACATCTAATCTGCTATCAGACGATATTCGTTTTGGACGATTATTATATAAAGAAGTCAAGTATGATTTTGGTATGAAAAATCTGCCAGCCTTTAAAGATGAAGAATTTATTACATCGGAAGATGATTACATGATAAATTTAAACTTCCAATTATCCAAAATACATTACCCTAGAGGAGGAAGTCAGGAAATAATGACAACATGGACAGCTATGTGTGATGACTTTCTCAAGAATGACAATTTTGGAAAGTATATAAAAAATAGTGAAAAGGAAGCAAAAAAGATATTTGCTAATTTAGAATTGCAGGGTAAATCAAATACAGAAAAAGCAGAAGAAATAATCCAATATGTTAAATCGAACTACAATTGGAATGGTGGTTATAGTAAATATGCAAATGTAGGAGTCTCGGAATTTGTGAAACAGAAAGGTGGTAATTCCGGTAATATAAACTTGTTTTTGATAGGGTTACTGAAAGCTGCAGATATTGAAGTATATCCCGTTGTCCTAAGTACGCGTAAGAATGGGATAATAAGCAAAGATCACCCTTTCCAGCAATTTTTCAATTATGTGATTGCATTAGTAAATATAGATGGGAATCAGTTTTTTGCAGATGCCACAGAGCCTTTATTGTATTATAGTAATGTACCCGAACGCTGCCTGAATATGGAAGGATTGGTTGTAAAACCTAAATCAGAAGAATGGGTATTTATAATGCAAAAAGGTGTTTCTATTACTCAAAAGATATTGGACCTGAAATTATTACCCGATCAGAATAAAATAGAAGTGCAAGCTAAATGCATTGCCAGTGGTATTAGCGCCTATAATTACCGCTCTATTTATTTAGGAAAGAAAGAAAACTTAGCTAAATTCTTAAAAGATAAAAATAATATAGAAGTAAAAGATGAAATAAGTATTTCGGAAACAAATAAGTTGAACAGACCTTTTTTCTTTTCTTTTACCTCAGATGTAAATCTCGAAAGTTCTTCGGATAAACTATTTGTACATCCGTTTCTTAATCTGGCTATATCAGAGAATCCATTTAAACAAAACGAACGTTCTACACTCGTTGATTTGGTATATTTGCGAGGAGAAGCTTATGAATCGACGATAGAAATTCCTCAAGGATATGAGATTGAATATCTTCCAGAATCTTATCTTTTAGAAGATGATTTAATCAAGATTAAATATCAGATAACTAAAGATGTTAAAAAAATCAGAATAGATGCCAATTATTCTCTCAACAAGAATGTTTATAATCCGGAAGACTACGTCAGATTAAAAAGATCTTTTGCTGATATGATAAAAAAATTCTCAGAAATGGTGATATTAAAAAAGGAATCAGATTCAATCTGATTCCTTCATATTTTTTTAATTACACATTTCTTCATGCGGACATATCTCTCTTCCCTCTATCTGGATGGTCACATGTTTTAGACCAAACTCTTTGTCAATAGATCTTTTTGCTCGTTCAAGTATTAGATCGCGATCAGCATCCCGTCTTACTTTAAGATGTACTGTCATAGACGAAAAATCAGATGTAATCATCCAGATATGTAAATCATGTACATCTTCCACCCCATCTACAGATTTCAATAAAGAGATCACTTTATTCGAATCTATATTCGCAGGTTTGGCTTCCATCAGAATATTGATAGACTCTTTTAAAACATTCCATCCACTGTAAAGGACTAAAACAGAAACTATCATGCTTGCAATAGGGTCTGCGATGTACCAACCAAAAAATATAATAAGCAAAGCTGCAATAATAGCCCCTACCGAACCTAACAAATCTCCTATGACGTGCAAAAAGGCACTTCTTACATTCAGGTTTTCTTCTGTCGAACCTTGCGAATGCAATATCCAAGCTACAATGATGTTTATAATCAAGCCGATTACTGATATAATCATCATACCCTTGCCTATTACTTGAGGTGGTGTAGATAAACGTTCTATAGCTTCCTTGAAAATAAAAATAGATATCAATATCAGTACAACACCATTCAGTAAAGCTGCTAAAATTTCGAAGCGTTTATATCCGTATGTTTTAGAAGGTGTAGCAGCCTTAGCACCAAAGATTAATGCACTGAGACTTAATCCCAGAGCAACAGCGTCACTTAACATATGTCCGGCATCGGACAAAAGAGCCAAGCTGTTAGTCAAATATCCACCTATAAACTCTATGAACATAAAACTGGCAATTAATATAAAACTGATTATTAATGCTTTCTTATTTCCATTATGAGAATGGCTATGTTCGTTGTGTGAATGATTGTGTTCCATATTTTAATAATATTTTTTGAATAAAAATTCGTCTTATAGCTATGTATTGCAACAAATTTAGTGTTAATATTTTACTTTATTATCAGGTTAAATCTTTTTATTCTTGCTCTCTCCTCAAATTTAGACAAAATAAACAAAGCAAGGTAAAACATAAGTTTTCCTTGCTTTGTCAAAAAATATATTGTTTCGCTTAGTGCAATTTAATCATTCATGGAGATTAAGAATTCTTCATTGTTGACCGTTTTACGAAGTCTGTTTTCTAAGAATTGCATAGCCTCTACCGAATTCATATCCGATAGAAAGTTGCGTAATACCCACATACGGCTCAATGTGTCATTGTCAAGCAATAGATCATCGCGACGAGTACTTGAAGAAATAATATCCACAGCAGGGAAAATACGTTTGTTAGACAATTTACGGTCAAGTTGAAGTTCCATATTACCGGTACCCTTAAATTCTTCAAAGATCACATCGTCCATTTTAGATCCTGTTTCGGTCAGAGCAGTAGCTATAATGGTTAGCGAACCTCCGTTTTCTATATTACGGGCAGCTCCGAAAAAGCGTTTGGGTTTGTGCAAAGCATTTGCGTCTACCCCTCCGGTCAAAACTTTACCCGAAGCCGGTTGCACAGTATTGTATGCTCTTGCCAATCGTGTGATAGAATCTAATAATATAACTACATCGTGTCCACATTCTACCATACGCTTTGCCTTATTGAGTACTATCTCGGCTATTTTCACATGACGGTCTGCCGGTTCATCGAATGTAGATGCAATAACCTCCGCATTTACACTACGCTCCATATCTGTAACCTCCTCAGGACGTTCGTCGATGAGTAAGACTATCATATATACTTCCGGGTGATTGTCTGCTATTGCATTAGCTATATCTTTCAACAATGTAGTTTTACCCGTTTTAGGTTGAGCCACAATCAGTCCGCGTTGTCCTTTTCCTATTGGAGAGAAGAGGTCTACTACACGGCAAGATAAATTGTCATTACGCCCTTTTGTTAATTTAAACTTTTCGTTAGGGAAAAGAGGCTTTAAGTGATCGAATGGAACTCTATCTCTTACTTCATCAGGAGTACGACCATTGATTCTGTCTACTTTTACTAACGGAAAGAATTTTTCCGATTCTTTTGGTGGACGTATTGGCCCCTCTACGATATCACCTGTTTTCAATCCAAATAGACGGATTTGTGATTGAGATATGTATACGTCATCGGGTGACGACATATAATTATAGTCAGACGAACGTAAGAAACCGTATCCTTCTTGCATTATCTCAAGTACACCCGTAGCATTCAATATACCTTCAAAATCAAAGGTTTTATCTTGAGCCTGATTATTTTGTTTTTGGTTACTATTATTCTGATTATTGTTCTGAGGCTGTTGCTTGTTTGTTTTAGCAGGAGTCTCTGGCACAACAATTTCGACAGGAGTTACTTCCTGATCAATTTCCAAAGGAGTTAGCAATGGCAAACCGGGAACCGATTCTTGAGGTTCAGCTTCTCTTACTTTATTGGATCTGAAAACTAATTGAGTTGGTTTACTTGTCTGTTGAGATTGTTTTGTAGTCGGCTCAGATTTATTCTCCTTATTTTCTATTGTATTCTTTTTTACAACAATCTCTTTTTGTGGAGCTTTTTCTGTAGTCACCGGAGCCGTTGGTGCAACTTCAGCTTTTTTATCGATAATAGCAGGTGTTTCTTTCTTTACCTCAGGCTTTTCTTTTGTTACAGTAGCCACAATCGGCTCAGCCTTTACTTCTTGATTCTTTGTAGCAACAGGAGTTGTCGTCGCAGCTTCATTAGTTTTAGAAATTGTTGCTTCCTGCTTTTTAGGAGTATTTTGGGCTTTCGATTTACCTTTTGTTGTATACGATTTTTTTTGCTGTTGCTGTTCTATACGCTCTTCGCTCTGATAGCTTTCCGAATTTTTGTTACGGGCTTCCAATATAGCTTGCTCGTCCAAAATTTTATAAATAAGTTCATCTTTTTTGTAAGCATCGGGGCGTCTGATTCCAAGTTCTTTAGCGATAGTTCTCAGTTCTATTGTGAGCTTTTCATTAAGCTCAAGAATATTGTATATACGCATGTATATTATAAATTATATTATATTTTTTATGTGTTTCAAATTACTAAGGAATAACTTTTCAGTAGTTTATTTTAATAATATTGAATGATATTATGGATCTTGTTGTTGAAGATGATAATCTTCGATGGTGATTGATTATTTTCTAAATGCTATAAAATCTATTTCTCAAGATCTGCAACAGAGTTCTCACCCAATTTAGCAATTTATTCTTTTTCAAAGAAATATACTCTTCTAGCTATTCGAACTATAAAACAAATGTAAAACAGTTTGCTATTAAAATTCGGGCAAAGATAATAAAATATATTTATATAGCAATATTTTCCCTGTTTCTTTATTCTATTTTTACTTTTCAATAAACATAGATTCTATATTGTCTCACAATATAGGTATATTATTATGATAATATCGAAAAACATATAAAAAGAATGACATTGACATTATTTTTTAATAATTAGATAATGTAGAAATCAAAGAAAAAAACTAAAAGGTATTTAATCCAAAATATTTTCATTTTAAACAATGTTTTTCTAATCCATATCTTCTTTTGTTTCGATTTTTGAAAAAATGAGAATAAAATAAACAGATAAATAAGACAAAAAATATTTTGATCTAAAATTATGCTGCTTTGTCGGTAAATATTTTTAGAAAGAGTTTCTATAGAAGAACGTATAATAACAAGTTAAGAAATTTCAAATTTGTAAAATTGTCTGATAATCTAAAAAGACTAAACTATGAATACAAAAATTGGAATTCCAAAAGAGATTAAAATTTCGGAAAATCGAGTTGCTTTAACTCCAGCAGGTGCTTATGAGTTGACTAACAGAAAGCATGAAGTTTTTGTAGAAAAATCTGCCGGTATAGGTAGTGGATTTTCAGACGAAGAGTATATCAAAGCAGGAGCTAAGATATTATCAACGGCTAAGGAAGTTTATGATATTGCCGACCTTATTGTGAAAGTGAAAGAGCCATTAGAGTCTGAATATAGCCTGATCAGAGAAAATCAGGTAGTATTTACATACTTTCATTTTGCCTCCTCTCCTACTCTAACACAAGCAATGATAAAAACCAATGCTGTGTGCATAGCTTATGAAACTGTGGAGAAGGCCGATCATTCTTTGCCTTTGCTAGTGCCAATGAGTGAAGTTGCCGGACGTTTATCTGCTCAGGAAGGTGCCTATATGCTAGAGAAGAAACATGGAGGTAAAGGATTGCTGATGGGAGGTGTTGCAGGTACTAAAAAAGCCAGTGTTGTTATTCTTGGAGGAGGTGTTGTCGGTACACAAGCCGCAATCATATCTTCGGGTTTAGGGGCTAATGTGACTGTGCTGGATAGAAATCTGACCCGCCTACGTTATCTTAATGAAATAATGCCACCTAATGTGACAACAATGTACTCGGATACATATACCATAAAGGAGTTGTCTAAAACAGCAGATGTTATTATTGGTTCGGTACTTGTTGTAGGCGATCGTGCTCCACAATTGATAACCAAGGATATGTTGAAAGAAATGAGACCCGGTTCTGTTCTTGTCGATGTAGCTATCGATCAGGGTGGATGTTTTGAGACTTCCCAACCGACAACTCACGAAAAACCAACCTTTATTATAGATGGCATTGTACATTATTGTGTTGCTAATATGCCGGGTGCAGTACCAACTACTTCTACCATTGCTTTGACTAATGCTACTCTACCTTATGTTTTGAAAATAGCTGATACAGGATGGGAAAAGGCATGTCAAAATAATTCTGATCTAAAAAACGGACTAAATATAATAAAGGGTTCCGTTGTTCATCAAGCCGTAGCAAATGCCTTTAAGCTACCTTATACTCAGTATAAATAATACCTATTAAAAAAACTGTATAGAAGAAGGTTTTTCTATACGGTTTTTGTTTTTTTATCTCATTCCCTATGATATATACAATTATAGGCAAATCTTATTTTCTAACATAAAATGGAGTGCCCATGAAAAATCAATTATTCAGAAAGAGGGATATAGCTTCAATTCAGGCTGAAGCTTTTGCTCAAAATAGTGACCTGAAACGTTCATTGTCGTTGGTAAACTTAGTTATGCTCGGCATTGGTGCTATTATAGGAACGGGTATATTTGTGATAACAGGAACAGCTGCTGCCAATTATGCAGGACCTGCATTGACAATATCATTTGTGATTTCTGCATTAGGTTGTGTCATGGCTGCCCTTTGCTATTCCGAATTTGCAGCTATGATTCCTGTTGCCGGAAGCGTATACACTTATAGTTTTGTAACCATGGGTGAATTTATGGGGTGGCTTGTCGGTTGGACTTTGGTTTTGGAATACTTATTTGTTTCGTCCAGTGTTGCGGTAGGTTGGTCTGGCTATATGGTAAGCCTTCTCACCGAATTTGGAATCAATATACCAGATATATTATGTAACCCTCCGTTAGATCATACGGATGCAGGTTGGTTTTTGACCGGAAATATTGTTAATCTGCCATGCGTATTTATCGTTGCAGTCGTTGCTGCTTTACTTATAGGAGGACTGACTCAATCTTCTTGGGTTAACAACGTAATTGTAATTATAAAAATAACAGTTATCCTTCTATTCATAGGTTTTGGTTTGTCATATATAGATACCAGCAATTGGAGTCCATATATTCCCGAAAATGCAGGGGTGTATGGCAAATTTGGATGGAGTGGTATTATGAGAGGTGCAGCTGTAATCTTCTTTGCCTATTTGGGTTTCGATGCCATATCAACAGTTGCAGGAGAGGTAAAGAATCCTCAACGAAATATGCCGCGAGGCATAATATTGTCTCTTGTGATCTGTACATTACTTTATGTTATCGTAACGGCTGTTCTTACAGGAATTGTTAATTACAAAGAATTAGATGTTCCTGCTCCTATGGCATTAGCTATAGATAGCGCTAAAGATTTAACATGGCTTAGCCCTCTTATTAAAATTGGAGCAATAGCAGGTATCACATCTGTTATTATGGTTATGATGCTAGCCCAGTCTCGCATTTATTATGCAGTATCGAAAGACGGATTATTCCCACCTTTCTTTTCGAAAGTAAATAAGAAACATGTTCCTCAGAATGGGACTATAATTGCAGCTTTGGCTACCGGACTAGTTTCTGCCTCTTTGCCATTGCATGTAATAAGTGAACTGGTTTCTATCGGAACTCTTTTGGCTTTCACTATTGTCTGTATTGCCGTTTTGGTTCTTCGTAAAACTCAGCCTAATTTGGATAGACCATTTAAGTGTCCTTTGGTTCCTTTAGTCCCTATATTAGGAGTACTTATATGTGGTTATCAAATGGTATCCTTGTCGGGAGATACCTGGATTCGATTAATTTGTTGGACAGCGGTAGGACTTTGTATCTATTTCTTCTACGGACGTTTTCATAGTGTGTTAAAAGATTCCAATGATGATAATGAATGAAAATTTTCTGTGTAACAGAGTAAAACATGAATAACAATCCCTCCTTTTAACAATTCTGTTTTGCTCTGTTTTTTCTAACCTAAATAAAAGATTATGAAAACTAGAATCTTAATGGCATTCTTATTTTGTTTCCTATGCGGACATATTCTGAAAGCCCAGCAAATAAATACAGATTCTATTTCCAATCCAAATTTGTTTGCATATTTGACAGGGGTAAATTTAAAGCAGGATAGATTTCAGCTTTTCTTAAATACACAAGGGACTTTTGATGCTATGTTTAATGCTAAACATTTTAGTCAAGGTAAGTTTGTAATGAAACAATTGAGACTAGAAGCAAAAGGAAACATCAATGATAAATTATTTTACCGTTACCGTCAACGTTTGAATAGAAGTAATGATGGTTCTCAAGCCATAGACAATTTCCCTCAATCTATAGATATGGCATATCTTGGGGCTAAATTGAGTAAACATTTTTCAGTCATTGTTGGAAAGCAAACAGCTGCTTATGGCGGAGTTGTGTTTGATCTTAACCCCATCTTGGTATATGAATTTCCTGATATGGTAGAATATTTGGAATGTTTTATGACCGGAATCTCATTTGTCTATGATATAAATGCATTGCAGCAAATACAATTTCAAATATTAAACAGTCATAATCAATCTACTTTAGATACTTATGGTATTGATTTGGAAGATGCAAAACTACCATTGGTATACTCTATTAATTGGAATGGTAATTTTAATAATATCTATCAATCACGATGGTCTGTATCTTATATGAGTGAGGCTAGAAATAAATCTTTATATTATGTTGCATTGGGAAACACTCTAAAATTTGGAAATATAAGTACCCTTTTCGATTTTATGTATTCCAAAGAGGATGCCGATAATAAAGGAATATTGCGTAAGTATTCTTGCTTAAATACAGAATACTTGTCTTATGTATTAAATATAAATTATAGGATCAACAATAATTGGAATGTATTTGCCCAAGGAATGTATGAAAAGGCAAATTTGAGTAAACCGTCTCAGATAACAGTTAATGATGAGTCTGTAACTCTTGATAAAGGGAATTATAGAAATTCGTATGGATATATAGCTGGTGTAGAGTATTACCCTTTATCAAATTCCGATTTGCATCTCTTCTTAACTTATGTTGGACGTCGGTTCGATTATTCCGATCGTGCAATATTGGACAAAAATTATAATACAAATCGTTTTTCGGCTGGTTTTGTTTATCAATTACCATTATTTTAATGATTTTATGCACTTAGATATTCATGAAGGGTATTTATAATTTTTCTTTGCTGCTGCATATAGCGTTGTTTATTTACTAAGCCCGCTTGGGACAAAAGCACCGAGTTTTGGATTATTATATCCAAATACTCTTCATGTATTTTACACACTTCTCTATCAGGAGAAATTAGTGCATCGGGAGGATAAAGATCTATCGCTAATAGCTTATTATCTGCTTTTATATACGTAAAGGAATGATCTAAAATAAATTCAGAAGTATATATACTTGTTTTTGTATGTTTTGAAGATGAATTTGTGATCTGATGAAGCACTTTATTTAGTTCTTTCTCAAGATGGAAAATCTCTTTAGATGTTATTAGGTTTAGCTTATAGAAATAGTGAATGTCACTAATAATATTATGAAATAAATTTGTACCTAAAATCAAATGCTTTTTGAATGGATGTTCCATTCTTATCTTCTCTTTTATCAAGAGAGTAAGTTCTTTAGGTATTTCGATATCTTTAATTGTTGGAAATCTTTTTATACATGCTTTGTTCCTTGAAAAAACTTTCAGTATACGAAGCTTCATTAAATTAGGATGACAATACATCATCTCTTCAGGAAGATGCGTATATGCTCCTGTTATCACAGTATCTTTACCTATAAATGGTTTTAAGACCTGAATCTCATTTTTCACTTTATTCATATAGATAGATTCAGGATCATGTTTATCATTCGTATAAATTGAAAATAGAACTGTGGAATTTTCTTGATTCTTTATGTTTAGAAAAAAATCCAGGCTTATATTTAGTTTTTGTGCAATAGTAAAAATTTCCGATGCCGAAAACTCCACCTCTCCTCGAATGCGTCTATAACTAGCTTCCCTTCCAATATTAATTGTGTCGCACAAGAAGTTTACAAGTTTTTGGTTTTTATCCAACAATGACTTGATTGTGTAAATTAAATCAGATTGATACTTCATGTTTGTTAAATTTTTAATTCTAAATATATAATTAGCAAGAAGCAGTTATAGAAGAGAATATAACAGAAAAGCGGAAATATATTACCACTTCTACAATGAAAACTATATGATAAATACAAATAAGAAACTATGTACTTCTTTTGAATATAAGGTCTTGATCGTGATTTTTCTTATTTACAATAGTTTTATATTTACCTTACATAAGGATAGCTAAATTACTTTTCAGATTGTTTATATTCTAATTACAAATATAATATTAATGAAGGTTACATAAATTATTAAGACATTTTTCTTTTTCAAATACTTAAAAAAATATTAAAGATGTCACATTTAGCTTTGTCGAAAATCATCTCTTTGGAAGAGAATAAATTTTATATTTAAGTTTGACTTTTGTTCTGTCTTCTTGATATATTTTATTCAACGGAGATTAATATGTTAAATTAAGTCAAAAAATGAGTGAGGTTTGACACGATATAGCCTTATGATTGTTATACAAATAGCATTTTTAATAATTAACATAACTTTTGTTTAATATGGGAAAAAAAGTAGCCGAACAACTAATAGAGACTATCAAACATGCGGGAATAAAGCATATTTACGCTGTTACGGGCGACAGCTTGAATGAAGTAAACGATGCTGTACGAAAAGATAAAGATATAAAATGGATACATGTTCGCCATGAAGAGACAGGTGCTTATGCTGCCTTAGCAGAAGCTGAGTTGAATGGAATCGGATGTTGTGCAGGTAGCAGCGGTCCTGGACATGTACATTTAATTAATGGGTTGTATGATGCTCAAAGAGCAAATGCTTCGGTATTAGCTATAGCATCCACTTGTCCTACAGGAGAGTTTGGATCCTCTTTTTTTCAGGAAACTAATACTATAAAGCTATTTGATGATTGTAGTGGATATAATCAAATTGCAAATACTCCTATGCAATTTGCTCGTATGTTACAAGCAGCACTACAACATACAGTTCATAAAAAAGAGGTTGCTGTATTAGGTCTTCCCGGCGATTTGGCCGAATCTGAAGCTTGCGATATACATACATCAATGCAGGTATTGCCATCTAAATCAATATACAGACCTAAGGATGAAGAAATTGCTGCTCTAGCAGAACTTATCAATAATACAGAAAAGATAACTATATATTGTGGAATTGGGGCTAGAGAAGGTCACGATGAAGTGGTAGAATTATCTAATTTGATTAATGCCCCGGTAGGATACAGTTTTAGAGGAAAGATGGGTGTGCAATATGATAATCCGAATGAGGTAGGAATGACTGGACTTTTGGGTTTACCTTCCGCTTTTTCAAGTATGAATGATGCGGAATTGTTGATACTTTTAGGTACAGATTTCCCTTATGCTCTGTTTATGCCCGATGATTGTAAAATAGTACAGCTAGATACTCGTCCGGAGCGTATTGGACGTAGAGCCAAAGTTGATATGGGGTTAGCAGGTAATGTGAAAGATACTTTGCAGGTCTTGCTTCCTTTGATTCAGCAAAAAAATAATGATGATTTCTTGCAGGATCAAATGAAACTTTATGATAAAGTAAAAAGAAATTTAGCCGCAATGGCAGATCAATGTGGTAAAATAGATTATATAGCTCCCGAATATGTAGCAACCATTATTAATAAACTTGCTACGGACGACGCTATCTTCACGGTAGATACTGGTATGTGTTGTGTTTGGGGAGCAAGATATCTTCAAGCTACAGGAAAACGCGAGATGTTAGGTTCGTTCAGTCATGGTTCTATGGCCAATGCTATGCCGATGGCTATTGGTGCAGCCCTTGCTCGTCCAAATCAGCAAGTGGTGGCTCTATGTGGTGATGGAGGCTTATCCATGATGCTGGGAGATTTAGCTACTATTGTCGAATATAAATTACCAATAAAGCTAATTGTATTTGACAATCGTTCATTAGGAATGGTTAAACTGGAAATGGAAGTTGCAGGCTTGCCTGATCATGAGACAGATATGTATAATCCAGACTTTGCAGCAATAGCCCAAGCTATGGGAATGAAGAATTTGTCTGTAAATGATCCCTCAAAAGTAGAAGAAACTATTGCAGAAGCTTTTGCTATGGAAGGTCCAGTATTGGTTTCTGTAAAAACAGATCCGAATGCTTTGGCTATGCCTCCTAAGATCGAATTTGTTTTTACAGAAACCAATACTG
>DHNQ01000002.1 GCA_002409595.1 Dysgonomonas sp. UBA5412
ATTTTTTTTTCTTTTTTTAAAAATTCTTTTTAATTTTTTTTTTTTAAAAGTAAAATTTTTTCCTTTTTTCTATTATTATATACAGGTTAATATTCAAAAAATAGGAGGAAAAAGATATGTTTTGTGCGGAAGCGACAAAGGCTATCTCATATTTTCATTTCCCGAACTGAAATTCATCAATAAATTTAATTTTGACTATGAAGATGGAGGATATAGAGGTTGGGGCACAGTAGTACCATATCCCGACGGTATAGGAACTAAATATATGTGGCTTACCTTCGACAGAGGAAAAGGCAATCCGGGCTTCAATTGGTCGTATGGCGGACTATACATCTATCGTTCAGCAGAACGTAATGATGGATACGAATATTTACCAACCGATTTTTAGAAAAAGAAGTTTGATATCATAATTGTTAATATACTGCAACAATTATGATTCGACCCTCCATCTGGCTAAATAAGTAATTATACTTAACTGAAAAAAGTGTTACTTTTGTTAGCACTTTTAAGGTATAAACTCTAAGAAAAATGAGAATATTAATTCAACGGGTAAAAAGATCCTCAGTATCAATAGACAACAATCTCAAATGTGAAATAGGCAAAGGTCTGCTTATACTACTTGGAATAGAAGACGGCGATAACAATGAAGATATAGAATGGTTGACCAATAAGATAATAAATCTGCGTATCTTTGATGACGAAGAAGGAGTAATGAACCGATCGATAAAAGATATAGATGCAGATATATTGGTAGTATCACAGTTCACATTACACGCTTCTACAAAAAAAGGAAATCGTCCATCATATATACGTGCAGCTAAACCTGAAATATCAATACCTCTCTACGAAGCGTTTTGCGAGACTTTGAAGCAAAAGCTGGGCAAAGATATAGGCACGGGAGAGTTTGGCGCAGATATACAAGTAGAATTAATCAACGATGGACCTGTAACCATATGGATAGACTCTAAAGTAAAAGAATGATGACAATAGATCAAGCTCAAAAAGAGGTAGACAACTGGATAAAGACAATAGGTGTACGCTACTTTAGCGAACTTACCAATATGGCTATACTTACCGAAGAGGTAGGAGAACTGGCACGCATTATGGCAAGGACTTATGGCGACCAATCGTTCAAAAAATCAGATATGGAAAAAGATCTTGGCGATGAGATGGCCGACGTATTATGGGTGCTGATCTGCATGGCTAATCAGACAGGAATAAACTTGACCGATGCTTTTAAGAAAAATATAGAAAAAAAGACTAATAGAGATAAGAACAGACATATAAACAACGATAAATTAAAATAATAATGGCTGAAATAAATAAATATACAGATACACTCAAGAAATATAAGACCGATATTAAAGATGCTGACGTAACAAAGGCTGTAAATGAAATAATAAGCAAAAAAGTAGCTCAGAACGAAAATAAAGAAGTCTACAAGAGAATATATTCGTGTATAGATCTTACTTCGCTCAATGCTACAGATACCCGCGAAGATATATGGAAATTTACCGAAAAAATAAATAATCACGATGGTATATCCGATGTACCAAATGTAGCTGCTATATGTGTATATCCAAACTTTGTGGAAACAGTGAAGGAAGCACTTACTACCGACATTAAAATAGCATCCGTAGCCGGAGGATTTCCTTCGTCACAAACATTTACTGAAGTAAAGATAGCCGAAACCGCATTAGCCATAGCAAGCGGAGCCGACGAAATAGATATTGTGCTTAATTTAGGATATTTTCTTGATGAGAACTACGAAGAATTAAGTGAGGAGATAGATGAAATAAAGCATACATGCCGCGATGCCAAACTGAAAGTAATATTGGAAACCGGAGCATTAAAGTCTGCTAAAAATATAAAGACAGCGTCCCTCCTAGCCCTTTATTCAGGAGCTGATTTTATAAAAACATCTACCGGAAAAGGATATGAAGGAGCAACTCCAGAAGCAGTTTATACAATATGTACAGCCCTGAAAGAATATACTGCCAAAACAGGTATTAAAGCCGGTGTAAAAATATCCGGAGGCGTATCTACCACACACGATGCCGTTATTTACTATACGATAGTAAAAGAAGTTTTAGGAGACGAATATCTCAATAACGAATATTTTCGCATAGGAGCAAGCCGATTGGCAGACGAAATACTAAAAAGCATCGGAGAATAAAAATAGAAAAACAGTCTAAATCTGTACAACTTTGTCAGTTTTTAGTTAAAATAGCAATAACACACGTTATTCTTAATATATTTGCAACAAATAAAATATAAAATATGGCAACAGCATATCACAATTTATCATCATACGATCCGGCAAAAGTACCAAACGGATCTGATATGAAAATAGGCATAGTAGTATCTGAATGGAACGATAATATAACTAATGCCCTACTTGAAGGAGCTCACAAAACACTTGTAAAACATGGTGTGAAAGAAGAAAATATCTTTATAGACTTCGTTCCGGGAAGCTTTGAGCTTATTTTTGGAGCAAAACACATGGTAGAAAATAAAGAAATCGACGCAGTCATCACACTTGGTAGCGTTGTCAGAGGAGATACACCACATTTCGACTATGTTTGCAGTGGTGTTACTCAAGGTATTGCCGATATGAATATACGTTACGATATTCCATTCATATTCGGATTGTTAACTACCGATGACATGCAGCAAGCTGAAGAGCGTGCAGGAGGTCGTCATGGCAACAAAGGGGATGAATGCGCAGTAGCTGCATTAAAAATGATAGATTTTTATCGTAGAAATTTGGAAGAATAAATAAAAGTATTACCTTTGCAATCGCAAAAGATACTAGGGCAGTTACCAGAGTGGCCAAATGGGTCTGACTGTAACTCAGATAGCTTACGCTTACGGTGGTTCGAATCCATCACTGCCCACAACTTTGCGGAAGTAGCTCAGTTGATAGAGCATTAGCCTTCCAAGCTGAGGGTCGCGGGTTTGAGCCCCGTCTTCCGCTCTAAGTTGAAAAACTTGATTATTAAAGGATTACGATTTAAATCGTAGTCCTTTTTTTGTGTTTATACCCTATTGATTGACAAGAAAAACACGCTTTACTAAGATATTCTGACACGGGTTTCGACCAAATGTTTACATATAGTTTACAGTAAAATTTAATGAATTTATGGCAACTTTTAAAGCAGTAGTAAGGTCAAAACGTGCAGATGGGATATACATTGTTTATATCCGAGTGATTCACAATCGAAAAACAGAATATATCAAAACTAACAGATATGTTCATCAAGGACATTTAAGGAAAGGAGAAATTGTAGACCAAACAGTTCTCAATCAATGTGCTTACACAATCAAATGTTATTATGATAAATTGAATAAGATAGATATTGAAGGTTGGACAGCAAAACAAATAGTGGAGTATCTAACTAAGAATAATGAAAAGATTCCTTTTTATCCGTATTGCGAAGAATTTATAGCAAAGATGATAAATAATAACAGAGAACGAACCGCAAAAAACTACACTACCGCTTTAAATTCATTTCGCTCGTTCTTCGGGGAAGACATCTACTTTCAAAATATAAAATCTATAAAAGTTAAACAATGGATAGATACACTAAGGGGTACAGCACGAGCAAAGGAAATGTACCCAACTTTAATAAAAGCTATGTTTTCAGCAGGGGTTGAAGAGTACAACGATTATGATGAAGATAATATTGTCATTAAAAATATGCCATTCAAAAATCTTGAAATACCCAAAGCGGATATATCAATCCCTAAAGCAGTAGAAGTGGAAACAATCAGAAAATTATTTGCAGCGAAACCTGATAGCCGACGTTCAGAACTGGCGCAAGACGTAGCAAAGTTAATTTTATATTTGGTTGGTATCAATACCGTAGACTTATATGAAATAACAAAAGATTGTTTTATCGACGGGAAACTATGTTATAACCGCTCTAAAACAAAGAAAGGTAGGCGAGATAAGGCATATATTGAAATCAAAGTAAAAGACGAAATACTATACTTATTTGACAAATACAAAGGAACTGGAGATAAGTTATTCGATTTTGGATATAAGGATTGTATAAACTTTAATCGCAATGTTAATAAAGGCTTAAAGCATTTGTGCGAGTTGGCAGGGATTGAGAAATTGACGTCTTATTCGTTTCGTCATACATGGGCTACCATAGCACAAAATGATTGTGGTGCAGTTACTCCATTGGTTGGCTTCTGCCTTAACCATTCGTCCGAGTTCAAAACAACCGAGCTCTATATCAAAAAGAAATTCGAACCTATTGATGAGCTAAATAATAAGGTATTAGATTTTATATTTAAACCAAAAAGTAAAAATACAAAGCGAGAACAACAAATAATAAAAAAGCCAAAAGATCAAGACCAATTACCCTTGTTTCATAACTAAAAATCACCTTAAGACAAACTCACATAACTATGCTATCAAAAGAACAATTAATCAGCCGATTGACAGATAGGGAACGCTTCTGTCTTATTGCTTACTTACAGACAGGCGATCAATTGACCGCTTATCTTTGCAGTCGTAAAAAGCCCGTTTCGGCGAATAATCAATCTATTGTATCAATGGCATCACGTTGGATAAACAGCGAGCCCGTACAAGCCTTTTTAGAAGCCGAGCGAGGGCGTAAAGCCATTTTGATAGAAGAGACTACAGACAGAACCAAAGCGGACACAATCCGAGAACTTAACAAGCTTGCAACTTCAACAACTGATACGAAACTAAAAGCCGAAATATTATTAAAACTATCAGACTTAGAAGGCTGGAAGAAAGAAAGAGAACAAACACAAGACGACACAATCAGATATTATCTACCATTACGGTGCAATGTGTGTTCATTATATAAGGCTGCAAAAGATGTAAAACAACACCCTGCCACTTAGGCAGGTAGTCAAAAGGGTAGCCCCCACCCGCTAAATGAAATCAGTAAAAAGCAATCTCATTCCATGAAAATTTTTTGGCTCTGATTTTTGCACATTCAGAGGATCTCTTATATAAGATAATATAAATGGAATATCAAGTGTCTATATTTTAAACAAATAGGTGTAATTTACATGCACGTTTTGAGCATATCTACTCTACAAATTGAGCATACTATTGATTGTATATTACAAGTAATATTTATGACACCCTCTTAGTCAAAAGTTCTGGGGAGATAATTAGAACGTGGCTATCACTGAATTGGTAGCGAACCCGAGTGGCAACATCCTTACTCAATGTCCTGCTCTGTCCAACGAACCGACAACAGGCAACACCATATAGCGCAAGCTAAAAAGTAAGGTCGTTATGGAATGCGTGTGTGTTGAGCTCTGAAAAATTTTGGAAAACAGCCATTTAGAATGCTGAAAAGTGACAAGTTGAGAGGGTCACTGCTATTTTTCCTTAATTTTTTTAATCCACTTCTATTAAATATGGTGGAAAAGGGTTCGTTGTATTCGGATGGGTGTTTTTTTCTATTTTAGGGTAGTATTTATCCAAAAAGGCTACCCAATAAACTACCCTGATAAAAAACTATTCTTACTTTTGTGTTATTATGTCATACATTCCGCCATATAAGATAACAGCAAAGATTATAAGTCTCGTTTCGAAAATAAGCGAGGCAATAGGTAGTTTTTACATACAGGAAGACTTAAGACTTCACAGAATAAACCGAATTAAAACGATTCAAGGTTCGCTTGCTATTGAAGGTAATACATTGACCACCGACCAAATTACTGCCATACTGGAAGGCAAACCTGTTATCGCGCCAATAAATGAAGTGCAAGAGGTACGCAATGCGATAAAAGCCTATCAGATGTTGGATGAACTAAATCCTAATAGCATTGATGACCTCCTAAAAGCGCACCTTGCAATGGAAGGAGGGTTAATTGATGATGCGGGTAGTTTTAGAAGGCAGGGCATCGGGGTTGCTTCGGGCGAAGAGATTATACATTATGCACCGCCTGCCGAAAGAGTACCATTTTTAATACAAGAACTGTTCGATTGGTTGAATGAAACAGAAGAACATCCATTAATAAAGAGTTGTGTATTTCATTACGAATTTGAATTTATACACCCCTTTTCAGATGGCAACGGGCGTACTGGGCGACTTTGGCAAACACTTATATTAAGTAAATGGCGTTCGATTTTTAAAAATTTACCGATTGAAAATATCGTCTATAAATACAGAAAGGAATATTATCATGCAATCGCTGTTAGTGGTGGTACTGATGGTTGTACTCCGTTCATTGAATTTATTTTGGAGGTAATTGATGAAACGTTAGCTTCAGAACAAAGTATACCACAGAGTACTCGCGATAAAATTCTGATTCAAATATTCAACAACCCAAATGTAACGCGTAACGAATTGGCAAGTGCGTTGGGTTTAACATCTGACGGTATTAAGTATCATTTGCAAAAATTGACAAAGGAAGGTGTAATCGTTCGTCAGGGTTCAGCTCGGAGCGGATATTGGAAGATTGTAAAATAATACTGTCCAACTACAAATAAATATATCTTTTGTTTTAACTACCTGCCTAACATTTTTAGTATGTTATTTTAGATTAAACTATTTATAAACAATAAATTTGTATAAGAAAAAACTTAACAATTAAGTAAACAAAAAACTGTTATAACCATGTAGTTGGTAAATATCTTTATCCGTATCTTTATGGCATCGAAACGTCGTGTTTACAGATTGTTTACAAGTATGCCGTAAGACATTGATAATCAATATACGGAAGCAGCCTTCCAAGCTGAGGGTCGCGGGTTTGAGCCCCGTCTTCCGCTCTAAAGAAGAAGCACTTACAGAAATGTAGTCGCTTTTCTCATTTTAATATAATTCATTTATCTATATGCTAGATATGTTATCAGATTTTTATTTGAACAAAACAGAACCACAGAAGAGCTGTTTTCTTGCACTTCGTAGTATCATACTCGCACAAGATAATAATATTTCAGAAACAGTAAAATATGGAATGCCTTGTTTTTGTTATGGAAAAAAGGCTTTTTGCTACCTATGGAATGACAATAAAACAGGTGAGCCATATATTCTTATGGTAGAAGGGAAGCTACTCTCCTACCCTCAACTGGAACAAGGCAAACGTTCACGTATGAAAATATTGAGAATAAATCCAAGCATGGATTTCCCTATCGAAACTATAAGGCTTATAATAAATGCAGCATTGGATATATATAAAAACAAAAAGCCTTAGAAATTGATTCCAAGACTTTTTATATATTCTAACATTTGATATCTATTTGACAACCTATCTTATAACCTCTTTAGCTGCTTTCTCCATCACTTCGTATCCTAAACTATTCGGATGTACACCGTCATCACCATAAGTGCTTATAAGTGCTCTATTCTCGTCGTGCATTACGGCAAAGTAATCTATATAAGCAAATTTATTTTTCTTAGCATATTCTTCTATCCCTTTATTGAGAGCTGCAATTTTATCAGGCACATTCTTTATTTCTTTTCTCCAAGGGTATTCTCCTACCGGAAGCACAGAAGAAAGCATAACTTTTATATTATTTGCTTTGGCTAATTCAGCCATCGACTTAATATTTCCGAGTGTAAATTCGGGATCATACGCACCGGTGTTCTCAGCAATGTCATTTGTACCAATATTAATAACTACTGCTACGGGATGAAGATTTATAACATCCTGACGAAAACGGGATAACAGCTGAGGACTGGTCTGCCCCCCTATTCCACGACCAATATAATGATTGGAGGTAAAAAATTCGGGACGTATATTTACCCATCCTTCGGTAATGGAATTACCTATAAAAACAACTCTTTTTTCATTCTTCTCAGGCATAGGCAGTTCGCTATTAGCTTTGGCATATCTGCCAAGATTTATCAATTCATTAAAGTTTTGAGCATTGACAAAACTACTAAAAACGAAAGTTAACATAGATAATAAAACAATCTTTTTCATCGTGATCAGAGTATTATATTTAAAAATTAAAAGTGTATCCGACTGTATATACCAATCTGTCGCCATAAGGGCTGAAATCGTCTTGAACGACGTCGTACTGAATCATAACAATTGCTCCTCCATAACGGAATCCTCCTCCAACAAGAAATGAAGGTACAAATTTATTATCATTATAACTCTCACCATTTACTTTTAATGTCTGCCACATACGGCTTATTTCGGGTTGTATACCTATGACTAAAAAATCAATGGGATAAAAACGTCCGAAAAGATTGAAACTAAGATAACTGTTAGTCCATCTCTCATTAGAAAAATCTTCTTTGAAATATGTATATCCTATACCGGCACCCGCTGTCAGATATTTTGAAAAATCATATCCTACTTGCGGCGAAATATTTACAACGGTATAATCTCCAAATTGAAGACCAAGGCTACCTCCTATCGACAGTTTCGACTTATCAAACTCGAATCCTGATCGGGAAGGTTTATATTTTTTTATGCTGTTACCATTAGTCTTAGCATTTGTTGTCACACTATTTTTCTTTGTATAGTCATGTACATTTCCATCATTGTCTACGTATATTTGTGCAATGGTTAACTGATTTATACTTAATAAGAAAACGAATATTAAAAGTACTTTTTTCATATATATTTACTATTATTCTTGATTCAAAATATTGTTGATGGCTTCGGCGATTATTGGTTCCATTATCTCATATCCCTGCTCGCTGGGATGCAGACCATCAAAGCTATACCCCTTTTTCATGCCCTTGTCTTCGTTGTTTACCAAAGTAGGATAATAATCTACGTAAGTATAACCTTTTTCATCAGCATATACTCTAATCTGGGTATTCAGATCTTTAATCTTCTGAGTTATATTTTTTATAGAACCCTTCCAGCCATATCCGCTGGTGGGTAAAACAGAAGTCAGAATTACTTTTATACCATTTATTTCGGCAAGCTGTGCCATTGATTTTATATTATCTAACGTAAATGTCGGATTATATTCGCCTGTGTTTTCGGCAATGTCATTAATACCTGCATTGATAACTACTATTTTAGGGTGCAGGTCTATAACATCCTGACGAAAACGAAGCAGTAGTAAAGGACTGGTTTGTCCCCCTATCCCACGGCATGTATAATTATTGTCTTTAAAGAATTTATAACGTAAATGTATCCAATTCTCAGTTATCGAATTGCCAATAAAAACTACTCTGTTTTCACCCTCTTCAGATTGACTAAGCTGACTGTTAGCCCAAGAATAAGCATTCAGATTAAAAATATTCCTATTTCTCTTATTCTTTATATAATCAATGCCTACATAAACAATAAGGCAAACATTGGCTAGCAGGGATAGAATTAATAATATACGAAATAATTTCTTTTTATTCATAAATATTCTTCTGAGTATGATTGACAATCAAAACGAATAAAAGATGACAGAAAAAAGTCTGACCATCCCCTCTCCTATTTACAAAGGTAGACAGAAAAAAGATTATGCACCAATCACTAATTTATTTTCCTTTTGGGAACATGAAATCAAAATAAAGAAAATCGGAATTGAAATGAGTGCAATATTTTTGTCTTATCAGTTATCATCAAATTATATAATATTATTCTATTTATTTAAAACTTTAAAAAAACTCATTTTCATCATTATTGCCTGTTAATATTGTTTATTCTTTTCAAGAGCAAATCTTGTATAATACGTTATTAAATTTTTATTCATGTACTTTTGAAAGTTATTAAACGACTTAAAATTACACAAATTATTTATATATAGTATATTATGAACTTTATTAAAAGGTTGTTAATAACTTTGAGTGTTTAAAACTTTATTACTTCTCTTTTTACATTTGTTGTTAATAACGCCATGAAAAATAAAAGATAAATTGATGTGATTTTTTAATAGACATTCACGACTTATTTTGTATATGTTGTTTAAGTTGGATTAACTACTATTTTTATTAGAAAAATATATTAACAGTTTTCAACAGGTTATGAACATTTTATTATCAAAGACTTAATTTTAATAAATTAATGTATTTAAAATATACAGAAATATTCTTTTGATACAATTTAAGTAGCGTATTACCAGATAAATATATAATTTTGTTATTCATTTAAATTAAAAACTACAAAATGAAAGGTTTTTTTAAAAGTTTATTAGCCTCTGTTATAGGATGTTTTATAGCATTAGGCATAATTTTTTTAATATCTATTGTTTTCTTGGCAGCCCTATCCTCATTTGGCTCGTCCGATAAATATATATTAAAAGAAAATACTGTTCTTACTATTAAGCTGGAAGGTATTTTATCAGAAAGAGTTGAAGAAGAAAATCCATTGTTGGCTTTTCTGGGAGATAATACAACACCCGGTCTCGGACTAGATGATGTTTTGTCATCAATAAAAAAAGCTAAAGAAAATGAGGATATAAAAGGCATATATATAAATGCAGGAGCATTTTCGGCATCTAATGCATCATTGAAAGAAATAAGAGATGAATTGATAGACTTTAAAGAAAGTGGTAAATTCATAATATCCTACGGCGATGTTTATACACAAGGCTGTTATTACCTTGCATCAGTAGCCGATAAAGTAATTCTTAACCCTCAGGGAAATTTAGACTTGCACGGAATTTCTGTTTCTCCTATGTTCTATAAAGGCTTATTGGATAAAGTAGGCGTTCAGATGCAAATATTTAAGGTAGGAACATTCAAATCGGCAGTAGAACCGTTTATGCTTGATAAGATGAGTGATGCTAACAAAGAACAAGTATCATCTTATATCGGCGATATGTGGTCTACCATAACAAGTGAAATATCAGGTTCAAGAAATATATCGGTTGATAAGCTTAATCAAATTACAGATTCATTAGCCCTTTTCAAAGAAGCCAAATATACGCTTCAGGATGGTCTTGTAGATACATTAATGTATGAGACAGGAGTTAAAGACTATATTAAATCGCTGCTTATAGGAGTTAAAGATGTAAAAGACCTGAATATTGCCTCTGTAAAAGATCTTACCATAGTACCTTTTGTAAATCCAAGCAAGTCGAAAGATATTATAGCTGTGCTTTATGCCGAAGGCTCTATTACAGATGGTTCCGGCAAAGATGGTATTACCAGCAAAAGATATGTAAAAGAAATAGAGAAACTTAAAGATGACGAAAAAGTAAAAGCTGTTGTATTTCGTGTAAACTCTCCCGGAGGTAGTGCTTACGCATCGGAACAAATATGGAAAGCCATCAGCGATCTGAAAGAAAAGAAACCTGTGGTAGTTTCTATGGGAGACTATGCAGCATCGGGAGGATATTATATATCTTGTAATGCATCTAAGATAATAGCGCAGCCAAATACATTGACAGGATCGATAGGTATATTCGGTATGTTTCCTAATGTAGAAGGCTTAACCAAGAAGGTAGGATTGACATTCGACAATGTGAAAACGAACAAACATGCCGATTTTGGAGACCTTACCCGTCCGATGAGAGACGACGAAAAGGCTATATTGCAAAATTATATAGAGCGTGGCTACGATCTTTTTCTTACACGCTGTTCTGATGGACGCGGTATAGCTAAAGACTCTTTAGATATGATAGCTCAGGGACGTGTATGGACAGGTAACCAAGCGCTCAAAATAGGATTAGTAGACGGTTTGGGAGATATAGACACAGCAATAGAAGAAGCTGCTAAATTGGCTAAACTAGATGATTATTCATTAAATAGTTTCCCCAAAAAGACAGATTTCTTTGAGTCTCTGTTCAACACTAAAAAGGAAGAATTGACAACACGTGCAATGAAAGAGTATCTTGGTAATGATTACCAATTATTCAAGACTATAAAAGAAATAAAAGAACAAGATTTTATACAAGCACGTATGCCATACGATATGGATATAAGATAAAGAATTATGATAAAAGGAGAACCCGTACATATACAAAAATGGTTATTGCCTTTTTCGTGGCTGTACGGGCTTATTGTATATATACGAAATAAGTTTTTTGACTGGGGGATATTAAAACACGAAGAGTTTGATATTCCCGTCATTTGTATAGGAAACATCACAGTAGGCGGTACAGGTAAAACACCTCATACAGAGTATTTAATACACGTTTTAGAAAAAAAATATCGTGTAGGAGTGCTTAGCAGAGGATATAAACGTAAATCGAAAAATTTTGTATTGGCAGACGAAAATTCTACCAGCTTACAACTTGGCGACGAACCATTTCAGATAAAGAATAAATATCCCAAAACCATAGTTGCTGTCGATGGCAACCGAAGGAGAGGAATACGAAAAATGTTGGCTTTAGATAATCCCCCCCAAGTTATCTTATTAGACGATGCTTTTCAACACAGATATGTAAAACCATCTTATACAATTATTTTATCTGATTTTAACCGTCCCGTTTATGAAGATGCTTTGCTTCCCGCAGGGCGTTTGCGTGAGCCGTTTTCGGCAATGAAAAATGCAAATATGATAATCGTAACAAAGTGCCCCGAAGAACTGCAACCAATTGATTATCGTATTATTTCGCATGATATAAACGCTTTTCCATATCAGGAATTATTTTTTACTACCTTTTCATATAGAGGACTGAAACCCGTATTTAAAGAAGGTAGGGCAGACCGTGATCTGAGCTATCTCACCCGAAAGAATATTCTGTTGGTAACTGGCATAGCTTCGCCTAAAATGCTATTGAAAAAGCTATTGGAATATACAGATAAAGAACGTATATCGGAACTTATCTATTCGGATCACTACCATTTCAGATCGAAAGATATAAAACAAATAATATCAAGTTTCAATAATATAGCATCTGAAAACAAAATAATTCTGGTAACAGAAAAAGATGCTGTGCGCCTTATGTTAAGAAATGATTTTCCGGAAGAAATAAAAAATAATTTGTATTATATTCCTATCGAAGTTTCCTTTTTAGAAAATGAAGAAGACTTTGCTGAAAAAATATTTAAACATATCAAAAGTCTAAAATAAGTGTAATTACAGATTTTTATAAACAGCTATATATGCTAGAAAAAATACAAGAAACAGCATCATTTATTAAATCAAAAATTGATATAATACCCAATATCGCCATCATTTTGGGTACAGGTTTAGGAGAACTTGTACATGAAATAGAAGACCAAAAAGAAATAATCTATCAGGATATACCAAATTTTCCACTCTCTACTGTCGAAGGACATAGTGGAAAGCTTATATTCGGAAAACTTGGCGGAAAAGACATTATAGCCATGCAAGGGCGTTTCCATTACTATGAAGGATATAGTATGCAGGAAGTAACATTCCCTATTCGTGTATTTCAGGCGCTTGATATAAAATATCTTTTCGTATCAAATGCTTCAGGAGGGATGAATGGCAGTTTCGATATAGGTGATATTATGCTTATTGACGATCATATAAATCAATTTCCCGAACATCCGCTTCGTGGAAAGAATTACAAAGAATTAGGAACTCGTTTTCCTGATATGAGTAATGCCTATGATAAAGAATTGCGTATCATGGCTATGCAAATAGCTAAAGAAAGCAACATAAAACTCCAACATGGAGTGTATATAGGAACTCAGGGCCCTACATTCGAAACTCCTGCCGAATACAATCTGTTTCGCATTATGGGAGGCGATGCAGTAGGTATGTCTACCGTTCCCGAAGTAATAGTAGCCAATCATGCCGGTATGAAAGTGTTGGCATTCTCTATAATCACCGATATAGGTATTATTGGTAAAATAGTAGAAGTGACTCACGAAGATGTCCAAGAAGCAGCTAAAATAGCCCAGCCGAAGATGGCATATATAATGAAAGAGGTTATAAAGAGAATAAAATAACCCGTGGTGCATTTAGGATAATAAAAAGAAGTTGCTCATTATCAACAAAATGATTATATTTAATTGTCTAACAAACGATTAAATAAATGAACAACTTCACACGAAATTACGAAAAAATATTAGAAACGCTACAAACAGTTGAACGTAAAATGAATTTTCTAAATCAAATACGCACACCCAAGTTATCCGATATTGAGTTAATTGCCATTGACTTGACTTCTGAGTTTATGGGCATTGATTCAGAGCGTGATTTGTTTAGAAAACTGCCAACTAAAATAGCTTCACGCATAGAACGTAGTGTCTACAATCGAAGAAAAAGAGGATTATTCGATTATCGGTCACGACTCAGAAAGCAAATAGCATCACAAATTAGCACATCGGATTATTACATTGTCGATAGTATGCCTTTGGAGGTCTGTAAACTAAGTCGAAGTTCAAGATGTCGCATTTGCAAGCAAGAATATGAAACCGCTCCCAATAAAGGCTATTGTGCTTCACAAGCCAACACCTATTATGGTTATAAACTGCATGCTGTTTGTACTATTGATGGCGTTTTTACAGATTTTGATTTAAGCCAAGCATCTATCCATGATATTCATTATCTGAAGGATATAAGACGAATGTATCAAAACTGTACAATATTGGGCGATAGGGGATATTTAAGTGTTTATTATCAAAGAGATTTATTTACATCCAATCAAATCAGACTTGAAGTACCTATGCGAAAGAATCAGCATGACTATAAACCCCAAGCTTACATCTTTCGAAAATCAAGAAAAAGAATAGAAACCCTATTTTCTCAATTATGTGACCAATTTATGATTCGTAGAAATTATGCCAAATCCTTTCATGGATTCAAAAATAGAATACTATCTAAGATTATGGCTCTGACTGTTATACAGTTGATAAATAAATTAAACAACAGGAATATTAACAACTTAAAAACTCGTATTGCTTAAATGCACCACGGGTTAAAATAATATAAGATAAGAGAGGAATTACTTAGTAATTCCTCTCTTTTTTAATCGTTATCATTATTTTTTTACTAAACGTATTATTCCGTTTTCTTTACCTTCGTGTTAGGTAAAAATGCAGCCACCAAGCCTATAAGAGGGAGATAAGCGCAAATGTCATATACATGTTGTATGCTCGTTGCATCCGCTACCTTACCAAGCACGGCAGAAGCTATACCGGCTATACCGAAAGCAAGACCAAAAAATAGTCCGCCTATCAATCCCACCTTTCCCGGAACCAATTCTTGTGCATATACAAGTATGGCAGAAAAGGCAGACGAGAGAATAAGTCCTATCATAATACTTAATATACAAGTCCACATAAGCCCTACATGCGGCATTATAAGCGCAAAAGGGGCAGTACCCAATATAGATGCCCATATTACATACTTACGCCCTATGCGGTCGCCTATTGGTCCACCTATAATAGTACCCACCGCTACGGCAAAAAGAAAAGCAAACAAATATAATTGTGCATTCTCTACCGACACTCCGAACTTATCAATCAGATAAAACATATAATAGCTGTTCAGACTTGCCATATATACGTATTTAGAAAATATGAGAATCAATAGGATAGAAATTGCAAATACAACCTTTTTGTGAGAATAGGCAGATTCATGTTTTTTTTCTGTACCCTCTTCCTCCTTTGGCTTCAATCTGTGCAAGTTCTCTTTATACCATTTGCTTATAACCAGCATTATACCGATACAGACAAGGGCAATAAGCGACAACCATCCGATATTGCGTTGCCCGTAAGGCGTTATTATCCATAATGCCAAAAGAGGACCGATAGAAGATCCGAAATTTCCACCTACCTGAAATACAGATTGTGCCAGACCATGTTTGCCTCCCGATGCCATATAGGCTAGACGCGAAGCTTCCGGATGAAAGATGGACGATCCCAAACCGGTAAGGAATACCGAAACAAGTACAAACTCGAAGCTATTGGCAAACGACAAAGATAATATACCTATCATTGTAAATGTCATACCAATAGGCAGAGAATAAGGTTGCGGTCGTTTGTCGGTAATAATTCCTATCACAGGCTGAAAAATAGATGACGCCAATTGGAAAACCAATGTTATCAGCCCTATCTGTGTAAAATTGAGTAATAAGGAATCTTTAAGAACCGGATACACAGCCGATATAATAGACTGGAGTGTATCGTTTAGCATATGAGATACGGCAAGTAGTGTTAATACAGCAAATGCTGTTCCTGTTTGAGTCGTTGGTTTCATTCTATAAAAATGATTCAAAAAATGGATAAAAAGACCGTAAAGATACTATTTATTAAACGGATAAAAAAGATAATATCAATAATGAATATCTTTATCTATAGCTTAGTAGAGGTCTGTCTTTATTTGAAAATAAGACCAAGTAAATTAAAAAATAGCTGAAAAGTGTACAACTTTGTCAGTTTTTAGTTAAAATTAGATTAGTGGACACCGTTAATGAAAAATATATTTTCGTTAAACAAATGAAAGTTATAATATCTTACTATCAACCTTATTAGAAATTAATAATTAAAAAAGTCTTACCTTTGTAGCCTAAAATAATTTAAACTAGAATAATGGCATTACAATGTGGTATCGTAGGACTTCCGAATGTAGGGAAATCCACTCTTTTCAACTGTTTGTCGAATGCAAAAGCGCAGTCGGCTAACTTTCCTTTTTGTACAATAGAACCAAACGTAGGGGTTATTACTGTTCCTGACGAGCGATTGAATAAACTTGCTGAACTTGTAAAACCAAATCGGATAGTTCCTACAACTGTAGAAATAGTAGATATTGCAGGTCTTGTCAAAGGAGCCAGTAAAGGAGAGGGGCTAGGTAATAAATTCCTTGCTAACATTCGCGAAACTGATGCTATATTGCACGTTTTACGTTGTTTCGACGACGATAATATCACCCATGTAGATGGCAGTGTAAACCCTGTACGCGATAAGGAGATTATAGATATAGAATTGCAACTCAAAGATCTTGAAACTGTTCAAGCTCGTATTCAGAAAGTAGAAAAGCAAGCAAAAACCGGAGGGGATAAAGATGCAAAACGGGCTTATGAAGTTCTATTACAATTCAGAGAAGCCTTGGAACAAGGAAAATCAGCACGTACAGTTAAATTTGATAATAAAGAAGACGAAAAAATAGCTAAAGAAGTCTATCTGCTTACTTATAAGCCGGTAATGTATGTTTGTAACGTAGATGAAGCAAGTGCAGTATCAGGTAATAAATATGTGGAGCAGGTATGTGAAGCAGTTAAAGACGAAAATGCTCAGATATTGATAGTTGCGGCTAAGATAGAATCTGAGATCGCTGAATTTGAATCGTACGAAGAACGTGAAATGTTCCTTTCGGAAATTGGGCTTGAAGAGTCTGGAGTGGCTCGTCTTATCAAATCTGCCTATAAATTATTGGGTCTGCAAACTTACTTTACTTCAGGAGTGCAAGAGGTACGTGCTTGGACTTTCAATGCTGGATGGAAAGCTCCTCAATGTGCAGGTGTAATACATACCGACTTCGAAAAAGGCTTTATTCGTGCTGAGGTAATAAAATATGACGACTTTATCGCTCTCGGATCGGAAGCTGCTGTAAAAGAAGCCGGAAAGATGAATGTAGAAGGTAAAGAATACATTGTTCAGGATGGTGACATCATGCATTTCAGATTTAATGTATAATCTTTGATTGACGAATGATAATCAACTACGATTCTCCCGGTCAGCTATGTAATAGAATATGGTCGCAACTGCCATCTATTGCATACGGATTGCAATACAACGAAAAAGTTTTATTGATAAACCTTGATGAATACTCATCTGATTTTGAGAATCTTAATATTAATAAGCTTGTGTCATTCAAATCTTGTCCATTTCTGAAGAGGATATTCCTCTCCCTTAAAGCAAGAGGTTACATTCAGAATGGGCGTCCGAATATATTTTCCAAATTTTTCGGACTCAATCTTGTAGAAGGTTGGTCTAATCGGCTAGGAAATGCGCAGATGGTTGAAGATCAAGCCGACAAGATACGATCTATATATACATTCAGAAAAGAGATTGTCTCTGCAGTTACTTCTGAAATTAATACACTGAAAGATTGCTGTTTAGTTGGGGTACATATCCGAAGGGGCGACTACATGACGTGGCTCGATGGTATGTATTATTATACTGATCAGCAATACTTGCAGATAATGCAGAATATAGAATTTCAGCTGATAGAAAAGGGTAGGAGAGTCAAGTTTCTCATTTGCTCTAATGAGCAGATAGACACAGATAACTTTAGACCTTTAGACTGTTTTAAGATATTGAATTCGTCAGGAGCAAAAGACTTATTTGCCTTATCTCAATGCGATTATATACTTGGTCCTCCGAGTTCTTACTCTCAGTGGGCATCATTTGTCGGACAAGTTCCCGTCGGGTATATTATGTCGGCAAATAGCAAACTGGTGCTGTCAGATTTTTCTGATATAGTATCGTTCAATTGCTTTCGTAACGGTAGTGTTTTGAATATAGATTAATACTAATATAAAAAAGAATACCATATGATTAGCCTTGCCAGTAAAACAGATTATCCCTTGCTGATAGATATATGGGAAAGTGCAGTAAAGGCAACCCATCATTTTCTATCTGATGAGGATTTTAACTTTTATAAGACTCATATACCTATCTATTTTCAACATGTATCTTTATACATATACAGAGATCAGCATCATGTAATCAGAGGGTTCTTAGGTGTGGATGGAGATAATATAGAAATGCTATTCGTAGAAAATGAAAGCCGGGGTACGGGTGTAGGTAAAAAGTTGCTTGATTATGCCATCAGTAAGCTTAAGGCTTGCAAGGTAGATGTAAATGAGCAAAATAAACAGGCTTTAGACTTCTATTATCATTTTGGATTTAAGGAAGTTGATCGATCTGAATTTGATGGAGAAGGAAAGGCTTATCCAATATTACATTTAATGAAAGTATAAATAAAACCTAAAATTGGCTTTCTCTTTCTTTTTATTCTCAAATTGGCCAATTTTATAAAGTTAATAACTTTTATCAAGTGAAAAAAATACCTTACTTTGTAGTATATACGATTTATTTATATAACTTTTTTGATATCAATATATATGACTAAAAAAGGCAAGATTACAACCGTATTATTCGGTCTGGACGGAGTGGTTGTAGATACAGAACATTTCAACGATAATTTCTGGAATAATGTAGCAATACAAAATGGCCTGAAGATAAATAACTTTGCGGACATTATTAAAGGTATGACATTAAACTCTATTATAGAGCTTTACTTTGCTATTTCATCTCCGGACGAAAAGCAGGCTATTCGTCTTGCATGCTCGCAAATGGAACAATCTATTGATTATACAAAAATAGTTATTCCCGGAGTTTTGGATTTTATTGATTTCCTTAAAAAGTCAGACTATAAGATCGGTCTAGTTACCAGTTCACCTGCCAGTAAGGTAAAAGTTGTGTTAGAACAATTGTCCTTAGACAGCATTTTTGATACAGTTATCACATCAGATAGCATCAAGAAAGGAAAGCCTGATCCGATGGGATACGTATTGGCTAAAAATAACCTTGGAGTTCTTTCAAACGAATGCGCTGTTTTTGAAGATGCCTTTACAGGAATAAAAGCTGCTACTTATGCCTTTATGCGTGTTATAGGAGTCTCTACTACTCTATCAGCCGATTTCCTAAAAGATTATACTTATGGGGTTATTCCTGACTTCTCAGACTTCGAAAAATTGAAATCTCTTTTAGCTTAGAAATTAGTATCTTATAAGATATACAATATAAAAAAGGTTGAGAATGTTCTCAACCTTTTTGCTTTATATCAAGGTAGAATTACATAATCCCTTTCTCTCTCAATCTCTGTTGCCACTTCCAAGCAGAAGCCATTGTGTCTTCGATATTCTCCTTAGCTGTCCAACCTAATACTGTGTTAGCATGTTTGGGATCAGCCCAAATCTTCTCTATATCGCCCTCACGTCTACCTACTATTTTGTAGTTGAGCTTTACTCCGGATACCTTTTCGAATACGTTGATAAGCTGCAAAACAGAAACACCATTGCCGGTTCCTAAATTGAATATTTCCACTTTATCATCAGCCTTATTACCGAGCATGCGATCTATTGCTATAACGTGTGCTTTAGCAAGGTCTACGACATTTATAAAGTCACGTATACATGATCCGTCAGGAGTGTTGTAATCGTCTCCGAATACGCTTAATTGATCACGTACACCGATTGCTGTTTGTGTAATATAAGGAACCAGATTCTGAGGTACGCCATTAGGCAATTCTCCTATTTCTGCTGAAGGATGTGCTCCAATCGGGTTAAAGTAGCGAAGGATAATGCTCTTTATATCTGCTCCTGAGCGAACTACATCTTTAATAATTTCTTCATTTATCTGTTTTGTATTTCCATAAGGAGACTCTGCCGGTTTCACAGGGGCTGTCTCATCAATAGGATTTACATCAGGTTCTCCATATACTGTACATGAAGAGGAAAAAACTATATTTTTGACACCGAATTGCGGCATTAAGTCAAGTAAATTGATAAGTGAGTTCAGGTTATTTCTATAATACAACAGAGGTTTTTGCACCGATTCACCCACAGCTTTACTTGCAGCAAAATGTATGATTCCTTTTATGTCGGAATGAGTGGTAAAAAGTTTCTTAAGACCTTCAAGATCATTGCAATCTAATTTTTCGAAAATTGGTCTTTTGCCTGTAATGCGCTCTATACCATCTATAGAATCGGCAGTAGAATTTGATAGGTTATCAATGATAACGACAGAATAGCCTGCATTTTGTAGTTCCACTACAGTATGAGATCCAATATATCCGGCTCCTCCTGTTACAAGTATTTTCCCTTTCATATAAGTATGTTTAGATTAAGATATAAAGATACAAAATTCAGATACATGAGACTATAATACAGATTATATTCTCTGTTTTCTAATATTTAAGATTCTTAAATAATGTTCTTGTCTCTCTGGCTTTGTTGAGGTATGCAACAAGAACATCCCTGTCTAAATATCCTGTTGATTGAGGTGTGTAAATAAGTTCGAACAAAGATAGTAGCTCCTTATCCGTAAACTGATCCAGTATAAGATTAAAATGCTCCTTGTCGCCAATCTCAAAATAGAGAAGCGCTAAACGTTGTTTTACAGCCAGATTGTTAGGATCAATATCTAACAACTCTTCGGTATAATAGGCTGCCTGCTGATAGTCTTCTTCTTTGATACTGACTAATGCCAGCCTATCGACCAGATGAAAGTTATCTTTATTCTCAGGATACACACTTAAGAAATACAGTTCAGCTTCCTTATAATGTTCGCGCTTAAACTCTATTTCGCCTGCAACAACATTGAGATCGAGAGAGTAGGGGGCAAGTTCCAATCCTTTTGTAACTATGGATAATGCCTTTTCATACTCATCCTTCTGTAGGTATAAATATGCCTGCTTAGACAATACTTCGTTGGTATCTCCTTCTATTTCCTGATATTGTTCTACACACTTCAAGGCTTCATCATACAGCTCTAGCGACTCGTAGCATTCGACCAAAAGGAAATAAAGAGTTGTGTCATCCTTATCCTTCTCCAGCAAGTCATTAAATATTTCTATGGCCTCGTGTGCCCTTTCACAAAGTGATAGGCAATGAGCCTTCATCTTTAATAATGTATCGTCCGAATCGTTTATGGTGAGGGCAAAATCAAAAGCATCTATTGCCTTTTCAAATTCCTCTTTCAGCGAATACAATTTTCCCAAGTTTACCCAAGCTTCATATGTATATGGCTCTATATCTAATATTTGATTGGTAATGGTTATAGATTCATCAAATTGACCAAGCATTTCGTAGGCATAAGCCAACTCTGATAATACTTCTATATTGTCGGGATTGTACTTAATGCTCTCCCGAAAGTAAAGAATGGCTTCTTTGAATCGATCTGCTTCCACATAAAGAAATCCTAATTCGGCAAGCACATTATCTATCGATTCGTTATCTTCCTTCTCAATAAGCTCCTCTGATAGCTTAAACGCCTCTTTATATTGTTCTAACTGAAGATAACATTCTATCTTGATAAGATATAGATCAAAGTCGTATTCTGATATAGGGCTCAATAATTCCAGAGCAAGTTTGTAATCACTTTCGTAGACTACAATTTTAGCCTTTTTGATAAGTAAAGGCATATTTCCGGGATGTATGTCAAGCCCGGCATCAATTATTTCGCGCGCAGTGTCCAGATCGTCCTGCTGGTCGAAATAATCAGCCAATTCGCTAAATTCATCCGCATCGAAATAAGGATTTTTTCCCGATTCTCTGGCCTCTTCGTAGCGATTTACTAATGTCAGTATATTTTTGTCCGGCATGCCGTATATTTAGATTTTGATTGTAAATATACTACAGATTAAGTCTGTTTTACAATCTGTAATTAAAGATAATTGCGTTCTTCACAAAAGTAGCAAAGAACGCAATCTTAAAATATAGATAAAGATAGTTATTTATCTTTTGTTTTTGCCCAAGAATCTTTAAGCGAAACTGTACGGTTAAAGATCATCCGTTCAAAGGTAGATTCTTTGTCTACACAGAAATAGCCTGTACGCTGAAACTGGAATTTGTCGCCTTCGGTAGCATCTTTCAGATACGATTCCATTTTGCATCCGGTAAGTACCTTTAATGAGTCAGGATTCATTAATTCTCTGAAATCGCGATCGTCTTCTGATGGATTTTCTACGCTAAACAAACGGTCATATATGCGTACTTCTGCATCGAAACAGTCTGTTGTTGCTACCCAGTGTATCGTACCTTTTACTTTGCGTCCGCTTTCAGGCATTCCACTCTTAGTCAGAGCATCATATTCTGCATATACTTCTACAATGTTTCCGTTATCATCCTTTTTGCAACCTGTGCATTTTACAATGTAAGCATTCTTGAGGCGTACTTCGTTTCCGGGTGTAAGACGGAAGTATTTTTTAGGAGCATCTTCCATAAAGTCACTTCTTTCGATATATAATTCACGAGAGAACGTTACGCTATGGCTGCCGGAGTTTTCATCTTCCGGGTTGTTGATTGCCTCCATTGTTTCGGTTTGTCCTTCCGGATAGTTTGTAATGATCAGTTTGATTGGATCTAATACAGCCGATACTCTATTTACCTTTTTGTTAAGGTCTTCGCGAACAGCATACTCCAACAATCCTATATCATTTACGCCATCGTATTTTGTATAGCCTATTCTGTCTATAAAGTTATGAATAGACTCTGGTGTATAACCTCTTCTTCTAAAGCCACAGATTGTAGGCATACGAGGATCGTCCCATCCAGCTACAAGATTTTCTTTCACCAGTTGTAGCAACTTACGTTTGCTCATCACAGTATATGTGAGGTTCAGGCGATTAAACTCATACTGACGTGGACGATAATCTCCTGTTTTCAGTTGATCTATAAACCAATCGTAAAGGGGACGGTGTACATCAAACTCTAGTGTACACAACGAATGTGTAACCCCTTCAAAGTAGTCGCATTGCCCGTGTGCAAAGTCATACATCGGGTAAGCCTGCCATGTATTTCCTGTGCGGTGATGTGGATACTTGATGATACGGTATATAATAGGATCGCGGAAGTGCATATTGGACGAAGCCATATCTATTTTGGCTCGCAACACCATGCTGCCTTCTTCAAAGTATCCTTCATTCATTTTGGTAAACAAATCAAGACTTTCCTCTATCGGGCGATCTCTGTACGGACTATTTTGACCCGGTAGGGTAGGTGTACCTTTTTGTTTGGCAATATCTTCTGCCGACTGTTCGTCTACATAAGCTTTACCGTCTTTTATTAACTGAACGGCAAAGTCCCATAATTGTTGGAAGTAATCGGAGGCATAAAATATGTTTTTCCAATCATATCCCAGCCATTGTATGTCTTCTTTTATAGAATCCACATATTCTACATCTTCTTTTACCGGATTGGTATCATCGAAGCGTAGGTTGCATATACCACCATATTTTTTGGCAATGCCAAAATCAATGCAAATAGCCTTTGCATGACCAATGTGCAGATATCCGTTTGGTTCGGGTGGAAAACGTGTCTGTATCCGGCTATCGTTTTTACCTTCTTTCAGATCGTTTTCTACTGCAACCTCAATAAAGTTGAGGCTTTTTTTAGGCTCTTCTGTATTATTACAAATGTTATCAGACATATGGCTGAAAATATATTAGTTTCTATATTAATAATCAATCTTTTGAGGATTCTGCAAACAAATACTTGTTGTAGGCCTCATAAAAATGTTCGTATTCTTTTGTTTCCCTATATTGGGTAATAATTTCTTTTGCTTCTTTAAAAGCCTTTTCGGCATTCTCTAAATCTCCCTCTCTGATATATTCAATTGATTCTTTATTCAAATCAGCAGCTTTCTTTGCATCGCTATCCAAAGATGAGCATGCCACCAAAGAGTTGAATACCAAAATGGTACTCAGCATATATACTGTCTTCTTCATTCCATTGTAAAATCAGACTACAAAGTTAGAAATAAGTTACAAGTTACAAATGATAAGTACCAAGTATTCTGCATTAATGATTTACGCCAATTTTTTCTTTTTAACTAAAAACTGACAAAGTTGTACACTTTTCGATCTATTTTGATATTATTTTCACTTAGTGTCTTATTTTTATTTATCTCATTCTATATAGATAAATGGTTGAAAATGAAATTATCTATCTATGCTTGTCAAATATGGAAAACGCATAGACAAGCTTTCTTATCTATGCGTTTTTATGTATTTTAAAAGAATTTATAATTCTTATCCGGATATGATAGTAGACTCTTCTTCGTCTTCTATTTCTTCATCATCTTCTTCTTTAGGTGCCGGTTTTACCATAAATCGGCTTAATTCGAATAAGAAATATAGCGGAACAAATACCACAGATAAGGTAAATGGATCGCCCGAAGGTGTGATAATTGCAGATAATACCAATAATCCGACAATGGCATGCCGTCTGTATTTCTTAAAGAACGATCTGTTTAATAATCCCAATTGAGATAACAACCATGATACGAGCGGTAGTTCAAACACGATTCCCATTATGAATACCAGCATCAGAAAGTTGTCCATATACGAATCCAGAGATATTTGATTTTCTATTACCTCACTCAGTTCATATTGAGACAGGAAGCGGAATGTCATTGGAAATACGAGAGAATATCCGACCAAGCAACCTATGAAAAACATAATGGTGCCAAAGAAAAATACCCATCGTATACTTTTTTTCTCTTCCATATAGAGAGCCGGTTTCACAAATCTCCAGATCTCGAATACCAAATATGGAAATGTCAGTATCAGTGCCAACCAGAATGAGGTTGTCATGTGTCTGAAAAATTGTGATGCCAGATTTATGTTGATTATCTTGACATGAAATGTATCGTCGCAAAAATCAGGAAAAAATGGTACAGCGGATGTGGCTGTACAAAGATACTTATATAAAAAAAAGTCGGCACGGGTAGGTCCCATTATTATGCTGTCGTATATGTATGGCATGACAGCAAATGCGCCGATTGCAAAAACAAATAATGCTATGATAGACCTTATAATAGTCCATCTGAGTTCTTCTAAATGATCCCAAAAGGACATTCCTTCATTATTCTCTTCCATAGAAAAGTATGATCTCAATCTTTTTTAGTGTTATCGTCGTCTCCCTGTATATCGTCTTCAATGCCTTTTACTCCTTCTTTGAAGTTTTTGATACCTTTTCCCAAACCTTTCATTAGTTCAGGTATTTTGCGTCCTCCAAAAAGTAAGAGTACTACTATGGCAATGATAATTATTTCACCTGTCCCCAGATTTCCTAAAAACAAAAGTGTGTTCATAATTTATAAGTTTTAATATTATTTATATAGCTAGGCATTTTTTTTGAAAAGTAAACTGTACTGTTTTTATGTTTTATTCTATTGCTAAAAAAAGATAGAAGGTATATTTCTTTGTTAAAAAATTAGTTGTTTTCCATTTCGAAGAGTAAAATAATACAAATTATATCGAATATACTGTATTCGTCAAATAAATCTTTCTTTTTTTAACAAATAAAAAGAATCTGTGTTATTATGCCGGTGTGAGATTTCCTTCTATTCCCGGAGTATGATACATTTTGTATTCTCCGTTCTCATCACAGATAAAGATAGCTTCTATTTCTGTAAACTGTTTTGTCCACTCCAGCGATTTTTCTAACCCTGCTACCAGAAATGCTGTAGCAAAGGCATCTGCCGTAATAGCATCGTTGGCTATAACGGTTACTGATAATAGATTATGTTTCACCGGATAGCCGGTTGCAGGATTTATGGTATGTGCTATTTTCTGTCCGTTCTCGATATAAAATTGACGATAGTTTCCCGATGTTGCAATCCCCTTATCCGAAATCTGTAAAATAGCTTGCAAATCTTGTCCCGGTATAGGATTATTATCAGCCGGACGGTCTATGCCTATTCGCCAAGCCAATCCTTGGGTATTAACTCCCTTCATCCGCATTTCGCCACCTATTTCGATTAGAAAACTCGAGCATCCCGATTCTTCCAGTATGAGAGCTATAAGGTCTGCCGAATATCCTTTTGCTATGGCATTTACATTCAATATTGTATTGGGATTTGTCTTTATCAGGCGATTGCTTGTTATTTTTACTTTATCCATCCCGATATATTGTTTCAATTCTTCTATCCGATGCTGATCGGGTATATTTTTGCCTTCGGAACTAAATCCCCATACTCTGAAAAGCGGTTCGGCTGATATGTCGAATGTACCCTCAGTCAGTTTACTTATTTCTTTAGCTTTGTTGAATACAGTTTCAAAAAAATAGTCTGTTTCTACATCTTCATTTCTGTTTATACGCGAAATGATAGATGTTTCGTCATAGACGGACAATGATTTTTCGAATGCTTTGAATAAGCCTTCTATCGCCGGCTGAAAATCTCGTCCTTCATCATCCTGATAGATAATATTATAACTGGTTCCCTCTGCTCGTCCTTGTATATTGTAATAAAAAGTACCGTTATCAGCTATTACTGTATTCATAATTCATTTTCATTTGGTACAACACCTTCGTAATTAAGAGGTTCTATTTCGAAAGAAGGGGACATATCTACAAGAGAAATATTTTGGTATAGGCGAATATTATAAAATTCACTTCTTTTAATCGCAATTAGAAGTAGATTTGTAGAGTGCCCTGCATCTGTCAAAACTCGTTTTTCCTTTTTTTAAGAAGTCCTTCTATATTTCCTTGCTTTAGAAAGAAAAGAATTTCTTTAAATTCGGAAAGTTCTGTATCTTCTTCTAAATATTCATTTCTAATTAAAACAGGAGACGGATCTTTAAACTTCAATTCTATAATTTTCTCTACTTCTCTGTTTTTGTATGAGTAACTGTTACTATTATTTGATAAGTATATATTGCAATAATAATGGGGATTATTGATAGACATTGATGGAATAACTATCTTCTCGTAGTAAATAATGGTATCACTGTTGAAGCTCGATAAATTGACTTTATTTATTGCACTTTTTCTGTATTCGTTAATCAGACTATATTTTGTATTCTTTCTTATGAGAGAGCTTAATATTTGTTCTTTCCGGTACTTATTGTAATCTATATAAATATTTTCCGGCTGTGATTCTTTAGAACTACCGCAGCCGGAAAACAAATAAATTGTAAAAAGTATAATAACTAAGTTTTTTACCATTATCGGCAACACTTCTAGTTGCTATAAGTATCTTTTACTAGTGGACAATTGGTTAGATACTCTAAGCTTTTCTTTACACTTTCTTCCGGTGCAAAATTGTATTGTTCTACTTCTACCACCAAATGTTTCGTTCCGGCAGCATCTGTATTCTTGAAAATGGCATCGAAGCCTACCATACCGCTTTGACCTAGTTCTTTATTGTCTTTGATATGCAAAAGTGTAAAACGGTTTTTGTATTTGTTGAAATAATCTACCGGACTGTGTTGTCCTCTTACTACCCAATATACATCCATTTCGAAAAATACATATTCAGGGTTTGTGTTCTCCAACATATAATCGTACATTATCTTGTCTTCCACTTTCTGAAACTCGTGTGCATGATTATGATATCCGTATAGTATTCCGTTTTCTTTACATTTTTTGCCTATCTCATTGTAGTATTCACAGTATGTTTGAAGGTCTTTCAATGTTTTAGGCACATCCATCCATGGTGTTACTATATACGTCATTCCGGCAGCCTTGTGGGCAGCAATACATTGATCCCACCACTTCATTGCTTCTGAAAAGTCTTTTGTGGCAAGTTCCTGCTCTGTGAGTCCCTTTCCTGTATGAGATGATAATACTTTCATTCCTGCTGCTTCTATATCAGCCTTAAACTCTTCAGGTGTTTTTCCATAGAACTTTCCGTCATTGTAATTTGCCGCTTCAACAGCAGTAAATCCCATTTCGCCTACTTTCTTTATAGTACCTGCATAGTCTTTGGATATGTCATCCCGCAACGAATATAATTGAAGAGCTATATCTTTCTTTACCGGCGCTTTCTGTGTAGCAGTTTCCGCTTTGGGGCTGCACGATGCCAGTAGAAGAAAGGAAGCTAAAAAAAACATTGATATTTTCATGCTATTTTTATTAGATAAGATTTTATTTAAACTATCAAATCCATGCAAGGGAAAGAAAATTCCCCCGCAATGGATTTGACTTTTATTTAATAGAAAAAATTAGTTGTCTAATTAGTCTAATATTTTTACTTTGATATTACGGAACCAAACATCATCTCCATGATCTTGGAATCCAATATATCCTTCTCTTTCAGATCCGCCAAGATTGTTTAGCAATTCGAAAGCCAAAGGCCATTTTTCTTCACTAAATTTACTAGCTTGTAGCATTTCTGTCCATTGAGGGGTCCACAAATGATATTCTACAACATTTTCGCCATTCTGACCATGTACCACAGTTCCTTTATAAACCATGATCTTACCTGTATTCCATTCTCCAAAAGGTTTAGAGTTTTGAGGTACGGCAGGGATCATATCATAAAGAGATGCTGACTGACGGTTGTTATCTTTTCCTAGCTTAGCATCAGGATGATTTGCGTTGTCTAATACTTGGTACTCAGGAGAAGAGATATAGATTGGTTCTAATTTCTTGTTTCCGTTTTCGTCAGTAGTTTCCACTTCTCTGGCTAAGTATAAAACTCCGGAGTTACTTCCTTTCGCTACTTTCCAGTCAAATGTCAATTCAAAGTTTTTGAATTTGTGAGCGAAGATGATATCTCCACCATCAGCTTCCTGAGCTTCTCCGCCACCACTTTTATTAAATTTGATAGCTCCATTGTCGATAGTCCATCTTGTAGGCACGTGATCTTTTCCATAACCACGCCATCCTTCGAATGTTTTACCATCGAATATGGTGATATATCCATCTTTATCTTTAGCAAATTTAGCTAAATCTACTTGAGGATTATCCAATACTGTATACTCAGGAGCTTTTTTTTCTGTCGCAGGTTGTTCGCCTTCTGCAGGTTGTTTGTCTCCACTTTTTGCGTTTCCGCTACAAGCTACTAATGTGCCTGCAATTGTAAGACAGCTGATACTGTAAAATAATTTTCTCATTTTTTTATCTGATTAAATTTAACATTCTCTATTATTATCTAGGCATATCAGGCAATTTCCAACCATCTCTGTATGTATGGTTTATCAGTTCTTTGGCAAATGCTTGAGCATTGATTGAGTCAGTCCATATCTTGTTGAACTTAGGGTCACCGTCAACGATCTTGAAGTCATCTTTTATCAATATCTTGATTTCCTCAGAAGGTGTGATATTGGTAAATGCCATATTATTACCGTCCCAATGCAATTCTTTGTTAAGATTTTGCAGACGTATAGCAAGTACACCCATTACTACCATTTCGTTGAATGGACCGGCCTCACTAAAGTCTGATGCTGTTAAAACACGGTTTTCAGGACTTTCTTTACAAGCACGTACCCAATCCATTTCGTGAGATGTTGCTACACGGCGGCATACTTTTGGAGAATTAGGAGTACGTCCTGATAACAACCAAGGGTCTTTACCGTAGCAACCACAGATTAATGTATCTTTTGTTCCGTGGAATATAACGCAACCTCCTGCATCATTCATATCTTTTCCTTCAGGCCATCCTTTCGGGAAATCAGGTTTCAATCCACCATCATACCAGTGTACTTCTACTTCTGGCATAGATACTTTTGGCATGTTATCGCGAGCAGGGAATGTTAATCTTACATGTTGAGCTTGCGGTGCACAGTCTTGCAACAATAGAGTAGAAGATCCTTGTACTTTAGTAGGATAGCCTAACTTCAGACCTTTAAATACCGGATGAAGGATGTGGCAAGCCATATCACCTAAAGCACCTGTACCATAATCCCACCAGCCACGCCAGTTCCAAGGAGTATATAATGTGCTGAAATCACGCATTTTAGCAGGTCCTGTAAATAAATCCCAATCCAATGTTTTTGGTATTTTATCCACTTTTTCGGGAGCATTAAGACCTTGCGGCCAGATAGGGCGGTCTGTGAATGTTTCTACTTTAGTTACTTCCCCTATTTCTCCATTCCATATCCATTCACAGACAAGGTTTACTCCTTCTCCCGATGAGCCTTGATTACCCATTTGAGTGGCAACTTTGTGTTTTGCTGCCAATTTGGTCAAAAGACGAGATTCATATACAGAGTGAGTAAGTGGTTTTTGGCAATATACATGTTTGCCAAGAGTCATTGCATCGGCAGACATTATAGCATGTGTATGGTCGGCTGTGGCAACGATAACTGCATCGATATCTTTACCCATTTCGTCATACATCTTACGATAATCCCAATATTTTTTAGCATTAGGGAAACGATCGAATACGCCCTTAGCATATCTCCAGTCTACATCGCATAGCCCTACAATATTTTCTGTTTTTTCTACTTGTTTTATGTTAGCGTGTCCCATACCGCCGATACCTATTGCCGCAATGTTTAGTTTATCGCTCGGTGCCACATGCCCGAAGTTTTTACCCAACACAGTGCTTGGGATGATCGTTAGACCGATCGCAGCTTTAGCGCCTGTCGAAAGAAACTTCCTTCTTGAAATGTCTGATGCCATAATTTTTGTTTTTAGGTTAATAATATTTTTTTAGATTTAATGGTATTCAATTAATTTAGTTCTCCTCTTACTATCTCTTCCTTGTCTTTGTCCCAATACATGGTACGTCCTTCAAGATAGGCACGAGTTCCCATATGGGCAGTAATTGCTTCTTCAAAGGCTGCATCTATTCCACAAGATGTTTTCTTATTGGTGTCGCGTATACATTCCAACCATTCTCTTATATGTAAGAATGTGGTGTCGTAACGTTTTCCTCCAAGATATGAATAAAGCAATCCACGTTGGGCAAAATACATTTCGGTAGCAGAGGTGATTGCATCCACATTACTTTTGCCGGGTACGTATGTGTAGAAAGGAACATCGGGTTTTATAATCCCTTTATCAAGTTTTTCTTTGTATCTGGTAGAGAATGGGTCTATTTTCACAGTGAGAGTATCCCCGACTTCCATCGAAGCATCGTGCCCCATTATTACTTTTCCTCTATTGCGGGCATTGGCTAGAGTTGCACTGTAAAGCATTGTCATGTCAGCTTCGGGAAACTCGAATGTTGTCTGCAATACATCCGGCACAGTTCGTCCATCTTTAAAGAAGTATACACCTCCTGATGATGTTGCCGAATGAGGAATGCCGACACCCATAAGTTGGTTGATGGCATCATATTCATGTGTAAGTAAGTCTCCGCTAAGTCCGGTACTGTAATCCCACCAGCAACGCCAGCGGAAAAAACGTTCCAGACTAAATTTGCTTCTTTCGTCTGGCCCAACATACTTTTCGAGCTTATACTTAGTCATATAATCAGTATATTCTTTAACACGGGCTTCGTTTCCTTCAAACTGTTTCCAATCGATTGTTTTTGGATTAGCATCAGGATGTATATCATATACCCAAGCTCCGTTAGGGTCATTTCTGTTTGTACATACTTCGATGAGGCTTATATGTCCCAGTAATCCTTTATCTATTATTTCTTTTGCTTTATGATAACTGTCTACTTGACGACCTTGATGCCCGAGCTGAAATACTATTCCTGTATCTTTTATTACTTCTCTTACCATGTATGTTTCGGGCACAGTCCACGAGAGAGGTTTTTCTACATACACATGCTTTCCGGCTTTTGCCGCATCCATGGCCATCGTACTGTGCCAATGGTCGGGTGATGCGATGATCACGGCATCTATATCGTCGGCAGCAAGCATCTCTTGGTAGTGACGATAACGCTTGGGTGCAGACCCGGAAGTGCCTCCAAGCCCTTCTCTGTTAATATTTGCACCGGCTGCAATTCCTTCTTCGGCAAATGTATCAAAAATGTCACATACTCCGGTTAAGACTATATTAAGGTCTTCCTGAGCTTTGAAATCTACATATCGTGTATCTTTTTTATCCTTTTTGGAAGCATCTATAAGCTCTTGCAAAGAGTTTGGAGTTGCAAATCCTGCTGCTCTCAGCAACTGCTTTCCGCGTATACCACATCCTATAATTCCGATTCTGATTTGTTTACCATTTGGTTGCAGTTCAGCTATCGTGGCACTTTCTTTGCTCAGGCTAAAGACATCGCTTACATCTCTTAACGATTTGTCATACTTCTGCTTGCTATATACGCCGTAGGCTAATGCTCCTAGTGCAGGTATTGTGGCCAATGCTTTTAGGGCATCTCTTCTGCCTTTGGACTCGGGAAGAGCATTGTTTTTATCAGATGATTTTATATTCTCGTTTTTATCTTCAGGAAGATTTTTGTCCTCAGATGATATCATAATATTTCGATGTTAGCTTTTACGATTAAACAATCTTGATACGTATCGGTCTAATCCGATAATTTGAGATGTAGGGAAGTATATCAATACCATCAATGCCCCTATCTCAATCATATTTTTATCAATCCATAGGTATGAACCTTCGGTAGGCATCATATATTCTGCTCCTATAAACGGAGGATGCGAAAGGTAATACATCGCCAGAAATAATATACCGCCAATGGAAGCAATGCGGGAAAAACAGCCTAATATAAGCCCCAACCCTACAAGTGTAAGCCCGTATATATTTACATAATTGGCTACGGTTAATAAACTTGGGTTGTCGGCCAGACTATGAAAGCATCCGGCAAAGAAACCTTGGGAATCCATTAAGTATGGATATGCTGTCCACCCTGAATTTAGTATTTTCGCTATTCCCTCATATAAGAAATGCCACCCGATGAGCAGTCGTAAAATGACTAACCAGAAGGTCTGGGAATTTGAATAAGAAAGATGTTTGTTCATGGATCAATAAAAATAACTCGTTTTAAATTAAGATTCTATATTGTTTAGTGCCATTTTAATATTCAGAATTTTGAGATTTTACTCTCTTTGTGTTTGTATTCCTTTAAGGTAAAAGGGCATTGTTATTTTAAGCAAAGTATTGCTAAAAAATTCGGAAATAAAGCTATGAATATTTTGAGTGAAGAATTATTTTTTTTTGTTAAAAAAGGTTGCTTCTCCTTATTCTGACCTATTTCTCTCTGTAATAAAGAAAATATTATTCCGTTTTAGCCTTATATCTCGTTTTTGTCGGCAGGATATACAATGCCGAGTTGTTTTCTTATTTCATCTATTATTTCACTTGTTATTAAAGAATTTTCATGGCTGTTGATTGTCGATTCAATTTTACCTTGTCCTATCAAGTCTATAAATTCTGCTATCTCGTAATAATATTCATCCTTTTCGTTTGGCTTGCTTATTACAGTTTCCTCTCCGTTGCGGTATTTGAGTGTTACATTACTGATTATATTAATTCTGTCAGCAATTATAATACCCTCTTCTCCTTGAATTTCGGTAGGTAGTATGGAATCAGCTATTTTAGAATACAAAACAGTGGCATTCATGCCATCGTATTCAAAATTGACAGCCCCTTGTCCATCTGCTCCCGTAGATAGCAATAGTCCGGTTGCACTTATCTTGTTTGGTCGTCCAAATAGCACGACCATAGGATATATTGTATACACGCCCAAATCCATGACCGATCCGTTTGATAATGTCGGATCAAAAGCATTCATTACTATACCTTCTTTTAGTTTGTCATATCTGGACGAATATTGACAATAGCAAGAGAAATAACGACGTATTTTTCCAATCTTATCCAAATTGTTTTTTATCTCTCTGAAATTTGGTGTCAGGCTTGGTTTCATTGCCTCCATCAGCGTCACATTATTCTTTTCTGCTGCTGATATCATTTCTTTTACCTCTTTGGCATTTGAAGCAAATGGCTTTTCACATAATACATGTTTTCCATTTTCCATAAACAAAATGCTTTGGCTGGCGTGCAGAAAATTCGGAGAAGCAATGTAAACGGCATCAATAAGATTGCTGGTTGCCATCTCTTCCAAAGAAGTAAATGTATATGGTATATTGTATGTTTTAGCAAATTCGTCGGCTCGCTGTTGTGTACGCGAGTATACCGCTGCCAATTCGAAACGCGGCTCAAGCTTAGAGGCATTTAGAATTTTTTCTGTTATAAAATTTGTTCCGATTATTCCGAAACGAACCCTGGGCGAGGTTTTTCTTGAATATGTCATGATATAGAATTCTACTGTTACAAAAATAAGAATTTAAAGGACACAAAAACAAATATTATTAGAAATATCTTCCAATTGGAAAGAAAATTCAAAATTCTACCATGTTTTAGGTACATAAATACCATATAGAAGGGATTTTGCAAATGAGGGTGAGATTATATTTTTGTAATAAATATTATCTGTTATTAACAAGTTAATATTTGTGATATCTATTAAAGAAATTTTCAATAAAGAAAAAATTATGTTGCAAACAAAAAAAATAAGCTTATTGCTGTTACTTAACATCATCACTTTACTTCTGTCTGCGCAAGGAAACGAACGTTTTACTATTAAAGGCCGAGTAACGGATGCCTCAGGTGGCAGCTTGCCCGGAGTGACTGTCCAGATTAAAGGAAATACTCAGACGGGGACATTGACAGATGTTGATGGAAATTATTCCATATCAGTGGGAAAGAATGAGAGACTTGTCTTTTCTTTTCTAGGTTTTGAAACACATGAAGTACAGGTCCTTTCAGGGGCTTCGATAGATGTTGTACTCAAGGAGAAGACGACCGAATTGGATGAAGTAGTCGTGACGTCATTAAATATCCCAAGAGAAAAGAAGGCTTTAGGGTATGCGGTACAAGGAGTATCGGGTGAAGCTTTGGAAACCAGACCAACGAATGCATTGAGTGCTTTGTCGGGCAAGATTTCGGGTTTACAAATTATATCTAGTGGAGGTAATATGGGGGGATCGTCGAGAGTTACCTTGCGAGGTATAAATTCTATAACCGGCAATAATCAGCCTCTTTATATAATAGATGGCGTTCCATTAGATAATACGGATATGAATACTTCTGCAACTATCAATGGTAGTGCCGGAAAAGATGTCGGAAGTACAATTCAGGATATTAACCCCGATGATATAGCAGATATTAGTGTATTGAAAGGACCTTCTGCCGCCGCACTCTACGGAACACGCGCTGCAAATGGGATTATACTGATAACAACAAAAAAGGGTAATAGGAATGACGATCGCATAGATATACAAGTAAATACCGGTATCGAATTTGAGAAAGTAGTACGTCTTCCTAAAAGACAAAAACTGTATGGTGGAGGATATAGCACTACATTTCAGAAGGCGACTATCAACGGAGAGGAATATAATGTAGTAGATTATGCTGCTGACGAGAGTTGGGGACCTAAGCTTGACGGTACGCCGGTATTGCATTGGTATAATCTTGATCCCGAATATCAGGCTGATTATCTGAATGCCGAACCTTGGGTATATCCTGAGAATGATGTTACAGACTTTTTTCGAACCGGAGTTTCCAATACAAATAATATTGCTTTGTCAAAAAATTCGGCAAAAGGAGCATTTCGGGTATCTTTTACAAACAAGAATGTGAAAGGGACAGTACCTAATTCATCTTTAGGGCGAAATTCAATAAATATATCAGGAAGTACAAAAGGTACACTTATCTCATTTTTCGGAAATATCAATTATATAAACAATAAATCTACCGGACGCCCTTGGACGGGAGCTTCTAACCGTAATATAATTCTTGAGGCATACCAATGGGGACAAGTACAAGTAGACTATAAGAAATTACGCGAATATAAAAGAGCCGATGGTACTCCGCGAGCATGGAATCGGACGAGTTGGCAAAATACGGATGAAGGCGAAAAGACAAAGTATATAGACAACCCTTATTGGTCAGCCTATGAAAGTTATCTGAAAGAAAATAGAGATCGTTTGTATGGAAATGTAGGTCTGACGATTACACCCACAACATGGCTGAGCCTTACCGGACGCGTTAACGGAGATGTATATCAATACAATTCTCAAGATCGTATTGCTTATTATTCACGATCTCAGTCACAGTATCAGGAGTATTCCCAAAAGTTTGATGAATTCAACTACGAATTTCTTGCCACAACCAACAACCGTTGGGGCGATCACTCTCTGGTTGCCAATTTGGGAGCAAACTATATGCGTCGCAATAGAAGAGTGAGCGATATACAGACTTCCGGAGGGTTGGCCATACCTGAATATTATAGTCTCAAGAATGCCTCTTCTGTAATTGTAAATCCATCTACCGGTCTTTATAAAAAAGCAATATCATCCATTTACGGAAGCTTTTCTTATGGATGGAAGAGCATGCTGTATCTGGATGGAACATTGCGCAACGACTGGTCGTCTACTCTACCGGAGGATAATAATTCATTCTTATATCCTTCGATAACATCTTCATTTATTCTTACAGAATTACCTGCTCTTAAAGAGCAAAATTGGCTATCCTTTGCAAAGTTGCGCTTGGGTTGGGCTCAGGTAGGGAACGATACAGACCCATATCAATTATATAAAGTATATGAAGCACTGAACTCTTTTGATAGTAAAATCTCTTATGTCTTGCCCGAAGAACTTAATAATCCTGAATTGAAACCGGAGATTACATCTTCGTGGGAGACGGGTTTGCAATTACAATTATTCAACAATCTTATAGGCTTAGATGTGACTTATTATAACAATAACAGCCGTGATCAGATAATCTCTTTGCCGACTTCCGATGCGTTTGGGTACAGCTATAAATTGATTAATGCCGGAAAGATAAACAATAAAGGTATTGAAGCAACATTGACTGTAAATCCCATCCGGCAAAAAGACTGGAACTGGACAGCAATAGCTAATTTTTCGAAAAACAGCAATAAAATAATCAAACTGTCCGATGCCGTAAATACACTGCAATTAAGCAATTCTCTTGTTTCCTTAGTGGCAAAAGAAGGCGATAGCTATGGACAGATAATGGGATACGACTTTGTTTATGCCCCTGACGGGCAAAAAGTAATTGGGAGTGACGGTGTGTATATGCGTACAGATCAATTCGTGCCGCTGGGAAGCGTTCTTCCCGACTTTTTGTGGAGCTTCCAAAATCAGTTGAGATATAAAGACTTTACGTTCGGATTTCTTATCGACTCTCGTGTAGGAGGTAAATTCTTCTCCCAGACCTACAAAGTCGGTATGTATTCCGGTATTTTGGAATCAACGGCAGCCAATAATATTCGCGAGACCGGAGTAGTGCTTGATGGTGTGACCGGCAATGTGGCTTTCAATTCCGACGGAACTTATACTGTAAGCAATACTGCCCAAAACACGAAAAATGTGACCGCTCAGGCATGGGCACGCAACCAATATAATGGACCTACGGCATATACTGTGTTTGATGCTACCTTTATAAAACTGAGAGAATTGACTTTGGGGTATACATTCAAACTGCCAAAACTGAACGTGGAAAGTGTAAGCGTGACGGCTTACGTTCGTAACCTTTGGAACATATATACTAAGAGTAAAGATATTGATCCCGAATTGACAAACAGTAGTGGTAATGTGCAGGGCATAGAAGGCGGTAACATCCCTACTCCTGTCACTTATGGAGTAAATCTTGGTTTCAAATTTTAAAAGACAATAAACAAATAATTATGAAAATTAATAAACTACATATATTAGGAGGGTTAACCGCATTGATTTTGTCAACATCTTGTGTAGATGGTATCAATGACGACCCAAACAATCCATCTTCAGTGCCATCAAGCTCTCTTATTGTTTCGTCGCAAAAGCTGTTAGTAGACAATCTTCGTGGTGGAGAAACGTCATTGAGAGGGTCGATGTTGTTTGCTCAGTATTTTTCACAGAATACCTATACAACACAATCCCGTTACGATATTCCGTTCAATTATTCCGACAATTATTGGCAAGGACTGTATAGGACATTAAACAATCTGGAGGAGATAATAAAGTTGAACACAGACCCTGCTACAAAAGACCTTGCTATCATAAAAGGAGTAGGGAGCAATGCCTCACAGATAGCAATAAGCCGTATCTTAAAAACTTATGCATTTTATGCTTTGACAGATGTTTTTGGCAATGTGCCCTATCAATCGTATGGTAGCAATGACCCTGATTTTGAAGCCTTGCAACAGAATCGTGAGAATATTGTTCCTAAATATGCTGCACAGGAAAAAATCTATCCCGATCTGCTGAATGAGTTGAAAGCTGCGGGCGATACATTACTCAAATATAAGGGGTCAAACACTTTCGGTAGCTCAGACATTATTTATAAAGGCAGTAATACACAATGGGCAAAATTTGCTAACTCCCTTCGCTTAAGGCTTGCAACCCGATTGAAAGTAAAAAATAATGTGTTATATAAAGAGCATTTTCAAGATGCACTAAACAAAGGAGTGTTTACAAGTAATGCAGATAATGCAATATTTAAGTATTCTACGGCTTCGCCGAATGAGGCTCCATTGTATAGGGCAACTGTAACTGCAAATAGGAAGGACTTTGCCGTATCGCATGTTTTAATCAATCTTTTGAAAGGGGAGAATCATGCTCTTCCTCTTGCCGATCCACGCTTGCCTATATATGCCCAGCCTGCTTCTGCAACACAGACCTACGTGGGGCTTCCTTACGGGCTGGCAAACGATCAGGCTGGTAAATTTTCGGCAACAGGAGTGAGCCTTCCGGGAACGGTTATTAATGCTGCCGATTATGGCGAGGTATTGATGGAATTTTCAGAAGTTGCATTTCTTATTTCCGAATATAATAATTGGAGTCAGCCAGAGTATGAAACAGGAGTACGCGCTTCTTTGGAAAAATGGGGAGTGTCCTCCAATGTAACTTCAAATTATCTGGCAAAGCTTCCGAGTGCAAATCAGAAGAATGTTCTTACTCAAAAATATATAGCCCTATATACTCAAGGTCTTGAGGCATGGAGTGAATATCGCCGTACCGGATATCCTGATTTCCTGATCAAAAAAGGAGATGTTATATTTGAAGGAACAATAGATAATCAGTCTGTATCATATCGCTTCGATCCTCTTTTCGGAGACGGGGGTGTGCCCAGCCGATTGTATTATCCGACTAAGGAACAGAATGTAAATAAAGCTAATTATCAGCAGGCTCTATCAGTGCAAGGCAATGATAAAATAGAAACAAAACTGTGGATTTTCGAAAAGTAGTGTGTATTTTTGTCCTAATACGGTCTTTGTCATTGATATGTATAACAGAATGATTTATTCCCATAAGATATTCTTATTCATAGATATGGCAAAGATGTTTAGGACTTAAACAATAATAAGAGATATGAAAAAATATTTTATATTAGCAATGGTTGGTTTAACTGCTTTGGCTTCATGCAAAAAGGAAGCAAATAATAAGTTGACAGATGGTAAATGGAGGGGCGAATTTTCTATTTCGGATCAGAAGTTCCCTTTTGTCTTTAATGTTGCAAATGCAGCATCAGACTCGGTAACAGTATATTTAATAAACGGTGCAGAACAAGTTCCATTGAAAGGTGTTCGTTATTCGGGAGATACTGTTACAATTCCTATCGAAGCCTATGATGCCGAATTGATTGGTGTTATTGTAGATGGAAAATTTGATGGGCGATTCAAGAAACTGTTTGTAGAAGGAGGTGACGAGGGTATTCCTTTTATTGCCGAAAAAACAGATGCTCCTCGTTTTGAGAAAGCGGCTACGCCAACTTCGGTTTCATTAGATGGAAAATGGGACATTCAGTTTATAAGTCAGAAAGGCGATACGGCTCACAATGTAGGTATCTTCAGTCAGAATGATGATGTCCTGACTGGTTCTATACTTACAAATGCCGGTGATTTACGCTTTTTAGAAGGCACGCCCACTGCCGATGGTTTTCAATTCTCTGCCTTTGCCGGATTGAGTCCTTATTTGATCAAAGGAACTTTTGAAGGTAATGACAGCTTTACCGGTGAGTTTTATACTGCACGAGGCGTTACTAAATTGCTCGGAAAACGAAATGCAGAGGCAAAGCTTGCCGATCCGTACAGTCTGGCTTATATGAAAAAAGGATTTGACCGTCTCGATTTTACATTTCCCGATATAGAGGGGAATAAAGTTTCATTGTCAGACCCAAAATTTAAAGATAAAGTTGTAATTGTTTCCATTTTGGGTAGCTGGTGTCCAAACTGTTTGGATGAAATGGAATATCTATCACCTTGGTATAAGGAAAATAAAGATCGAGGTGTTGAAATTATCGGTCTTGCATTTGAGCGTAAAGACGATCCTGAATATGTTAAGACTGTACTATCTCGTTTGGTAAAGCGATATGATACTACATACGATATATTATTTGCCGGAAAACTGGGCGATGATGCCACAGCCAAGGCATTGCCGCAGGTAAGTAAAATAATGGGATATCCGACAACGATATTTATTGATAAGAAAGGTAAGGTTCGCAAAATACATACCGGATTTAATGGACCGGCAACAGGTTTGTTTTATGAAGAATTTAAGCAGGACTTTAATAAGATCGTAGACGATTTATTAGCTGAATAGGAAGGAGGTCTGTGCTATTGATTTTGTTGCTCATATTCTTCTCGGGTTATTATCTTGAGAGTTTCGGTTTCACAATCCCAGATACTCACATAGTTGCGTGATACGACAATATGTTGTTTCCAGCCTGCATATTTTGCATATAACATCAAAGTACAAATATCGGTAGAGGTGATAAAGTCATCCGTTTCCGACGAATGAGAATGGACAGAGGCAATAGCCTCTGTTTCTTCATTATAATGTATCGGAATCAGGTTTTGGTGCAGTGCTTCTTTCGAGACTATATTGTTTTTCCGATCAAATTGCAATAGATAGTCATTTCCGAAAAGGACTGTTCCCGTTACTCTAGGTGCAGTGAGGGCATATACTCTTCTGTTTTCTCCATTTATAACGGGTATCAGATTCAGATTAGTGTTATTGTATGCTTTGAACAAAGAGTCTTGTTTTACCTCCGCCAAAGTCTTTTGCCGGATGGTGTAAATATCTTTTTCAAAATCATTAAAGCCTCTTTCTTTAAAGTTGATTGTCGCCGTTTCTACAACACCAATATCTCCGAAGGAAACAACACCAATTACCTTTGGTTTCTCTCCTTTCGAAAATATAAGGCATTTAGCTTTACCCGATTCTATAAATGAGAAATAACCGCCAATTCTTTCTGGCTCTTTGAAACTTTTGCGAAATATGTCTGTGCCATTCCATGCTGCTGTTTCCAGCTGATATAAATATTTTCCCTCGTTTGTTATGTCGTTGGCTATTTTAGTCAGGTCTATTTGTGCCGATGCGCCGACCGAAATGGATAATAGTATGGATAGTATTAAGCTTTTCATCGTCCAAAAGTTTTATTTGATTCTCATCTCAAGAATCGGATGTAGAAATATAATTTTGTATTCTGATGTGGAGAATACGATTTCGGGTCTGTTCCTTTATTTATTTTCCTGTTCCTGTTCGTTTTTATAGGCAATAGACATAGCTATTGTTGCATATAGAGTAAGCAACGCTGCTATAAGCAAAGTGACCACCCAGCCGCTTATATTTTTGAACATAAGAAATGCTGAAACAGCCATTAATAATACTGCAAATATCTGAATATTGAAAAGTCGTTTTCCTCTAAGCCCTTTACCCGGATAAGGTGTTGTAAATGTTGTTGCCGCAAAACCTACAACTCCTACTACCATTATATATTTTGCAATTATCGTATCAAAATAAAATATAATAGCGGCAAGTAGAATTAATAGTGCCGAAATCTGGAAAAATACGTTCTTTAGCTTTGGATTTATTTTCATTTTATGTAGATCATTCTATAATGAAGACATCTTCATTCGGTCTTTTCATCAGATAGTTTTCTCTGGCAAATTTTTCTATACGGTCTTTGTCCGAATGTAATTCCTCCAGCTTTTGTTTATCCTCTATTGTCTTATTTCTATAATATTCTATCTGTCCGTTCAGCTCCATTATTTTAGCATCGTAAGAGAAACGGGAGAATATATTACTCTCACTTATAAAAAAGGCAAAAACCAAGATAACCAGAATTATTAATAGCTGGATTTTAGTATATCTGGTTATGAGATAATTGAATACTGATCTGAAAATGCCCATAATAAAGAAAGAGATTAAGTCTGTAATCTTCTGATTAAACTCACTACAAAGATATATATTTGTACTCATATTCAGATACTAATGTCGACAAAAGATAACATAATAAAGAAATACAAAAACTATCTGCTATTAGAAAGGTCGCTTTCACCCAACTCAGTAGATGCCTATATGACCGATCTGGATAAGCTGTCCGGATTTCTCGAAAACGAAGGATTGAAGGCAGAAGAAGTTACCCTTGATGATTTGCAGCAGTTTGTGGCACAGTTATACGATTTAGGTATAAATGCCCGTTCGGTAGCCCGGATCATATCGGGTATAAAATCTTTTTATAACTTTCTTGTACTTGATGGCTACTTACAATCGGATCCTACTGAACTGCTGGAAACTCCTAAAATAGGTTTGAAACTGCCAACCGTACTTTCTTTGGATGAAATAGAACTAATAATGAACGGTATTGATGTTTCAACAAAAGAAGGTCAGAGAAATCGTGCGATCCTGGAAGTATTATATAGTTGTGGACTGCGCATTTCCGAACTTGTAAATATCAAATTTTCAGACTTGTTTTTTGACGAAGGCTTTATTAAAGTGGAAGGAAAAGGAAGTAAACAGCGCCTTGTTCCCATTTCGCATACAGCAGTAAGAGAAATCGAAAACTATTTATACTATCGCAAAAATATGGCTGTGAAGAAGGGGCAAGAGAATGTTTTGTTTTTGAGCAACAGAGGTACTGCCATTTCGCGTATTATGGTTTTTCATTTCATAAAGCAATACGCAGCTCAGGCGGGAATAGTAAAAACTGTAAGTCCGCACACCTTCCGTCATTCATTCGCCACTCATTTGCTCGAAGGAGGGGCTAATATAAGAGCTATACAACTAATGCTAGGACATGAAAAGATAACTACTACTGAGATATATACACATATGGACAGAGAATATTTGCGACAGGAAATAATAGAACATCACCCCCGTAACCGTAAATAAAATCGCGTTTTTTATTTAAGCGATATTAATATAATTATATCTTTGCCGATGTATTTTATAACTTATAAATAGAAAGAAATGAAGAAGAGATTTTTTTCAGTGGCTGGAATTGCTTTGGCAGGAACGCTTCTGTTCAGTTCGTGTATCGGATCCTTTAACCTATCTAAGAAGATTTTAGCTTGGAATCAAACGATTGACAATAAGTTTGTTAATGAAGTTGTATTTGTTGCATTATGGATTGTGCCGGTTTACGAAGTTTCTATACTTGCGGATATTTTGGTTATTAACTCTATTGAGTTTTGGTCAGGGAATAATCCGGTAGAAGCAGGTATTGTAAAAAACGTTCAAGGTGAAAATGGTGTGTACACTGTAGAAACTTTGGATAATGGCTACCATATCGAAAACGAAGATGGACAAAAAGTTGATCTTGTTTACGATAAAAGCTCTAATACTTGGAGTGCTGTAGCTAATGGTGAATCTACTAAAATTATTAAAATGGAAGAAGAAGGCAAAGCCATCGTATACCTTCCTAACGGAGAAGAAAAAGAAGTAGAATTGTCTAATAATGGTGTATTAGCTTTCCGCCAATCAGTTGAAAATTCAATATTTTTTGCTGCGAAATAAAACCGTATTTTACATTATAAAAAATAGCCCTGCTTATTATATAATGAGCAGGGTTATTTTATTTAGATTTCATCCTGAATATTGTATTACATTTTCCTATATTATATAGATAAATCCTTATATAATACGATCAGAAGCTTTTACTCACTATTTGGTTATAATGACTAATCTAAGTCTTCGCCCACCATGTGCTTAAAACAAAAAAACTCTATCTTTGTTATATTTTCAAAAAGCAACTAAAAAAATTCAGATATGAATTACTTCAATTATAAAAGAAGGCTGTCGTCAGAAACGAGAATTGGAGATACTCCTATGGGAGGTATAAATCCCGTGCGTATTCAGTCGATGACTAACACCAACACAAACGATACAGAAGCTAGTGCCGAGCAGGTGATCAGAATAGTGGAAGCCGGAGCAGACTATGTGCGGCTAACAGCTCAGGGAGTGCGCGAAGCCGAGAATCTGAGAAATATAAAAGACGTAGTTCGGAGCAAAGGATATAATACGCCATTAATTGCAGATATCCATTTCAATCCTCGCGCGGCAGAAGCTGCTGCAAGAATTGTAGAAAAGGTACGTATCAATCCCGGAAATTTTGTCGATAGAGTGAAAACATTCGAGACATTCGAATATACTGACGAAGAATATGCTCAGGAAATAGCAAAGATACGATCCAAACTTATTCCCCTTCTCGATATTTGTAAAGAACATAAAACGGCTATTCGTATAGGAGTCAATCACGGATCATTGTCTGACCGTATTATGAGTCGTTATGGCGATACACCCGAAGGGATGGTCGAATCTTGTATGGAATTTCTACATATCTGTATAGATGAAAATTTCAGAGATATTGTTATCTCGATGAAGACATCTAATACAGTTGTTATGTCCAAAGCTGTACGACTGTTGATAGATCGTATGGAAAAAGAAGGCTTGAACTTCCCTTTGCACTTAGGGGTAACCGAGGCTGGAGACGGAGAGGACGGACGAATAAAATCGGCTGTCGGTATTGGCTCATTGCTATCTGATGGGATAGGAGATACTATAAGAGTATCGTTGAGTGAAGATCCCGAATTTGAAATTCCCGTTGCTCGAAAGTTAGTACAATATATAGCAGAGAGAGAAAATCATCCCGAAATTAAAGCTGTGGTAAGCGATAAATTCTCACCTTTCTCAACCGATCGGAGAGTAACTTATACTGTAGGTAATATCGGGGGAGATCATCAGCCGATTGTTATTTCAGACCGTTCTCAAGGAAATTTTGAGTTTAACAGTCATTTTCTACCCGACTATATATATGTAGGCGATGCGCTTCCGCTTGTCGCCCCACGAGCTATTCCTTCTATAATAGATATCGAAGGATGGAAAGGCGAAAAGAACACATATCCTTTGTTTCGGAAGTCAAATTATAAAGGAATTGCAAATAATGAGTCTGAAATAAAATTTTTGCAAATATCTTATCCCGAACTTGATAACGAGGTTGTTTCTCTTCTCAAAAAAGATAAATCTATCGTTGTAATTTTGACCACAGATCATATTAATGGAGTAGGAGAGCAACGAGCATTTATACACACCCTACTAAATAATGATTGTGATACACCAGTCATTCCACATCGTCATTATGCTGAAAATGAAGCAGAAGATTTGCAGATAAAGGCAGCGACCGATTTTGGAACATTGTATTTAGATGGTTTCGGGAACGGTATCATGTTAGAAAATAAAGGTAATATCCCTCTTAAAGATATTGATGCCTATATGTTTGGCATATTGCAGGCTTCACGTATACGCACCAGTAAGACAGAATATATATCGTGCCCAAGTTGTGGGCGTACCTTGTTCGACCTGCAAACCACTGTTGCTTTGGTTAAGACTGCAACATCACATCTGACACATCTCAAAATTGGCGTTATGGGCTGTATCGTGAATGGTCCGGGCGAAATGGCTGATGCTGATTATGGATATGTGGGAGCCGAAAGAGGAAAGATATCTTTGTATAAGAGAAAAAATCTTATTGAGAAGAATATTCCTTCAGAAGAAGCCGTTGAAAGATTAGTGCAACTCATCAAAGATAATGGAGATTGGGTAGACCCTGAAAATTAAATTTCGAAAAAAGGTATTTATATATGTAATAATAAGGAGCATAGTATTTTACTACCTGCTCCTTTATTCGTTTAAATAAGTTGATGTTTTGTTTCGTAACAATAAATTAACATCCAGGTGTTATATATTTGTATCAATAACGGTAACTTTATCTCTTTTTTTAAACAAGCATAAATGCTCTATTGTTAATAGAAAATATACTCATTCTTAAAATATGGAAGGAAAAAAAAATTACACAGGACTAACTGATAGTCAAGTTAAGGAGAGCCGACAAAAATATGGCGCTAATATCCTTACTCCCCCCAAGAAGGAGCCGTTATGGAAGCTTTTTCTGAAAAAGTTCGAAGACCCTATTATTCGTATATTACTTATTGCGGCTTTTTTGTCGTTAGGAATATCTATAATACATAACGAGTATATAGAAACCATAGGTATATTCTGTGCTATCTTTTTAGCAACAGGAGTTTCCTTCTGGTTCGAGATGGATGCAAATAAAAAGTTTGACGTCCTCAATCAGGTGAATGATGAGGATATGATAACTGTAATGCGTAATGGAAATATACGACAAGTACCCAAGAAAGATATTGTTGTCGGAGATACTGTTTTTCTTGAGATAGGAAATGAGGTTCCGGCAGATGGTGAGCTTCTTGAAGCCGTATCTATGCAGATAGATGAATCGTGCCTTACCGGCGAACTCAGTATTGATAAGACTACCGATCCGGAGCACTTTGAAGAGGGTGTAACCTATCCATCCAATTGGGTGCTGCGAGGAACAAAAGTGATAAACGGACACGGAGTATTTGAAGTTTCCCGTGTGGGGGATGCTACAGAATTTGGTAAAGTTGCTGAAAAATCGACAGAAAAAGTAGAAGGAGAAACGCCTCTCAACAGACAACTTGACTCTCTTGCTAAATTTATTGGTATCATCGGTCTTGTACTGGCTTTACTTACTTTTTCAGTCCTTTTTATAAGAGATATTTTTATCAATCCTGAAGTAAGTGTTTCTCTGGGACAATTAGGATTGTTGGGTGCCGTGATGATCGGACTTGCTATTGCATTGATCAAAGTTTGGCTACCTATTATATATGACGGATTGGAAGTTTTTGGCAAAGAAGCAAAATTACCACAATCGGTTCAGAATGGGGGTTGGCTTAAATGGTTGCTTATAGGCTTCGGAGTTACTGTTGTTCTGGCATGTTCTGGTTATATATTTGGAGTCGATCCTCTGTCCGCCGACTCTTGGATTAGTATTGATGTTGCTGCCAATATACTTCAAGCATTTATGGTTGCCGTTACGCTTGTTGTAGTTGCTGTGCCCGAAGGTCTGCCTATGAGCGTTACCCTTAGCTTAGCTCTAAGTATGCGTCGTATGCTAAAGATGAACAACCTTGTGCGCAAGATGCATGCTGTGGAAACAATGGGTGCTACAACTGTGATCTGTACTGACAAGACGGGTACTCTTACTCAGAATCAGATGCAGGTGGCTAGTACCAATTTTTATGGGTTGGAAGATCAGCGTTTGACAGATAGTGATATTAGCAGACTTGTTATAGGCAATATTTCTGTAAACTCGACAGCATTTCTCGATCTCTCTACTCCCGGCAAAGCTGAAGCTTTAGGAAATCCTACTGAAGGAGCATTGTTGCTCTGGCTCAACAAGGATAAGATTCTATACAGCAAAATACGAGATAAGGAAAATTTAATAGACCAGTTGCCTTTCTCTACGGAGCGAAAATTTATGGCAACATTGGTTGACTCTCCTAAATTCAAAAAGAAGGTATTATATGTAAAAGGAGCTCCGGAGGTTGTGTTTAGTAAATGTAAAGACGTTGCTACAAATCAAGGTTTAGTTCCTACAACAGAATATAAATCTATCGTTGATGAACAACTTCTTCAATATCAAAATCAAGCAATGCGTACACTTGGCTTTGCTTACAAATATATAGAAGAAGGTGAAAATAAATCAGTAGAGGAATTAGCTTCGGAGAGTCTCACATTCTTAGGCATTGCAGGTATATCCGATCCGGTTCGCTCCGACGTTCCTGAGGCTGTTCAGCGATGTCTGAGTGCCGGTATTGGTGTAAAGATAGTTACCGGTGATACATTTGGCACAGCTAAAGAAATCGGTCGTCAGATTGGTATCTGGAAAGATAGCGAAGACTCTGATCTCAATATAATAGGAGGAATCGACTTCGAAGCACTTTCTGATGAAGAAGCATTCAACAGAGTTAAAGACTTAAAAATAATGTGTCGGGCACGTCCTACCGACAAACAACGACTAGTCCATTTGTTGAAAAAACGAGGCGAAATCGTAGCTGTTACCGGCGATGGAACAAATGATGCTCCTGCCTTAAATTACGCTGATGTCGGATTGTCTATGGGTTCGGGAACATCTGTGGCTAAGGAGGCCAGTGATATAACGTTGCTTGACGATTCATTCAGTAGTATTGCTACAGCTGTTATGTGGGGACGTTCGCTTTATAAAAATATCCAGCGCTTTCTGTTGTTTCAACTTACAATTAATGTTGCTGCCTTACTGATTGTCTTTCTTGGTTCTATCTTTGGACAAGAGCTTCCTTTAACAGTGACTCAAATGCTCTGGGTAAATCTTATTATGGATACATTTGCAGCCGGAGCTTTGGCCTCATTACCACCAGACCCGAATGTAATGAATAGTAAGCCTCGTAAGAATAGTGATTTTATCGTAACTAAATCTATTGCTAAACATATTCTCATTACAGGGATTTTATTTGTTGCCTTACTTTTGGGGATGATGTATTATTTCACTACGCCGGAACATCTGGATTCTTTCTTTAGCTATGTAAATGCTGCCGATAGAGAACGATATTTTCTTTCTTACTTTTTTACTGTATTCGTTTTACTTCAATTTTGGAATATGTTTAACGCCAAAGCATATGCTACCGGTAAGTCTGCTTTTGCCGGGTTGAGCAAAAGTGCCGGATTTGAAGCTGTGGCTTTGATTATTCTAGTAGGACAGATACTTATTGTTACATTTGGAGGTGATGTATTTCGTACAATGCCATTGACTATAGAGGATTGGGGAATCATTATCGGAGGGACATCTATTGTTCTTTGGATAGGTGAAATAACCAGATTAATACGAAAAAAATAATTGTTTTTTTAGATACTGAAAAAGGGCTGTAATTAAATTTACAGCCTTTTTCTATATATATCATCTGTTTCTATCACTACAAATAGTGATTTGAGGATGTAAATATCATTATTTGTTGTTATTGTGAAAAAAACTAAAAAACAGGATCTTTGCCCTCGATTATTATAATCTATAAGTAAATAAATGAAATATATAAGGACTATGAGAAAAATAAGTTTTCTATTCTTAATCTTTATTCTAAATGTTTCTTTTATTGTAGGACAAACAATAAAGGGGAAAGTGTATGATGACAAAGGTCAACCTATTGCTTCAGCTACTGTGGTTATTAAAGAACTGAAAAAAGGATTGACTACAGATCAAGATGGTAAATTTAGATTTGTTAATTTACCCAAAGATGAATTTACTGTCGAAGTTAGTTTTGTAGGCTTTGATAACAGTATAAAAAGAGTGAATCTGAAAAATAAAGATGAAGCTTTTTTGCAGTTCGATCTATCTGCCAATACAAACTTAAGTGAAGTTGAGGTTTTTGGAGAGCGATATAAACAACCCGAAAAACTTGATGCCATTACTCGTATGCCATTACGTCCGAGTGAGCAAATACAAAGTATATCTGTGATTTCAGATAAAGTAATCTCCGAGCAAGGGGCTTTGACTGTAACCGATGCAGTACGTAATGTTCCCGGAGTTATTCTTTTTGGTTCATATGGTGGGGTAAAAGAAAGCTTTTCTAGTAGGGGTTTCCGTGGAATTCCAGTTTTGAAGAATGGTGTAAGAACTGATTCTCAGTTTCAGACAGCTTCTATTCTTACCGATATGCAAGGTGTAGAAAGCATACAAATGATTAAAGGGTCTGCTGCTATTACTCAAGGAGTTATTACAGATATAGGGAATGCAGGAGGCGTTATTAACGTTGTAACTAAAACTCCTAAGTTTGTAAATGGGGGGGAAGTCGGTATTCGTACAGGTAGTTGGGGCCAATTCCGGCCTACATTCGATGTTCAGTCTGTATTAGATAAAAACAACACAGTTGCTTTTCGTCTGAATGGAGCATATGAGCGCTCTGATAACTATCGCCCGATTGTTTCATTAGACAAAGTGTATATTAATCCTTCATTAGAATGGCGTCCTGATGAGAAGACAACCATCACTTTGGAAATGGATTATATGAATGATAATAGGACTCCGGTTTTAAGTGCGATAAATCTTGCAGATATGTCTACTGAGGCAATGTATGAAATCCCTCACGATAAGTTTCTGGGAACGACTGCCGATAACATTAATACCAAGATGACGACATATGCAGCTCGTATAACCAGACAAATAGCAAATAAGATTAGTGTACGTGCAGCTTATTTCGGATCATCGTATAAGTTTGATAATTTGTCGACCTCTATTGGAACAAAAGCAATTAAAGACCAATATAATGTTCGTGGAAGATCTTTAACAAGAAGCTTAAGAGATGATAAAAACTCTACTTTCCAATTAGACTTGATCGGAAAAGATGTATATACAGGGAGCATTAAACATACATTCCAATTAGGATTCGATTATAGAACTGCAGATGTTACAACAACGAACTCTTCTTCTTATTCATTAGGAAATATTGATATTGTGAATTCGGCTACTATACCTAATTCTGTAAGTCAGGATTCAATAAAAAAATATGTAAAACTAAACGATCCGGTTAACTCATATTACTCTACATATGGCATTATGGCGCAAGAAGTGATGACCATAAATGAATATGTAAAAGCAATTCTAGGTCTTCGCTACAGCTCTATTTCTACAAATAACGTAGGAGGGGGCGTAACTACTGAAGATGCATGGAATCCAATGGCCGGAATTATGTTGACTCCTCTTAAAAATGTAAATGTATTTGGTTCGTATACAACAAGTACTAATCTAAGAAATGCAGCTAATATACTTACAGACAGAGTTACTCTTGCCGGTCCGGCAACAACAAAACAATGGGAGTTTGGTATTAAATCAGATTGGTTAGACGAGAGACTTCGTTTTAATTTTACATATTTCGACATTTTAACAGATAATCTGACAAACTCTGAATATGAATATGACCCAGTTCTTGGAACACAGAAGACAACAGGTTATTTCTATAAGGCTGGAGATTTGAAGAGAAATGGAGTGGAAGTTGAATTGAGTGGTCGTATATTGACTAATCTACAAGTAATGTTAGGGTATTCATATACTAATGCCAAGTATAAAAACAGCCCGTCATATCAAGAAGGATCTGCTCCTATAAATGCAGCTAAGCATACAGCAAATGGTTGGGTTTATTATACTTTGGATAGAAGTCCCCTAAAAGGTTTGTCCGTTGGTATTGGTGCATATTACGTAGGTAAACGCCCTGTTGATGATTATAGCCTAAAACCGAATGGACATGAAGGAACCCTTGTAGGAACCAAACCTTTCGATATGCCGGCCTATACAACAGTAAATGCTCAGTTGGCTTATACCAGAGGGCCCGTTACAACACGTGTATTCTTCAATAATATATTCGATGAACTCGGCTATAACTCATACTATCGTGGAGGTTATATTAATCAGATAGACCCTCGCAATTTCGCAGCAACGGTTTCATATCGATTCTAATCTAATCACTACAAATAGTGATTGGAGAGTATAAATATCATTATTTGTTGCGATTGCATAGTCCGATAATAAACCTGAAATTTGTATCGATGATAGTTTTTAATTTAATCCGGCAGTTGATGCCAGCTTAAATCGAGATTAAAAATTTACTTAACTTTGATGATAGTTTGTTCCGATGTCTTGTTTAATAATCAATTCATCGGAACTTCTTTTTAAGTTTTAACCCCTACATGAGAAAATTTCTTAAACAGTTGCATAAATGGCTTTCCATTCCTGTCGGAATCCTTATAGTCATTATCTGTCTTACAGGAGCAATATTAGTATTTCAGGACGAAATACTTGAAGCTTCACACCCTGAACGATATTTTGTAGAAGAAATAAAAGAAGGCCCTATTCCACTGGAAGATCTAATCCCATTGGTTAATAATCAACTCGACAGCAATGAGGTTGCAAGAGTTCAGATCTTCGACAACCCCGAGCGCACTTATCGCATGTCTTTGAAAGAAGGTTTTCGCATAACAGCCTTTGTCGACCAATACACAGGAAAGGTTACAGGCATATACGAATTTCGTGAAAGTACATTTTATACTATGATGGCTTTGCATCGCTGGTTACTCGATGGTAGCCGTACATGGGGCAAATATACAGTTGGGATATCCACTCTGCTATTTGTATTTATACTTGTTAGTGGATTTATCGTATGGATGCCACGACGATTGAAAAAGAGCCGTTTTAAAATTCAGTACCGAAAAGGAATCAAACGACTATTCTATGATCTTCACAATGTATTAGGAGCCTACGCATGCCTTGTATTACTTATTTGTGCCCTCACCGGTATGATGTGGTCGTTTGAATGGTATCGTAATACCGTTTTCAAAATATTCGGAGCAGAAGTGAAGCAAGAACAAGGACACGGAGGGCGCGGTCAGAATAGAGGAGGAGATAAAGAAGAGAAGCCCCAATTGAATATTGGAGCATGGGGAAGAGTCGTAAATACATTAAAGGATAAAAACCCTGACTATGAATATATTTCAGTACAAGACGGGTCAGCATCAGTTCACTTAAAATCAGCTTTATTGTCAAGAGATTCAGATCAATATAAGTTTGATAAATCGACCGGTGAGATAATAAAAGTTTCTCTGTTCAAAGATCAAGAAGGCACATCTAAAATATGGGCTTGGGCATACTCTCTGCATGTTGGTAACTATTGGGGTATATGGTCTAAAATATTTACATGTTTCTTTGCCCTTGTAGGAGCAAGCCTACCTTTGACTGGATATTATATATATTTCACCAAAAGGTCAGGTAAAGCTAAAAGGAGAATTCGGGAGAAGACTGAAAAAGTTAATTAACATCTGTGTGGCTGAGGCTTAGTAAAAAATATTATCTTTGTTTATATAATAATTAACTGAGATAAATATCTTACTATGACTAACAAATGCAAAAAAAGATTGTACCTCAAAGGTACGATGATACTGTTGTTATTTACAATATCATCATTTGCTCTTAATGCACAAGAGTTGTCTACACTATGGACAGGACTTAGGCTTCCGCAGCCCGAATCAGAATTACCAAAAGGCAATGCTCCTTTTCAGACAGCAAAAAGGATAGGCAAACAAAATCTACAAACAGAACTAGTTCCTACTCGCACAGGCGAATGGATCATATCGCAAGGATGGGAAATGATTGATGGTGTAACCGTTTTAGAATCGGCAAAGTCAATTTTCGATCCGCAATTAAATACCGATAAATGGTACAATGCTACCGTTCCCGGTACAGTGCTCACCACGTTGGTAAATCAAGGAGTGTATCCCGATCCATTTTTCGGGCTTAATAATATGAATATACCCGATTCGCTGAGTCGTACCGATTGGTGGTATAGGTGCAAATTTACCGTTCCTCAAGATATATCAAATGATCAACTTCGGCTGCTGTTTAATGGTATCAATTATCAAGCAGAAGTATATCTGAATGGCAAGCGTCTTGGAAATATTAAAGGTGCGTTTATTCGTGGCGAATTTAACATATCTAATATCGTTAATAGAAATGGAGAAAATATTCTTGCCGTACATATTCTTCCCCCTAGCAATCCGGGTATCCCTCACGAACAATCTATGATTGCCGGACAGGGACTTAACGGAGGTGTTCTCAGTACCGATGGTCCTACTTTCATATCTTCTATTGGTTGGGATTGGATACCGGGTATTCGTGACCGCAATACCGGCATTTGGCAAGATGTAAGATTGATAACTAACGGATCGGTTGTCATAGGAGACCCTTTAGTTACAACCGATGTTTTGCTTCCCGATACTACACAAGCTAAAATAGCTATAAGTACCAATATTAAAAATATCTCTAACAGAGCCGTTACCGGAACACTTACAGCGAAAATAGAGAATATCAATATTTCTCAACCCTACACATTAGCTGCTAATGAGGAGAAGGTAATTACTTTTGATTCTGCTAATTTCAAAGATCTCTTGATAAAAAATCCACGTTTGTGGTGGCCTAATGGATATGGAAATCCTGAGTTATACGATTTGGAATTAAAGACCTTAATTGGTAAAGATGTTTCGGATATAAAGAAGATTCGCTTCGGCATCAGAGAAATGTCTTACGAATTGATGGTAAATGAAGGAGAGGGGAAAAATACAAGAGTCCTTTACACTCCAAATTCGACAATTGAGAAAGGAAAGCCCGTTTTCAACTACGAAAATAGAGCATTCTTTACCAAAGACAACCAGTTGCCGACATTTGCCGACAATGCCGATAGATCGGGGCTCGAAACTTTATCGAATGACGATCCCATAGGTCCATTTTTTGCAATACGAGTAAACGGTGTGCGGATATTCTGCCGTGGTGGAAACTGGGGTATGGACGATGGTATGAAACGAGTGTCGAGAGAACGGATTGAGCCATATATAAAGCTACATAAAGAAGCAAATTTCAATATAATACGTAACTGGACAGGAGAATCGACAGAAGAAGTATTCTATGCCCTTTGTGACGAATATGGTATGCTCGTATGGAATGACTTCTGGATTACAACAGACGATACGGTTGAGCCTAGCGACTTTAATCTCTTTGTTAAAAATGCTACCGATGTTGTCCGCCGCTATCGCAACCACCCATCTATCGCCGTATGGTGTCCTCGCAACGAAGGCTTTGCTCCAAAAGGAATGAGTGAAATGCTTACCGACATGGTTGCCAAAGAAGACCCTACGCGTCATTATCATGGGCAGTCTCGCTTTCTGAATATGGGGACAAGCGGTCCTTGGGGATATTTTAAAGATCCTTCATTGTATTATACTCAAAACGCCAAAGGTTTCAATACCGAGATGGGTAGCTATGCAATACCCACAGCCAACACAATCCGAAAATTTATTGCCAAAGAAGATCAATGGCCTATCAATGATGTTTGGGCATATCACGACTTGCATCATACGTCTCAAAACTTTGGCGATTTTATGAAAGCCGTTGGACGTTATGGCAATCCTGATAGTATGGAAGATTTTGTACGCAAATCTCAATTCGTAACTTACGATGCTTGGCGCAATATGCTTGAGGCATGGAATAGTAAGATGTGGAACAATACTACCGGATTGGTATTATGGATGAGCCATCCGGCATGGCCGAGTATGATCTGGCAAACATATACGTATGATTATGAAACACCCGGCTCTTATTTTGGAGCAAAGAAAGCCTGCGAACCGCTGCATATACAAATGAACCTGCCGGATAATGATGTGATTGTTGTAAATACTACATTGCAAAGTTATAAAAGTCTGACAGCCGGACTACGCTTTATTAGCCTTGATGGCAAAGACCTGTATAAGAAGAATCTGAAATTGGATGCAGCAGCTAACTCTGTCTCAAAATGCTTTACACCTGAGAAGGGTAAGGATTTGCCAAAATTGTATCTGGCAAGACTAGAGCTTAAGGATAACAAGGGCAATATTGTTTCTGTAAATGACTATTGGATGACTGATGGAAATCAGGATTCGTATACCGAAATGAATACATTGCCAATTATAGATATAAATATAAAACCGGCTAAGGCTAGGTCTAAAGTCTTGGTAGAGATTGTCAATCCTGCAAAAATGATAGCCGCTTCAATAAAACTGAATGCTGTAGATAGAGTTTCGGGTGAGATTATTTTACCTGCCTATTTTTCGGATGGATATATAAATCTTCTTCCCGGAGAAAAGCGAACTATTGAGCTGACATTACCTGCTGGTCAGGCTACTGATTATAAGGTAGTGGCAGAAGGATATAATGTAAGATAATAATGAAATAGAGAATTAAAGAGAGGGTATTATGATTAATATCCTCTCTTTATTTTTTTGATAAATACTTCATTTTAAAGTTTTTTGCTGTAATTCATCTTTTTATCAAATATTTATTAAATATGTTTTTAACTTTGCCACCATTCTGAAAGAAAGATTATTCCAAATAAAATGAAGAGAATGGCGTTTATAATAAAGTTACTTTCAGAGAATCATAAGTATTTGAAATGAAATATTGGTTCGTTATACTACTTCTACTCGCATCCGTATCCGTATTGGCACAAAATAAGTATGTCATCAAGGGATGTATCAAAAATGCTGAAAGTAAAGAAAGCCTTGTCGGTGTCTCTATCGGTGTCAAAGAATTGCCTCAGCAGGGCAGTTTTAGCGATGCGGACGGAAATTACACCCTCGATCTTCCTGCCGGAGAATATACTCTTATTTTTAGGCTTTTGGGATATTATGAGAAAGAGATTAAACTTAAGCTGGATAAGCATAAAATTCAGGATGTGAATTTAGATCCCGAATCTGTATCATTGCAAGAAGTTGAAATATCCGTGCGAAGAACCGATGAGAATGTAAAGAGCGTTCAGTTAGGAGTCGAAAAACTTGAAATAGAGGTAATGAACAAAATTCCGGTATTATTGGGAGAAAGAGATATTTTGAAAACCCTTCAATTGCTACCGGGTGTATTGAGTGCGGGTGAAGGAAATACAGGTTTTTATGTTCGGGGAGGCAGTAATGACCAGAATCTTATATTACTCGACAATGCAGTGGTTTATAACCCTTCCCATTTGTTCGGGTTCTTCTCTACATTCAATTCTAATGCAGTAGACAATATGTCTATCTACAAAGGGTCTATGCCGGCACAGTATGGAGGACGTTTGTCTTCGACATTAGATGTGACTATGCGTGACGGAGACTTGAAGAAATTTCATACTACCGGAGGTATAGGATTGATCTCCTCCAATCTGACTTTTGAAGGACCGATACAAAAAGACCGCTCATCGTTCATAGTATCTGCCCGTCGAACTTATGCCGATGCTTTGGCTCGTATGGTAGGAGTGGAGCAGGTAAAAGATTCGAAGTTATATTTCTACGATCTGAATGCAAAATTGAATTATGTGCTGTCCGATAGAGACAAACTGACATTTACCGCTTATCATGGTAAAGACAAACTTGGACTCAAGAAAGTGGCTATGATAGACTGGGGAAATACAGTTGCCAGTCTGAAATGGAATCATATATTCAGCCCTAAGGCAGCTTCTTCCACATCATTATCATATACCGATTATACTTACAATGTAAGTGTGGATCTGACTACCGATCTGAAAGTAGTTTCACATATTAAGGATTTTAATTTGAATCAGGAATTTAGCTTTTATCCCAATGATAAGAATTCTATAAAAGCGGGGTTTACTTCTGTATATCGTCGTGTTGTTCCCGGCGATCTTAGTAGTAAAGATCCTACACAGCTTAAGGTTACACCTTATACACACCGTAATTCTTGGGATAATGCCATCTTTGGATACAATAGTATGAAACTGCATGATAGAGCCGAACTTAGTTACGGACTTCGTCTGTCTGCTTTCAGTGTTCTGGGAGGCGGAGATTATTATAATTTTAACAATCATCAGATTACAGATACAATAAAGACCCGTAATGGTCGAATTCTTAAAACTTATTGGAGTGTCGAGCCTCGTCTGTCTTTTGCCTATCAGTTGACAGAAACTTCTTCTCTGAAGGCTGCGTATACTCGTACCACACAAAATTTGCATCTTTTGTCTACTTCCAACTTGTCGAATCCTACCGACAGATGGATTGCAAGTACTAATTTTATAAAACCTGAAATTGCAAATCAGGTTTCGGTTGGGTATTTTCGAAATTTCTCGGACAATATGTTCGAATTTAGTGCTGAGGTATATTATAAAGACCTCCGTAATCAGATAGATTATAAAGATGGTGCTGATGTGAGAGCGAAAGAAATAATAGAAACAGAATTACTTTTCGGAAAGGGTAGGGCTTATGGCTTGGAGCTATTTCTGAAAAAGCGTATCGGCAGACTTAACGGATGGATAGGATATACACTTTCACGAAGTGAGAAAAAGATTGATAATATAAACAATAATAAATGGTATGCTGCGAATCAAGACCGTACGCACGATTTTTCTGTAGTAGGCATTTATGACCTGAATAAGAAATGGTCTTTGTCTGCCACGTGGGTTTTTGCTACGGGCAATCCGATGACTTTTCCGTCGGGTAAATATACTGTTGATGGTCATGCTATCTATTATTATGGAGATCGTAATGAATATAGAGCACCATCGTTTCATCGACTTGATTTAGGGGCTATATGTACATTGAAGAAGACTAAAAAATATACTTCAGAACTAGCTTTCAGCGTCTATAATGCTTATGGACGAAAGAATGCGTATATGTTTGGTTTCCGCCAAAATGAATATGATGATTCTAAGTCAGAGTCTTATATGATATACTTATTTAGTGTTATTCCATCTGTTTCATGGAATTTTAAATTTTGACCGCAATGAAAATATATACATCCATATTATATTGTATCCTTCTACTATCTTTCTTCTCTTGCGAACAGATTGTCGATATAGATTTGAAATCAACAGAGCCTAAATTAGTAATAGATGCTTCTATTACCGAGGAGCATCCTTGTGTTGTTCTTCTTTCTAAATCTCAACCTTTCTATAATAATACTCCAAGTCAAGGTATTTCTGGTGCTGTCATCGAATTGAGAGACGATGAGGGCAACTCAGAAGTGCTAAAGGAAAGCTGGAAAACTCCCGGAGTTTATATGTCTGAAATGTTAGGACGTGTCAATAAAAAATATTCATTAAAGGTAATGGTTGAAGATGGTATCTATGAAGCAAGTGCAACTATACCGGCTTTAATAGACATAGAAGAAACATATATTTATGAGATAAAAGCCGGAAGTAAATCATGGTATTCTCCATCGTTTGTGTTTCAAGACCCACCTGAAATTGAGAACTTCTATTACACAATTCTCTCGGTAAACGATAGAGTCTTGAAATCTATTTATCTGGACGATGATGAGCATCGGGATGGGTTGCGTATTCACAATATCCTGTTTTTTAATAAAGAAGACAATTTCGATAATGACCTCCAAACAGGAGATAAAATAGATATTGAATTCCAGATGTTGGATAAGGGGATGTATACCTTTTATAAATCTCTATTCTCGGCAGCTGCCGATGGTGGTACAAATCCGCTTACAAACTTCTCAGGCAATGTTTTGGGTTGCTTCAAAGCTTATAACTCATCTTATGCCACATATTATGTAAGTACGGACATTATCTATAAAGGAAATTAATCAGTATATTTGTCGATTGTTTTATAATCGCTATATTTGAATATTTTGAACCCAATATATTATGTTTAAATTTCTTGGATTTTTATTAATAATCGGATTATTCGGCTTTCTTGTAATAGGGGTAATGCTAGGTCGTGTCATACGTTTCTTTGGTCCGGTAGACAAGAAAAAGACAACCCGTAAAACAAACAGCGAGAGACAATCGTCAACTACATCAACATCTAACTCATCTAAACAGTTTCCAAAGAATGAGGGTGAATATGTTAGCTATGAAGAAGTAAAAGATGAAGAATAGCGAATAGGTTGTTATTTTATCTTTTCTACAAAGTCCCAAGTACGGCAAAATTCGTATCCTTTGCTTTTGCCCCATGAAATAAATTTATCAAATCTTTCTATCATTCTTTTATCCGTATTTTTAGTCACATAGAAAGGAAAATTATATTTCTTTTTAGGACCTATATCCATAAACTCCCATGGATGAAAATAAACATTCAAATAGCCATCTTTTTTCAACACTCTGTCTGCAAGCCTGCAATATAAACTCAAAGCCAGATTGTGAAAGGATATCCAGAATAGAGGAAAGCGGACTAAAGGTGTTACCGAAGCCGGTAGTTGCCACACTCCTTCGCGTTTAAAGTAAGTGCGGGGCTCATTAAGCTTGTTGTATCTTCCCGGTAAGAACGTTGGGTTGATAGACGAATTATATATATATCCGGCATTAAATATTTCTGCCTCAGGCACAGGAGCCATCCGAGCCATCCGATATCCTCTTACTGTTACTCCACCTAGCTCTTCAAGTACATCTTTAGACATTTTTAGATGAGGAACCTCAAAGTGGTCATGTACATATCCATGTGATGCCAGTTCGTGCCCTTCGTCTACAATGCGCTTTACAATATCTTTTGCATGTGTAGCAAAATTAGCAGTAGTGTAGAACGTTGCCTTTACGTTATGCTTTGCCAGCAAATCAAGTATCCGTGTTGTACCTTCCCACGATACTTTTATTTGCAAATCGAAGGGGATAGGATCTCCATATTCGCGTGGCATTTCAAACTCTTCTATATCGAAGCTTAAAAGTATTTTTGATTTCATTTTTCCTTAATATTTGTGCTTCGGATGATATATGGCGGAAAACCTTTTGTCTGTGTAAATATACGCCCTATATATAGTCCTATTATTCCTAATATGAATACTTGTAGTCCTCCCAGAAACCCAATTGTAATGATAAGCGACACCCATCCTGCCATTACATGCCCTGTCCACAGACTAATAATAGCATAAGGAACCAGCAGGAGAGACAGTATGGCGATTGTAAATCCAAGATAAAGAGACAGATGTAAAGGTTTTGTACTGAAAGAAAGAATGCCTTGCAATGCCAGATTGCGCATTTTCTTAAACGTGTACTTTGTCTGTCCCGATAATCGTTTGTCGGGCATATAGTCTATTGCATATTGTTTGAAGCCTATCCAATGTACAATTCCCCTTATAAATAAATCTCCACCTTTTATGTTGATCAGTATATTTGCTGCATTTCTATCCATCAGGCGAAAGTCAGCAACACCCGGCTCTAATTTAATATCTGAAACAAAATTTAATACCCTATAGAAAGCATTTGATCCTTTGCGTTTACCTCTCGATAAGGTTTTATCCTCCATGCGTCTGGTATAAACAATATCGTATCCTTCTTCCCATTTCTTGATAAAATCCGGCAGCATCCGCGGAGGATGTTGCATATCTGCATCCATAGATATAATGCAATCGCCGGTAGCATTATCCAAACCTGCTTTGAGTGCATTCTGATGTCCGAAATTGCGGGAAAATTCAATGTAGAATAACTGCGGATCTTCGTTGCAAAGCTTCTCTAATAGTTTCTGGCTCTCATCATTACTGCCATCATTTACTGCTATTATCTCATATCTATAACCCGTCTTATCCATATTCTCATGTATGGCTTGTATGACTGTGGGTAGATTTGATTCTTCATTGTAACAACAGATTACAATAGATACTTTCTTTGTTAATGCCATTTTGTGTTCTTTGAAATACAAAGATAAGAGTTAATCTTTAGCCGTGTTAGTCTTCCAGAATATAAATAGAATCAGTTGTATATGTATCGTCAGGCGAATAGATTATCCAATCTGTCAGGAGCTCTAAAGGATACTTCTTTATATCCCCTTCGTTAAGTCCCGATATCCAATAAGGCTGATTTAAAAGTTTACCTTCTATATTTCCTCCTTCTATTGCCTGCACTTCATACCAAAGATGCTCTTTCTCACTTCCGGCTTCCGGCTTGTCTACTGTAAGTCCGAGTTTTACGAGGAATGTCCATCGAGGGATTTCATCCTTTGCCCCGAACAGATTTTTGAGAAAAGATTTCTTTTCCGTTTTTTTATATTCTTTGTTAAATACCCGTTCGAATGAAGAGAAACGTTCCTTTGCTAAAGCGCTCATTCTGTTTGTTTCCTCATTTGTAATATAATAGATTGGATTTTCGGCAAGAGTTTGAGCATATATCTCAGGAGAAACCATATTGCCATCCTCTACTGCAAATAAGATTCCCGAAGGTTCGGCATGAACATTATCCACTTCATCGCGATCGCTTGCTCCCCCCAAAATTCCTTGAGGTAGATCTTTCAATGCCTCTTCCCATCTTAACCAGCATAAGTTTATCCCCATACCATCATACCCTATTGTAAACCGTTCTTTTTCCTTTGTCGGATGTGTAAGAAACTTTTTCACAGTCATATTGATGAGTGTATTCATCTGTTCCGCACCCTGACTGAAATTCAACATTTCCAGCTCCACCGAGCCACAGCGATGCAATCCATGCGTATGAAACCAATATCTGCATTTGCCCTCTTTTTCATCCTCATCATACACACAGTGCAAAGTGTATAGATAGTCGGGCGACGGAGGAGTTGGTGATTTTGCTGTCATTTTCAACCATTTTGCTGATAGTAAACGATAAGACGCAAAGTCTATAACCAAACTTGCATCCGGTACAATAGCGTTCATTATCTTAAGTTGTAAGTGAAATGAAGTCAAAGGATCTAATTCGAAATACAAAGATGTCTCCAGAAAATATTCTTGCGCTATGGTGATATCTAACGACTCTTGATCTATTGAGTTTGCAAAACCATAGTCGTTCAGATTGATATTTTTAGTATCACACACATATAGATCTACATGGAAAGCAGTATCCTTATATTCTATTTCGGCAGCAAAGCTCATAATAGAAAATTCGCTATCGACTTCTACTTTATTGAACGACACAAGTCTAAAGTCCTTTTGTTGAGAAAGGGCTTTTTCTATTTGTGCAGCTTCGAATTTGAAAGTTTTATTTTTAGGATATATACCCATTGCAGATGCTAATCCGGTTTGTCCTTCGGTCAGCAAGTTATATTTTTCTTCGTTATTCATTAGAGAGCGATAAGATATGTTACTTGGATTGATTAAGTATAGAAGACAAACTTAGTGAAAATATCACGATCTATAATTAAGATTTGTCAAATATATATTTTATATAAAAAACGAAAAGCCTAGACATATATTGTCAAGGCTTTCTTATGATTGTGAAGTCTTTAGAATTTTTTGAATCCCATTATTTCTCTGACTTCCCTAAGCGTTTTGCTTGCACTTTCGCGAGCCTTTGCCGCACCCTCAGTTGTTACCTTGTGTAGATATGCTTCATCGTTTTGTATTTCGAGAATACGCTCACGAATAGGTGTTGTTACTTTGATTATATCTTCAGCCAATTGCTTTTTCAAGTCGCCGTAACGTATTTCGCAGGTATTCCATTTTTCTTCAAAATGTTTTACGACGTCATCCGTAGAAACTACTTTTAATATTGTGAACAGATTCTCTATACATTCCGGTTTCTCCGAGTTCGGTTCTTTAGGACCTTCGTCGGTTAGAGCACGTTTTACTTTCTTCTCGATCGTTTTTGCATCATCAGCCAGATAAAGACAATTTCCTTCCGATTTGCCCATTTTGCCGCTGCCGTCAAGCCCCGGTATTTTTATTAATTGCTGCCCAAAGTTGTAGGCTATTGGCTCTTTGAAGTATTCCACTCCATAAAAATTATTGAAACGGCGTGCAAACTTGCGTGTCATTTCTAAGTGCTGTTCCTGATCTTTACCCACAGGTACTTTGTCGGCATTGTGCATCAATATATCTGCTGCCATCAGAGTCGGGTAAGTTAATAGTGCTGCATTAACATTTTCCGGTTGTTTGCGAGCCTTGTCTTTGAAAGACGCAGTTTTAGACAGTTCGCCCATATATGCATGCATATTTAATAGCAAGTACAATTCGCATACTTCCGGCACATCACTCTGTACATATATTGTGGACACCTCGGGGTCGATGCCCGCTGCAAGATATTCTGTCAATACATTTTTTACATTACTATGTAGAATCTTTGGATCGGGGTGTGTTGTCAAAGAATGATAGTCTGCGATGAAAAAGAAACATCTGTTTTCGTGCTGCATTCTTGTGAAATTTCTTAATGCTCCGAAGTAGTTTCCTAGGTGTAGATTTCCTGTTGAGCGGATACCGCTTAAAACTGTTTCCATTATTTTATGTTTATATATCTTTTCTATTTAAGAAGTACAAAGATAGTCAAAAATCGAGAAAAGGATTGATATATCTTACAGATTGTATGTTTGATTTACGTTTCAAAATATTTATCTTTGACCATTCAGATACCTCAAACCGTGAAGAAATGAAAAAAATAAATTTGTCGTTGTTGTTTGCGATTTTATCCATGTTTATGTCGAACTATATGAATGCACAACAAGTAGTAAAGCTATGGGAGGGAGAGCCTTCTGCGAGTAATGAAATAACTGAAGCCGAGAAATATGAAAGAGATGGCGGATGGGTGACTAACGTGTCTGTGCCGGAGTTGTCTGTCTATTTGCCGGATAAGTCTCTGAATACAGGCATGGCTGTTATAATTTGTCCCGGAGGAGGATATGGCGGACTTGCAATCGATCACGAAGGCGTGCAATTTGCAAAATGGCTCAACACTCAGGGTATTGCAGGTGTTGTACTCAAATATCGTATGCCAAATCAACATAAAGATATACCATTAGCTGATGCTCAGCAAGCCATCCGATATGTGCGTACTAATGCAAAGCGTTTGGGTATAGAAGAAAATAAAATTGGTATTGCCGGATTTTCGGCAGGAGGACATCTGGCTGCTACGGCATCCACTCATTATGCGACGTCAGGAATCAGCACACGTCCCGATTTTTCCATTTTGTTCTATCCTGTTATTACAATGGAGATAGCTACTCATGGTGGGTCTAAGACGAATTTGCTAGGAGATAATCCTTCTCAGGCAGATATTTATTCTTTCTCGACCGAAAAACAAGTAAATGTTAACACTCCACCGGCTATTCTGTTGTTGAGTGACGACGATGGTGCTGTGCCTCCTGTTAATAGCACAATGTATTATGATTCGTTGAAAAAGAATGGTATTGCTGCAACCATGTATGTTTTTCCTGAAGGCGGTCATGGTTGGGGAATGAGAGAAAATTTCGCATATCATACCCAAATGTTAGAACTGTTGCAAATGTGGTTAAAAGATACGCAGAAAAAACTCTAACTTGTTGTTCGCTAATTATCTTTAAAGATAGAGAAGAGTCCATATTTCAATAAAGAAAAGTAACAAGTGAAAAATGGTGCGAAAAGTGTCACCTTTGTCATCTTTTAGTTAAAATGGCAAATTAAAGAAATGAAGTTTAATAAAATACAAAAGAACGAATAGGCTATGCAAAAAATAAAAGTGAAGAATCCGGTTGTTGAAATGGATGGGGATGAGATGACTCGTATAATATGGCAGTATATAAAAGATAAGCTTATACTTCCGTATGTAGATGTAGATCTCAAATATTATGACCTGAGTGTTCAAAATCGTGATGCTACAAACGATCAGGTGACTATTGATAGTGCTGAGGCTACAAAGAAATACAATGTCGCTGTCAAGTGTGCTACAATTACTCCTGATGAAGCACGTGTGACGGAATTCGGACTGAAAAAAATGTGGAAATCACCTAATGGTACTATTCGTAATATAATAGGCGGTACGGTTTTTCGTGAACCTATCATTATCAGTAATATTCCCCGATTGGTAAGTACGTGGACTCAGCCTATTGTTATCGGACGTCATGCAAATGCCGATCAGTATAAAGCAACAGACTTTGTGACTAAAGGTAAGGGTACACTTACAATAACTTTTACGCCTGAGGACGGAGCACCTGAAAGTCATACTGTTTATAATTTCGAAGGTGATGGAGTAGCGATGGGAATGTACAACACAGATGAGTCTATATATGGTTTTGCTCATTCATGTTTCCGCTTAGCCTTGCAGAAGAAATATCCATTATATCTGTCTACAAAGAATACAATATTAAAGGCTTATGACGGACGCTTTAAAGATATTTTTCAGGAAGTATATGAAAAGGATTATAAAAGCGATTATGAAAAAGCCGGAATCACATACGAGCATCGTCTGATAGACGACATGGTGGCATCTGCTCTGAAATGGAATGGAGGATTTGTCTGGGCTTGTAAAAACTATGACGGTGATGTACAGTCTGATACAGTAGCTCAAGGGTTTGGCTCGTTAGGGTTGATGACCTCTGTTTTGCTTACTCCCGATGGGCAAACAATGGAGGCTGAAGCCGCTCATGGCACAGTGACACGACACTATCGCCAATATCAGCAAGGAAAAGAAACTTCTACAAATCCGATAGCTTCTATTTTTGCATGGACAAGGGGATTGGCTCATCGCGGAAAACTAGACGATAATCAGCCATTGATAGATTTTGCTAACAAGCTTGAAGAAACATGTATTGAAGTTGTAGAGCAAGGTAAAATGACCAAAGATTTGGCTTTGCTTGTTCATGGTGATAAGATGCAGCGATCCGACTATTTGAACACAGAAGAGTTTCTGGATGCCATCAATCAAGGATTGCAGGCAAAATTAGCATAAAGTTGAAAAAGAGTTGATTTCTGTCACCTTTGTCACTTTTTGATATTTGGTAACAGAAAATATTAAGTTATATCATAATAAAGGCTCTTGTGATAACTGAAAAATTCTTATATTTGCTCTATTATTAAAACGTGAATTTTAAAAATTAAAACACACTGAAAATATGAAATTTGTTGTTTCCAGCACAGCCCTTTTGAGTCATCTGCAAGCTATAAGCAAGGTGATCAATTCCAAAAATACATTGCCTATTTTGGATTGTTTTCTTTTAGAACTGAATGGATCTGTTCTTACCCTTACAGCAGCAGACTCCGAAACTCGTCTGGTAACCTCCCTCGAAGTAAATGAAGCAGATGGAAACGGAAAGTTTGCGGTGAATGCAAAAAACTTGCTTGACCCGCTTAAAGAACTACCCGAACAACCTCTTACTTTTGAGATAAACAATGAAAATCTGGAAACATTCATATTTTTCCACAATGGTAAATATAACTTTGTAGGACAGAACGGAGACGACTATCCTCAACCAAAGGAATTGAGAGATACGGCTGTAAGCTTGGAGATAGATCCTCAAATCTTATTTTCGGGAATCAATCGTACACTCTTTGCCAGTGCTGACGATGAACTTCGTCCGGTGATGAACGGCGTGTTCTTCGATATTACACCGGAAGATCTTACATTTGTTGCATCTGACGGACATAAATTGGTGCGTTGCAAGACATTGGCTGCAAAAGGAGCTGAAAGAGCCTCTTTTATTTTGCCAAAGAAGCCTGCCAACTTGCTGAAAGCAATATTGCCAAAGGAGTCTGAAACCGTAGAAGTCAAATTTGATGAGAACAATGCTTATATCAAAATGTCAAGCTATACAATGACTTGTCGTTTTATAGAAGGGCGCTATCCTAACTACAACTCAGTTATTCCTCAAAACAATACAAACAAAGTTGTTTTAGACCGTCTTGCATTTCTCAATGCTCTTAAACGTGTATCTGTATTCTCTAATCAGGCTAGTAACTTGGTGAAACTTCAATTGTCGGACAGAAATATAATTATCACTGCACAAGATATTGATTTTTCTACTGCAGCCGAAGAAACTATTCCTTGCGATTACACCGGATCGCCAATGAATATCGGCTTTAAGTCAAGCTTCTTGATAGAAATATTAAATAATATTCCTTCTACTGATATTACGTTAGAGTTGTCAGACCCTTCTCGTGCCGGTCTTATTATTCCTACAGAAAATGAAGAGAATGAAGACTTGTTGATGTTGTTGATGCCGATGATGCTTAACGACTAAGAGAGATATTAATAAACTAAACTATACAAGCTTTATCATTTTCATAGAATATGGGGGTGATAAAGCTTTCTATTAAATGCTTATGGAACTGAATCTTAGAAATCCGCTTATATTCTTCGACCTTGAAACTACTGGTACTGATACGGTTAAAGATCGCATCGTAGAGATTTCTTATCTCAAGGTGTATCCTAATGGAAAAGAGGAGATTAAAACCAAACGTCTGAACCCTGAAATGCCTATCCCTGCCGGAGCGTCGGCTATTCATGGTATTTATGATGACGATGTCAAAGATTGCCCTACCTTTAAGCAGATAGCAAAGTCGTTGGCAGATCAGATGGAAGGATGTGACTTGGCAGGATTCAATTCGAGCCGTTTCGATATTCCTCTTCTAGCCGAAGAATTTTTGCGTGCAGGAGTTGATATTGATTTCAGCAAACGTAAGATGATTGATGTTCAGATAATCTTTCACAAGAAAGAACAACGTACACTTGAGGCCGCATACAAATTCTATTGCGATAAAGAACTGGCTGATGCACACTCAGCCGAAGCTGATACAAAAGCTACCTACGAGGTACTTAAATCTCAGCTTGATAGATATCCTGACTTGGTGAATGATATGGAGAAATTAGCTGAAGAATTCTCATTCTTTAACAACAATGTCGATCTTGCGGGGCGTATTATCAGGGACGAGAATGGGGTCGAAGTGTTTAACTTTGGTAAGCATAAAGGGAAATCTGTTTCGGAAGTTCTTAAAAAAGAACCGAGTTTTTATGCGTGGATGATGGATGCTGACTTTCCTTTAAATACAAAGCAAGTATTGACGAAGATTAAGTTAAGAGAAATCCAAAAATAGATTTTACACTTAATCTCTCAATAAAATATTAGGGTTGCTCTCAAACAATAGGGGGTAACCTTTTGTTTTATAGTCAATTTTAGAGCTTTCTCATATTGTTGAAAAGAAGAGTTTCAGAATTGTTGATAATTATCTATATTACGGTATAATTATATGATTATTATATATTTAAAATTGTTGATAACATGTTGATAAGTTTGTTGAAAACTTTTTAGTCAATTTTAAGTGGGGAAGAGTGGGGAGAAGTGTATTATTTTTCTACCTTTACGTCTGATAATCTATATAGTTAAAATTCAAAGTTTTAAAGATGCTATTTTTGGGAAATATAGAAGCTAAAATCGATACAAAAGGAAGAGTTTTTGTACCGGCAGCTTTTAGGAAGATTCTACAATCTTCTTCTCAGAATACATTGATACTCAGAAAAGATATATTTCAAGACTGCTTGGTTCTTTATCCGTCCGATGTGTGGGAAGAAGAAGTATCGAAACTTCGCTCAAGATTGAGTCGATGGAATAAAACTGAACAATCTCTATTTCGTCAATTTGTAGTGGATGCCGAACGTCTCGAAATGGATGCGAATGGACGCATACTCTTACCGAAGCGTTATTGTCAGATGACTAATATTGTCTCTGACGTGCGATTCTTAGGAGTGGATAATACAATAGAAATATGGGCAAACGAAATGTTGGAAAAAACACTTGTTCCGGCAGATGATTTTAGTGCCCGTATACAGACATTGATGGATAACGATTTTCAAAACGACTAATCATGGCTGATGTATACCATATACCCGCGCTGCTTCACGAGAGTGTAGATGGCATGAATATCCGTACAGATAGCATCTGTGTGGATGTGACCTTCGGAGGAGGAGGACACTCGAAAGAAATACTTTCCCGTCTTGGAAAGGGAGGGCATTTGTACGCATTTGATCAAGATGAAGATGCTATCCACAATATACCTCAAGACGATAAGTTTACATTCATACAAAGCAATTTCTGCTATCTTAAGAATTTTCTGAAATATCATAATGTAGATCAGGTAGACGCTATCTTGGCAGACTTGGGCGTTTCGTCTCATCATTTTGACGATCAGGATAGAGGATTCTCATTCCGTTTTCAAGATAGCGAATTAGATATGCGTATGAATAAGAGTGGAAACAAAACAGCCTCTTTTATTCTGAATACCTATACAGAAGAGAAGTTGGCAGATGTATTCTATCTATATGGCGAACTGAAACAATCGAGACGTATTGCGTCTGTTATTGTAAAAACGCGGAAAGAAACTCCTTATAAGACAGTACGCGATTTGCTTACTACATTAGATTCGTTTGTCGGACGAGGAGAGAAAGAGAAGAAGATATTAGCTCAAGCCTTTCAAGCTTTGCGTATAGAAGTCAATGAAGAAATGGATACTCTCAAAGAAATGCTCGTTCAGGGATTAGAGATGCTGAAACCGGGAGGACGTTTTGCTGTCATAACATATCATTCACTGGAAGATAGGTTGGTGAAGAACTTCTTCAAAACGGGAAACTTTGAGGGGAAAATTGAGAAAGACTTTTTTGGGAACTTCGAAACTCCATTCAAGTTGGTAAATAATAAAGTTATTGTTCCTACACCTGAGGAAGAAGAACGCAATCCTCGTTCAAGAAGTGCTAAATTGAGAATTGCAGAAAAAAGATGATTGAGAATACTATTTTCAATATTTAAGGATTAGTATAATGAAGGCAAAAGATATAAAGAAAAAGGTAATGTATATTCTGGGAGGTACAGTCTTAACTGAAGACTTCTTCTGGAAAAATGCACGTTTTATTCTTTCTGTTTTTATAATATTAGTGTTATATATCAGTAACAGATATAGTTGTATTGAGAAAAAAGCAACGATAGAGTCGCTTCAGCATGAACTTAAAGATGCTAAATACGAATCTCAAACAATATCGGCAAAATTGATTGGTGTTAGCCGCGAATCCGTAGTCGAGGATTTGGTTCAACAAAACGGGGTAGACTTGCAACACACAAAAGATCCGATATATAAAATAAAAAAATAAGAAACTGACGACGAGTAACAGAGTATGGCAAAAAAAACGGAGAAAGGAACAAAGAATGTAGCAGTCAGCCGATATGGCTGGATTGTCTTTCTTATGTCTTTCATATTTATTGCAATTGTTGTCAATATATTTAAAATAAAATATTCAGAAGGTCCTATATGGAGAGAGCTCGGTAGGCAAGAAACTGTAAAAAAAGACAGGGAAATACGCCCGAATAGAGGAAATATATATGCAGACGATGGACGTTTGCTTGCTACTAGCGAACCTCTTTATGGAATATATGTCGATTTTATGGCAGAAGGTATCAGACCCGATACCCTGATGAAATATGTAACTCCACTGGCCGAAGCTTTAGCTAAAAAGTTTCCTGACAGAAATGCAGCACAATATAAGCGAGTGATACTCGATGGATGGAATCTGAGCCGTAAAGAACTAAAAGAAATAGAGCGCAATAGAGTCAACGGTTCGAATAAAAAAGTGAAAGTACGGAGTCGCTATGTACGTATTATCCGTCCTGATATAAACTATGTCGATCTGAAAGAATTACGGACATTCCCTTTCTTTAATCAACGAAGCAATAGAAGCGGTTTATTTACAGAAGAAAAAGCCATGAGATTAAAACCTTTTGGTCGTTTAGCTGGAAGAACAGTTGGTTCGATATTTAAGGATTTTGAAGATGGAGGAGCCAGCGGATTGGAATTAAAATATGACTCGCTGCTAAAAGGTATTCCGGGACTTAAAACCCGCCAGCGTGTACAAGGGCGCTGGATTGATGTTGTTCTCGAAGAACCGGTAGATGGTATAGATGTAAAGACAACATTGAATGTTGATATTCAGGATATGGCAGAAAAAGCCTTGTATAACAAACTTGTGGATACGAGAGCAGAATCCGGAGTTGCCATTGTGATGGAAGTTGCTACAGGTGAAATCAAGGCTATTACTAATCTCGACAGAGTGTCGGAAGGAGTTTATGCAGAAGGAAATCCGAATGCATTCTCATATATGTCCGAACCCGGATCTACGTTCAAAACAGTATCCTTGATGGTTGCGCTCGAAGATGGAGTGGTTACTCCTGAAGATTCGATTATGGTTGGCAATGGACTATTCGAATATAAAGGGCGAGTGGTGCGCGACCATGACTGGCGTAAGGGTGTAAATAAAGGACGTGTGACAGTAGCAAGGGGAATGTATTCGTCATTGAATGTTGTTATTGCAAAAATGATTCTTAAAGGTTATGAAAATGATCCTAAGAAATATATACAGCATATCCATGACCTAGGTATAACAAAAAAAATAGAATGGGACGTTCCTTTGAAAGGAAAAGAAGGAACTTCTATAATCCGCTTCCCTGACGATAAAGGTAACCCTTGGTCTAAAACCACATTGCCTTGGATGTCGTTTGGTTATGAAACTCAGGTTCCTCCTATCTACATGCTAATGTTTTATAATGGAATAGCCAATAATGGTAAAATGATAAAACCATTTATCACAAAGGCGTTTATGAAAGATGGAAAAGTGAAGGAAGAATTTGAGACAGCTGTTATCAATCCTCAGTTATGTTCCGAGAAGACGTTGAAAGAAGTGCAAGATATTCTTCGGGGTGTAGTTACCGATGGTACCGGTAAGGCAGTTGCCTCAGACCTATTTCCTGTTGCAGGTAAAACCGGTACAGCCATGATTGCTGCACGAGGAGGATATGAAGGATATTATGTTTCATTCTGTGGCTATTTTCCGGCCGATAAACCTCAATATACATGCTTCGTCGGAATACGCCGTCCCGTAGGATCTCCTTCGGGAGGCTTAATGCCGGGTGCAGTATTTAAGGCAATTGCTGAAGGAATATATACCAAAAATCTGGTTTCTACTCCTGTTGCAGCTCCGAAAGATACAGTCAATTCTCTGACTCCTATTGTGAAAAATGGCTCATTGAAGAATACTGAGATCGTATTAAAGAAATTGAATCAACCTTTCACCTTTTCTGGTGATAAAGTCGAATGGGTGAAGGCTTCTACCGATTCGGTGGCTAACATCTTATTAGAGGATAATAATTCGGTGAAGCAAGGCATTGTTCCTAATGTTGTAGGGATGGGAGCACGTGATGCTATTTATATATTGGAAAATAAAGGGTTAAGAGTAAACTTAATAGGAGCAGGAAAAGTGAAGAATCAATCCATACCTGCAGGAAGCCGAATAGTGAAAGGTGCAACGATTACAATAGAACTAAATTAATAAAAAATACAGATATGAAGTTAAGGGATTTACTAAAGGACATAGATGTAGTTAATATAAAGGGCGACGATAATATAGACGTAACAGGAATATTTACCGATTCTCGTAAAGTTATAGATAATGCTGTTTTCATAGCTTTAAAAGGTGTGCAAGTAGATGGACATCAGTATGTAAATAACGCCTTAGATCTCGGAGCAAAAGTAGTCGTCTATCAGGAAGATATTGATACCTCCAAAGACGAGATTATATATGTAAAAGTAAAAGACAGCGCAGATGCTGCCGGAAAGATTGCCACGCTATGGTATGGCGATCCATCGAGCAAATTAAATCTGGTTGGAGTGACCGGAACAAACGGGAAAACAACGACAGCGACATTGCTTTATGATATGTTCCGAAAATTAGGTTACAAAGTAGGGTTACTATCTACCGTAGCCAACTATATAGATGGAACAGTATTTCATGCTACTCATACCACACCCGATCCGCTTTCGCTAAACGAAATGCTTGCGAAAATGGTTGATGCAGGCTGTGAATATGCTTTTATGGAAGTTAGCTCTCACGCAATACATCAAAAGCGCATTAGCGGTCTTAAATTTAAAGGCGGCATATTTACAAATCTGACACAAGATCATCTTGACTATCATAAAACTATGGCTGAATACTTGAAAGCCAAAAAGATGTTTTTTGATAACTTGCCTTCAACAGCTTTTGCCCTTACAAATATTGATGATAAAAATGGTCTTGTAATGTTGCAAAATACAAAGGCTAAACAATATACATATTCAGTTCGTACATTAGCCGACTTCAAGGCTAAGATACTAGAAAAACATTTTGATGGAACATCTATCGAAATAAACGGAAAAGAACTGCAAGTCCAATTTGTGGGTGTATTCAATGTTTATAATCTATTAGCTGTTTATAGCGCGACTGTTTTACTCGGACAAGACCCCGATGAGGCTTTGAGAATATTGAGTACTCTTAAGCCCGTATCGGGACGATTCGAAACAATCCGTTCTGCTGATGATTATACTGCCATTGTCGATTATGCTCATACCCCCGATGCCTTAACGAATGTACTTGAGGCTATACACGAAGTCCTTGAAGGAAATGGTAAAGTCATCACAGTTGTTGGTTGCGGAGGAAACAGAGATAAAACAAAGCGTCCGATAATGGCAAGAGAAGCCGTGCGCCTTAGTGATCAGGTGATTTTGACCTCGGATAATCCTCGATTTGAAGAACCTCAGGCTATTGTAAATGATATGGCAGATGGGCTTAATAGTCAGCAAATGAAAAAAACGTTGTTGATTGTAGATCGTGAGCAAGCTATCAGAACAGCCTGTACTTTGGCTAAAGCAGGAGATGTTATTCTCATTGCAGGAAAAGGACATGAAGATTATCAGGATGTGAAAGGTGTAAAACACCATTTTGATGACAAGGAAATAGTGAAAAATATTTTTGAAGAATAAAGGAGTATAAAAAAGTAAGAGATGTTATATTATCTATTCGATTATCTAGACCAGTTAGACTTTCCCGGAGCGGGGATGTTCAGATATGTATCTTTTCGTGCGGCAATGGCATTAGTCTTGTCTTTGCTTATATCCACTATTATAGGTAGACGGATTATTGATAAGCTGCAAAAATTACAGATTGGAGAAGTCGTAAGAAATCTTGGTCTGGAAGGACAGCTTAGTAAAAAAGGAACACCCACAATGGGTGGAATTATAATTATTGTATCCATCCTTGTACCGGTCTTGCTATTAGCCCGTTTAGATAATATATATATCATCCTGATGCTAATAACTACTATTTGGTTAGGAGTTTTAGGCTTTCTCGATGATTACATCAAAGTCTTTAAAAAAGACAAAGAAGGCTTGCATGGTAAATTTAAGATAATAGCTCAAATCGGTCTTGGGCTTATTGTGGGTCTGACTCTTTACCTGAGCCCTAATGTTATTATTCGCGAGAATGTTGAATTTCGAAATGCCGATAATGTTATCGAGCGAGTAAGCTTTGTTGCAGAAGGAGTTAAATCTACTCAGACCACTATTCTTTTTGTGAAAAATAACAACCTTGATTACGAAGACTTAGTTTCCTTTATGGGAGAATATGCAGAACCTGCAGCATGGGTTCTCTTCGTTATGATTGTAATATTCATCGTAACAGCCGTATCCAATGGAGCTAATCTGACTGATGGATTAGATGGTTTGGCAGCAGGTAGTTCCGCTATCATAGGGGTTACATTGGGTATTTTGGCATACGTGTCGGGACATATCGAATTTGCATCTTACCTCAATATTATGTTCATCCCCGGCAGTCAGGAGCTGGTAATATTTGCCGCCGCGTTTATAGGGGCCACGGTCGGCTTTCTATGGTATAATGCTTTTCCTGCACAAGTATTTATGGGTGATACCGGCAGTTTGACCCTTGGTGGTATTATTGGTGTATTTGCCGTAGTGATCCACAAAGAATTACTATTACCAATATTGTGTGGGATATTCATGGTCGAAAATTTGTCTGTAATGATACAAGTTCTCTATTTCAAGTTTACAAAAAAGAAATACGGAGAAGGTCGTCGTGTATTTAAAATGACACCGCTTCATCACCATTTTCAGAAAGCGGGCAATTCCGGGATACAGGCCTTGTTTCAGAAACCAATGGGTGCTGTGCCCGAATCTAAAATAGTAGTCCGTTTCTGGATAATAGGAATTATATTGGCAGTACTTACATTGGCGACATTAAAAATGCGATAAGAAATCATTTTATATGAATAAGATAATCATACTGGGAGGAGGAGAGAGCGGAGTCGGTTCGGCTATATTAGCTCAGTCGAAAGGATTCGATGTCTTTTTATCCGACAATGGACCTCTGAAAGATAAATATAAAGTAGAACTTGATCTGTACGGTATTCCTTACGAAGAAAAAGGACATACCGAAGATCTTGTTTTGGCTGCAACCGAGATTATTAAGAGTCCCGGCATTCCCAACTATGCACCTCTTGTTCGTAAAGCAGCAGAGAAAGGTATTCCTATTCTTTCCGAAATGGAATTTGCGAAGAGATATACTTCTGCCAAAATGATTTGTATAACAGGAAGCAACGGTAAGACCACAACCACTAGTTTGATATATCATATTCTGAAATCAGCCGGTCTGAATGTTGGATTAGGTGGTAATATAGGTAAAAGCTTTGCAAGGCAAGTGGCTGAAGAAAGCCATGATTATTATGTACTCGAACTAAGCAGCTTTCAACTTGAGAATATGTACTCATTTAAGGCTGATATAGCCATTCTGCTGAATATTACACCCGACCATTTGGACAGATACGACCATGATATGCAGAAGTATGTAGATGCAAAAATGCGTATTGCCCGAAATCAGACAGAGACGGATGCTTTTATATTTTGGGAGGAAGACCCTATTGTCAGCAAAGAAATAAAGAAACTAGCCTCATCGGGCAGACGTTATACTTTTGCCGAACATAAAGTGGGTAATGCAATTGCGTATCTCGATAACAACGAAATAGATATTTGTATGTCTAATTCAAAATTTATTATGGAACAAAGTCAATTGGCAATAGAGGGGCTACATAATTTATACAACTCTTTAGCTTCCGGCATAGCCGCAAAGCTATTAGACATTACAAATGATAATTTACGTCATTCGCTTAGCGATTTTCAAGGAGTAGAACATCGTCTCGAAAAGGTTGCAAAAGTACGAGGCATTCAGTTTATAAATGATTCGAAAGCAACCAATGTCAATTCATGTTGGTATGCACTTCAAAGCATGAAAACCAAGGTTGTATTGATACTTGGTGGAACAGATAAAGGAAATGATTATACCGAGATAGAGCAACTGGTAAAAGATAAGGTAAAGGCTTTGATCTTTCTCGGTGTTGATAATAGTAAGCTGCATAGTTTCTTTGATAAAAAGGTAGATCGGATAGAAGATGCGTCTTCGATGCAAGAAGCTGTCCAAAAGGCATACTCTTTAGCAAGCGAAGGGGATACAGTTTTACTGTCACCATGTTGTGCAAGTTTCGACTTGTTTAAGAATTACGAAGATCGTGGCGATCAGTTTAAAGAATATGTAAGAAAATTGTAGTCAATTATGGAATTCAATTTTTTAGGTAAAGCATTCAGAGGAGATAAGGTTATATGGTGCATCTTTATTGCATTATGTATTATATCTCTGCTTGAGGTTTTTAGTGCTACCAGCACTATTGCCTATCGTCAACATAGCCATTGGGGACCTATTTTGCGTCATGCAGCATTCCTGCTTATTGGATTTGCCGTAGTCATGTTTCTGCAACGAATTCCAAGCCGTTTCTTTTCTGTATTGTTATTGGGGCTTCCCATTTCGGCTATATTGCTTATTATTACGATGTTTATGGGAGAAGATGTGAATGGAGCACAACGTTGGTTGGGCATAGGTGCATTCACGATACAGCCTTCAGAGTTTGCTAAAATATCTGCCATTGGCTTTGTAGCCTTCTTTCTCAGTAAAATGAAACCTGAGAACGAGACTTTTATTTTTAAAATGTTGATTATAGGAATAGGTGGGCTTTGTGTGCTTATTGCTCCTGAAAATCTATCCACAGCATGCCTTCTTTTTGGAGTTTGTTTCCTTATGATGTTTATTGGTCAGGTGAGTCTCAAAAAATTAGGACTAATTGCCCTTGTCGGTGTCGGCTCGGTTGTTATTCTGCTCGGAAGTTTGACAATGTTACCCGATTCGTTCGCTAAAGAATATCTTCCCGATCGTTTGTCTACATGGAAAAACCGTATCGAACGACATTCCGATACAAATCAGGCATCTATATTTGATAAAAACGAAGATGGCTCTATTGCCTATAAAATAACAGACGATAATTATCAGGTGTCTCATGCTAAAATAGCAATAGCAAACGGAGGTGTAATTGGTCTTCCCGGTAGCGGAACAGAGCGTGATTTTCTTCCGCAAGCATACTCCGACTTTATCTTTGCTATCATACTCGAAGAGATGGGATTGCTGGGAGGTCTATTCGTTTTGTTGCTTTATGTGGCACTGATGATAAGGTGTGGAGTACTGGCTTCAAAATGTGAGAAAAAGTTCTCTTGCTATCTGATTCTCGGTGCAGGGCTTATTCTCACAATACAAGCGATTGCAAATATGGCAGTAGCTGTAAACCTGATTCCTGTAACGGGCCAACCTCTACCATTAGTGAGTAGGGGAGGTACCTCTACTATTATTACATGTGCATATTTTGGTATTATTCTTGCTTGTTCTTCCCGGTTGAATAATTCGGAACATGAAGATGTGGATGAAAGTATTGCTAATGTAGATTTCGAAACTTTTGATGGAGGAAACAAGGAATGAAACAAGGAATGAAACAATTGAAAGTAATAATAAGCGGAGGCGGTACGGGAGGTCATATATTTCCTGCCATTGCCATTGCCAACACAATAAAGAAGCGTTATCCTCAGTCAGATATTCTTTTTGTAGGAGCAGAGGGACGTATGGAAATGGAGAAAGTGCCCACTGCCGGCTATAATATTGTTTCCCTCCAAGTATCCGGATTGAGCCGAAAGAATTTGCTTAAAAATATATCTACTCTTTGGAAATTTCAGAAAAGCCTTCTCAAAGCAAAAAAAATAATAAAAGATTTTCAACCTGATATCGTCATTGGAGTTGGAGGTTATGTGAGTGGATCAGTGTTATACAAAGCTACATCCATGCACATACCAACATTGATACAAGAGCAAAACTCATACGCAGGAATAACAAATAAGTTTTTAGGAAAGAAAGCATCAAAAATCTGTGTTGCCTACGAAGGTATGGAGCGGTTTTTCCCGAAAGAAAAAATAGTAATAACCGGAAATCCTTGTCGAGAAGAGCTATTCTCTCCTCAGATTACGGAAGATGAAGCCATTAAGGAATTTAATCTTGATCCTTCTAAAAAAACGATTCTGGTTATTGGCGGTAGCTTAGGTTCTGCCATGCTCAATAAAAGCATACTTAACTATGCCGAAACGATAGAGGCTAGTGACATACAAATCCTTTGGCAATGTGGCAAATTGTATTCATTTGAGATGAATATGGATTTGGCTGCTAAAGGAAATCCTAAGAATATTCATATCCATGAATTTATTTCTCGGATGGATTTGGCATACAAAGCTGCTGATTTAGTTATTTCACGGGCAGGAGCCAGCTCCATATCCGAACTAAGCCTTTTGGGTAAGCCCGTTATTTTAGTGCCGTCGCCCAACGTTTCAGAAGATCATCAGACAAAGAATGCGATGGCTCTTGTTGATAATGATGCAGCAATATTGATTGCAGATAGTGAAGCCATTGAAAAGCTGATTCCAACAGCGTTAGAAGTTGTACAGGACGAAAAAGAATTAAAGACTTTATCTGCAAATATATTAAAGATGGCTCAACCTGATTCGGCAAACCGGATTGTAGATGAAGCTCTAAAATTGATAGGAAAAGATAATGAATAATATTGATTCAATATATTTTATAGGCATAGGGGGTATCGGGATGAGTAACCTTGCGCGTTATTTCATGTCGAAAGGGAAGAAAGTTGCAGGTTATGATCGTACCGAAACAGCTCTTACCAGACAGCTCGTAGATGAAGGCGCAGAAATTCACTATACAGACAGTGTGTCTCTGATTCCTCTTTATTGTAAAGATAAAGACAAAACACTCGTGGTATATACTCCGGCAGTACCCGCGGAGAATGAAGAAGTGAAATACTTTCACGAACATAAATTTGAAGTGCAAAAAAGAGCGCAAGTACTAGGGACAATAACAAAATCTAGCAAAGCCCTTTGTTGTGCAGGCACACATGGGAAGACTACTACTTCAAGTATTTTAGCCCATATTTTGAAACAATCTCACCTCGATTGCAACGCTTTCCTCGGAGGTATATTGAAAAATTATAATAGCAATCTCCTTCTTTCCGATAAGAGTGAGTTTACGGTTGTAGAAGCAGACGAATATGATCGCTCATTCCATCATTTGCATCCCTATATGGCTTTGATTACATCTGTCGATCCCGATCATTTAGATATTTATGGTACAGAAGAAGAATATTTGAAAAGCTTCGAAAAATTTACAAGTCTTATTCAACCCGGGGGAGCTTTGGTTGTGAAACACAATATAAAATTATTGCCCAAAGTGCAAAATGGTGTTCGTGTTTATACATACTCTATGGATAAAGGTGACTTTCATGCACAGAATATTAAAATTGGAGGAGGTGAAATCGTTTTCGATTTTGTGACTCCTTCCGAAACAATCAGAAATATACAATTGGGTGTGCCCGTAAAAATAAACATAGAGAATAGTGTTGGTTCGATGGCTTTAGCTTGGTTGAATGGTGCAACTTCTGAAGAGTTAAGACATGCTATATCAACCTTTCAGGGAGCAAAACGTCGTTTCGATTTTTTATTGAAAACCGATAAGATAGTAATGATAGATGACTATGCACACCATCCCAAAGAATTGGCAGCAAGCATTAGTTCGGTAAAAGAGCTGTATCCTGACCGAAAGCTAACTGGAATTTTCCAACCACATTTATATAGTCGCACAAGAGATTTTGCTCCGGATTTTGCCGATAGCCTTTCTCTTTTAGATGAATTAATCCTTTTGGATATTTATCCTGCGCGTGAGAAACCAATAGAAGGGATAACCTCAAAAGTTATCTTTGATAAGGTTACTTGCCCTAAGATATTGTGTAATAAAGAAGAATTATTACCTTTATTACAGTCCAAGAATGATATTGATATATTGCTAACAGTAGGAGCTGGAGATATAGATCGGTTACTTCAACCAATAAAAGAAATATTGGAACAAAAACTATGAAGAAAGTATTAGTCATCATCGGATTATGTCTGCTTGCAGGATACTTGATCTTCTCTGTCTTCTATTTTCAGAGGAAGCCAAAAGATGGTGTATGTACACGTTTCGAGGTTGAGGTCTTAAATGGAACTGCCGATGAACAGTTTGTTGACACAAAGGACGTATTGAGCTTTGTAAAAGGAAAAGGACTAGACCCTACCGGAAAACAATTTCAGGATATCAATACTAATGAGATAGAGGAAGCTATTTTGGCTAATCAGTTAGTAAAAAAAGTAAATGTATTTGTTACTAACGACAATGCAATTAAAGTAACAATAGAGGAACGCAAGCCCATTTTAAGAATTATTAGCAGTACGGGCGAAGGCTATTATATAGATAGCGAAGGCAGCAAGATGCCTCTGTCGCGAAATTTTACAGCTTATTTACCAATAGCCACAGGATTTATAAAAGAAGACTTTGCAAGAGGTGATTTATTCAAATTTGCATTATTTTTGCATGATGATAAATTTTGGAATGCTCAGATTGAGCAAATCGTAGTTCAGACTAATCACGAAATAGAGTTAATTCCTCGTGTAGGAGATCAACGTATAATATTAGGCGGACTGGAGGGATATAAAGAAAAGTTGGAAAAACTCCTCACCTTTTATGAAAACGGATTGAATGAGACGGGATGGAATAAATATTCCGTTATAAATTTGAAATTCGATAAACAAGTTGTTTGTACAAAACGTTAGTTAGATTATAGATTTAATCGATTCATTGCGAGTCGGTTTATAAATATAGATATATATGGAGCAATCAGGTTTTATAGTAGGCATCGATTTGGGGACTTCCACAATTGTGGGAGTGTTAGGTCGTAAAAATGAACAAGGTGTGATTTCCATCCTTGCCTCGGAGAGCATAGCATCCGATTCGTGTGTAAAGTATGGCGTAATTTATAATATAGATGAGGCGGCGGGTAAGATAAAGAAGCTTATCAGTCTTCTCGAAAATAAAACGGGTAAAAAAATTGGTAAAGCCTATGTTTCCGTAGCAGGAAAATCACTTCGTGCCATAGAGCATTCCGAAACAAAGCTGTTGGATGGTATAACTCCGATAACATTTGCTATTCTGGATGGTATGGAACAGCAGGCGAAGCTGAATAAGCCCGATTTTTTCACCAACTATAGTGTTCTTGCTCCTGAATATTATTTGGATGGAAAATACGAGGATGATCCGATCGAAAAGATAGCTTCATCCGTCGAAGGACGATATCGTTTGGTTATAGGACGTCCTAATATAAAAGCGAATCTGATAAAGAGTATCACAGATAAGGCTCAGATCGAAGTTGCTGGTTTTATTGTCGGACCTGTGGCAGCCGGTGCTTTGGTACTTGATGAAGAGGATAGACAAGCCGGTTGTGCATTGATTGATTTTGGTGCAGGTACTACCACTCTCTCGATATATAAAGATGGTCTCTTGCGCTATATGTCAGTAATCCCGTTCGGAGGACGAACCATAACAAAAGATGTGCAGGAGCTTGGTTTTGTCTTCGAGTCTGCCGAGTCGTATAAGATTCGTTATGGAAAACTTGGAAAAGATAAAAACAAAGCTGCCGGCGATGTATCACCCGATATAGATCTTCGCGAATTGAATAAAGTTATTCAACTTCGTCAAGATGAAATTATACTGAATGTTATAAACCAGATTAAAGAGTCCGGATATGCTGATCAACTGGCAGCCGGTATTATAATAATTGGAGGAGCTTCTCAGATGAATGGATTAGTTGACTATCTGAGCGAAAAAACACAGTTGCCTGTAAAGAGAGCTGTAGCGAAACGAGTATATATAAATAATGCGGCTGAGCTTCTTCAAAATCCATTTTATACACAAGCTTTGAGCCTTCTTCTGTTTGCGAACGAAAATTGTGAAAAGAAAGAACAAGTAGCCCCGGTTGTACAAGAGCCTGTATACGTAGCTCCACCGGTAGCTCCGACAGTTAAACCTTCGGCATCTGAAACCGTAGAAGTAGAACAAGATATTGAAGAAGAGGACGAAGTAGAAACTAAAAAACAAAAGAAACAGAAAAAACATAAAGACGGAAAACAAACAACATTATTTGGTTTCTTCGAAAGAATTCAGAACTTTGGAGGAACTATGTTTAATGATGAAGATTAACCTATTCCATTTTTCTGACTTCAGATATTAAAATAAAGAACCTCTAAGATATGGATGAGAAAATATTAGACTTCCAATTTCCCAGAAAAACACAGACTATAATAAAAGTAATCGGTGTTGGTGGCGGTGGTGGCAATGCCGTAAATCATATGTATAATGAAGGCATACATGATGTTTCTTTTGCATTATGCAATACAGATAATCAAGCCTTGTGTGAATCACCGGTTGAAACAAGAGTACAATTAGGTAGAAAAACCACAGAAGGACTTGGTGCAGGAAATCGTCCTGAAGTAGCAAAAGCCGCAGCCGAGGAAAGTAGAGAAGATTTGGAGAAGTTATTGAATGACGGCACTCGCATGGTCTTTATCACTGCCGGTATGGGAGGAGGTACAGGTACGGGAGCAGCGCCCGTGGTAGCTCGTATTGCCAAAGATATGGGAATCCTTACCGTTGGTATCGTTACTATTCCTTTCGTATTCGAAGGACGTAAAAAAATTATTCAAGCTCTAAGAGGAGTAGAAGATATTGCAAAAAATGTAGATGCCCTTCTTGTCATTAACAATGAGCGCCTGATTGATATATACGCAGACCTTACTATCCCGACAGCTTTTGCAAAGGCTGATGATACACTGACTATTGCAGCAAAAGGTATTGCTGAAATTATCACGGTACACGGACATATTAATCTCGACTTTGCCGATGTGAAAACAATACTCAAAGATGGCGGTGTTGCCATTATGAGTAGTGGATATGGCGAAGGTGAAAATAGAGTTGAGGATGCTATTGTAAATGCTCTTCATTCGCCATTATTGAACAATAATGATGTATTTGACGCTAAGAAGATATTATTTAATATATATTCCAGTGCAGAAAAACCTCTTATTGTGGAAGAGATGGAATCTGTAGCCAACTTTATGAAACGTTTTGGTCCGGAGATCGAGGTTATATGGGGTACTGCTACGGATGATAAACTGGGCGAAAAAGTGAAGATTACGCTTCTTGCCACCGGTTTTGGAATGTCAAGTATTCCGGGAATAGAAGATCATTATCGCGAATTGTCCGAAGAAGAAGAAATTCAGGAAGAAGAACGGTTACGCGAAGAAGAAATGGAGAAACGCCGTATCAATGAGATGATCGAAAAACATTATGGTAAAGATGGTGTTCAAGCAGTAGCTGTAAAAACCTCTTTTTTCAATCCTAAACCCGTTATTCTTTCATCCGAAGAATTAGACGATGATAAGATTGTTGACGCTTTGGAAAATACTCCTGTTTTTAAACGTGACGAACATTTCAATCCGAGTGATTACAAACCCGAAGCGAAGAAACAGAGCGGATTGTTTAATGAATAAAAAATAAACTATTATAATTATGAGCTTATTTGATCAAGTTAGTGAAGATATAAAAGATGCAATGCGTGCTAAAGATAAAATCAGATTAGAAGCATTGCGTGGAATGAAAAAAGAATTTATAGAAGCAAAAACAGCTAAAGGTGCTAATGATGAACTTTCGGATGAGACTGCTATTCAGATTCTTCAAAAGATGGCTAAACAGCGTCGTGATAGTGCGGATGTATATACTCAACAAAATCGTCCTGATTTGGCTGAGAAAGAGCAAGCAGAGCTTGTTGTTATTGAGTCTTATTTGCCTAAACAATTAACTCAGGAAGAATTAGATTCTAAGATTTCTGAAATTATCTCTCAGGTGGGAGCAACATCTCCAGCCGATATGGGTAAGGTAATGGGAGTGGCGACAAAGGCTCTTGCAGGAGTTGCAGCAGGAAAAGCGATTTCAGAAACAGTAAAGAGATTATTGAGTAAATAATCCTCTTTTCGGATAAATATATAAAAGAGCAAAGTAAATTATACTTTGCTCTTTCCTTTTAACTATGCCGTGATCTAATGTAATTGTTTTCAGATTTACGATCTGTTCTAAATTACTCAGCGAAACATTTTATCTATAATATCGTCTTCAATCAAGGATATAATTGTTCGACCATCAGGGGTGTGTTTATGTGTAGGTGAAGCGAATAATTGATCTACAATCTTATTTATTTCCTCATCAGATAATCTATGTCCATAAGGAATTGCTGCTGCATTAGCCATAGATAAAGCCAAAGACTCTTGTATTTCTTCTTTCACATCGCTACCCGATTCTACACTTTTGCTTATCATATTATGTACAAGCTGTACAGCGTTTATATTCGTGATTTCTGATGGAGTTCCGTTTATGGCATAGGAATTATTTCCTAAGTTGCTTAAATCGAATCCTACTGCATCTAAATCCTCCATTAGGTATGGTATCATTGCCGCTTCTGACGGAGATAGTTCTATTATTTCCGGAAATAAAGCCCGCTGCGAAACACCTCGTTTTTGTCTTATCTGATTTAGAAACTGATCGAAAAGAATTCGTATATGCGCTCGATGCTGGTCTATAAGCATCAATCCCGATTTGACAGATGTGAGTATATACTTATTCTTGTACTGATAATGTACTACCATCTCTGTACCTGTTTGTTGTCTATTATTCAAGTCATCATTCGGATTTATATAGTGTGATTGGCTAAATAGATTTGTGTCGTCGGGTTCTATATTATGAGGATTGCTCTTCTCTTTTTCGAAGCTTTCGTAAAACTTTTCCCAATCGTGGCTCGGTCGCTGATAACTTGATCCCGATGACGGGCTTTTGAATGGATTGTAAGACGGATCAATATTGACTTTTGGTTGACTTACACTCTTAGATGGATCGTGTATAGGTATATCAATAGCTCCTTCTGTATCAAAATCAATTGTAGGAACTTCATTAAACTTTCCTAAAGCTTCTTTTACCGCAGCCGATAGAATTTGCCAGATAGGCTGTTCATTTTCAAATTTTATCTCTGTTTTTGTCGGATGAATATTAACGTCGATAGTATCGGGTTCAACCTCAAAATAGATAAAGAAATTAGGATTTTCACCAGAGGGAATTAGTGGTTCAAATGCTGCTGTAACAGCTTTGCTAAAATATGGATGGCGCATATACCTTCCGTTGACAAAGAAATATTGTAATGCCCGCGTTTTGCGTGCCGATTCCGGCTTACCTACAAATCCTTTTATTTTAGCTAAAGATGTATCTATGTCAATGGTTATAAGTTGCTGATTGAAATTCTTCCCTACCACATTGACGATGCGTTGGCGCAGGTTGCTTGCCGGATAACGGAGCACCTCAATGTCGTTGTCGGTGAAAGAAAACTCTATCTGTGGATTAACCAATACTATACGTTCAAGTTCTGTTAGTATATTTCTTCGCTCGGTATCATTTGATTTCAGAAATTTTCTTCGAGCCGGAACATTGAAGAATATATTTTTTACAGAAAAGTTGCTCCCTACCGGACATGCTATATATTCCTGTGATTCTACCTTTGATCCAGCTATCTGGATGTGTGTCCCTAGTTCATCCTCCTCTTTGCGTGTACGGAGGTCGATGTGAGCAATAGCAGCTATGGACGGGAGGGCTTCTCCTCTGAAACCCATCGTATGAAGAGAAAAAAGATCTTCAGCCGATCTTATCTTAGATGTTGCATGACGTTCGAAAGCCATGCGTGCATCAGTAGCAGACATTCCTTTTCCATTGTCGATAACCTGTATCAATGTACGTCCGGCATCTTTAATGATAAGTTGTATATTGGTTGCCCCTGCATCAATAGCATTTTCAACCAATTCTTTTACTACGGACGAGGGGCGTTGAATAACCTCTCCCGCAGCTATCTGATTGGCAATTGAATCGGGTAAAAGATGTATAATGTCGCTCATTTTCTCTAATAGTTAATCTTCTCTGTCAAAAACTGACGAACGTTTTGGTCTAATATCCGTTGCTTTCTTCGAAACCTTACGGAAAATATCATATCTGTCTATTGGTCTTATATAATCGTACCAATAGAAATCGGAAAGTCGGAGTTGCTCCGGTTTTATTAGTTGAAATGGGGTTGTCTTCCCCGTCGATTTTGGCCATGTAACCAATTTTTGAAATTTACCATCTTCTAAAAATATCTGAAGATAGCTGCTTTCCAACCAATTGAGAATGCCGCTTAACTGTCCCTCTCGTTCTTCGGGATAAGATACAGTTTCTACATTTCCTTCAGCAAGAACTCGTTTTGCTTTCTTATTCTCGAAAAATACTTTTAATGATCGGCTCTTTAATTGATTGAAATGCACAGAGTCTTTTTCTTCGATAGAAAAAGCATAGCGTTTTACATGCATGTAATCAATGGTACTGTCATTCATAAATATGTCGATAGTATCTCCTGATAACTGTCGGTTAGTATTCCATACAACGGGATCTCTATACATATGAAGGATAGAATCTTTAGAGCTGAATTGCAACGAATCACAGACTCCTTGCATGTCTGATCGGTAAAACCTGACTCCATGATATGCCTTTATGAGACGATACTCTTTTTTTGTCGTATCAGTCTGTTGAGCAGTTGGAGGAACAAAGATCGGAAGTGTATCTCCTACCAGTCTTCTTCTGTCATAAAATGAGGTATCTCCCTCTATAGCTACTAGTTTTTCCGAGTCTACTTTTATTACTGAATCTAAAGGTAGATTGACCTTTGTAGTATCCGGCTTATCTAATTTTAGTTGGATAGTGTCTTTCACTGAGATTAGTTGTAATGTGTCAGCGTGTATGTATAAACTATCTCCTTGTGAATATTCTATTGCATAGGCAGAATCAGTAGCCATTGCATAGTTTTCTAATTCATTATAATAACCGTAGTTGCCGATCAATATAACCTGCTTAGCTGTATCCTGAAGAAACATATTACCAAATACTTCTCCATAACCTAATGTTTTGTAATAGAAGATAGAGTCTCCCCGTAAGAGGCGGTTCCCTTCTTTATTCACTATTTGAGATTGATCAAGAAGCAGCGATTCTTCAGTTTCTGTATTATACCACCCATTGCTTGTGTGTATAACTCCGCTGTCTGATACAATAGTGGTGGGAGCTGTGAAAATAGCAGTCTTGGTATCTGTATTATATTTTAGCTTGTCTGAATATAAGGTAAAGTTAGGATTCTTTAATATAACACTATCCTTAAATGTTGCTATGCGTATATTTGGTTCATACTGTCCCCAATATGAAGTCAATTTATTAAGGGAGTCCACAAGCATACCTCCATCAAAGTAGTATCCCAGGTTCATCATTCTGTCGTAGTTCAGACTATCAGTAAATAATGTAACCGGGTTTTTCTTACTCTTAGGATAATGTTCGAGGCTTACATTTTCTCTTATCTTTATCAGCTTAATATTGCCATCGTAATGCATATATTTTCCATACAGAAACAATGTATCTCCTTGTTCCATCCGTACATTACTAAAGGCTTCGAATGTATTTTGTTTCTGGTCGTAATAGGCACTGTCGCAATATAAGTATGCTCCGTCATGGAAGAAAATTACACTATCCTTTAATATATCGGGGTCAAAGCCGGGGCGGTGCAGTAATCTGTTTGAGTTGACGATCTCTATAACTTTTACTCCTCCTTTTGATGTTGGCGGTTGTTGCTTTTGGGGTTCTTGAGGCTTCTGTGGCACTTGTATAGTATCTATATCAAGACTCGGCGATAATATTGTTTGTGCCGAAGCATATAGAGCAATGAGGCACAGAACACTCATCAGAGGAGTTCTATGCCTTTGCATTATATATTTTGTTATTTTGTTAAACACGGGTTTGTTTTCTGTATTATTTTTTCAGACCTTCTTCTTTTATCCATCCTGAATATTGAAAGTCGCAGTTTCTCCAATTTTTATCTACAAAGATGTAAGTATCTTTAATTTTATTTTGAAGCCACTTCTTTAATATATCTTCTTGTTTCTTCGATTCTACAATTTCTTTAAGAGTTTGGTAGTCATCCGACACATTAGCAACATGACCTTCTACTCTGCTTTTTAATTTTACGATCGCAACCACTTCTTTTCCATTATCAGCTTTCATTTTGAATGGGGCTGATATTTCGCCTACTTTTAGATTTTCTACTGCAATAGCCACTGCAGGAGGTAGCTCTTCTTTCAAGAAACGAGGTGTACCATAGTTGCTACTTTCACGATGGTTGACCATAAGTCCGTTATTCTTACGCGTATTCTTATCGAACGAAAGTACTGTTGCATCTTCAAAAGTAAACTTACCACTCTTGATATCTTTACAGATGGAATCCATTTTAGCAATAGATTTATTAAATTGTTCTTCAGGTACTTTTGGTTTTAGAAGAATATGGCGTACATTAATCAAGTCTCCTCTTCTTTCTATAAGCTGTAGAATGTGAAATCCATATTCTGTTTCTACAATATTAGATACTTTCTTGGGGTCACTTAGTGAAAATGCCATGTTCGCAAATTCAGGAACCCAGCTTGCTCGTCCGCTAAAGCCAAGTTCTCCCCCATTTTGGGCAGACCCATCTTCAGAGTACATTATGGCAAGAGTAGAAAAACTCTCTCCTGCATTTATTCTGTTCGTAAAATCTCTTAAACGTTCTTTTACTTTGTCTATCTCTTCAACTGGAATAATGGGTTCGTTCGTTATTATTTGAACCTCTACTGTTGTAGGTATAAAAGGAAGGCTGTCTTTTGGTAGTTGAGAATAGTATCTTCTCACTTCAGATGGGGTAAGTTTTGTCTTCTTACCAACAAGACTTTTCTTTACTTCTGATACCATATAATTATTACGGATCTCTTCACGCCATTCTTCACGCAATTGATTCATGGATGCTTGCAGATATTCTTCTGCTTTTTCCTTTGAACCAAGATTTGATATAACCAAATTTTCTTGACGGTTCACACCTCTTGATATTTCAGTTGCAGGAACATTAATACTGTCTATTTTTGCCTGATCGAGAAATAATTTCTGTACAGCAAGCTGTTCTGGTATTAGGCAATAAGGGTCTCCCTCGATACGCTCACCTCTCGATAGCATAAGGGCGCGAGCCTTTTCTACATCCGATTTGAGGATGGCTTCGTCTCCTACTACCCATATTATCTCATCGATGACGTTGTCCTGAGCTTTAACCAATAGTCCTGAACATAATAGTATTGCTAATAAAATAAATTTTCCGGCTTCTCTTACCATTTGCGTGTTTAATTAAAAAATCTCGTAAATATAATGATAATGTATTACTTTTTGTCTTAACGTAAAAAAAGAAGTTATATTCTATCTGTCATAAAACTTAATTTCATTGTTTGAGACGGCTTTTTCATATAAATCCTGTTTTACTTGCTTTATGTAATTATCTCTTCTTTGTTCGATATATACATCCGATAATTGCCCTTTTATGTATTCATATGGAGCCTCACTTCCTTGAAGCTTGTAATCCTTGATGTTGAGTAAATAGACAAAAGACGAGTCGCGAAGCTCAAGATTTTTATTCTTTTGTAAGAATAATTTAGGGTCTGTTACAGCCGGAGGCATATTCTCCAACACTTCTTCCAATGCTACCCATCTGTCATAAAAATATTCGTATCCGACTGCGTTTTGCAGCGTATTCTTTTCTATATTTTCGATGGCAGCATCTGTTCCCGATTTGTACCACTTTTGGAAGTTCCCTAACTGTTTCGAATCTACCGGAATCTTGAGATAAAGCCCTTTGATTATATTATTTTCAAGTTTAAATCGGTCTTTATTCTTCTCATAAAAATTTTTAATTTCACTTTCGGAGGCTTTATCCGAAAAATGTTCTTTCAGAAGTTGCTCCTGATAAGAATTTGTAATTAGCGATTCTCTATAATTTTCAACTAATTCCTCTATTGCATCTCTATTCAGTAGGTTTTGCTTAGCCTTGTCATATATCAATTGCTCGTTTACCCACATGTCGATATATGCTTTTGCAGCAGCGATGCTATCTTCTCCTGTTAATCCTAAAGGCATTACCTCATTAAGTTCAGCTTTGTATAACGTTTTATCCCTGACGGTCACGATTGGTGTCAGAGACGGGTCAGCATCAGAAATACCTCCTTTACTACACGATATCGGAATAGTAAGGGTGAGCGTAAATAATATATAATAAGCTATTCTTTTCATTTTATGGTATTTATTACAGCCCTGTTTATCTCAATATTATATTTATTCCTCAAACTATTTGTCCATTCTCTGTCTAGATATTCTTGATAATCTTTTTCAATAGCATTTCTCACATCTGTAAAATCTTCCGGCGTATTTATTTCTTTTCCTGTTACAAAGAAGAAAGGATAACCCTTGTAGGGTTGAGGTGTTTTTGCTCCGAATATTTTATTATCTACATATGGATTCTCGCCTTTACTCCATACCCCGCGTTCCATCTTTACAACGATTGAGTCTTTGTTCAGGTCGTTTTTTAGTTTATCTATAGTGATATTTATGTTCTTAGTATTCTTGGCTATTTTTTCAGCTTTCTTGCAAGCCTCTTCATTTTGTGCATATACAATCAGTCCCTTGTATTTAGTACCATCTAATGAATATTTATTCTTGTTTTGATTAAAAAAGTCAGCCAATCCTTTCTCATCTTTTCGAGAGCGTGACCATATATTATTATTCTGTATTTCAGAGAACAATAAATCTTCTGAAACTGTATTTATCTTTTCTGCAAAGTCCGGGTATTTCTGCTCCAAAGTGTTGTTCTCGTAATCAGCCAATAATATACTGGTAAAACCTTCAAAGTATTCTTTCAAAATATCTGTAGATAAGCTATATGGCGATGCATCTTCTATCTGAGATTGAATAGGTTCGTCAATATTCTTTTGACGTTCGTTCTGGCGATACGATATATATTTTGCAAATTCACTTACCGGATAGGCTCTTTGCCCATCGATATTTAATATAATATCTTGCGGATTATTTATTTGATCCAAAAAACTAGGTTCGCGCGGAGATATTTTATTTGCTATTTGTGCTAATTCATCATATGCCTTGTCGTTTACTTTTATGTTGAAATTACTTTTAAGACGAGATCTTTTTTCATCACTCAGCTTCTGAGATTTGTCGCTTCTATATATTTTCTCCTTTAATTGTTCTCTTATTTGATCAAAACTCGGAACAGGGATTCTTTTTATCAGCCGTATAATATGGAAGCCATAATCAGACATCACCGGCTTACTTATCTCTCCCGGTTCTTTCAAGCCTAGGGCAGCCATTGTAAAATCGGATGGAAGATTAGAGTCGAGTCCTACAACACCAAAATGGCAGCTCTTTGCTTCTGTATTATGCACGCGTATAAATGCTTCGCAGAGGTCGTCGAAACTCTCATTGCCTGATTTTATACTGTTGTATTCTCTCCATGCTACTTTGCCTACACTGTCTATCTGCTGCAGCGATGGTGGTATCTGAGTGAAATTGAAAACTACTTGTTCTATATCCGCCGATCCCATAGCCTGACGTTTGTCTAATACTTGTACTATGTGATACCCTCTAGCTGATCGTATAGGCATACTAACAGCCATCTTTGGAAGAGTGTACACTGCATCTTCTACATCGGCAGCCAGCATAAATGGTGAAACCCAACCGATATATCCGTTCTTGTTTTCGGTTCTTGGTAAAAATCGAGCCCCCGATCTTTCGGTGTCAAATCCGGCGTTAGAAAATCCTTTTTCCAAGATATTGGCCCTGCCTTCTATTGCTTTTTTATAAGCCGAAAGTGTATCTGATGGTAAAACAATGTCTTCTCTTTCGAAAGGAAACATAACATGGTTTATCTCCACATTTTCTAAAATTCGATTATATATATTTTTTATATACCGATCCTCATATTCTGTATTTTGAAGATATGGTGCAGCCAATCGGGCTCTGTATGTATTGTATTGTCTTATGTAAGAGGATGTAGTATCCAGATGTTGAGCCTTTGCTTCTAATACATTCAAGTTAAAGTTGATATATCCCTCAATAAAAGTGTCAATAGGTTCTTTGCTTTCTTTGCCGCCCTTATTATAAGCTTCTTCTATTTCGGATTTGTATATGGGGGTGTTATTTATTGTCAAAGCAATGGGGTTCTGCTGTTGTGCAAATATATATGATACAGTTGTTAATGTAATTGTTAATAAAAGAAGCCTTCTAGCCATATAAGTTTCAATAGTTAAAATATAAACTAACGACAAAGATACAAGATTAAAAGTTTGTATTGTTTTAAAATATTCTAAAATAAAAACTCTGTATGTTTTTATAACACACAGAGTTCTAAATATATTATGTTTTTAAGCCTTATTCTCCCCTGCTATAATTAGGAGCTTCGCTTGTGATCGCTACGTCATGCGGGTGGCTCTCTGCAACTCCTGCATTAGTAATGCGTGTAAACTTGGCATTGTGTAATGCTTCGATGTCTTTAGCTCCGCAATAGCCCATGCCGGCGCGCAAACCGCCTTTCATCTGATAAACGACCTCATATAGAGATCCCTTGAATGGAACTCGTGCAGCGATACCTTCAGGTACGAGTTTCTTGATATCTGCCTCCATGTCTTGGAAATAACGGTCTTTAGAACCTTTTTCCATAGCTTCTAGTGAACCCATACCTCGATATGATTTGAATTTACGCCCGTTGAAGATAATCGTTTCACCCGGAGACTCTTCTACTCCAGCCAATAACGATCCCATCATCACAGAACTACCTCCGGCTGCTAAAGCTTTTACAATATCTCCCGAATAGCGTAAACCTCCATCTGCGATTAGCGGTACTCCACTTCCTTTCAATGCTTTGGCTACATCATATATAGCTGTCAATTGAGGTACGCCTATACCTGCCACTACACGAGTGGTACAGATAGAACCCGGTCCTATACCTACTTTTACTGCATCGGCACCTGCATCGACCAAAAATTTAGCAGCATCACCTGTTGCTACATTTCCTACTACGACGTCTATCTGAGGATAAGCAGCTTTCACTTTCCTTAGCATTTCTGCTACACCTTTTGAGTGTCCGTGAGCTGTATCAATGACAATCGCATCCACTCCGGCATTAACAAGGGCTTCTACTCGTTCGAGAGTATCTACGGTTATGCCTACCCCTGCGGCAACGCGTAGTCTTCCGCGTTCATCTTTACAAGCAAAAGGTTTGTCTTTTGCTTTTGTTATGTCTTTATATGTGATCAGACCTATTAACTTGTTGTCTGAATCTACAACCGGCAATTTTTCTATCTTATGCTGTTGAAGAATGTCGGCAGCAGCCTCTAAGTCAGTAGACTGTTTCGTAGTGATGATTTTATCTTTAGTCATCACATCGTCAATCAACTGATCCATGTCGCGACGAAAGCGCAGGTCTCTGTTTGTAACAATACCTACCAGTTTGTTTTCTTTATCTACTACGGGGATACCTCCGATTTTGTATTCGGCCATCATAGCCAAAGCCTGACCTACTGTCTTGTTTCTGAGTATACTAACCGGGTTGGAAATCATTCCGTTTTCGGCACGTTTCACAAATTTTACTTGTTGTGCTTGTGCCTCAATCGACATGTTTTTGTGTATAACTCCAATACCTCCTTCTCGAGCAATAGCAATAGCCAATTTTGCCTCTGTAACAGTGTCCATTGCAGCCGAAACAATTGGGATATTTAATTTGATATTGCGTGAAAAACTTGTCGAGAGATCGACTTCGCGGGGGAGAACTTCTGAATAAGCGGGGATTAACAATACATCATCGAATGTCAATCCGTCCATGACTACTTTATCTGCAATAAAAGACATATTTAAAAGAGCTTTTGAAATTTATTGCGTGCAAATATAATCATTTTTGGTGAAATTCGATTCTTGATTATATTTTTTAAATATAAAAATACATACTGAATGTGTTAAATATCATCAGTCTTCTTGCCATAGACTTTCTATTGCATTAGTTGCGTTTGTTGCAAATGTTTGCATTTTGGTAAAAGATTCTTCTCCTAGTTTCTCTTTCCCTTTTTCATTGTTAAATTCTTTTACGGGTAGCAATTCGAAAAAGGAAGGTGTATTTACATCTTTCATCAATTTATTTACCCATACTAGTGAGTAGGAGAGGGAGTCTATTTTTACAGGGCGATCCTCTTCTTTGCTTATGTCTATTCTCACCATCATACCTCCGGTAGTATCCACCGGTTTCATACCCGATATAAGATTGCCTAAAGAATAGACAACTATATTTCTTATCTCATTTCCTTCTTTCTGTACGTCTATTGGTTGCACTACATGTGGGTGTCCTCCTATAACTAATCGGACTCCGTTTTTGATGAGAAAGTTTGCTAAATCTTCCTGAACTTTATTTTGTTTTAGTACATATTCTATTCCCCAATGCATGTTTGCTATAATGATATCTGCCTTCATCATTTTGGCAAGCTCAATGTCTTCCAGTATTTGTTTTTTGTCTATGTAATTTACAATATTAGGCTTAGTCGGCTGATAGCCGTTTGTGCCATAAGTGTAGTTTAGCATTGCTATACGTATTCCGTTCTTTATCATCATCAACGGGTAGTATATATCTCTTTTTTCTGAGTCTATAAATGTTCCAGTGTGTTTTACTTTCATCGAATCCAGTACGGAAATAGTTCTGACTAAACCTTTCTTTCCTTTATCCAGAATATGATTGTTAGCTGTTAGGAATATATCAAATCCTGCTTCTTTGAGACTAATTGCATATTCATCGGGTGCCCCAAAGTTTGGATAGCCGGTATATCTTCCTCCCGGCAAAGTTACTTCCAGATTAACAACTGCTATATCAGCTTCCTTTATTTCGCGGGCAACATATTTGAAATAAGCTGAGTAATCATAACCATTATTAGTTCTGGCGACATCTAGCTGAGATTTATGTTGCATTGCATCTCCTGCAAATAAAAGACTTACTTTTTGTGCTTGTATTGAAAGTATTGATACGAATAATACTGTGAAGAATAAAAAAATAGATTTTGTCATTAATGAGAAGTGTTTATCGCTTCCAAAAAGCAGGCATAAAAAGAGATAATACAGTAAATAGCTCTAAACGTCCGGTAAGCATAAGAAAACAAAGAAACCATTTTGATCCAAGAGGTACATCGTAGAAGTGTCCATTATTGCCTATCTCGGCAAGTCCTCCTCCAACATTTCCCAAACAGGATATGGCAGCACCTAAGGAGTTTTCAAATCCCATACCCGATAAGGCTAGTATTAAGCAGCTTACAATAAGAATAGTCAGGTATAGAAATATAAATGCCAGTACCTTTGTTACTATATCAATGGATATAACCCGTCCGTTGAGGCGTATTGGCAATATTGCATTGGGGTGTACTTGCCGTTTAAATTCATTGATTGAGTTTTTGAATAGAATGATAATTCGGACTATTTTTATTCCTCCCGATGTAGATCCAGCACATGCTCCAAAGAGCATAAAAATTACAATCATAAATTGATAGAACGGCCCCCAATTTATATAATTAGCTGTTGTATGGCAAGTAGTTGTAAGTATGGATACTACTTGAAATAATGAGGTGCGGAACGTTTTTTCTATATCGGTCATTTGTTCCGATGTATATAATGCAATAGCGATTGTAGCTACCGAGATTATTATAATAACGACGTACCATTTAAATTCTTCGTTTTTTAATAATTTGTTTGGCGAACCTTGCATAAATAGATATATAAGAGGGAAGTTAATTCCGCCAATAAACATGAATATAATAATTATATATTCTAAATAAGCAGAGTCCCAATAAGCGATACTATTCTGTTTCGTTGAGAATCCGGCTGTTGATATTGTTGTGAAGGCATGACAGACAGAATCAAATAGGTTCATTGGTCCTACCCACAATAGTAATATCAATAGTATTGTAAGAAATCCATACACTAACCAAAGGCGTTTTGCGATCTGGGATATACGTGGGCGAAAGCGATCGTAACCAATTCCTGTAACCTCAGTATCATATAGCACAGAAGCATTTCCTCCCATTGGAAGAATAGTCGCCACAAAGACTACAATACCTAACCCTCCCATCCATTGGGTAATGCTTCGCCAAAATAAAAGAGCCTTAGGCATGCGCTCTACATCGGTCAGAATTGTAGCTCCGGTAGCAGTCAGTCCTGATATCGTTTCGAAATAAGCATCTGTAAAGTCAGCGATTGATCCGCTAATATAAAATGGCAGCATACCGAAAGCCGATAATATAATCCATGAAACTGCTACCATGAAAAAACTTTCACGTTTACCTATGGGTCTTGGATAATTATCCGTTCCTATCAGACGAAGAAAAGTGCCTCCAAAGAAAGTAATTGTTGAGCTTATGAGCATTGCATCCCCGACCGCTTCTCTAAAATAGAATGCCCCCACAGTAGATACCATCATGAATAATGATTCTATGATGAGTAGGAAACCGATGGTTTTCAATACAAATCGATAGTTGAAATTGCTCATTCTATATTATCAGTTAGTGAAAAAGGATTTCGGCCTCACGCAAGGTATCTTCCAAGCAAAAGACAACTACATGATCATATGGCTCTATCATTGTTTCACCATCGATCATCATAGATTCACCATTGCGAATAAGTCCTCCTAACGTTACATTCTTTGGTAAGGTTATTTTTTTTACTTCTTTTTTTGTAATGCGTGAATTGGGACGTGCTATAATCTCTGCCACATCTGCATTTGCAACAGTGAGAGATTTTACATTCGATACGTCTGCACTAAGCAGGAATCTATATATATTGCTAACGGTTATTAATCTCTTGTTTATTATAGTTCCTATATCCAGATTTTCAGCCATGGATATATAATCCATATTCTCTACTTCTGCAACGGTTTTTCGCACGCCAAAACGTTTTGCTGCCATACATGCAAGGATGTTGGCTTCGGAGTTGCCGGTGACCGCAACAAAGGCATCCATATCTTTAATTCCTTCCTGCATTAGAAATTCTGCATTTCGCCCGTCATTATGGAAAACGGTAACATTTTTTGGCAGTTTTTCCAATAGTTGATATGACTTCTCCCTGTCCGATTCCAATAGTTTTATGTTTATGTTGTCTGGTAGATATTGGCAGGTTCGTATAGCTATACGACTACCTCCCATTATCATAATATTTTTGATCTCAAAGCTTTCTTTTCCTGTTGTTTTCGGTAAATCTTCAACATGCTCTTTTGTTGTAGTGAAGAACACAATATCTCCAGCCAAGACCTGATCTGATCCTTTCGGGATGATGGTGATACTTTTTCGTTTGATAGCAACGATATGAAATTTTTTATCCTCGCGACTGAAATCGTACAAATATTTGTTTACCAGTTCTGAGTTTTCTCGCACTTTAACTCCGACAAGAATGATTGCCCCTCCACATAACTCTACCCATTGTCGTACCCAAGGGTGTTTCAGTGCTGACACAATCTCTTTAGCGGCTAGCATCTCCGGATATACCATCGAACCGATTCCTAACTGTTCGAAAAATCCTTTGTTCTTAGGCAATAAATATTCATAATTGTCAATACGGGCAAATGTTTTTTTTGCTCCCATATTCGCAGCTAACATACATGCTGTAATGTTGATAGACTCTTCCGGAGTAACAGCAATAAAGAGATCGGTATCTTTTATATTCACTTCGGTAAGGTCTTTCAACGATGTGCATGATCCCGCCATGGTTATCATTTCCAGATTACTTCCAAAGAAATTCAATTTTTCTTTATCCGGATCCATTAAGACTATGTCTTGATTTTCAACGGATAGTAGTTTTGCCAGATGTGTTCCTACCGCTCCTGCTCCTGCTATTACGATCTTCATTTCTACAAATTCTATTTATATGCTTTCTCCTTCAATATGGGGTGCATAACTTTAGCTTCGTTTAATGCTGTTTGTATATGCTTAGTTAGACCATTTACGTCTATTTCGCACAATTTGGTTAACTTTTTAACAGAGCCATGAGTTACAAACTCGTCAGGTAATCCAACTCTGGTAACTTTGATATTTGTATAATTATTTTCGGCAAAGTATTCTAATACTGCGCTACCCAGCCCTCCTTTTATTACCCCATTCTCAATAGTCATTACATGACTGAAATTTTCGGCAACTTCTTTTAATAAATCGTTATCTAATGGTTTAAGGAAGATCATATCGTAATGGGCAATTGAGAAGCCTTGTTCTTCTACAATGGCTATTGCTTCACGAGCCGCATTCCCGATAGGACCTATTGTCAACACAGCAAGATCTTTGCCGTCTTTCAATTTTCTCCCTTTCCCTATTTCTAAAGTCTTCATTTCACATTCCCAGTCACGAAGCTCTCCTTGACCTCTAGGATAACGGATAACGAATGGACCTTCATTGCCATAAGTGGCTGTATACATTAGATGACGAAGATAATGTTCGTTATAAGGGGATGCAATTATAAGATTTGGGATACATCGCAGATAAGCTAGATCAAATGCTCCATGATGCGTAGGACCATCTTCCCCGACCAATCCGGCTCTATCGAGACACAGAATTACATGAAGTTTTTGTAGAGCAACGTCATGTATAATTTGGTCGTATGCCCTTTGCATAAATGATGAATAAATGTTGCAAAATGGAATTAAGCCTTCTTTAGCTAATCCTGCAGAATATGTAACAGCATGAGCTTCGGCAATACCGACATCAAAGGCTCTTTCGGGAAACTCTTTCATCATGTAAGTCATAGAGCATCCGGTTGGCATAGCAGGAGTGACTCCCACTATATTTGTATCCTTTTCTGCCAATTCTACCAATGTATGTCCAAACACATCTTGATATAGTTGCGGTTGATCTTTGGCTCGTACGACAATGCGTTCTCCGGTTTCTTTATCAAATTTTCCGGGTGCATGCCATACAGTTGCAGAAACTTCAGCAGGCCTAAATCCTTTCCCTTTTATTGTATGTATATGAAGCATCTTGGGACCTTTCAGGTCTTTAATGTTTTGTAAAACACGAATCAATCCGCGTAAATCATGTCCATCTATTGGACCGAAATATCGTATGTTAAAACCTTCGAAAAGATTTTGCTGTTTGGTAAGTAATGATTTCAAACTGTTGTTGAAGCGAAGGATAAAATTCTTACCTTTTTCTGTAATTAGATTTCCTTTCTTAAACTTTTGGTACACATCGTTGCGTACCCGGTTGTAGGTAGGAGAGGTTGTCATTTTTACCAGATAATCCCGAATGCCGCCGACGTTATCATCTATCGCCATATCATTATCGTTCAGTATGATAAGGATGTCATTTGGCTGAGAATTTGCATTGTTAAGTGCTTCAAAGGCTAACCCGCCGGTCATTGATCCGTCTCCAATTACAGCGACAACATGCCTGTTTTCTTTTTTCAATTCCGAAGCTACTGCCATTCCCAATGCTGCAGAAATGGAATTTGAGGCATGCCCTGCAATGAAGGCATCGTATTCACTTTCGTTAGGATTGGGAAATCCGGCTAACCCTCCGAATTGACGATTAGTATGAAATTTATCTTTACGCCCGGTTAGTATTTTGTGACTGTATGCTTGATGTCCTACATCCCATACTATACGATCGTAAGGTGTATTGTAAACATAATGGAGCGCAACTGTGAGCTCTACTGTTCCTAGACTCGATCCAAAATGCCCGGGATTGTTGCACAGCTGATCTATGATAAAACTTCGCAGATCAGAACAGAGAGTTTCCAGCTCTTCCATGCTCAAATCCTTCATGTCCGAAGGGTAATTTATCTTATCTAATACTTGTATATTGTTTAGCTTGTCCATAATAGCTTTTTCAAATCAAAATTTGCCTTTTCAGGGCATAATAAACAAGCAAATATATAAAACAAAAGCTATTTAATAGATGATATTTTGCTAAAAATATATGTTTAACATAGAGAAAGAGCCGACTGCTATCTTTGCAACCGGCTCTTTTCTATATAAAATTCTATAATATTGCTTTTCTTTTAAGAGAATTTGGGCTTTCTTCCCCCTTTTCTATGTCCGCTTTTTTCTGAGGAGTTCGAAGAGCGTGAAGATGATTTGTAATCCGAATTCTTTCTTCCTCCTTTGTTTCTGTCAGATCTTTGAGAGTTGAAGTTTCCTCTTCCGCCTCTTTCTTCGGAACGACCTCCGCCTCCACCACCTTGCGCAACTTCTACCGAAATACGGCGTCCGTTTTGTTCTTGGCGACTCATTGCTCCAATTACTTTTTGTGCATCTTTGTCAGGTACTTCGAAAAAAGAGAAATTTTGCATAATGTCTATTCGTCCGATATTTATTTTATCTGGTACGAAGTCATTAACAAGTCCCATTAATGTAGCCGGATTCACGTTGTCTGTGCGTCCAATGTTGATAAATAGGCGAGAATATCCTTTCTCTGCGTTACGGCTACCTGAGCGATCACGTTCTTTGCGACGAGGGAAGCTTTCTTCACGTGTATACCTGTCTGATGGGCTTTCTATTTCTTGAGCTTCGCGATAGTAGTCTATCAAGCGATTAAATTCAAGAGCTACTACACGTTTTATAATATCTTCTTTTTCCAGCCAATCTAATTTTCTGTATACTGCAGGCAGAATCGTAGATATTTCGTCTTCGTTTACTTTAACTTTCTCTATTCTGTCGACAAGATTAAATAATTGTTTTTCGCAAATAGCTTCTCCCGAAGGTATTACTCCTTGTTCAAATTTCTTATTTATAATCTTTTCTATTTCTCGGATTTTTCCTTTTTCCTTTACATGAACAATGGCTATTGAAGTTCCCGTTTTTCCGGCACGTCCGGTACGTCCGCTTCGGTGAGTATAAGATTCTATATCGTCCGGCAATCCGTAGTTGATAACATGTGTTAGACTATCTACGTCAAGTCCGCGTGCAGCAACATCAGTAGCAACAAGTAGTTGCAGGTTGCGGATGCGGAATTTTTGCATCACATAGTCGCGTTGTGCCTGAGATAGATCTCCGTGCAACGAATCAGCATTATATCCATCTTGTATCAATTTGTCTGCAATTTCTTGAGTCTCACGACGGGTGCGACAAAATATAATACCATATATATTCGGATAATAGTCAGCGACACGTTTAAGCGCCAAATATTTATCTTTGGCATGCACCATGTAATATACATGCTTCACATTGTTAGAACCTTCGTTCTTGCGTCCGATTGTAATCTCTTTCGGATTTTGCATGTATTTTTTAGTGATCTTGGCTATTTCCTTTGGCATTGTAGCCGAGAATAGCAACATCTTTCTTTCCGTAGGAACTTTTGATAGTATTTCATCAATGCTTTCCGTGAAGCCCATATTGAGCATTTCGTCCGCTTCGTCAAGAACTACATATTTTACATTGCTAAGATCTACTGTTTTGCGGTTTATAAGATCAATAAGTCGTCCCGGAGTGGCTACTATTATTTGAACCCCCCTTTTTAAAGACTTAATTTGACTCTCAATACTAGATCCTCCATATACGGGAAGAACTTTCAGTTTGTCAATGTATTTGGAATAATCAGCCAAATCTCCGGCTATTTGTAAGCATAGCTCGCGTGTTGGACTAAGTATTACTGCTTGAGGTACATTTTCTTTTACATCTACCTGTTGTAAAACAGGCAAGCCAAATGCGGCTGTTTTCCCAGTTCCTGTTTGCGCTAAAGCTATAATATCAGTAATTTCGCCTAACAGATATGGAATCACTTCTTCCTGTACGGGCATGGGACTTTCGTATCCCATCTCTTCGATCGCCTTGCGAATATTCGCGGCAACCCCTAACTCTTCAAATGTTTTCATTAAAAATTTTCAAATATCTTTTGTGGTAAAATAGGCCTTTTTAGCGTACTCCCACCCCAAAAAATGATTCGACATAAGAGAGTTAGCCAATAAGGACGCGCAAAGATAGTGATTAGTTTTCTAGTTTTCACAACATTTCACAATAACTTTACTTAAGTTTTGAAATACAAGAATAAAAAATGTTATTTTTGCACTTTCTTTATACAAAACTCAGACTTGAAAACTATAAAACAGAATATCAATAAAATATAGAATATCTTATGAAGAAATTATTATTTTTCTCTTTGGCAGCTTGTGCTATGTTTGCTCCTGTTGCTTTACAGGCTCAGAAGAAACCAGCAAAAAAAACGCTGGCTAAACTTGTTTCGCCTCGACCTAATCTAGCAACACAAGCTGATACATTATCTTATGCTTTGGGTGCAAATATGGTTGAAGGTGGTTTGAAGCCTTATTTGACTCAGATGGGTGTTATTACAGACACTGCGGTTGTGAGAGCTGATTATGAACAACGAATCGAAAAAGAAGCTGATGCTTCTAAAAAGAATAAATTAACTAAAGAGCTTAATGCTAAATTGGATTCTTTGACAATAGCTAATGCAATTAATCTTGAAGAATTTCTTGTTGGCTTTTCTCAGACTATAAAGCAAGATAAAAGTAAGGCCGCATACAATTCGGGTGTTGCTATTGGTAGCCAATTATCGTCTATGACTGATAACTTCTCAAAAGAAATACTGGGAGGAGAAGGTCTTTTTAATACTGATGCTTTTGTTTCTTCTTTTTCTGCAAGTTTGAAGGGCGATCAGTTGTTATTAACAAATTCGGAAGAGATAATCAATGATGCTGCACAAAAAGCCCAAATAGCCAAAGATGCTGCACAAACAGAAGAGCTCAAAGCTCAATATTCAACTGAAATAGCTGCTGGAAAGAAGTTTTTGGCTGAGAATAAAACTAAGACGGGTGTTGTTACATTACCTAGTGGATTGCAGTATAAGGTTATTACAGAAGGTGCTGGGGCTAAGCCTGCTGCTACCGATAGAGTAACTGTTCATTATAAAGGTACTCTTCTTGATGGAACGGTCTTTGATAGCAGTATTGATAGGGGAGAGCCGGCGACATTTGGTGTTGGGCAGGTTATAAAGGGTTGGACTGAAGCTCTTCAATTGATGCCTGTTGGTTCTAAATGGATGCTTTACATTCCTTCCGATCTTGCTTATGGCAGTAGAGAGCAAGGGGTGATTAAGCCTTTCTCTGATTTAATCTTTGAAGTAGAATTAATTGATATTGCAAAATAATAGTTTGTAAGAGAAATAAACTAAAAAGGGTGAGTCAATATTATGACCCACCCTTTTTATATTCTAATTAATAAGTATTATTTATCTAGTACGTATGGGTTAACAACACCTTTAGGAGATACTACCCACAATACATTATATTGGGCGTATGGTTCTCCGTTGTTTGTATTTATATATACTGTCTCTTTGTTGGGATTGTAGTATACAACCATGTTTTCAATATCCGGATTAAGAAAATATTCATAAACCTTTTTGGGGAAGTAAATATGCTTTCCCTTTATAGATACGGATATGGATTGATAGCGAACTTTTGGAGATGTCCATCTTGTTACGCCTTTGGCTATTCTGCCATTTACGCTATATTCTCCGTTGTCAAGATGTTTAATAAATGAGTCTTTATCGCTTATATTTGCTGTAGTAATCTGTACTCGTACATCTTCATTCTTAAAAGAGATTGAACCATGTGACGATAATCTTTCTACTTCCACTATGTCATAGTCGTCTACTCGCATAAGATGGGCACCATGTATATATCCTCTCTTTATTGATCTTGAAGGAGTATAGAGGCTAACATAACGCCAAGGATCTATCTCTTTGTCGGGAGGGAGCATATAGAATACAGAATCGTTAGGTACTGCGATTGAATTGTTGAAATCTCCGGGACGTAAACAGAAGTCGACTCTGCCCCTGATGGTATCTTGTGCTACTATAAATTGTGCGAAAGTGTTTTGGGTGAAAACACTAAGAAATATTGTCGTCAGTAAAATAATGTAAATCTTTTTCATATGCCATAGTGTTTTATGAGTGTGTTATTAAAAAAGTATATTCGACAATTGACTAAACAAGAAAAAAGGTCATCTTATTCTATGACTTTATACGATCGTTTTGCTTCTGATAAGGAAACTGCATTGAAATGCCACCATTCACCCCGTATGGTTAAAAAACCTGCGTCAGTCATTACTTTTCTGAGTAGTAGCCTGTTTTTTACTTGTTGCCTTGTTAGTAACCCTTGAGCGATTAGCTCTTCTTCTCTGTTTATACCCGCCGCACGTCCGAAATAATCGAAAGGAGTTCCCATGTCAAGAGGATTTCCTTTGCTGTCGCATATAGTTAGATCTATTGCCATGCCATAGTTATGTAATCCCGTCCGAGACGGGTTTGCAACATAAGCTGCATATTTGGTGTTTTGTACGACCTTATACATTTTCTTTTGCACGCTTAGCGGTCTAACGGCATCATATACCAGCAAACTAAGTTCAGGATTTATTGTCTTTAAGATCTTTTGAGCCTTTATGAGTTTTTTAGCTGCTATGGGATGCGCATATATGTTTAACAAAGTATCATATAGTATTGTTTTCGTAAAGTTATCTGTTGTCGCATATTTTAAATCTGCCTTAATGGAAGGGTCAAGAGTTTGTATATTAACTAGATCTTTTGATTGTAAATATGATTCAAACCTAGATAAGCTATTGCTTTTCTGACCAGACAGAGTTATAGTATGCAGTATTATACAAGTGTATAATATAATTTTATTCATCATTATTGTGTATTATTCCGTTTTGTCATCATCATCCGTGTCGATATTGATATCTGTGTTCAGGTTTGTGGACTGAGACTGAATGTTTTCTCCTTTCTTGATAGCTTTGTATATTTCCTCTTGTATTCGTGATCTTATATTCAGATTCATCAATGCTTTATGAGTTCGTTTGTCATTTATTCTGTTAGATAGGAATATGTAAATTAGATTATTATCAGGGTCAATCCAAAAGCAAGTTCCTGTAAACCCTGTATGCCCAAAGGTACTTGCGGGTGTGCTTACAGAAGTGGGGCTAGATTTGTTTGTCCGTATTTCGGGCTTGTCAAACCCAAGACCTCTGCGCGAAGATGCACTTTTAGTATTGAAAAACAGTTGACAAGTTCGTTCGGAAAGATATTTTTCTCCACCATACATGCCTTTATTCAACCACATCTGATAAAGTTTGGCAAGATCATTTGCATTTGAAAACAATCCTGCATTACCTGATATACCACCCATAAATGCAGCCCCTTCATCGTGAACGTAGCCCTGTAAAAGTTGTTTGCGGAGGAAGTCATCCTTCTCGGTAGGGACGATCTGCGATTTATCAAATTTAGTCAATGGGTTGTATGTAGTGGTAACCGCTCCAAGTTTTCTGAAAAAATTGTTTTGCGTAAAAGTATTTAAGTCTTCTTTAGCTACTTTTTCTGCAACTTCTTTCAGCAGCATAAAATTTAGACAGCTATATAGATAAGTTTTTCTTTTTCGTAGTTTCGAATTAGCGATAGCTTCTATTATTGTGTCATTGTATGCCTTGTTAACGAATAGCCCATCAGCAAGTGGCAGAAAATTCGGTTTAGCAGTGCTGGATACGAGACTTTCTTTAAATTTGTAGTCGGTACGTGCCCATGTATTTGTGTCAAACTGTGCTGAATAAAGACTACTCTCGTTTCCGTTGAATAGGTTTCCCTCATAGCTTGATTTATCTATTGCATTCATATAGTAAGGGATGAATGAAGTCAACCCTGTTTCATGTAATAGAGCTTCTCTAATGGTTATTTGAGATTTGTCTGTTCCTTTCAGTGCCGGTACATAGGTGCTTATGGGAGTGCTTAATTTTAACTTATCCTCGTCATATAACTTCATTATTGCAGAAATGGTAGAGGTTCCCTTTGTCATGGACGCTAAGTCGTAAATATTAGAATTTGTGACGTTCTGTTTCCTGTTATATTCAAAAGTTCCAAAAGAACGATTGTAGATTATGACTCCATTCTTTGCTATCAATATCTGGCATCCCGGATATGCTTCAGCTTCAATTCCTTCTTTGGCGATAGTGTCAATGGTATTTAGATTTCCCGATGCAATGTCAAGTGTTTCCGGTATCTCATAGCTTAAACGAGTTTTTTTTGTAGAAACTCCTTGTCCGGCATCGAATAAACCTGAGACTGAAACGGGAGCTTTTCCGTTTACCGGGTTGCCTCCAAAGATTGCTTGTGCTGCATAATCTTGTGCCAATTCCGAATTTTCATACGCTAGAATAACTCCATCTGCTGATTTTATTGAGGAAGCATAAGACGCAGTACGATATGGCACTATAAAAAAAGTAAGGATCACATTCTTCCCGCTACTGATAGCTTGTATTGCAGTATTTGCATTAGCACGATTGTTATGTACAGAAACTATGATAGTATTAAAAGGCTCTAGGTCTTTTCTTATTTTTAGTAATTCTTCTCCGTTTGAGACATTGAAGCATGTTACATCGCTATAGAGCTTGAGAGTAGAATGAAAAACATTATCTGTTGATTCTCCGATAGATATTGCAGCAATATTTCTTTTGTCCAGCCCTTTTAACGAGATTGTCTTTTGTTCATCTTTTACTATTGTAATTGCATTCTTGTGCAGCTCTCTGTTTATCCATTCACCCTGCGAGGTATTTAGGCTCTGAATCAAATTTTGAGTATCAATCGGGATTGTCTTATTTACACCCAGAATATATTTGTAAGCTAATACTTTCTTGCATTTTTCATTAATTAGAGACTCGCTCAAAAGATTGTCTTGAACTGCTTTTTTTACGGCATCATATTCCTTAGCTGTGTATAGCGGACCGAGAAGTATATCATTTCCTGCTTGCAATGCTCTTACACTATAATTGTTTTCTTGGGAAACACCTTTCATTTGCAACCCATCGGTAAATATCAAACCGGAAAAGCCTAATTCTTTTTGCAGTAGATTTGTAGTGATGGCTTCTGAAAGCGAGCTGGGCTGTCTTTGCGGATCAAGAGCCGGGATATAGAGATGTGCTGTCATTATACCCGATAGCCCGTTTTTAATATATTCGTTAAAAGGCTTTAGCTCTATATCTTCTAATCTGTTTTTGTTGTGATTAATGACCGGTAGCACTTTATGAGAATCGGTAGATGTATCTCCATGTCCCGGAAAATGTTTAGCAACAGCCATAATGCCTCCGTCTTCTAAGCCTTTGGAATACATAACTCCTAGACGACCAACCCTTTCGGGGTCTTCTCCGAAAGATCGGTTTCCTATTACCGGATTTGCAGGATTACTATTCACGTCTAACGATGGTGCAAAGTTGACATGAATACCCATTAGTTTGCATTGACGGGCTACTTCCCGACCGTAGTAATATAACAATGAGTCGTTTTGAATAGCACCCAGCATCATATTGCGAGGAAAGCGAGTTGTGTTTGATAGGCGCATAGACAAACCCCATTCTCCGTCGAGAGAAATCATAAGCGGAATTCTCGAATTGTTTTGAGCCAGATTTGTCAATTCTGCTTGATTCAAAGGTGACCCTTTCGAAAAAAGGATGCCTCCTATATGCTGATCGTTAATAAAAGCTCTGATTCGGTTTTTGTTAGCTTCGGTATTATCGCCGGCAACCACCGGCATGAACAATTGACCGATACGCTCATCGAGTGTCATGGTGTTGAATACCGAATCTACCCATTGCTGCATCTTTTGTGTATCAGTCGTTTTGTATAGAGTCGGTGTCGTTGTTTTGTTTTCGGCAGCTATTGTGTTTAGGCATGTGAGTGCATTTATGGCAATAGTTACCAGTATGTATCTTAATTTCATCAGTCTATTATCAAATAGTATTGTTCTAAACATGAATTTCCTAGTATATACAAAAATAGGTTTAAATATCTTTTGATTAAAAAAAAGGATAATTAATAAACATAGATTAACATGGGGTAAGAAATTTATAAAATTAAGGTTCTAAGGCTTTTGCATATTCGGAAATATTTTTATCTTTGCATCCGCTTTGCGTAATCTCTGACGAGATAGGCTCGTGTATATTGCGTATTTAAACAATAAAACCATTAGAAATCATGGACTTAATGAAAGTTGCAGAAGCAGCCTTTGCTACAGGAAAAGAACACCCAAGCTTTAAAAGTGGTGATACTGTAACAGTTGCTTACCGTATTAAAGAAGGAAACAAAGAACGTGTTCAGCAGTATCGTGGTGTAGTTATCAAAATTGCAGGACATGGAGAAAAGAAACGTTTTACTGTACGTAAAATGTCAGACAATGTAGGTGTAGAAAGAATTTTCCCTCTTGAGTCTCCATTCATCGACAGTATTACTGTAAATAAAGTAGGTAAAGTTCGTCGTGCTAAGTTGTATTACCTTCGTGGTCTTACAGGTAAAAAAGCCAGAATCAAAGAAAAAAGAGTTGTATCAAACAAATAATTCTTTGTATCTGTTTCGACGAAACGGAAATATAAAGAGCCTACCGATCAGTAGGCTCTTTTCTTTTATATAATCTTTCTCTGCATACTAAGATAAAATTGAAAACTCACCTAATCTATTATTTCGGATAGGGATAAGACTCAAAAAATGTTCCTATCTTTAACTTCTTATCGGATGATAACAAATTTTTAAAGAACCGCAACCCTCAACTGATAAGATCAGTAGGACGACCTTAATTGGTGAAAAAATCAGATTGGAATAAATCATTGTGATTATATGATGAGGATTCTGAATCTGGAGTATTAAAGAATACACGAAAATATCTATATGAAAGATTTTATTATATCAGAATCAAAAAACGAACAAGCTGTTCTTATCGGTATCATTACCCAAGAACAGAATGAAGATAAGGTAAACGAATATCTTGACGAATTGGCTTTCCTTGCTGAAACAGCAGGCATTATTCCGGTAAAGAACTTTACTCAGAAGCTAGATTATTCTAATCCTGTAACTTTTGTTGGAACAGGAAAATTGCAGGAGATAAAGGAATATGTAGACGAACATGAGGTAGGTGTTGCCATCTTCGACGATGAATTATCACCTAAGCAGATACGAAATATAGAGAAGGAATTGCAGATTAAGATTCTCGACCGAACCAGTCTCATTCTCGATATATTTGCCATGCGTGCACAGACAGCGTATGCAAAAACTCAGGTAGAATTGGCTCAATATCAATATTTGTTGCCACGACTGACGCGTATGTGGACTCACTTAGACCGCCAGCGAGGCGGTGGAGCTATGATGCGTGGTGTGGGGGAAACTCAGTTGGAGACTGACCGCCGTATTATTCTGGATAAAATATCCAAGCTGAAAGAAGATCTGAAAGGAATTGACCGACAGATGGCTTCGCAACGTAAAAATAGAGGAAAGATGGTGCGTGTAGCCCTTGTCGGATATACCAATGTGGGCAAATCGACATTGATGAATATACTGAGCAAGTCGGAAGTGTTTGCTGAAAATAAATTGTTTGCAACTTTAGATACTACGGTGCGTAAGGTGATAATAGACAATCTGCCTTTTCTCTTATCCGATACCGTAGGATTTATACGTAAATTGCCTACCAACTTAGTGGAGTCGTTTAAATCGACACTTGATGAGGTACGTGAAGCCGATTTGTTGGTGCATGTTGTTGATATTTCACATCCTAACTTTGAAGAACAGATCGAGGTTGTAAACAATACCCTGATGGAAATAGACAAAGAGGAGAAACCAACCATTCTTGTCTTTAATAAGGTGGATGCTTTTACTTATAAGCAGAAAGATGAAGATGATCTTACTCCTGCTACAAAGGAGAATATATCTCTGGAGGAATTGGAAAGATCGTGGATGAATAAGATGCAGAATGATTGTATCTTCGTCTCGGCAAAGAGTAAAATAAACATAGATCAATTAAAGGAGATGCTGTATCAAAAAGTAAAAGAAATACATATTGAACGTTATCCTTATAACGATTTTCTTTTTCAGAGATATGATGAAGAAATGGAGTAATTGATGAAAGATATTGCTGTCTATATAAAAGATTCATTAAATACGTATTATCCCGAAAGTGAAATTTCGGGATTTACACGTATTATAGTCGAATATATTACCGGAAAATCCTATCCGCAAGCATCTATTGATAATGTAGAGCTTACGCAAGAGCAACAACGCAAAGTAAGTTCAATTCTAGACAGGCTGCGTGCTTATGAACCAATACAATATATCTTGGAAGAAACAGAATTCTTTGGGTTGCCTTTCTTTGTAAATAAAAACGTATTGATTCCTCGCCCTGAGACAGAAGAATTGGTGGAGTTGATATTATCTGAGAATACAGCATCAGAATTAAACTTGTTAGATATTGGTACAGGAAGCGGAGCTATAGCAATTGCGTTGGCAAAGCACTCAAAAAAAGCATTTGTATCAGCTTGGGATATATCGGTCAAGGCATTAGATGTAGCAGTATTGAATGCGAAGATAAATACAGTTGACGTGTCTTTCAAAAGAGTTGATGTATTGTCAGATGTTCCTACTGATAATAAATATAATATCATTGTAAGTAATCCGCCTTATGTGCTAGAGAGTGAAAAGGAGTCGATGGAGCAAAATGTTTTGGACTATGAACCGCATAATGCACTTTTTGTTCCTGATAGCAATGCCCTTTTGTTTTACAACCGTATTGCAGATATTGCATTAAAGATATTAGAACCGCAAGGAAAGCTCTACTTCGAAATAAACAGAGCTAAAGGGCAGGAAACTGTTGATATGTTATGTGAAAAAGGCTTTGTGAATGTTTCTTTACTCAAAGACATAAGTGGGAATGATCGCATAGTAAGAGCCGAATTAATTTATTAAAAAATGAAATTGTCCGAACCACAAGCTTTGAATCGTATTGCGGCGTATTGTTCTCGTGGCGAACGATGTGAATTTGATGTTCAAAAAAAATTGAAAGCGTGGGAATTGGAAGATGATGCAATAAAAAGAATTATAGATCGCCTTAAAAAAGAACGATTTGTAGATGATGCCCGATTTTGTAAAAGCTTCGTTAACGACAAACTTCATTTTAATAAATGGGGTAAGAATAAAATAACTTTTGAACTGCGAAAAAGAAATATCTCTGAATCTATATATAATCCCGTATTTGAAGAGCTTGCCGGAAATGAATTCGAGCAGCAGCTTTTGCATATCTTATCGGTTAAGATCAAGTCTGTAAAAGCAAAAAACGAGTATGAAAAACGGACTAAGCTTGTGCGTTTTGCTTTAGGTCGCGGTTTCTCGATCGACTTGGCTGTAAAATGTGTAGATAAGCTATTAGGAGAAAGTGATGAAGAATTTGTTCCATAGTTTTCTGTCCTTGTTCTTTCCCGATCTTTGCGTGGTTTGCAGTGAACGGCTTGTTGAAGGAGAAGAACATCTGTGTGCTAATTGTCTCCATCTTTTACCTCTGACCAATTTTCATTTACAGCCCGAAAATAGATTAGAAGAATTTTTCGCAGGCAGGATTCCTTTTCGTCATGCAGCAGCTTTCGCTTATTTTGTCAAAGGAGGAAGTATACAGCATATTGTTCACGAGTTGAAATATAAACATAATCCATTTATCGGAAATTTTATTGGTACTCTATGCGGCGAAAATTTAAGAGGTAGTTCCTTTCTTGCAGATATTGATCTGTTAGTGCCCGTTCCTCTACATCCTAAAAGAGAAAAGGAGAGGGGGTATAACCAATCGTTAGAAATCTGTAAAGGTATTTCTGCTGTAACTAATATACCAATAGATACTGAGACCCTTATAAGGAAGGTCAATAATATATCTCAAACCAAGCATACACGCTTTGCCCGATGGGAAAACGTAGAGAATATTTTTTTGCTGACTAATTCGGCTTCTTTTCAAGGGAAGCATATTCTACTGGTAGATGATGTTATTACTACCGGATCGACCTTAGAATCTTGTGCTAAAGAAATTTTTAAAGCGGCAGGGACTAAAGTATCTATCTATGCGGTAGGTGCAGCCGGTTGAGAATTATACATCTTCATTGATTTCTTTCATAAAAAATTTGTCATACGCTTTGTAGCCTTGACGTTCATAAAACGGGTGAGCCTTTATTCGCTTCATGCTACTATATACTTCTATCAGAGCACAATTACGCTCCTTTGATATCTTTGTTATATAATCTTCCAGTGCCTTCCCTATTCCCTGACTGCGTATAGTTTCGTCTACAACGAAAAATCCGATAGTACCCACTTCTCCTGCATATACTATTTGCCAATAGAAATGTAATGTTATAAGACCGACTACCTGCTCCCCTTGTTGATATACAATTATTTTATAAGAATTGTCGGACAACATTTTTTTAAGATTATTCGTCACAAATTCTTCTGATCTGAGGTAGTCCATTTGTCCTAACAATCTACTTATATCTTTGGCATCAGAAACACGTGCCTCACGTATACAATTCATAATAAAATTTATAATAGTGTAATTAACAAAAATAGCGAATAAAGTTATTTTATTTTAATCTAAAACCGATACTTTCGTAAAATAGTTAATAAATAGGATGTTACTTCTACTTTAATCAGATTTTTTTTACTTTTGTGTAATACATAAGTTACTTAACTACATTAAATACAACCTGGACATGATTGAAAGGTTTATACAGTTAATTGGGCAGCCGATTAACTCACCCGACCTCAAGTGTTTCATTGAGCAAAATGGAGGTCGATATCCCCAAAACGATAAGAGACAGAATATGTCTATCGAAAGCCTAGACGAGGCCTATATTCCGTTGAAAAGTTTAGGTATAAGCTTATCTTTCCTCTCTGTAAGATGGAATCCTAGCTATCCTCTTTTGCCTTCCGATATAGAAGGTGAGTATTACTACCGATTATCTAAAATATCTTTTAATACTTTAGAAGGAGAGATGTTGATGTTAGATCATTTAAATATCTCTAAAAAGATTGATTTAGAATCTTTAAAATCAAAACTTGGCGATCCGGTAGACAAAAGATCATTCCAAGGGCGTAATATTTATACGTGGGATATTTTAATAGATAAGGAAAGGGATATTTTTATTGAATTAGTCTATGATAATAATGAAATATCTTGTGCGACAATTGAAATTCCACGTAGGCCAATATTCGTTAGTATGCCGGATAAAGATATTCTGAAAATGATTGGTCTGCCTATAACTTCTCCTGATGTAAGAACGTTCATATCCATGCACGGAGGATGCTATCCTACGGATATAGAACTAAAAAGAGCAAAGAAGGATGGTTCTTCTTATTCCATTCATCTGCCTTCTATACACGCATATATGACCTTTGATTTTCTTCAAATAACTTTAGGAGTTGAGGATAAAGATGTTCACCCGATTCTGAGTAAAATATCGTTTAACGACATAATGGAAACCATTGATGTAAAAGGAACTTTACATCTTCCGATGGGTATTACAAACAAGGATTCAATAGATACAATCATTGCAAAATGGGGAAAACCACAGGTAAAACAAAGTAATATAATAAAAGAGAATAAAGTTTATGAATGGCAATTACCAATTGATGACAATAACTTTATAATGAATGTTTCATTTACCGTATCGGCAAATTGGGGACCAAATTCAAAATTTGCAGATTGTCTCGATTTAGGACTCAACACCAGAACAAACTTATAGTACTAATCTAATATTATATTTTGTCGCTTTTATTGTCTTTTTTCTAAATTAGGCATGCTCCGCGATTTGTAACTCATAACTAATCTTTACCTTTGCATTTCATTTATATTTATTGAATAGTAAAAGTTATGGCACAACCTTCAATTCCTAAAGGAACAAGAGATTTCTCGCCAGAAGAAATGGCGAAGCGTAATTATATTTTCGATACCATACGTGAAGTATATAAGCTTTATGGCTTCCGTCAGATAGAAACTCCGGCTATGGAAAATCTGTCTACCTTGATGGGGAAATATGGGGAAGAAGGAGATAAGCTTTTATTTAAAATATTAAATTCCGGCGACTATCTGAAGGGTATTTCTGATGGAGAATTATTGGAACGTAATACAAACCGATTAGCACCACAACTGAGTGAAAAGGGACTGCGGTACGATCTTACTGTTCCTTTTGCTCGCTATGTCGTAATGCACCGCAACGAAATAACTTTCCCTTTTCGTCGCTATCAGATACAACCGGTATGGCGTGCCGATCGCCCGCAAAAAGGACGTTATCGCGAATTTTTTCAGTGCGATGCTGATATTGTAGGTTCAGACTCATTGATAAATGAAGTTGAATTGATTCAGATTGTCGATGAAGTTTTTAATCGTTTTGGTATTCGTGTAAGTATTAAGCTAAACAATCGAAAAATATTATCGGGTATTGCCGAAATCATAGGTCAGGCAGATAAAATAACAGATATAACTGTTGCGATTGATAAACTAGACAAAATTGGATTAGATAAAGTAAATGAAGAACTATCGTCCAAGGGCATCTCTAAGCAATCCATAGAACAGTTGCAACCAATAATTCTTCTACAAGGTTCTAACTCTGAAAAAATAGATACTCTAAAAACAGTATTGAATAGATCCGAAATCGGAATAAAAGGTGTTGAAGAACTAGAATTTATTCTAAATAGATTAAGTCTGACCGAAATTCGCTCTGAACTGGAGTTGGATCTTACACTCGCCCGAGGTTTGAATTATTATACAGGTGCTATTATTGAAGTTAAAGCATTAGATGTACAAATCGGGAGTATTACCGGAGGCGGACGATACGATAATCTGACTGGTATTTTTGGGCTATCCGGTGTTTCGGGTGTTGGTATTTCGTTTGGGGCAGACCGTATATTTGATGTTTTGAATCAATTAGATTTATATCCTAAGGACTCTATACAGAATACACAAGTTTTGTTTGTAAACTTTGGGGAGAAAGAAGAAGAGTTTATTCTGCCATTAATTTCCAAGATGCGTCAAGCTAATATTGCTACAGAGATATATCCGGAATCGGCAAAGATGAAAAAACAAATGTCTTATGCTGATGCCAATAAAATTCCTTATGTAGCTATTATTGGAGAAAATGAAATACAAGAAGGTAAGATAATGCTTAAAAATATGGTCACCGGTGAGCAAAAACTATTATCAGTTAGTGATTGTGTATTAGAGATTGTATCACATTAGATCATTTGTTTTTAAATACTCTTTTTTAGATATTGTAGGACCGAAGATTTACACTCTTTGGTCTTGTTTTTTATGGCTTGATTGATAGTAATTGTTTGTATAATGAGCAGATTGAAAGCTCCTTTCTTTTAATCGAATTTATCTATTTCCATCTCTAAAGTATATACCTAATTATTTATTGTCTAATCCATCCATTCTTTCTTCGAGAAGTTTGATCAACTTATCTAAAAATAAAATACGACTGCCTTTACGCTCACGGATTTCAAAAAATGTATGATAGAAATCTCCCAAATTGATATTGAAAACGGTTTCAATATATTCAGCGAACTCTTTTATATTCGTATTGACATTGTTGAAACATCCTACACTACCCATGCATAAATATGTTCAACAAGTTAGGCTTTTTTCGCAGTCCAGCTAAGCCTTGTTTTAGGTAAACTTAATGCCTCTTGGATATTTGATTCTAGATTTCCTATATGCAAAAGTTTATTGTTGATATATACTGTTAATCTCTCTTTAGCTATCTTTTTTGCAACCTTAAAATCGAAACTTGTTGAAAATCTACTATCTCTTTCGAAATAGAAACAATCGAGAATTAACTGAATATCCGGCTCACCTCTAAGAAAGTAATATTTATCAAGATGAGTATTTCCAGAACGATAATATTGATAAAAGTCAGCATTATTGTCAAAGAAATATTTTATACGACCTAAGATACTTTCTAAATAATTTTTTCGATCTATATAACTATCTGTAGGCATTCGCATTTCCAAATTATATATCTTTCGATAATAAATAAGAATACTAAAAGGATTGAGGCTTTGTTTCCTTGAAAAAGGTAATTTCTTCAAGCTGACTTTTAAATGAAAAATTAGATACAAATTCTTTTAACTTATCGAATGTCAATTCTAATAGTGAAATAATACTAATTGATTTTTGAAAAATATTATTTTCTTCAGATTCAATAATATGAATTTCTCTATTAATACTTTCTTTAATATCTCTAATGATAGAACTGTCTAATACTTTAGCATAATGTTGGGTGGTACGTACATTAGAATGTCCAAGTATTTTAGCAACATTTTCCAATGATACTTTATTCGCTAAAAATACAATTGTTGCCGCTGTATTTGTAAATAATAATCCAAAA
>DHNQ01000028.1 GCA_002409595.1 Dysgonomonas sp. UBA5412
ACTTTTGGATTATTATTTACACTGCTTGGTGGTGCTGGGCAATGGCTTATGCTCGTAAATCATTAGGATTATCTCCACAACCTAAGATGGCTAATTAATAAAGGTAATAATCTTTTATTTTCGAAACATTTAATAAAAATAATATAGGAAGATTATAATTCTCTCTACATAATTTAAAGATTTGTTTCCTATCAGAAAATTAATTCTAAAAATATCTGGTATTCAGAATTGTATCTTTCTCATATTTATATTTTCAAAGAATGAAAAGTCATTGTTTTACCATTAATAACTAAAATACGATTAAGGATAAGATCAAATATACTAATCAATAGATATCCTAATTAAAGGAGGGAATTTCTTTGTTCATCATTCCTACGTCGCATTACCCGCATCAGGTTGTAAGGGTATAATCTCAGCCTATAATGACACCCCTTGATCGTATATGCGCAAATGAATAAAAAATTTTTATCCAAAAAATTAGTTGATATAGATATACAAATTTATGTGTTATTCTGTTTTACAATACTTACATATTTATGTGGAGAAATGCTACAATGAAAGACTAAGATACAATATCTATTCAGATTATTGGTAATTATCAAATGTTTTTTTAATTAGTAATCATAATCATTCACAATTGACTTATCCACAATATCTTTATAAAAAATATAGCAGATAGATTAAGATTAACCTAAAAATAATACTGATGTTTAATTATTATATAATTGAAAAAAAATCTTCTCTTTCGTTGACTCTAAAATCTGACACGTTACTAGTTGTATTGGAAGGGGAGATTGTTCTTAATAGTTTAGATTGTTTCAATAAACTTTTAGGTAGTGAAACTATTTTATGTATACCACTTAGTTCGGATTTATTATTAAATAGTGAAAATAGAGCCAAGGTTTTGATTATATCATTTAATATTGAAGAACATTTTTCTAAATCTTATACCGATTTCTTACTATCTGAATCTGTGGTTAACAATTTAGGTGTCGCCATAATCATAGAACCTATAAAACGAATTTTCAATACTATATGCTATTATCTCAATGATGGGGTAGATATGTCTGACCTATCCAAGGCTCTATTAAATGAGCTTTTTATTATATTGATATTATACTATGACAATCAGGATATTAGATGTCTTTTTTATCCAATATTAGGCTCAGATACTTCTTTTAGACAATTGGTTTTAGAACATTGTCTGAAAGTAAATCGGCTGGAAGATTTGGCAACTTTAGCTAGATATAGTAAATCAGGATTTATCAAAAAATTTTATCGTTGTTTTGGTCAATCACCATATAAATGGATCCTTCAATATAAAGCTAAAAGGATTTTGCTTGATATATGTTATTCAGACAATAGTTTCAATGAAATATCTGATTCGTATGGTATTAGTAATTATTCGTACTTCTATATTTTTTGTAAAAAACATTATGGAGCCGGTCCTCGTGTAATAAGAAAAAAGGGGTTGAAGAAAATAAATCTTGATAAAATGTTTAAAAGTATAATATAACATATATTTTAGGTTGTTTTTTATATAGTAAAACGATTAAACTTAATTTATATTTGTACTTTGAATAATGAAATAGATTTTTCTATAATAAATATTAATAACAATGTCCAGAGTATCTTTAAAAGATATAGCAATCAAAGCTAAAGTCTCAAGCGCAACAGTCTCATTAGTTCTTAATGAAAAGGCTGAAGAAGGGCGTATAAGTAAAGAAGTCTCTGACAGAGTGAAAAAGATAGCTGAAGAATTGGGATATATGCCCAACATGTCTGCACGTAGTTTAAGAACAGGTAAGACAAAAACTCTAGGCTTGGTTGTAGCTGATATATCAAATCCCTTTTTCGCCAAATTAGCTCGTCATATCGAAAATATAGCTGCTAAGAAAGGTTATCAAGTAATGTTTGGTAGTTCAGACGAATCTAGTGTCAAATTTAAAGACCTGATAGGTCTATTTATTGAAAAGAACGTAGATGGTATTATTCTGACTCCTCCACAAGGAAGCGAAGCATCTATTATGCAACTTGTAAACAGAAAGATACCAACAGTATTGGTCGATCGTCATATAGAAGGATTACCCGTAAGTTCGGTTCAGATAGATAATGTACAAGCAGCATATAGGATTACCAATATGCTAATAGAACAAAAATGCAAGAGAATTGGCTTCGTAGCTTACAACATAGATCTTCCAAATATTAAAAAACGTTACGAAGGATATGTACTTGCTCTGAAATTGAATAATATAGAACTTGACGAGCAACTTGTTCATTCTGTATCATTCGATAATTTTGAGCAAAATATCAGTGATAGTATAAAAAAACTCGTTGATTCTAAAGTTGATTCTATTGTATTCACTAACAATAGAGTAGGGGTTCAGTCTCTATTGACATTACGAAGCTACGATGTTTTCTCTAAACTGAAATATGCAAGTATCGACAATGCTGATGAATACGTTATAGCTCAAATCCCAATTATGTGCGTCGAACAACCTATTGAAGGATTAGGTAGTAGAGCCTTAGATATATTATTTAAACAAATAAAGGATACATCATACGATATGATAGAATCCATACTCCTTCAACCTAAAATCGTTAATCTGAATCAGTTTTAATTTCTCTTTTTCAATATTTAAGTGATATTTTCCTTTTTAAGTTATTTTTAGTTAATCGTATTAGCATACTTAAACCTAAGAAATCTAAAGATTTATATTATTACAATTATTATGAAAAACAAAAAACGAAGTATTTTCTCTTCACCCGAAGGAAAGAGCTACTTATTCCCTTTTGTATTAGTTAGCAGTTTATTTTTGATGTGGGGATTTGCTCATGGGTTGTTAGATGTGCTTAATAAACACTTCCAAGAAGCTTTTACCATGTCAAAGGCTGAATCAGGTTTGGTTCAGTTCTCTACCTATATTGCCTACGGATTAATAGCCTTTCCGGCAGGCTTCTTTATGCATAAATTTGGTTATCAAAAAGGGATTATACTCGGTCTTGTAATTTATGCAATTGGAGCATTCAGCTTTATTCCTGCTGCCTTAGGCACATCGCCCGAACCATTTCTTATCGCTTTATTTATTGTAGCATGTGGCTTGTGTATATTAGAAACTGCAGCAAATCCATATTCTACCGTATTAGGACCTAAAGAAAGTGCATCCCGAAGACTCAATTTATCTCAATCTCTTAATGGCTTGGGATGGGTATTAGGACCTTTGGTCGGAGGACAATTGATATTAGGAGCAGAACCCGACGATGCAATGGCTTTGACAAGACCCTATATCCTTATCGGATCATGCGTTTTAATTATAGTTGTTTTCTTCTTCTTTATAAAGTTGCCGGATATCAAAGAAGATAATAGTACTGAATCCAAAACAGATGCTTCTTCACAAAAGGCGAAACCCTTATGGGCGCATAAACATTTTACACTTGCATTCATAGCACAAGTTCTTTATATGATTGCACAAACAGGAGTATTTGCACTGTTTATCAATTACGTAATGGAATTAGATCATACCATTACAAAAGTAGAAGCATCCAGATATCTGGCGTTCGGAGGAATGTCTTTATTTATGGTTGGACGTTTTTCTGGTAGCTTTCTGATGGCTAAATTTCCTCCCAATAAGCTCCTAGCTCTCTATGCTGCTATCTCGGTGTTATGCATGTCGTTAGTAGTCCTTAATATAGGTTATATCTCGCTGATAGCATTGTGTATAGCTTTTTTCTTTATGTCTATAATGTTTCCTACTATCTATGCCTTAGGTCTTGCCAATATGGGAGAACAGACTAAAAAAGCAGCTTCATTTCTTACTATGGCAGTTGCTGGGGGAGCATTTTCAGCCATCATAATGGGTGCGGTAGGAGAAGAAAGTATGGCTATCGGCTTTTCAATACCTCTTATTTGTTTCATATACATCACATACTTTGGAATTAAAGGATATAAATGTTAACCAGTTATATAAATATCATATTATGAAAAGAATCAACATATTTGTTGCAGTTATTCTATCTCTCAGCTTACTAAATAGTTGCAATAATAAAACAAATCAAAAAGAAGGAAATAGTATAATGGAATCTTACGAAAAAGGTACATTCGGATACGATCTGAAGTATTTATCAGAAAAAGACAGTCTTATTATTCTTAAAGGAGAAGATGATAATGCACAAGTTATCATTTCACCTAAATATCAGGCTAAAGTATTTACAAGTACAGTCGATGGACTTTCAGGTAAAAGTATTGGATTTGTAGGTTACAAAGCTTTCGAACGAGATATACCAGACGAACATATGAATGGATATGGAGGTGAAAATCGATTTTGGCTGGGGCCCGAAGGAGGTCAGTATTCTGTTTATTTCGAACCTAATAAGCCGCAGATATATGAAAACTGGCATACTCCAAAACCAATAGATATTGAGGCTTGGGATCTGGTATCTGCGTCAGAACAGAAAGTGCTTATGAAAAAAGACATGAGCATACAGAATTATTTGGGAACGAATCTGAAGTTGAATGTAGATCGTCATATCGAGTTTCTAAATGCTAAGAAAATTAAAGCAATGCTCGATATTGATCTCACTAATCTGAAATCGGTAGCATACAGTACAAAGAATACAATAACAAACAAAAATGATTTTGAATGGACTAAACAAACAGGCACAATATCCACATGGATTTTAGATATGTTTATTCCGTCACCTAATGCCATTACCGTTATACCGATTAATGAAGGTAATGAATCTCAATTAGGAAAAATAGTTACCGACGATTACTTCGGAAAGATTCCGGAAGATAGATTGAATATAAAAAACAATACTCTTTTCTTCAAAACAGATGGAATACAAAGAGGTAAGTTGGGTATAAACGTATTCAGATCAAAAGGAATTGCCGGAAACTATGATCCCGATTCTAAAAGACTTACTATCATTACATTTGATGTTAAAAAGGATAAAACCTATTTAAATCAGGAATGGGATCCGACAAAAGATCCTCTTGTTGGCGATGCAATGAATGCATACAACGATGGACCATTGGATGATGGCAGCATAATGGGACCTTTCCTCGAAGTAGAAAGTTGTTCACCGGCTGCATTTTTGAAACCTAACGAATCGCAGACACATCACCATAATGTTTTCCATATTGTTGGAGAAGCAAACGAATTAAATCCTATTGCAGCAAAGTTATTAGGAGTATCCATAAAGGAAATCATAAATGCTCTTCATTAGGTCGTTTATCTATCTATCTATCAATAATAAATAAGCAATATATTAATCATTTATTTCAGTATTTATCATGAAAAAACTCACTTTTATAATTTTATGTAGTTTATTTCTTCTTCCTGCTTATTCGCAGAAGAAGGATAGTAAGAAACAAGCGGCTAAAACCGTTACTCTCATAGATGAATTAGAGACTTTGTATAAGCTCTCTCTATTGCCTCAATATAGGGAAGGCATTGTAGAACAAGAATCTAGTTACGATCGCACAGGAGGAAATGATGATGGCTTTGACGGCACATATTCTTATATTCGTAAAGAGGGTAAGAATTTGGTTTTAGCTGATTATAAAGGTCCCGGAGTTATAAATCGAATTTGGACTCCGACTCCAACCAAAGATACCATTCAATTTTTTATTGACGGAGAAAAGACTCCTCGTATAAGCATTCCTTTTATTGATTTATTTTCAGGCAAAGTCTTTCCTTTTGTCAATTCCGTATGTGGAAATGAAATCGGAGGATACTATTGTTATATTCCTATACAGTTTGCAAAATCTTGTAAGATTGTATTTTGTGGCGAAAAAATAATGTTCCATCAAATACAATATCGTCCTTATTCCCCAAATGCTAAAGTAGAATCTTTTAGTATGAACTGGAATGAGGCTCAGATAGCAGCATTAGAGGAAGCTAATAAATATTGGAATAAACAAGTTAATCCTTTAACCTGTTTAGATAAATCCAATGTAATTACAGAAACAAAGGAATTTTTTATAGCTCCGGGCGAAACTATTCCGTTTTTCACATCGAAAGAAGGGGGGCGGATAGCCGGATTTGAGCTGGACTTTGGTTCAGCATTAGACGGTGCAAACAAAGACATACTATTAAAAGCACAATGGGATGGCGAAACTACACCAGCTATATATAGTCCAGCAGCAGATTATTTCGGTTATGCGTATGGCAAACCTGCAATGCAAAGTATTCTGTTGGGACATTATCAAGGGATAAACTATTCATATCTGCCAATGCCTTATCAAAACAAAGCTGAAATGAGTCTGGTCTATGAGAAGCGTCAAAATACTAATCAGTCTAAAATAGAGGTAAAAGCAAAAGTATATTATACAAAAGAAGCATTAGACCCTCAAACAGAAGGAAAACTATATACAAGCTGGCGTAGAGAGGTAAATCCTAAAGAAGGAGAACCATACTTATTGATTGATGTAGAGGATAAAGGACACTATGTAGGAATAACACACATTGCACAAGCATTGCAACCGGGAATGACTTTATTTTTTGAAGGAGATGAAGTAACCACCGTGGATGGTAAGATGAGGGGTCATGGAACCGGTTCGGAAGATTATTACAATGGAGGATGGTATGCCCTTCTCGACAGATGGGATAGAGGAGTAAGTCTACCAATACATGGATCTTTAGACTATTCTCTACCTATGGCACGTACAGGAGGATATCGTTTTTTCCTCTCAGATAAAGTAGTATTCAATAAAGATCTTCATGTAACGATCGAGCATGGACCCGAAGGCAATAAATTTCCGGTAGATTACACATCCATAGCTTTTTACTATGGTTCTAAACCTGCAAAATCATCATTATTGCCAACAGAAGATCTACGTACAGTATATTATCCTACAACTCATATCTTCTTTCCTCAGTTAATGAACTTTTCTTTAGGAGAAGGAACTAAATTAGATTTTAGAGGAAATCGTTCTGTGGCAGAAGTCTATGACGAATCAATGTTTCGTATCATGCTCGACGAAATCCCCGAAGGTGTATACAAAATCAAACTTACATATTTCAAAACACCCGAAAGTGGAGCTTTTGAAGTATGGAACAGACAGAAACCAATAAAAGAATTAGAAGATGTATATAGCCCTACTGAAGTTAAGATTGAGAATGCTGAGATCGGTACATTCACATTAACCAGACATACTAATTCCATATCAATAAAAGTGAAGAAAACAAAACATGGAGCACAATTCCATTTCGATACACTGACCCTTGAAAAACAATAATCTTAACCTGAAAAATATAAAATAATGAAAATGAATTATCCCAAAATCGGTATACGTCCAATCATTGATGGACGAAGAAAAGGCATTCGCGAATCTTTAGAAGAAACAACAATGGCAATGGCCGAAAATGTAGCTAAGTTTTATTCTGAAAATCTAAAATATCCTGACGGAAGCCCTGTGCAATGCGTAATAGCAGATACATGCATTGGCGGAGTAAAAGAAGCCTCAATGTGTGCCGAAAAATTTGCAAATGAAAATGTAGGTTTGTCATTATCCGTTACACCATGTTGGTGCTATGGATCAGAAACAATGGATATGAATCCTTCCATACCCAAAGCTGTATGGGGCTTTAACGGAACAGAACGCCCCGGAGCCGTATATCTTGCAGCTGTACTAGCAGCACATAATCAAAAAGGCTTGCCCGCCTTTGGTATCTATGGGCACGATGTACAAGACATAGGAGATACGACTATGCCTGACGATGTACAAGAAAAATTGCTCCGTTTTGCTCGTGCAGGGATGACCGTAGCTCTAATGCGTGGCAAATCGTACTTAGCAATAGGATCAGTATGTATGGGGATAGCCGGATCGATGGTAGACGCCGACTTCTTACAGGAATATCTGGGAATGCGTACAGAATATGTAGACAGTAGTGAGATAATTCGTCGAATAGAACAAGAAATATATGACAAAGAAGAATATAACAAAGCAATAGCTTGGGTAAAAAGAAATTGTGTGCCAAACGAATTGCCGGACCACAATCCAGAAACTATCCGTCGAACAAGAGAACAAAAAGATGCCGATTGGGAATATGTAACCAAAATGACCATAATCAAACGCGACCTCATGTGCGGCAATCCGAAGTTAGCTGATATGGGATTTGGAGAGGAAGCTATGGGGCACAATGCTATTGCAGGAGGGTTTCAAGGACAACGGCAATGGACTGATTTCTTACCAAATGGAGACTTTTCAGAAACAATATTGAATACATCGTTCGATTGGAATGGTATACGTAGCCCTTATATCTTTGCCACAGAGAATGATCACCTTAATGCTATTTCTATGTTATTTGGTAACTTATTAACCAATACAGCACAGATATTTGCTGATGTGAGAACTTATTGGTCACCCAACTCTATTGAACGCGTTACCGGGTGGAAACCCGAAGGAAGACTCAAAGATGGAGCTATACATTTGATCAATTCTGGAGCTTGCACTCTTGATGCTACCGGAGAACAAGAGGTTAAAGGAAATCCGGTAATGAAACCTCATTGGGAAATAACAGAGCAGGAGGTAGATGCTATGTTGAAAGCAACTCAATGGGGACCATCTTCACTCGAATATTTCAGAGGTGGAGGCTATTCATCCAAACTTCTTACCAAGGCAGATATGCCTGTTACTATGTGTCGATTGAATTTGGTGAAAGGTTTGGGTCCGGTTTTACAAATAGCCGAAGGATGGACAGCTACTTTCCCGAAAGAAGTCTTTGAGATTATAGACAAACGCACCGATAAAACTTGGCCAAGTACTTTTTTCGTTCCTCGTACAATGGGAATAGGCAGATTCAAAGATGTATATTCTGTTATGAATTTCTGGGGAGCTAATCATGGAGCAATCAGCTACGGACATATCGGAGCCGACCTTATATCTTTGGCTGCTCTCCTAAGAATCCCGGTTTGTATGCATAATGTAGAAGAAGATAAAGTATTTCGACCATCATCATGGTCGGCGTATGGTGCAGATAATGAAGGGTCTGATTATAGGGCATGCAATGCTTACGGACCATTATATAAATAAAATACTATCGGTGAAATTCTGTAACCTAAGAGTTTCACCGATGCTAAACCTAATATAATAGGTGCTTAGTAAAAGTATCCCTAGATGAGATACTTATATTCAAATCTTAATTAAATAATTACTATGAGAAACATGAATTTAAAGAAAAAAAGAACACTTTTTCTTTTAGCAGTATGTTGTTTCCTAAATCTTATGTTTGCATTTGCACAAGAGCAAGGAGCAGCAAAAAGACAAGTTACCGGACGGGTAAGTGATGCGAAAGGAGAATTACTTATCGGTGTTACTGTTTCGGAAGTAGGAACTACCAATGGGGTTCTTACAGATGTGAACGGAACCTATACAATAGCATTAACCTCGTCCAATCCTACTCTCAAATTTACTTATCTGGGCTTTAAAGAACAAATCGTAGAAGTGGGTAAAAAAAACGTAGTTGATATCGCGTTGGATGAAAATGTGGAACTGCTTGACGAAGTTGTAGTTGTCGGCTTCGGATCACAAAAGAAAGCATCCGTTGTCGGAGCTATTTCTTCCATTGAGCCTGATCTGTTACGCTCAGCACCCGTGCGCTCTGTCAGCAACAATTTGGCAGGAAAACTTGCCGGTGTAATTGCTGTACAACGTAGTGGAAATCCATCTTTCAATGATTCTGATTTTTGGATACGGGGTATGAGTACTTTCACCGGAAATAATAAACCATTGGTGCTCATAGATGGTATAGAGCGTTCGATGAACGATATGGATCCGAATGAGATCGAATCATTTTCTGTGCTGAAAGATGCAGCAGCAAGTGCTGTATATGGAGTTAGAGGAGCCAATGGTGTTATTATGATTACAACCAAAAGAGGGAAGATAGGAGCGCCCAAAGTGAGTGCCCGTATAGAACGCGCCTATACCAAACCTACACGATTGCCCAAATATGTGGGGTCTGTAAAATATCTGGAAGTTATAAATGAAGCCTACAATGATATGTATCCTAATAAGCTTCCTTTGTTTGATAATGCGACAATCGAAAATTATAGAAATCAGACCGATCCGGAACTCTATCCGGATATAAATTGGTGGGACGTTATTACAAAGGATTTTGCAAGTAGTACGACAGCTAATATAGATGTAAATGGAGGTAGCGACATTCTACGTTATGCTCTTACATTAGGGCTGTATGACGAAAATGGTATTATAGAGAGAGATAAAAATCAATCTTGGGATTCGTCTCTGAAAGTAAGACGCTATAATGTACGATCGAATATAGATGTCAATCTGACTAAGACAACATTATTCAGATTTAATCTAGGAGGGAACTTATTAACAAGAAATTCTCCTCCCGGAGCAGACCAAAGTAATTACGGTATATTCCATCGTGCATCTCAGATTCCTCCTTATATACATCCTCCGGTATATTCTACAGGCGAAATACCCAGAGTTTATGCCAGAGAGAATCCTTGGGCTTGGGCTACGCAAAGAGGCTATGAGACTTATAATAGAACTAATCTGGAAACAATGGCTTCGGTAGAGCAAGACCTGAAATTTATAACGCCCGGTTTAAGTGCAAAAATGACATTCTCTTTTGACCGATATTCAGGAGCAAGTGTTGTCAGATCCAAAAATCCTGATTATTATTATCCTGCAGCTGGACGAGACTCAGATGGTAATCTTAACTTATCCATACTGAGTAATGGACAACAATTTTTAGGTTATTCTACTAATGCCGAATGGGGCGAATTGAGTACTTATTTTGAAACAACAGTAAACTATGAAAAGACTTTTCAGAATAAGCATGCCGTAAATTCTATGATATTGTATAATCAGAGAGAACTTCAAAGAGGAAGTCAAGGTTGGGATAAGCTTCCATACAGAACACAAGGGCTAGCCGGAAGATTTTCTTATACTTATGATACTCGATATATAGCCGAATTTAACTTTGGGTATAACGGATCGGAGAATTTTGCGAAAGGTAAACGCTTTGGATTTTTTCCTTCAGTGTCTTTAGGCTGGATTGTGTCTCAAGAAAAATTTATGGAAGGTCTGACTAATACTATTTCAAATCTGAAAATAAGAGGTTCGTGGGGGCAAGTAGGGAATAGTATATTAGGTTCAAATATTTGGACAAACAGATTTGCATACTTATCTACAATAGACTCTTACGAATGGTACACTTGGGGGACAGATAGTAATATATACCGTGACGGAAAGTCGGAAGGCACTATTGGTGCACCCAATTTAACATGGGAGACTTCAACTAAGACAAACTTAGGTTTAGATTTAGGTTTATTTGGTAATGCTTTAAATTATAGTTTGGATATCTTTTCTGATAAACGGAAAGACATTTTTATGCAAAGAGAAACCCTTCCGGGTTCAGCCGGATTTATAAAAGCACCTTATGCAAACTTCGGGAAGGTTGAAAATAAAGGTATCGAAATGTCCCTCAATATGAATAAAAAGATTGCAAATGATTGGTTTATATCAGCACTTGCCAACTTTACGTATGCTCATAATAAGATAACGGAATGTGATGAGTCAGAAGCTCTAAAAGGTACTAACAGAGCTAGAACCGGACATCCGGTAGGTCAATTATTCGGACTCGTATCTGATGGGTTATTTACAGAAGAAGATTTTGATGCAAATGGAAATTTAAAATCAGAAGTTCCTACACATACATTTTCAGATGTTCGCCCCGGTGATATTAAATATAAGGATTTGACCGGTGATGGAACGATAGATGCTATGGATCAGACTGCCATTGGCGGAACTTTCAATCCTGAGATTGTTTATGGTTTTGGAGCTAATATTTCATATAAGAATATTGATTTTGGATTTTTCTTTCAAGGAGTCGGCAAAACTTATCAGCTGCTGGGTGGCGAAAACTGGTTGCCATCTGCAGCTCAAGGCGCAACCGGAAATATGTTTACGAATGTAGATGATCGTTGGACCAAAGAAAATCCAAGTCAAGATGTGTTTTGGCCTAGACTTTATTACGGATCACACTCAAACAACGAACAAGCATCTACATGGTGGTTGAGAAATATGAGTTTTTTACGTCTAAAATCATTAGAATTAGGATATTCCCTACCTAAAGAATGGCTGAAGCATGCGGGTGTTGAGAATCTACGGATTTTTGCAAGAGGATCGAATCTACATACATTCTCATCATTTAAATTATGGGATCCGGAATTGGATAGTACCAACGGGTTAAGGTATCCAATGAACAGATCATTCTCTTTCGGATTAAGTGTTAACTTTCGCTAGGACTGTATTTCTATCACATAAATATGAAAAATATGAAAAATTTAAAATATTTGATATTAATAATATCCGGTTTTCTCCTTTTAGGAACAACCGCTTGTACTGATTACTTAGACAAAATGCCTGATGACCAATTGACCTTAGAGATGGTTTTTGCCGATAAGACTAGGACTGAAGACTGGCTTGCCGGTGTATATTCCGGTATACCCGACCCCATGTGGGGATATTATAAAGAGGAGGGGTGGAATATTATGGGTGATGATATAACTATACCGTCTGAATGGCAACCTTTTGGTTGGAAAAACTCCTATGTATTTACTCTTGGAGACTGGAACCCTCTGTCAGGATGGAGTCCGAATTACTGGAGCGAGTATCCTAAAAGAATACGTAGCGGGCTAATCTTTTTGCAAAATGCTAAACCGAATACAGCCCAAGGGATGAGTGAAGAATACATTACCAGAATGAAATATGAAGTTCGTTTTCTTATAGCTTACTATTACTCTTTGATGGTCGAAATATATGGACCTATTCCATTCAAGCCCGGAGTTATTGAATCGGTAGATGCATCGGCAGTAGAATTATTAATACCTCAGACTCCATACGATGATATAGTGAATTGGGTAGATGCCGAATTGATAGAAGTGGCAAAGCATCTTCCTGCTGTATATCCCGAAAATAGCGATTGGGGTAGAGCTACCGCTACAATGTGCCATGCTGTAAGAGCCCGAATGTTGCTTTTTGCAGCCAGTCCACTATTTAATGGTAATCCGGATTTTAAAGATTGGAAAAATGGAGAAGGTGTTAATCTATTTAAACCGAATGTCGATATTGCAAAGTGGAAACGTGCTGCGGATGCTCATAAAGAATTGATTGATATGGCTCATGCTAATAGCTATGAATTATATAAAGAATATAATGGCGACGGAAGCATAGACCCTTTCATGTCTTATTATAATATGTCGTTGAAGAAATTCTCTGAAGGCAATAAAGAAATTATTTTTGGACGAACTTGGAGTCCTAATAATGATTGGTATGAAGGATTGAAAAATTTTCAGGCTCATCATTTGCCCAAAGGGATAAATGGTAATGCCGGAATGGGGGTTACTCAAGAACTTGTTGACGCATTTTATATGAAAGATGGTACCAATCCTATTTTAGGTTATAACGCAGACGGAAAACCAATACTAAATCCTAATGCTCCATTATATACAGAAAAAGGATTCTCAGCAACTGATGATATAAGAAATACTAACTGGTTGGGAGCATATGGTACAGACAAAATAAAAGGGCGGATTACCTTTGCTGGAACTTACAATATGTATTGCAATCGTGAAGCTCGTTTTTATGTATCAGTAATATTTAATGAGGCTTGGCTCGGAGTAGTTAACAGAAAAGTTAATTTCCTTCAAGGAGGTCCTGATACAGCCAATAGTTTTGATGCACCTCAAAATGGTTACAATATAAGAAAGAGGATTAGTCTGGAAGTATATCCTAAAGAAGGAAGGTATAACTATCAACCGGGAATTCTTTATCGTTTGGCTGAAGCTTATTTAAGCTATGCCGAAGCCTTGAATGAATATGATCCGGGAAATTCGGATATATTGAAGTATATCAATCTAGTCAGAGAAAGAGCAGGAATACCGGCTATAACTTCGGATAGTCAAGATAATATACGAGAATTGATCCGCAAAGAAAGAAGAGTCGAATTTAATTGTGAAGGAATTCGCTTTAATGATATTCGCCGTTGGAAGATAGGAGAAACAGAGTTGAATCGACCATACTATGGAATGAATTACTTGGGTTCTGTTAAGAGTGACGATACTGCCGATCCTAATGCCTTCTATAAACGGACATTTTACAGAAATCGCAAGTTCTATAAGAAAATGTATGTATGGCCTGTTCCTCAAAAGCAGATTGAAATAAATCCTTCTTTAAAACAAGCTCCGGGATACTAAAAATAATTTTACAAAAGAAGTATTGAGCCAAATATCAAGGCTTTGGCTCAATCTCTCTTTTTTTAGACAATTAATTAAAAAAATATTGGTATGAAAACAATAAAATATACTCTGCATATCTTGCTGATATTCATTTTTCTCGGTTCATGTAGCAATGACAATGATATGCCTAAGTTTCCAACTAAATATGCTCGTATTTTGGAAGCTTCGATAACAGTGAAAACAGAGGCGGAAAATAAAATTACGATTCGGGCTCATTTTGATAGTGAAGAAACTGCTAAAGAAAAATTTATGTGGAGTGTTTCTGATCCGGAATTGGCAACCGTAGTCACAAACGAGGATAATTCAGCTACTATACAAGGTCTTGAACCGGGCAGTACAACTCTCAAAATAGAATCGGCAGACGGAAAACTTAAATACTTTTCTACTCTAACAGTTGTCAAGGCATATCCATTCAGAGAACCAATCTTTATTGATTTTGGAAACATAGAATCAAATACTCCTTTTAATGTTTTTAAAACATCTGATGGTAAGATCGAGAATCTGATAGACAAGAGTAACATACCTTCAGGCTATTCAATAAAAATTGATGGTAGTTTTGCAACATTAGACCGAAATATATCAAATACATTAGGCTTTCCATCCGAAGTTTCAAATGATATGTTTTTTAACGATGGCATCAATGTAGAATCCAGTAGCCTTGTATTATCTAACTTGAACAAGAATCTCAAATACACTCTTGTTTTTTATAGTTCTATCAATGACAATAATACCGAAAATGAATATATTGTCAAAGGAAGTACAGAAGAGGTGGTTCATCTTATTACTGCTCGCAATGGTTCTAACTATGTAACAGTAAAAGATATGATTCCTGATGAGAAAGAAGAAATAAGAATTACGCTTAAAGCCGGTCCGAACAATACCCAATGGGCAAGGTTTTATTGTATAAACGCAATGATTATTTTGCCAAAAAATTATGAATTGGAATTTCCATTGTCATTTTAGAAAATCAATCACATACAGAATGTCCAATAGAGATACAGCTATTGGACATTTAATAAATACTGGAAAAAATGTATAAAAACAAAGTAGTAATCGGAATCGACTTTGGAACCGACTCTTGTCGAGTTATTATAGTCGATGCTATTACAGGAGAACAATTAGCAACATCCGTTGCCTATTATCCAAGATGGAGTAAAGGCTTATATTGTAATCCTCAAAAAAATCAATACAGACAACATCCTCTGGATTATGTAGATACATTAGAGCAGGCAGTTAAAGATGCACTGGATCTATCACCACATGGTGTTTCAAATCAAGTAGTGGGTATCGGATTTGATATGACAGCCAGTACTCCGGCACTTGTAGATAAGGAGGGTACGCCATTAGCATTACTCGACAATTTTAAAGACAATCCCAATGCCATGTTTATCCTATGGAAAGATCATACTGCATTGAACGAGGCTATTCGCATAAATGAGTTGGTGAAGGAGTGGGAGACAGACTATACGGCTTATGAAGGTGGAATCTATTCTTCGGAGTGGGTATGGTCTAAAGTAGCACATATTCTGAATAATGATGAAGAAGTACGTGAGGTAGCATATTCATGGATTGAACATACAGATTGGATTCCTGCGTTATTAACAGGAAAAACAAAAGCAGAAGAAGTGATAAGAAGTAGATGTGCCGCAGGACATAAAGCCATGTGGCATGACTCTTGGGGAGGTTTACCCGATGAGCAGTTTTTGACTACTCTAAGTCCTTACTTAGCGGGCTTCCGAGATAGATTATACACAGCTACTTATCCTTCCGATAAGGAAGTAGGTACTCTTACTGCTGAATGGGCTAAACGTCTCGGATTGAATCAAAATGTATCTGTTGCCGTAGGTGCCATAGACTGCCATATGGGTGCAGTTGGGGCAAGAATTCAACCGAAACAGTTTGTTCGAGTGATGGGTACATCCACCTGCGACATAATGATTATCTCATCAGATTTGTTACAGAATAAACTGATCGAAGGCATTTGCGGGCAGGTTGACGGTTCTGTTGTACCTAATATGATTGGGTTAGAGGCAGGACAATCTGCTTTTGGCGATGTGTATGCATGGTACAAAAATATATTGGAGTGGACTCTAGCTCTGTTAGACGAAAAAAGCATTTCATTGGATAGCATTACAAAAGAAACACTTAAAAAGCAAATAGCGGATAACATATTAAATCAATTAACCAAAGATGCAGAGAAAATTGATTTGAAGGATAGTACACTTATAGCTACCGATTGGCTTAACGGGCGGCGGACTCCTTATGCAGATCAAAGCCTCAAAGGTAGTATTTTAGGTATAACAATGGGTACAACGGCACCTATGATATTCAAAGCTTTGGTAGAAGCCACAGCTTTTGGCTCAAAAGCCATAATAGATCATTTTATTAACTGTGGTATCGAGATAGAAGAAGTGTTGGCAATAGGTGGAATATCTCAAAAATCACCATTTGTGATGCAAATATTATCTGATGTAATAGGGTTACCTATTAAAGTGGCAAAATCTACACAGACTTGTGCTTTAGGTTCTGCTATGTTTGCTGCGGTTGTCGGTGGAGTTTATGAAAACATAGAAGATGCTCAAACTGTTATGGAACAAGGCTTCATTCATGAATACAATCCTGATAAGAATAAGCACAAAGAGTATAATATTCTGTATGATAAATATATAAAGACAGGTAAATTTTCAGAAAAACTATCATAGATACGTATAATAAAAAAGACAAGATATGAGAAAAAAAGTTTTTTATAACCTATTATTATTCCTTGCGTTTTCAATTATTAGTAATGCCGGTAATATAACGTCTAGTAACATTTTAACAAATGCTGAATACACAATAAGCTTAGACAGACAGACAATAAGTATTGCAATAGGAGAGAGGACAAAGTTAATTCCGACAGTAAAAAGAAATGGGCAACGGATTAACTTTAAAGATTATAAACTGAATGTGACTACCGATCAGAATATTTCGATACTTAACGAAGGGGCTGACAGTATAATTCATTTAATAGGGATGAACAAAGGCGAGGCCGAAATAAAAATTAATTTAGTAGGTGAAAAAGCGAATACTAAATGTAATGTTAAAGTTGAGAAAAGAACGATAAAAATATTAGCCATAGGTAATAGTTTTTCAGACGATGCAATAGAACATTATCTATGGAATATAGCTAAGGCTGATAGTATAGATTTGATTATCGGAAATATGTATATAGGAGGCTGTTCTTTGGCTAAACATGTACACAATGCAGAGAATAACCTAAATAGTTACTCTTATCATAAAATAGTGAATGGAGAACGAACTTATAGAGAGAATACCAATTTGGCGTATGTATTTCAGGATGAAGACTGGGACTATATCAGTCTGCAAGAAGTCAGTCAGCAATCCGGTATTTATTTTTTTTACGAAATTAATTTGCCAAAGCTAGTTGATTATGTACAAACTCAAGCACCTGATGCTACACTTATGCTTCATCAGACATGGGCTTATGCAAAAGATTCGGAACATAGCGGATTTACAAATTATAATAATGATCAAGATCTGATGTATAAAAGTATTGTGTCAGCCGTCAGGCAAGCTGCAAATCTTGCTCATATAGATGTAATAATTCCTACCGGAACCGCTATTCAGAATGGAAGAACAAGCAGTCTGAATGATACCTTCTGTCGCGATGGTTATCATTTGGATATATCTTTTGGACGCTATACCGCTTCATGTACATGGTTTAATAAGATATTTAATCGTTCAGTAATCAACAACAGCTATTTGCCCAACTTTTCTAAATGGCGTATAGATATGGCGAGATATGCAGCTAAATATGCTGTCGATAAGCCGTATGAAGTTACAAAATTGATTAAGTTTCAGGTAACAGAACCCAAGTTCTAAAGAACTATAATATTATATCAATTAGCTGGAAAAATATAAGTCAGGTAGAATATGATTTCTATCTGACTTATATTTTCTTACTTATACTCAAATAGAGTTATCTTCTTTAAGAGACTATTCGGCATTTTCCTTCAGCCATTTTAATCTGCGCTGATCCGGAAGATGTTTGACCGAAAAGTTTTCAAATTGGGCTTTAAATCCATTCCCGTCGGGACAAGCCCCCATCAAACCTACCATAATAGGACAATTGTCTTGCATCCAAGCATTTCGCATCATAGTATAATTTTTATCATCAAACGAATAAAATACTTCTATTGCATCCAGTCGCCTTACAGCCTTAATCCATACAAATGGCACGGGTCTATCTAAAGTTATTACACTCCAATCGCTTGTCTTATGAGTAACTACTGTGCTTAAATTATATTTACCGTCAACGAATTCTATCCCGGCCTTTATATAATTTTCAGAATCTATACGTAACATTAGTCCTGATTGATCGAAACGTACTTTATAATCACCCGATATTTTTACTTTAACTTCAAATTCGCCTCCATAAGTAGTGTAATAAAATGGCGCATCATCGACAGTAAAACCATAATGAGAAATACGCCAGTAATCGCTCTGAGGTGTTACTTGCATAGAAAGGGTATTGTCTTTGATTTCCCATTTTTCAGGTTCATTAAACCATTGCATCTTTTCTAAGTTTTGCGCTTTTACAGAATTAGCAGTAAAGATGAAGAATAGAGCTGAAACTAAATAAAATTTGAATATTTTCATTGTTATTATTTATTTGATATTAAAGGTAAAATTATTTGAAAGAAAGAAAATTGATCATTCTTATACAAAGGCTATTATTATTCACAAAGCAACAATAACCATATAATAAATTATCTTTGCAAAGATAAATCACTGAAATATAATGGGCAATACTGATAAATAACCATTTTCTCTTATGTCTACACAAGAAATCGTTCAGCTAAATGAAGAACTGTTAGGACAGTCGTTTGACAATGAATCACTTGGGTCTGACGAATTAATAGAATGTCAAAAAATAGCTACTACCTATTCGTTAATAGAAAATTCAATTTCGGTTCTCAGCGACTTGAAGGAAAATAAGAGCTATATATACTACGGAGGAGTAGCCACAAAACTTGGTATAGCTGATAAAGGAGATATTAAGATAATAGATTCCATCTGGGAAGAAGATTTATTTAATAAAATACATCCCGACGACCTACCTAAAAAACATTTGCTCGAATTGCAATTTTTTTATTTTCTAAAGTCGATTCCGGTAAATAAACGTGGCAACTATTATATTGCAAGTGAAATGCGAATATTAGATAATTCTGAAAAATATGTGGTCATTCATCACCGAATGTTCTATCTATGTACTGCATTAGGTAATTTGCGGTTAGCACTATGTTTGTATAATAATTCATATAAAAAGAATGTATCCGATAATCACAATGGGTTCATAATAGATTCTTCGACGGGGGATATAATTGATATAGAAAAAAAACAATATTCCAATATACTTTCTGTCAGAGAAAAAGAAATCTTAAATCTAGTCGATAAAGGCAAACCAAGTAAAGAAATAGCGGAGACTCTGTCTATAAGTAAAAACACAGTAGACAGACATCGGCAGAATATACTGGAGAAGTTAAGAGTAAAAAATTCGCATGAAGCATGCCGGGTTGCTAAACTAATGAATCTACTATAAAAGGCGGCAAAGCATGCGGTTTGATAATAAATGACCGCATATTCTTAAGAGTATTTCATTAGTTCCATTAATAGATTTTATTTATAGTATATTAGAATAATAATGCCGCTTTCTTAAATGAACTTATACACAAAGTTAAACATCCTTATTTTAATAATTTTCGCAGATAATAAAGCGATTAGATACATGTCTTCTAAGCTGATTGCATAACTATCTCAATGACTATTTTAGATAAATAATTATCTTTGTTATAAATAGAACAAGCTTCTTGATTCTATCCATATTATTCATTTCTAATACAATGTATAATTTAAAACAACAGACAATCAATGAATTCAAATCAGGAAAATGCTTCCCGATGGCTGAGTAAAAAGATAATAGAAGCAAAAAACACATATATTTCAGCATCAATATTAACCATTTTTAGTGCAGGATGCTTTGTCGTATTTTGTTGGTATTTGTCAGATTTTGCTGCGCTGTGGCTCAACGACGGAATCATTGCACCAGCGTCTTTAATATATGCATTAATCTTTCTGGCAGGCAGATATATTTTTGCACATTTTGCATCCATTTTCAATTATAATGCAGGAAATATAGTCGTCACCAAGATAAAGAATAAACTCTATCCTTTGTTGCTCAATAATAGCAAATCAGACTCTATATCAAGTATGTTGATGGTAACCAGAGTGAGCGACGATCTAAAACCATTCTATTCATTCTTCATCCCATACGCTATTTCGTCTGTTTTAGTCTGCACACTATTACTCATCGTTAGTTTCTGCACGGAAAAATGGGTTGGCGTGATGCTTCTAGTCTCACTATTAGTAATTCCCATGCAGATGATAGCCATTGGAGTGGGAGCAGAAGCCCTTCATAAGAAGCATATAAATCTTTTTCTAAGATATTCGGCTGTTTTCTATAACCGATTGCAAACGGTTGCTGAAATTGTGAACCTTGACAACTTCAAGCCTCAATATCGTTTTTTGTCCAAAAAAAGTGAAGAACTAAACAAGGCTACAACTAACGTCATGCGAGTAGCCATTCTCTCATCGGCAGTTTTGGAGTTTTTTGTCACAATCTGTATTGCGGTAATAGCTATTTATTTAGGTATGAGTCTTCTTGGTATCATGGCAGGACCAAATTATGGTAAAGGATACGATTTTCGTAAAGCACTGTTCCTACTCACTATTTCTCCTTATTTTTTCTTCTATTTGCGAAAGTTTGTTAGTGCCTACCACGATAAGAACAGAGCGTTGGCTTCTGCCAAGTTAATAATGCCGATCTTGAATCAAGATATTGCTACACCGATAAACAATGCTGACGAAATTCTTGAAAGAATTGAAATAAAAGACTTAAACTTTGTCTATCCCGATTCAGCGGTAAAAGTTCTGCATAATATAAACTTTTCATTGCCTACCAAAGGATTAGTCCTAGTGAAAGGAATTTCGGGTTCAGGAAAATCTACTTTATTGAAAATTCTTGCCGGAAGCCTGACAGTCGAAGAGGGTAGCGTTTACGTAAACAGCAAAGAAAATAAATGGTCTCAACAATGGTTGAATGCAAATACTTCCTATATGAATCAGTTTCCCTTCATTTTTGATGGAACATTGCAATATAATGTCTTTCTGGAAAAAGAAGATAATGACCAAAAACAATATCCTCAATTTTTAGAAAAAATATTATCTAAAAAAGAAGATGCTTGGCAAACTCAACTCAGTCATAACGGTAAGCAACTTTCAGGAGGAGAAAAACAATTGGTTACATTTGCCCGAATGATTTTACATCCAAGACCTGTCGCTATTTTGGATGAACCTACAGCAAACTTAGATAAGGGAACTGTTGAAATTATACTTCCCGAAATCTTAAAATTAACGAAAGATCAATTAGTGATAGTTGCATCGCACGAAAAAATGTTTGAAGAATTTGCTGATATAACAATAAACTTAAATTGGGGGGAACAAATGGATTATGAATAAATTTATCACAAAATATATATTGCGTCCCTTAGCAGGTAGGTGGTTGCAAGGTCTTTTTCTGTTACTGATATGGACTGTGGCATTCATTGCCTTACCTGCTATATCGGGATGGTTCTTAGCTACATGTAGCATTGTGTTTATTATGGCAAATACGATGTTTTCGTATTTGGTTCCTTCCGCCATTATCCGTCTATTAGCCTTATTGCGTACAGCAACAAGATATTTCGAACGATTGTCGAATCATAAGACTACGCTCGATGCACAACAAGGTTTACAATTGAGGATATTTCAATCTGTAGCTAAATTTCCATACTTTAAGAAACAAGTGAATAATAATTCGGCTCTGCTCGAAAACAGTACATACGGCGTCGATCAGATATTAAACCATATCTTATTGTGGCTCCTGCCGTTTACTGCTCTAATAGTGTCATTGAGTATCTATTTTATTTTTCTTACTATATTTTCGTATGCTATATCCATAGAATTTCTGATTTCTTCGGCTGTTCTTTTATTTATTATTCCTCAATTAATATTTCTGAAAAACAGAAAATTATACGAATCATTAAAAATTATAAGAGAAGAAAATAATCAGTCTTTGGTGCAAAGCTTTAGAGGGCGAATAGAAATCTCAAAATATAATCTGGAAGAAAAAGCCATCGCGCAATATCAACAGAAACTATTGCAACTCGAACATCTTGAAACCAAGCTGCAAACCAATTCATTTTGGCTGCAACTGATTGCGGGACTAGGATTTAGCAGCATTGCCATATTTCTGCTCTGGGACTTAAATAATTATAATATTGATGCGCCTATGGCGATTGGAATATTTTTCGGTATCATGGCACAAGCCGAATTGGCAGAAATGCTCTTTTCGGGAAAGTCTGAAAAAAGTTCGGTAGCCCATCAGATCAAAGATATTGATACCATTATCAAACAAGGAGATCAACCTATCGAAGAAGTGACTGTCAATGCTCAATTAGAAGTCTTAAACCTAAAGGAGTTGAAGGCCAAGATACCTGAAACGTCTGTGGAAACAGAGCCTATATCGCTGCAAATCAGAAAAGGCGAATGGATAGCTCTTTATGGCGAAACGGGAAAGGGTAAAACTACCTTGCTTAATAGCCTATTTTATCCTGAATATCGCAATAGTGGTTTGTTGATATGGAATGGCGGAGAACAATTATCTCATTTGCCTATACCCGAATGTATTTACGTTACTCAAAAGGCTTATTTGTTAACGGGTACTCTGCGAGAAAACTTTGAAGGTTATTCAGATGATGAAATTGATGCTGCATTAGTTATCGTAGACCTATCCGGCTGGCGGACATCCTTGCCTCATGGATTGGATAGTTGGCTAGGGGAGAATGGAGAAACCTTGAGTGGCGGACAGCGAAAGAAGCTTTTATTGGCACAGGCTTTACTCAAAAAGCCTCAATTGTTGGTTGTAGACGAGCCTACCGCCGGTATAAGTTCTGAAAATGCAATAGATATCTTTCAAAATATCAAACGTGAATTTCCTCATATTACCATTCTTATGGCTACTCATTTAGAAGAGTTTGAAAATGTTGTAGATAAAGTAGTAAAAATTTGAGCCTATTAATAATCATTGTTCTTGATACAAGAAAGGGAATAGCCCATGACGGTTATTCCCTTTTTTGATTACCTACGACTAATGCCCTTATGTTACATTTTGATGATAGCTGTCAGCATAAAATTACGCCCTTGTTCAGGCAGCCATTGAATTGAGTTTTCTGCTGCTTTAGCGTAACGTTTATCAAATATATTGTTAATATTAGCCTGAAGAGTCCATTGCTTGTATGTGTAACTAGCCATTCCATTACCCACAAATGCAGGGTTGAACCACATTCTGTTAGCTAAGTCTGCATAAGATTTGCTGGCATAATCAAAACCAAGACCTACACGAAACAGATTCTCATTCGATTTTCCATTAAAGAAAGCCCAACCAAAAGCAGTATGCTTAGGAGCATTCACTAGAGAATTTCCTTTATAAGTAGAGTTTGCAATAGCTGTGCTGGAGTATTCTCCCATTTTTGCAATAGTAAGAGCGTATCCGGCATGTAGATCGAACCAGTCGATCGGTGAAAGTTTGGTTTCAAAATCTATTCCTTTAGATGTCACTTCACCTACCTGTCCGTAAACGGTTTTTCCATCAGCATTTTTACCCAATGTTTGCACCATATTGCTCTTTTTGATATAATAGGCTGAAAGCTCGATAGACAATATATTATTTATATTGGAGTGAATACCGGCTTCATACTGCATCCCTTTTTCCGGCACATATACTTTTCCTGAGGAACTGGGTGCTATTTCATCTCCATTTTTATCAACATATACATAATTATCTGAGCCTACGGTACGTATTGGACGGAAGAAGTTGGATACGGAAGCATAAATCCTATTATTTCCTGCAAATCTGTATATCAGCCCTGCTTTATAAGTGAAAGCATTATCATTCAGGTCATACTTAACGCCTTTTTTAGTCACGGTCTTATTATCCGTTTTGTCGGTCTGGCTGGTTCGGCTAAAAATATTATAACGTAAAGCAAACATAGCTCCCCATCTGTCATTCAATTCTGTATAATCATATACGAAAAATGAATTGTATAGCTCTTTGAATGTAACTGCATTAGTGAATTTGGCATCCAGATAACCGGGATTGGTGATCGGGTCGTATAAAGACATAACCGTAGTAGTGGCAGGTCCGGAAAAGTTACTCCCTTGAAACCGTTTCAGATGTACATAAAACATATCATAGCCCATAGATAATGTATGTTTCATCCCCCATTTGTTTACACGACCTTGTACTTCAAGCTGATTACCAACATAATAATTGTCATAATCGAAGTGAAATGGTTCGCGAACAATAGAATCGACGGAAATATAAACTTTTTTATCTCCATTCATATAGTAGCTATCATAAACACCCGGAGTAGTAGTTGTCAGATGAGAAAATTCTTCTGATTGTAAATAACTCAATTTATTATAAGAGAAACTGGCTGCATCTTTGAGTTTCCAATCACTATTGAAGGTATGCTCCCAACTGTTTGTTGTAGAAATATGTTTATCATTTAAGTGATCATCAACATAAGTATAATTCACTTTTTTCTGATCTATATCTTTGGGGATGTCTCCAATGGCATAGATCTGATTGCCATCTTTATCATAAATATCATTTGTGAATCGTGGAATACCCGGATCGGTATGTACACGATTATCGTATGCCAAAACGGAAAATATAAATTTATTTTTCTCATCCGGTTTATAATCAAACGCGATATAAGCATTGTTTGATCTGCGATAATTGCCTCGCCAACCATCACTGGTGATACCTGTATAGTCAAAGCGCATATTGACTTTGGATGATACTGCGGATGAAACGCCTACCTGAGCAGAATAGGTATCCCAACTGCCCACACCTATTCGGGCTTCGACAGATGGCGTCGGGGAAGGTTGATTGTAAACTATATTCACAATTCCGCCAATGCTGGAATAGCCGCTTATAGCTGATGCCGGTCCTTTAAGTACTTCTACTCGATTTACGCCGACAAAAGATGATGTGGGGGCGGAGGAGTACAATTCGAAGCGTTCGTCCCGAATTCCATTAGACAATACAGTTACTCCGTCTAATCCTCTGGCACGGAAAAGAGTAAATCCTCCGTAGACATTCATAACTCGCAATCCGGTAGTAACTTTATCCAGATTGAGAATATTGGTAATGTTCAATGTCTTTAATACATCTGATTCTATTACAGACATACTTGCGGGGGTTTTTAGAAGAGGAATAGGCAAACGTGACAGACTCATTCGACGGACTTTGTTTGCCACTACAATTTGCTCTTTGAGATTAATTACTTGAGTCGTGTCTTCAGGTAGTTTTTTAGCTGTTTCAGGATCATTCTGAGAGACACACGTAAGTATGTTTGTGAATAGACACAAACATAAAAACAAGACTAATTTTGTTTTCATTATCAATATATTAAAATAAATTTGTTAGACAACTCACATAGTGATTGTAAACATAATTCCGGCATTATCTCAAAATGAAATAATAACATGAACTGTATCATCCTTTTCCCCTTGGTATGATAACTTATCTACAGACTGGCAGGTCTTCTGACTTATTTAATTTTTTGACGCCTTCCCATTCTTATATTGAACAGTGGCTAAGAGAATGTCAAAAATGTTGTAAAATATACAGCAGTGGGCCTGTTCAGGATTCGCACCTGATTCCCTTTTAATCTCGACTGACGGATGTCAGCCAAGAGCCAATTCTGCGGCAAAGGTAATTATTTTATTTAAGAGATATTAAGAAAATTTTTATTTTAATACTTGATTGCATATTCTTTTTAGATTTATATTCTTCATTAGTTTTGTACTTTTGTGACTTACTTAACACTTTCTCCAGTAGGAGCAAATATTATTTATGACATTTTTCAAATATATTTATATAGCCTGTACTGTATTTCTATTATTTTCTTGTAATAGAAATAATAGTATTATACCTGATAAAGAAAATGTTATACTTGATTCTTTATTGGAAATTTGTAGAACTACGGCATTTACTTCTGAGGGATTTAAATCGGCAAGAGTTCTGAATGATGAGGCTTTTAAACAAAAGAATGATCTTTATATTGGTTATGCATACAAGTATTTATTACTTACAGCATTAAATACACAACAAAAAGATAGTATAGAGTCTTTTGCCAGCCAAGCCAAATATTATTTTAATAAAATAGATAATAAAGAAGAGATTTTTAAGATTGATGTATCTCTTATAGAATGGGAAATGCAATATGGTAGTGCTTATATTGCATTAGACCAAGCTACCCAATTGTTAGACCAAGCGAAAGGAGATAGTTATAACGAGTTTTATTCTTACGAATTGATCTCTAATATCTATAATATTCTGGGAAAAATAAATAAGGCAGAAACAGCCTTTCTTGAAATGCTTGAAATAAAGAATGCAAATAATCTTTTAGTCAATATTCAAATGCCTTATATTTTTTTACGAGGGGCGCAGATCGAAGCACATTTGAAAAAATATGAACAATCATTAGCATATTGTGATTCGTCACAAGTATATATAGAACGATATTATAACAATGATAACAATAAGACTTTATTAATGTTATTGAATCTGAATAAAGTAAATAGTTTTATTGGATTGGGAGATCTAGACAAAGCTAAAGCATCTTTGGTTGCATTAGATACTTTTACTCAAAATAATAAAGAGCATCAGTTCTATTATTATATTCAATCTGCTTGGGCTGAATATTATAAGGCTTCAGGAGACTACAAAAAAGCTTTAGCACACACTTTACCTGCTATCGAGAGATTCGAAAAGACATCAGATATAAAAGATTATTTTCGCAATATAAAGAGAAGGATAAGCAAGATGAGATAAAAACTATGACTCTTTATCAAAAGAAAGATAAATCTTATTTATCTCTTTTTGAAGAACTAGAGTTATATCTTAACGAATCAAAAGCATATAAAGATCCTTCTTTAAATCGCGAATCATTAGCATTGGCATTGGGGACAAACAGGCAATATCTAACGCAAGCCATTCAAGAAGGGTGTAATATGACATTTACAGAATATATAAATGATTTTAAACTAAATTATTCTCGTCGATTATTAAGTGAAAATATAAATATGCCTATCGATGAAATATATATTAATGCAGGCTTTAATAATAAAAGTACATTCTATCGTCTGTTCAAACAAAAATATGATTTAACTCCTAAAGAGTTTCAAAAAATAGCGATCAGCCAGCATTCTCACCCTCATAAAAACTAAGTAATTCTTCTAAATTAGTATTAAGATAACAAAATAATCAGCTATTATCATTCATAAGCAGTCTCCTGATGATATGAAAACTATATGTAAATCAATATATTAAAAAGTTGGTAGTTTTATTATTGCTAATTTCATACTCTGTTTTGCCAATATGCGAACGCTTATCTTTCTTTATAATTTAATTTTGGCTACTATTTGGTAAGCTATGTTATTCTACCTTTCAAAAGTCAGGACGATTTATATAGATTATTAAGAGAATATAAAACTATACAGAAAAGAATAAGAAGAGATGAAGACTACATTCTTAAAGCTATTTTTTATAGCAACAACGAGCTTTATACTACAAACTGAACTAAAAGGTCAAGTAACTATTGGGTCTGAAATTTCTCCTAATGACGGAGCCTTATTAGACCTGAAAGAATATGAACCGACAAAAGACACTTCTACATCCAATAAAGGAATATTATTGCCTAGGGTTAAATTGACTAATCTGATCCCGGCAACTGATGAAGAATTTGCTGCTTCTATTGGATCAACAGGCGATTGGAATAGAAAAGAACACATAGGTCTGTTAGTATATAACGTGAATGAAGATCTTTGTAGAGATGGACAATCTATTTATAAAAAAGCATATGTCTGGGATGGCACGGAATGGAAAGTACTAGGATCAACTGAGGTTTTAGGTCCAGATGTTTATCGTTTTACAGATAGTAGAGATGGACAATCTTATCTTGCCCGAAATTTTGGAGAGGCCGGTGATTGGATGTTAGAAAATCTAGCATACGTACCTAACGTGTATATAATAATTGAAAAAGG
>DHNQ01000030.1 GCA_002409595.1 Dysgonomonas sp. UBA5412
AAGAATACGCAATATATCATTGTCCGACATCACAATACGGATAATGCCCACCTGCATATTGTGTATAATCGTATCAATAATGATTTGAAATTGATTTCTGTCAATCACGATTATAAACGAAACATCAAGACTTGTAAGAAGCTAAAGGACAAATATAATCTGACTTATGGCAAAGGAAAAGAGAAGGTAAATCGAGAAAAGCTAGATAATCCTGATAAGGTAAAGTATTATATTTACGATGCTATAAAGTCCGTCTTGTCCACTTGCAAGCATCCTGCGGATTTGCGCTTTGCACTTCAAAAATTCGGAATAGAGATTGATTATAAATTCAAACGAACGACCAGAGAGATTGAAGGAGTATCGTTTCGATACGACAATATTGCTTTCAAAGGCTCGGAGATTGACCGAAAATTTAGCTTTGGAAATCTAAAAAAAGAGTTTGAAAAGAATATTGAAGAAGCGAAGAACCAAGGTCAGGAGGAACAATTGAGAAAACAAGCAGAGCTAAAAGCCAAACAGGAAGCGGAGAAAAAAACAGAAATCCAACCTGCATCTGTTAAACGAAATCTTATTGTTCTCGGTGTTGAACTATCAGCCGAACAGGAAAAAATATTGAGAGAAGGTGGTATTATCTTTGTTGAAAACATGATTCATCCCAATGACAATACTAAATTTTCAGCATATGCATTTGCCAATGATGATAAGAACAATATCTCATTTAGCAATAAAAACCCAGAAGAGTCCATAAAATATGGTAAATATGAAATGCGCATCAGAGATAAGATTTTGATCGAAAAGGGCTTTGTAACTAAGGCTAAAGTCAAATGGTATGGTGGTGGATTTGCATATCCATATTTGTGGAAAGAGAAAAAAAGTGATGTGGAATATCGGGAAAATTGGGGTGATCCGAGGGTGAAGAAGGAGGAAAAAGAGGAGAAGACGAAAATTATCATTCCGAAAATAAATAAAAAGCCAAAGTTGTAAGATGAAGATTGAGAGATATTTTGTTTTTCTTTTGGCAAAATAAGTATTTCTGCACTTTTGAGTAGCTTTCTTCTTTTCAGGTTAGCCTAGCTTTGCATAATCGAACATTAAAACTGTAACTGATTATGCTACTGACTGACATAGATTCCAATATTGTATATTTCTCTGAATGGCTCAAAGATTTTACTTGTTACGATACAATTATAGAAAAGTTGACCAAACACCAGATAAAATATGCCTTGCTACCTCACACTAGAGACTATTGGGTACGAGATTTTATGCCTATTCAGATTTCTGACTCGGAGTTTATTCAATACAAATACAATCCGAACTATTTGCAGAAAGAGCAATATTATATCACTAATCCCGATAGAGCTTATAATCATTTAGGAATATCAACGAAAAAAATAGATATTGTTCTTGATGGAGGTAATGTCGTAAAGTGTTCTGATTGTATAATAATGACTGATAAGATTTTCAGAGAAAATAATCATCTATCAAAAATACAAGCAATTAATATGATGGAAAATTCATTTCGATGTGAAATCATTTTCATTCCGTGGGATAGATACGAAAAATATGGTCATGTAGATGGAATGGTACGATTTATTGATGATAGAAAAATTCTTCTAAATAACTATATCAATTTTGATAAATCATTAAGGAGTCAGATTATTAATGTTTTACAAAATAAGTTTGAGATTATAGAATTAGAATATGGTGTACCAAAACCGTCCTCTTATAGTTGGGCATATATCAATTATCTAGAGGTGGGTAAATTTATTCTCTTGCCAGCTTTGGGTATACCAGAAGATGAGCAAGCCTATGAACAATTTTCCACAATATTTTCTGACTATCAGATTGAGCAAGTAAATGTTGCTGAAATCATAAAATTAGGTGGTGCTTTGAATTGTATCTCATGGAATATCAAATATTAACTAAATATCATCAGTCATGAAAGAATTAATTATCTTTATCATTGTCTTTGCAATTCTGTTTTGGATTGGAACAAAACTTAATCGTTGGGTAAATGGAAGTAGCAAAATATCCAAAAATCAGAAAAAAATACTTGATGAATTAAAGAAACAAAACCGAAACAATTAAGAATATCGAATATGAATAATCTTGAAATAACAATAGAAAAACTCAAAAAAACGAGTGACAAGAATACACAAATTAAAATTCTTCAAGAAATTAACAAGTTGTTCTTGACACAGTATATGCTTAAGATAGATGACGATTTTGTATTATATCCGATTGAGGTAGAAGCGTATTATTATCAAGAAAATAATTTTCCAGATACCTGTGTCCATAAATATCAATGGCAACAAAATAGATTTGGAAAACTATATTTCCATCGTGCTGGTAATAAAATAGATGCTTCTTTTCTTTATGATGGTGGCGGAATTGATGTCTGCTTATCAAATTCTGATGATTTTTGGCTTGGCATCTTAATTCGAGGAGCATGGATAAATCAAGAAGAGACTCCTGTTTGTACTCCTGGAGTATTAACAAGAAGGGTTGTTTATTATATTTGTGATGATGATTCAATAGTAAAAATCACAGACAAAGAAAGAGCCGTAATTCAAAAATTGGAAGAAAATAACGAAATAGTACAATTAGCCACCAATGATAGAAGAAACAAGGATTCTATTCTTTTTCAATCTACTCGCTTTGGTATAAGTTCAGACAATCATCCAGAATATGCTTTATACAAACTTCGTTCTTTAATCGAACTAAGTGAGCCAAACCATCCATTCAAGGCAAAAGAAAAGGTCGTGTTAGATTATATGAGAGATAATAAAATAGAACCTATTGCAGATAATGTGCGGAAAATATTGGGTAGTAATTCCAATAGTATTTTAGAAAAACTGAAATCGGAAAATTAATACTTCTCAATAGGCATCCAAAGCTCTGTTACTAGTTCTGAATCTAGTGTGTCTGTTGGGCTATTCAAATAGCGTTCGAGAATAAGATTATCACTCAGTCTGTATTCCAAAAGAATGCTTTGTATTGCAATATCATAAAAATGGTCTAATCCTTCATAAGCCCCGATATGAGTAAATACTGCATATCGGGAAGTGGGAATTGTCATACATTTTATTTCATCCGTAATCTTTCGTGGAATCAAATTTGATACTGTCAAACAGGCATAAAAACGGCATTTTTCTGAATCGGTAATTTCTTGATTGTCATAACAGATTCCCCAATATTCTTCGTTTTCGGGTAGAATATTTTGAGAAAAAGCGAAATCATATAGCTTATTCCAGCTGCGTTCTTCGAAAATAGAAGATGAAAAATTATTGTAATCTCCAATATAAGAGAGAAATAGAACAGCTTTCTCTTTTAAGATTTCAATTCGACAGTCTATTGTATTTGTAATAGCTTTCTTATTTTCAGAAATTAGGTCTTTATATTCGGATGGTGTATATTGATATTTCTTTTTAAAAACATTGTACAATGCTGTATCATTAGCATAACCAACTCGTTCCGCTATTTCAGCATGAGTAAATTGCCCTTCTTGGATTAGTTGTAGTGCAAATTCTCGCCTAAGGCGGTCAATATATTCTCCGAATGGCTCTTTAAAATAAGATTTAAAATAGAGTTGAAAATTACGAGGAGACATACAAGCAATTTCGGCTAGTACCTCTTTGCATACAGCTTGATTAAAGGCGTTGGCATCTGTATTTGTCCAATCCTTCTGTATTTGCTGATTTATATAGTGAAGTACATTTATTAATTGCCCCTTATAGTCATTCATAAGATTTCATTTCTTTTCAAAATTATGGAAAATAAACCGATAAATAGCGAAGCCTTTGGATATGTCAGACTACATGCTCCAGAAAAAGTAAACTTAGATGACTTTATCATTATCGAAAAGTTCGTTTGTGAAATGCATAATAACTTCTACCCAAATGGAATATATGGAGATGGAGACTTACGAAAATATGTGCATAAAAAGCTAAAAGAAAACTCTATTACCATACCATACCCCCATGTTGACAATATCGTGAATGCATTGTTTGAGTTCCTTTTTGATATTGACACATTACTCTCTATCAGTCTGTCTATTAATCTCGAAAATTGGAAAGATTGGGAGCAGACCTTGCAAAAATCTATTAGAGACTTTATTTCTTCTTATGGTTATCCCCCAAATATATTAAGCTTGTCAACTTATACAAAATCACAAATAGAGCTAGTTTCGGGGATACAAACACTATCGTTTTTCTATTTCATGGAAACAATAGGCAAAGAAGCAAATATATATCCCTTAAAGCTCTGTTTAGATGACAGTTTAACCGATAAAAGGATTGTTTTAGAGTATATAGCTCCTAACAATGATGATGATGACTTTCCATGTCGAGAACTTCCCATTAACACTCCGAGTCCAACATCCTTAACTGAAAGTTATTAATCCGACTAGCTTTGTATAATAGCAGCTTTAACCAAAGATTTAATTAATCACTTTCGCTTTGTTATTAGATATCGTATCTCTAATGTAAAAAATTGGGGATTAAATGGTATCTTTGGCATATATGTGTTAAGATTAAAAAGTCAAATTCTAATACTCAATTATGGTAACTCAAAGTGAACAAGCGTTGGAGAATGGTCTCATAAAGACCCTTATTGAAAATGGCTACGAATACATCCAAATTAAGGAAGAAGAGAATTTATATACTAATTTCAAAACGCAACTAGAGAAACACAATAAAAAACAATTAAAGCTACACAGCCGAGAACACTTGACAGATAAAGAGTTTGAAAAAATACTTATTTATTTGGAAGGTGGAACTCGTTTCGAGAAAGCAAAAAAACTGAGAGATTTATACCCTCTTGAATTAGAAACAGGAGAACGAGTTTGGATTGAATTTCTTAACAAAAATAAGTGGTGTCAAAATGAATTTCAAGTTTCTAATCAGATTACAGTAGAGGGGCGGAAAACTTGTCGCTATGATGTTACTATTCTCATAAATGGTTTGCCTCTTGTTCAAATTGAATTAAAGAAAAGAGGATTGGAGTTAAAAGAGGCATATAATCAGATACAGCGTTATCACAAAACATCTTTCAACGGACTTTTTGATTACATACAACTATTTGTTATATCCAATGGTGTTAATACCAGATATTTTGCGAATAATCCAAACAGTGGCTACAAGTTTACCTTCAATTGGACTGATGCAAATAATAAGCCTTTTAACGATTTGAGCATGTTTGCTAATTTTTTCCTCGAAAAGTGTAATTTGGGCAAGATGATAAGCAAATATATCGTTCTGCATGAGGGGGATAAATGTTTGATGGTTCTGCGTCCTTATCAATTTTATGCGGTAGAGCGTATATTAGATCGTGTTCAAAACTCTACTAACAATGGATACATTTGGCATACAACAGGTGCCGGCAAAACATTAACATCTTTCAAATCAGCTCAATTGGCTTCTGAAATTGATGGAATAGACAAAGTTTTGTTTGTTGTTGACAGAAGAGATTTAGATACGCAAACACAATCAGAATATGAAGCCTTTGAACCAGGAGCAGTAGATAGTACAGACAATACACACGAACTAATAAAACGGTTGAGCGGAAATTCAAAGATTATCATTACTACGATACAAAAGTTAAACACTGCTATAACTAAAGATTATTATAACAAACACTTACAAGAAGTTCGAAATAAAAAAGTAGTCATGATATTCGATGAATGTCATCGAAGCCATTTTGGAGATAGTCATAAAAATATTGTTCGTTTTTTTGATAACTTACAGATATTTGGTTTTACTGGTACTCCAATATTTGTTCAAAATTCCAAACAGGACATCACGACAAAAGAGGTTTTCGGAGAATGTCTGCATAAATACCTGATTAAGGATGCAATAGCTGATGAGAATGTTTTGGGTTTTCTTGTCGAATATTATCGAGGTAATGAAGATCAATCAATTGATTTTATGAATGAGACTCGTATAAGGGAAATTGCAAAATTCGTTCTTACAAACTTCAATAAATCCACTTTTGATGGTGAATATAATGCACTTTTCGCAACTCAGTCAATACCGATGCTCATACAATATTATAAGGTATTTAAAGATTTGAATCCTCTCATTAAAATAGGTGCAATATTTACATATACAGCAAATGGCAATCAAGATGATGAACAAACTGGAATGAATCTGGGATTTGAATCTGAAATGGTCGATGCAGATGAGTTGCAACTCATTATGGATGATTATAATCGAATGTTTGGTACGGCTTATTCGACTGACAATTTCAGAGGTTACGCAGATGACATCAATCTCCGTATGAAAAAGAAAAAGCCGGATATGCAGCCACTTGATTTATTACTTGTAGTTAATATGTTTCTCACAGGTTTTGATGCAAAGAAGTTAAACACACTTTATATTGATAAAAATCTGGAATACCATGGACTACTTCAAGCATTCAGTAGAACGAATCGTGTATTAAATGAGAAGAAACGTTTCGGGAAAATTGTTTGTTTCCGTGATTTAAAAAGTAATGTAGACGCTTCTATAAAACTGTTTAGCGATGAAAATCCTGTTGAAGATATTATCAGACCACCTTTTGATGAAATAAAAAAGGATTTTAATGAATCACTTTTAGATTTCAAAGAAAAATATCCGAATGTGAATTCAATAGATGAATTGAAAAGCGAATATGAAAAAAGAGATTTCGTCTTAGCTTTCCGCGAAATAATAAAGAAAAGGGCTGAGATTCAAGTCTACGAAGATTTTGACAAGGATAATAACGATCTTGTTATGACTGAACAGGAATTTGAAGATTTCAGAAGCAAGTATCTTGATATTGCTGTGGGAAATGTACAAATAGAGAGCTCTTCAACTGTCGGTGAACCTGAAATCCCTTATGGTGATGATAGAACACTTGATGATATAGATTTCTGCCTAGAGTTACTTCATAGTGACATTATAAATGTGGCTTATATTCTGGAACTTATTGCAGACTTGAACCCATCTGCTGATGATTATCAAGAGAAACGTCAACAAATCATTGATACAATGATTAAAGACGCAGTAATGCGGAACAAAGCAAAATTGATTGATGGTTTTATCCGTCAAAATATAGATAACAATAAGAATGGATTCGAGAATTCCAAAGCAGACGGATCAATAGACTTAGAAGGCAAACTGAACGAATATATGAACAAGTCTCGTCGGGAAGCTGTCGAATATCTTGCAGAGGAGGAAGAGGTCGACCTGGAAGCATTAAGCCAGTTCTTGGATGAATACGACTATTTACAGCGTGAGAAACCAGAGTTAATAACTGAAGCTGTTAAAAAGAAGAAAGTCAAATTGAAGGAACGCAAGACTATCCAAAATCGGATACTCCGAAAGTTACGTGATATTATAGGTATGTTTAATTGGGAATAAATGAATCAAATACACTTAATAAAAGGTTTAAAACTAAACAATAAAGGGTTATTAGTTAAAGACGAAAGTAACAGTTGGGTTCAAATCTATAAACGGCAAGGAACCTTAGATGGAGCTTGTGCTGTTTATGTGTTAGTGATGAACTTACTTTATCTTGGGATTCTCTGTGATAAAGACATGAACATTTACGAAAAAATAGACAAAAGAACTAAAAAAGGAAAATTTTTAGCACATTTATTAGAGAATCAAGGATTAATTAGAAGTGGATATAGATATACTTCTTTAGAGACAGAGATCAATTCGTATATAGGAGATTATGTTATTGCAAAAAGGATCTATTATAAAAATATAACCAAAATAATTGAACAGATCGATTTGTGCTTAGTCAATGATATTCCTGCTATGATTTCGGTTTGCTTCCCTGAAGGGGGATCCCATGCTCTTCTTGCAATTGCCAAGGAAACAGACTCGAGAGGAAATATTACTAAGCTATTCTGTATTGATCCTAGTATAGATGGGGCTTCATTTTCTTATTGGAACTGTATCATAGATATTTCATCCTCCTATAAACAAGAATATCCTTTTTGGTATGTAACAGAAAAGGATAAAAGCAAAATAAGACTCGACGATATAATAAGGATTGAGAAAAATAAATAAATTATGAGTGAAGAATTACAACAGAAACTGCGAGCACAGCTATGGGCTGTTGCAAATACACTACGAGGCAACATGTCGGCAAGCGACTTTATGTATTTCTCTTTGGGTTTCATTTTTTACAAATACCTTTCCGAAAAGATAGAATTGTATGTAAATGACGAATTGAAAGAAGATGGTTTTACTTTTCAGGAAGCATGGGCAGGAAACGATAGCGATTTGAAAAATGATATAAAGGAAATTTGTATCGAAAATCTTGGTTATTTTGTACAGCCGGAATATCTTTTTTCTACAATTATAGCCATGATTGAGAGAAAAGAGAATATTTTACCTTCATTAGAACGCTCATTGAAACGAATAGAAGACAGTACTACCGGACAAGAAAGTGAGGATGATTTCGGAGGACTATTTTCAGATATAGACTTGGCTTCTCCTAAGCTAGGGAGAACTGCCGACGATAAGAATAAATTGGTTAGTGAAGTGCTTATTGCTCTAAATGGTATCGATTTCGGACTCGAAGAAGCAGGAGAAATTGATATTCTGGGAGATGCATACGAGTACATGATCTCTCAATTCGCAGCAGGGGCAGGAAAGAAAGCTGGAGAATTTTACACACCTCAAGAGGTTAGCCAGATTCTGGCTGAGATTGTAACTACGGGAAAAACAAGATTGAAGGATGTATATGACCCTACTTGTGGTAGTGGCTCTCTTTTACTTCGTACGGCTAAGAATGGGAAGGCTGATGTTATATACGGTCAAGAAAAAAATCCAACAACATTCAATCTTTGTCGGATGAATATGCTTCTACATGGTGTCAAGTATAATGATTTTGATATCCAGAATGGAGATACTTTAGAAGCAGATGATTTTGAAGAAAAACAATTCGATGCTGTAGTTGCGAATCCGCCATTCTCTGCCACATGGACAGCTGCGAGCAAATTCAATAATGACGACCGTTTCAGTTCGGCAGGGGTACTTGCTCCAAAATCGAAAGCAGACTACGCCTTTATTTTACACATGATATACCACTTGAATGAGAGTGGCACAATGGCTTGTGTTGTTCCTCATGGAGTATTATTTAGAGGGAGTAGCGAAGGTAAAATTCGCCAATTCCTGATTGAGAAAAAAAATTACATTGATGCAATAATTGGTTTACCTGCAAATATATTCTATGGAACTGGCATCCCAACTTGTATTCTGGTTATAAAAAAATGCCGCAAAGAAGATGATAACATTCTGTTCATCGATGCCAGCAAAGAGTTTGAGAAGATAAAAACCCAAAACAAACTTCGTCCAGAACATATTAATAAAATCATTGAAACTTATCGCAATCGTACCGAAATAGAAAAATATAGCCATTGTGCAACATTGGAGGAGATACGAGAGAATGATTTTAATCTAAATATTCCCCGATACGTGGACACGTTCGAGGAAGAGCCTGAAATCGACATTCACGCAGTTATGGCTGAGATTAAAGAGCTTGAAGACAAACGTTCTGAATTAGATGCCCAAATCGAAATCTACCTGAAAGAATTGGGGCTAGTCCTTTAATTTTTTCCTATTTAAAATCCTTAATGTTTATACATAAGAAATTAAATGACTGCAATGAAAAAAGATAGAAAAGAAAAGGGAAATTGTCCAAATTTGAGATT
>DHNQ01000031.1:0-5619 GCA_002409595.1 Dysgonomonas sp. UBA5412
TTATGCTTCCACTTCAAAACTGAAGGGACAGCTTAAACTGGCAAAAGCCAAAGGTACTAACCTGGCTGATCTAAAAAGGATTGAACGCACTGATAAGAGGAATTGTAGTATTTGAGGTTTCGGCTTGACATAAATGGTCAAACAGGTATTTGATGACTAATGTATAGGAGCTAGCTCTCACAACTCATTGATAAAAGAATTGTATTTGAAAGCATATCACAAAAATACAAATAAAAGTAGAAAATCCAGTTCAATATTATAGTTCTTCATCCGTTGTTTATTTGATGTATATTTCGTATATTTGTATACAATTGAAAACGTACATTGAAATGCTAATAGATTAATGAAAATTAATGATTTACATCTTGGTGGTGCAGGAGGTGGAGATTGATGTTTGAGATTTACAACAAATTGAATATAAGCTGGTTAACGAGAGACTATTTGTCCCGTCCATACCGCTTAAAGCCTTGATAGTCTATTGATTATCAAGGCTTTTTCTTTTGTCGTCGTGCATCTGTCGTGCAAATTCATATTTGTCCTATTCTTTTCCCTCTCTCGAAAATTATGTTGTGTTGCACCGAAGTATTGGAAATTTCGCTAATTTTGGGAAATATCATTATTCTCGACCATGCAAAACAGCTATCGCAAAATATATAACGATAACTTCTTGGGAACATCAGATGTTTCTATTCTTAAATTCTATTATGCCAGCTTCAAGATACAACAAATAAAAGGTAAAGCTCCCGATGTGAGTTCTTTTTTGAATGATTGTGCAAAAATCTCCGAAGAGAGTAACCTTATGCTAAAGGTTTCCAGTGTTATTCCTTTTTTCAATTTATTCTTTGGAACAGGTAGAGAGCAGAAACATATTGCTGAAATAATAAGAACCAAGCGTGAAGAAGTTGAGAAACTATTTCTGCGAGATGAGATCTCAGATGAAGCAATAAATTCTGTATTGTATGGCATATTGCCCCTTACGCAATCTGAGAGTTTATCTGAAGAGGATACAATACAGGTAGTAAAAGATAAAATTCTAAAATGCTATTCTATAAAAGGCAGGAAGCAATTAGGCGACCGTATTTTCGGCTATTTATTGGCTTCGGAACTTATTTCCGCCTATACACCCGAAGAGCGATTACAAGCATGGCAAATACTTATCGGAGAAAAAATTGCTCCGTCCGATACAAAGCTACACGCGACCCCCTCCTTAAACCGTAGTAATGTCGATAGTAAAACACTTCTAAAGCATTTAGATACGATTCGAGAATTTTATTCTGAAATCAGACTTGCAAAAGCGGTATCGATTATTGAAAAAGACATGAAAACTCTATCGCTCAAAGCCTGAGACTCTCCCTTATTTCTATTCAGTTACCCTTATTTTATTCTTAGCGCAACAAACGGACTTGTCCCATTTCGTGAGTTGTTGTCCCAACTTGCCCCAGTGATATAAGTTGTTTATATTCAGATAAATTGTTATATATATTTGTCTTTCGAAATTTCTAAAATTATTAGTAAAATGAGAAAGACATTCAAGAAATTCTGGTTAAAATCAGAAAATGAGGAAGCTGTTGAGAATAGTATTCCTCAAGAACAGGCATCGCCGGTTGACAAGGCGATGAACAATCTAATCAAAATGAAAGAGGCTGTTAAACTCCTTAAAGCCTCTGCTCCCACTGTCCGTAAATATGCCCGACTCGGCTATTATAAAGAATACCGATTCGGCGAAAAACTTGTATTTTACAACAAAGAAGAAATCTTAAACTTTATCTTAAACCGACTCAGAACCGCAGAAGATTCTTGATGCCATGAAAGAAAAAGCATCAGCCTCTGCCCGGAGGTCGAAGAACGAACGGATTGAAGAGGAACTGCGGACACTGTACAACTTTCGGTTTAATACTGTAAAGAGCCGTACAGAGTACCGGGATATCCATACACAAGGGGAATTCAGGCCTGTTACCAAATACTTCCTGAATTCCCTCCGCAGGGAAATTGATGTCCGCATTGGTATTACCACTTCTGCCGATAATATCCGGGCTATTCTCGAAAGCAACTTTGCGGAAAAGATACATCCTATCCGGGAATATCTTCTCCGATTGCCTTTACTGAATCCGTTGGACTTTGGTTATACGGAACAACTTTTGCAAACCGTTGAAGTCTCAAATCCTGATAAGTGGAAAGAATACATTGTAAAGTGGCTGATAGGGGTTGTAGCTAATGCGATGAGTGATGTCGGTTGTCAGAATCATACCTGTTTGGTGCTGACCGGAGAACAGGGCAAGTTCAAAACAACATGGCTCGACCATCTTTGCCCCGATCCGTTAAAAAGCTACCTGTTCACAGGGAAGATAGATCCGCAGGGAAAAGATGTATTGACCCTGATAGCCGAATACCTGTTTATCAATATTGATGACCAGCTGCGAGCTTTAAACAAACGTGATGAGAACGAACTCAAAAACCTAATCACGACTCCGGCTGTCAAGTACCGTAGACCATACGATACCTACATTGAAGAATACTCGCATCTGGCGAGCTTTATGGCATCGGTGAACGGCAACGATTTTCTGACTGATCCGACAGGCAGCAGACGCTTTCTTCCATTCGAGGTTATCCGTATTGATATCGACAAGGCTTTATCCATCAATATGGATCATGTTTTCTCTGAAATCATGTATTTATACAAACAAAGTGTCCGCTATTGGTTTGATGACAAGGAAATAGAAGAATTACATCGGTTAAGTTCGGGTTTTCATGTGCAAACAGTAGAATATGAAATGCTGATGCAGGGTTTTGAAAAGCCCGATGATACGGACGATTCGTTTATGACGACGGCTCAGGTACTGAACTATCTTAGGATGTTCAGCTCTTTGCCCCTGTCAGAGAAACGGATGGGCGAAGCCATCCGAAAGGCCGGATTTACACGGACTCAGAAACGGATTAACCGCAATCCCGCTCCTGTATATGGTTACCGGATAAAGAAGATTAAGCCGAATCCCTTTGTCGATCAAGAACTGTAATAAAGATGATTTATTCTTTTTGCTTACTATCTTACTACATAACTAACTAATCCCATGAAAGAAAAAAGATTAGGTGTAGTTTGTTGCAAAAATATCATCTTACTCTCTTGTTACTACCTTACTACAGTTGTAAGGTATATAGTTACTACAATTCGATATAGATACTACATATTATAGCCTATAAATAAGACACTTAAATCATTTGTAGTATGTAGTAAGAAAAAGTTCTACAAAATTAAAAACAAGATTATGATAACATATAATGAAGCAAATAAAATAAGTATCAAAGCCTATTTAGCTAATAGAGGTATCCATCCGGTTAAAGATCATGGTTATTATGGCATGTACCGTTCTCCATTCAGAGAGGACAATAATGCAAGCCTGAAAGTCGATTATAATAAAAATCTATGGATCGATTTCGGAAGCAATGACGGGGGAACAATGATCGATTTGGTTATGCGAATCAATAATTGTTCATTGAACGAAGCAATGCAAGAACTAAATCGATACAACAGTACATCAGTAAATCTGCACAACACTACAACAGCACAACAGCAATCAGAGTCTTTTTCTTTTCACGGCAATAATTCAAATAATAATACTCCGACTATAACAATACAAAAGGTACTTCCGATCACGCATCAAGCCCTGATCAATTATCTATCGGAAAGAAAGATCAGTCTTGATATCGCTAAGCAATATTGCTCTGAAATTCATTATTCCACAAACGGAAAATCGTTCTTCGCTATCGGTTTTCCAAATGACAGTAAAGGTTGGATATTACGGAGCGAGCCATTTAAGGGCTGTACCTCTATGGAGGTAACAACATATAACGGAGCAAACAGTACAAACAGCCCAAAAGAATCGTGCCTGGTCTTTGAAGGCTTTACCGATTTACTCTCCTATCTGACACTAAAGAATACCCATATATTCAAAGAGGATGTAATAGTGCTTAATTCACTATCCAACCTACCCAAAGCTATCGACAGGCTAAAAGGTTACAAAGAAATACGTACTTATCTCGATAATGATGATCCGGGGAAGAAAGCTACTTTGACCATCAAAAAAACTCATCCGGCTGTAATTGATCAGTCAACAAAGTATGCAGACTATAAAGACCTGAACGAGTATCTTATTTCGATCAGGCAGATACAGCAGAAAGAGAAGCCTAAAATCGAGGTTAAACGGAAACCCTTCAAAGGTTTCAGACCTTAAGCTTTCGTGCGTACCCCAGGGGCTTTTGAAAAAGCCATAGCCTATTAGGGATTTTTCTTTACGCTCCCGTTGCACTACCACTAAAAAATCCCAATAGGCAAAGGGTGTTCCCCCTTTTGAATCCCCCTGAGCGGCCTGATGACCGCAGTCGCTCTGAAGCGACTATTTAGAATGATGAATCATTGTACACCGACAAAGGATAGTCGGCTGGCATGGTTTCCAATTATCAAAATTACGAACTTTTTAATTAAAAATAGCTATGGGATATGTTGTTCTCCATTTAGATAAATCGCCGGGAAACGAAGCGGCGATGACAGACCATATAGAACGAAAAGTAATAGCTCCGAATGTGGATCCGAAACGGACACATCTGAATAAAGAGTTGGTTCCATTCCCCGAAGGGGTAACTAACAGGACAGAGGCTATAAAACACAGGATACAAAATGCAGGATTAAGCCGTAAGGTCGGAAAGAATCAGGTACAGGTTATTCGACTTATACTATCAGGCAGTACTGAGGATATGTTGCGGATACAAGCCGAAGGCAAACTCGATGACTGGTGTCGGGATAGTATGGATTGGTTGAAAAAAGAATACGGAGAGAAAAATATTGTGGCAGCAACTTTGCATCTGGATGAAGATGCTCCGCATATACATGCATCGGTAGTCCCGATTGTTCAGGGAGAACGGAGACAAAAGAAATCGAATAAAGTACAGGAAGCTCCGAAAAAGCAGTATAAGAAGAAAAACACAAACAGGCCTCGTTTATGTGCTGATGATGTAATGACCAAAGAAAAGCTGATTCACTATCAGGATAGTTATGCAGAAGCGATGGCTAAATATGGATTGGAACGTGGAATCAAAGGATCGGAAGCCCGGCATATCAGCACATCGGAATTTTACCGCAATCAAAAAGAAGAATCTAATAACTTACAGGTAAATATAGGATTATTGCTGATGCAGGAAGAATCCAGACGCAAGAACATTGAGCAACTCAAACAACAGGAACAGGAGGCAAAGCAAGATTTCGAACAAGCCGAGAAGCAGAAGCAACAGAAAGAAGCCGAATTGCTACAAACAGAACAGGTACTTAGTAAAACTAAGGGCGAATTGAAAACCGAGAAACTCAAAAATACGGCGGCCGATGTAGGTTCTACTATTATGGATGGGATTAGCTCTATGATAGGTTCTTCCAAAGTGAAACGGCAACAGCAGGAGATAGAGTATCTGAAAGAAGAAAAAGAAAATCTAATTCAAGAAGTGAAGACTCTGAAACAGGATATGCAAACCAAGCAAAAGGAACATGAGACTGCATATGATAAACTAAAGCAGGAACTAAAGAAAATCTATGACTTATTTCCAAAGATCAAGGAGTTGCTATGGATTGAAAGG
>DHNQ01000031.1:5679-17173 GCA_002409595.1 Dysgonomonas sp. UBA5412
TTGCTATGGATTGAAAGGTTGTTGCAGACTATGAAGTTTACAGAGAGTCTTATCAAGAATATATTAGAAATAAAGCCTGTCGTATTCAAAGGGGATGTATATTCTCCCGAATACAAGCGATATTTTAAAACGGAAAGGTCAGTTGCGGAAATCAAGCAACATCCTGAAAAGCCAGACAAATATGAACTGACTATTGACGGAGTAGATGATACGAATTGGTGCAGGAAAAAATACAGGGAATCATTAGAGGCTTTAGGGATAAAACTGAATGAGCCTAAAAAAAATCAAGGGCAGAGACGGTAAATCCGAGAAGAAATCAAATATGCATTGAAGTGTTTTTTTCCCGAGCCCTGAGTGCTTGCGGCGAATGTCAGTTGGTCGAATTCCGAGCGGTTATAATGTAGTGTAAAGTAAGGAGGGACATCTGCCTAATGGCAAGTACAAATCTCGACGACTGCATGAGCAAAATCCTCATACATTGTTTTGAGCACTACTTCGTTAGATTTCAAGGCTTCTCCTGTGCTCAGCTGGCGAAATATCGCCGTTTCTGTTAGTTGTTTCATAATTTTATTGATTAGTGATTTATAATAGGCCTGCCCGCCCGGAAAAAGGGCGAGAAGACTATATTTTAGTTATTTAAAATTTTGCTATACCTCTCACATATATAGTTGATGTGGAACTAGACTTATTCATAGCATTCGGACTACTATATACTGTCCCATCCTCCAGATCAATAACATAGGCTCCGTTACTGGCATATTCCGTAGAAGAAAGGTAATAGAAGAAATATACAGCTGTACCTCCGGCACTGGTTATTTTCGGATTTATTGTTCCTTGTATATTGTATAATGTCTTTAACTCATCAATGGCAGGCATATACCAAATACCATTGACATCATTGGCGTTTTTCTGATATATCCAGTTGAATGCTCTATACGCAGTTGAGAAATTCGACTGGTCTTTTCTCTTGCTTATAAGATTGAATGTTCCTTGAGAACCGTCAGAACTATTCCTGATACCTTCTACACCAGCGGCTTGCTCATCTATATTATTATCTCCCCACGGAACACCATTTTGCTGATCCAAACTTACTATCTTCCCAAAATAACCTGTTGGTGTTCCTGAAGAGTTATAGCCCCACGCAGTCGGGTCGAGCCAGAAAACCACGCCGATGGCAGTACCCGGATTTGTCGGATCGGGATAGTAGTCGCCTACTTTATATTGAGTAAGCGTCCCAGCCGTACCCGGCGTCGCAAGATCACCAGTTCCCGTCCAGATAGTTATACCACTTGAACTTACAGTAATACCCGTCTTGCTTACTGTAATGGTGTATTGGTGGTTTTTACCTATCTGAAGTTCTGTATTCGCAGGAAAATCCCATTCAAATTTGCTTGCATTGTCGGCAAGGGTAACTATCAATTTCGTTCCCGATAAGGTTTGCGGTATCACAATAGCCGAACTGCTCAACCCTTCTGTAGCGGTATTGGCGATTAATGTCTGTCCACTATTAGTTGCCGTAACAGTCCCATCTGCCAAACTCATATCGGCAGTAGTAGCAAGATTGGTAATTTCTATTTTAGCTCCTGCCAGACTAGGGGAACCTGTACCCGAAATCAGCGTAAAGCTAAGCTTGCTTAATACATGGTTGAACCCCAAATCTACTGTACCACTATTTTTATTATAACCACTATGAATGATATTTGCAGTATTAGCATACAATACATCTATATCGGCTGGAGTTGTTTGATCGCTCACATCCACAGGATAGGTGTAATTAGTCAATGGAGATTTGTACGGGTAGTAGGCAATAAAGTCTACATTATCTCCATTCTGTGGATAGAAAATAGGCGTACCACTCGCAGGAGCAAATCCGCTAATAGCATTGCCGCCTGTCTGCGCCTTATATTGTATATTGTCAGCACCTTCAGCGATATTGCTACTGCTAAGCGTCTGTCCGTTTTTCACCATATAGATACCAACCTTGTCGTTCAGCGTCCATTGGTTGCCTCCATTTGTGGTTTTAGTTTGCACAATGCCCGAACCAAACTGCGCGGCGACAAGATTATCCAAATTGCCCACATCTTCATCATTGCTGCATCCTGCCAGCAAAAGGCAGGACACAATAAGAAGAGCATATAATCTCATTATTTGTTTCATCATTTTTCAGCTGAAATTATTTTGCAGTACCACTTACAGCTCCTACCGGATCCCATCCATTGATAGTACCACGAACAGCTACGCCTGTGCGTTGCACCGTAACATTGAAGGTGTGTTTTTCAGCTTTGGCAAAAGTTGTGGCAGGGACTTCATAAACAAATACTTCGCTTTTGACATTATTCAGAGCGAACTCAACGGTTACCGCACCTGCGGTAAAAGACTGGGGCACTACAATAGCTTCGTACAGCGTTCCGGCAGTAGTGCTTTTTGTCAATATGTCGGCAACGGTATTTGGTGTACTCAATAAGTCTGTGGTTATGTTATAATTAGCTTTTGTATTCAACCCATTGATGGTTACAGTCATGTTAGCTAGATCGGCTTGTGTAAGCCCGTTATCGGTGTCGGGAGTTGTATTGATTATCACCTTAGTCAACTTGTGATCGAATGCTAGATTTACATAGCTCACTCCTTGTGTTTTGTCGTATCCCGATCCGCTATTGTTGGCCGTTGCCCTCATTAGGTCGATAGCCGACTGATTGCTTTGGTTGGCTACATTTATGGGATATACATAACTGCTTACCGAACCACTGTAGGGGTGATAGGCAATAAAGTCTACTTTCTGCGTAGCATCCACGGGATAGTAAATAGGGGTAGTGGATGTGAAAGTTGCTGCCGCACCTGTGGATGTTGTAGTGTACTTAATATTTTCGGCATCTTCGGCTATAAGCACGTCTCCGGTTTCTACCATATAGATACCGATTGCCTCGTTGCCTTCCCACTGATTGCCATCGCTTCCGCCTACTTTGGTCTGGTTAGCAGATACACCTGACGAGAATTTTACATGTCCGTCGTTTGTTTCGGGTGTGTTGTCTTCGTTACTACATGATACAAGTAAAATTACTGTAATTACTAATGCTGACAGAAATTTTGTTTTCATAATCTGTTTTGTTTAAATTATTTTATATATTATTTATTATTCCTATTTTATGGTTGAGTTGTACTGTATTTCTTTATATTTCCGCTTCTAAGGGCCACATTTGTTGCGGGAGTGACTGTGTAAGGTATGTCGTTTTTCTTCCACACAAAGCGAATATCCATTGTTTGAGGAGGCACTAATGCCCAGCGAAAAAAGGTATAATAACCACTAGTATATCTTCGCCACATTTGGATCGTATTCTTTGTGCTTCCGGGTATTATACTTTGATTAGCCAAATTTATAGTGCAATCGGTTACTGCCTCCAATAGATTGACTGTTGGTGGGGTGTTAACATTATCAGCTATAGCTAATTCTATCATAGCCAAAGCATGTGAAAATAGTAAAACTAGAGCATTGTCATTTTTAGAAACATTCTCCAGTTTAGCCCACAAAAAATCATTTTTCTTATAATACTCACCATCATTAGACGCTTGATCTATCGGTACATTGAAAATGTAAGCATTCGGGTTGGTCATACCGGCATCGTAGGGATAATAGGCATAAAAACTCAAATTATCACCATCGTTTGGGTAATACTGCGGAGTGATGGTAATCCATGCTCCATTGTTGTAAGTAAATTGCACATTATCGGCATAGTTACCCGATGCCAGTAATCCTCCATTACCTTTTACGATGTATACTCCTATTTTATCGCCATTCTGCCACGTACTGATGAAGTTATATGTAGTAGCAACCTTTGTTTTAGGCGCGTTGTCTTCCTCTCCGGCAAAATTCATTGCAAATGTTATCTGTTCACCGCCTTGTGGGTTCGGAAATAATTCATCATTATCATTGCTACATGAAGCCATCCACACGAGGCTGCCCAGTAACGTTAATAATCGTATTGCTTTCATATATTTTAGCTTTTTTTATTAGTTCTCTTTTACTTTTTGATGATTACCAAGCTACTCCGCTGCTGCTACCTGTCATCTTCCACCCTGTAATGGTGGCTGCAAATCCACTTTCTTCGGGTGTATTCAGATTGCCTGAAATAGTTAGAGGAACATGTTTGTTCTGATTGAAATTAACCAATTGGGCACTCACATCCGATTCTATGTGTTGAGTCTCGCCATCGGTAAAGGTGATATCCAATATGAGTTTCTTAGTTTCATTCGCCATACCTAACAGACGAACTGTCGCGGTGAGCTTATTGCCATCGCGGGTAAAAGAGGGTGCGATAGATAGCTTTGCACCGCTATGTATATTACTTTCATAATCAAGGCTGTTGGCAATACCTGTCAACGTTGCGGAAGTGGATGCAATACGTTCGGGGTCGCCTTCTGTTACGGTTAATTCTATTGTCAATTGTCGTATCTGTTGTTGCATTTGTACAGTAATTATCTCTTCTTTGAAGTCGGCATATCTAGCTTCTGTAGTGGCTGTAAATAGCCATCCGGGAAGGGGATCAACCAAATTACCTGTCATTGTTACTGCTGCGGTTGTCCCTGTGATGCTTATTTTATCAGGGCTGTTATAGATATAAATGGGATAATTACCTGCCTCAAGCTCTGGTAATATGTTCGTGGCTTGTGTATAGTTTAAGGTTTGATTGTTGATTATTACCATGTAACTTGCAGGTTGCTCTATACCCGAGGTACGTTTACTCCAGTCGGTAACAAGTGTCATTTTTCCTTTCAACGGATCTTCGAGGTCTACTCTGGTACAGGATATTACAGTTAACAGTAAACAGTTAGCAGTGAATAGGAGTAGCTTGTTTATATTGATTTTCATATCTTGATTTATTTTTCCGTTATCAATTTATTTTCCAGACAAAGGTCATGGAGATACCTGTTGGCCCCCAGTAGCCGTTAGCGGTTTTCTTTCCGTCACGGTAGTCTACACCTCCAATCCGTTGGTATTTTTCCTTGTCATAGAAATGCAGGTAGCCTAACGAAAATCCTAAGTCGACCATCAGATTTTTGCCTGCATCGAATTGATGACCGAGGGTAAGTCCTCCACCCATATACTTGCCTTGGTTGCCTGTCAGGTTGTACTCGCCCATTGTATATTGGGCTCCGATGTAATTGTATTTGGATGTTCCTATATAATAGCGTGCCTGTGGAGCTACGTTCCACATCCGCCAGTATTTGTTTTGGGTATCAAGGCTCCAGTGTGCCCAGCCACCATCAATAATCAGGCTTACATGGTCGGAGGTTTTATATTCTATACCCACATTCGGGGTAAGCATTAACCAGGGGACTACGTTTGTCCGTAAACTAATGCTTCCTTTTGGCGAGTAAGTAGGTAATGATTCCGTGTTGCTTTGTCCGTAAGAATACAAGGATAAAGCAAACAATAGAATAAAGAGGGTATGAGATTTCATCTTGTTCTTTATTTTGTTTATATAGATGTTATATTATATCTTAGGGCAATGGAAATAGCCTGAATCTATTTAGTATCAGAATGAAAATTGCGAGATGATGTGTTAAAACACAGAGTAAAGTTAAACGAAAATTTCAAAAATAAATCAGGTAAAAGAGCTGTGAGACTTGCTTTTGCCTGATTCTTGACATATTTTGTTGTAAAATATTTATTAACAAATAAATACAGTGGATATTAATCCTCAAATCCTGACATGTTTTTTTTCATTTTTTTGAATTGGGAAGGAGAAATACCTGTCATTTTTCGGAATGATTCATAGAAAGAACTGCGGTTGCTAAAACCAACCCGTATTCCGATATCATCGACAGATAAAAATTTATTTCCAGGATCGGATAAAAGGCGGATAGCTTCTTTTATCCGGTATTCATTGATATAGGTGTTGAAATTTTTACCTGTTGCACTATTGATTGCTTTGGATAGGTATTTACGGTTGATACCCACATGTTTTGATAAAATCTCAAGGTTAAAGCCGGGTGAAGTATATAGCTTCTGACCGACGACAAGAGAGAATATACGTGACATGACAGCAAGGTCTTCTTTGGATACATTGTTCGAGGGGTTATCTATACCAACAGGAGTTAGTTTATTCTTATCATCATTTTTGTAGTCAATCGGATTAAGTATAAATGTACCCTCAATTCCTTCTATTGAGTTTGCCCACTCCTGATTTTTTCGAACTAAGATTCTGTAGGCTGCTTGTGTACGGCGATAAAGTACTACAATAACAGATAAAGCTGCCACTGATAGTATAAATACAATAGATATAATAAGTATGGCTTTGCGTTGTGTTTCAGCTTCCGCTTTTCTTGTTTCTATTTCGTTTTCTGCAATGTTTTGCTTTGCCTGAACGATATACTGAGAGCTACAAACTTTATCTTCTTCCTTATAAATACTTATTAGAGAATCATTATATTCCTGTGCCTTATCTATATCTCCTTGCTTGGCACTGTATTTTGCCAAAATGGTGTACGCCTGCTTTAGACGTTTATTTTTATTATAAGTATCTTTGTGTGCATAGTAAAGAACACTGTCTGCTAACATGGCTATTTGGGATGATTCTTCCATTCCGAAATAGGAAAAACATTGACAGGCATACATTCCGGCAAGATGTCCGTAATCATCCCCTCTTTTCAAAAACGGTAGTACTTCCAGATCCAATGCCAGAGATTTTTCGTATTCTCCTTTCAGCATCGCATTACATGCCAAATGTGACAAGGCAATAGCATTATATACAGGGCGGTTAAGCACAATATCTTTACTCTTCAGTGTAGACTGGAAGTAATAGTCGGAAGTATCCATCTGGCTTATATTGGCATAACAGATACCAATAATTTTACGTGCATCCAGATTGGCACAGTCGGTAAAAGAGCGTGAAGGCTTTTCTGTGATAGCATGTTTAAGTAATTCGATGCTTTTATTAAAGTCATTGAATAGATAATAGGCTTCTCCTAATTTAAAATAAGCGGCTCTTTTATCGGGATATTCTTTCTCTGAAACAACGGATAGCTTCTTTTCGAGTAGTATAGCCATTTCAAAGGCTTTTGTATAACTGGGGGGCTGCGACCAAAAGGCCGTATTGAATGCTTGGAGGAGTAATTCAAGCTCCAAGTTAATATATCGTTTCCTTGCGGCTTGCAGCGACAGGGAATAGTATTCGTTAATTTTTAGGTTTGTTTGATCGTATGTTGTGCTGGGCAGATTAGTAATTTTTTTGTAATGATGGTTCAGTTCTTTATTATCTGAATATGTTTTTTCGATATGTGATACATTGTCATAATCCTTCAATGCTTTTTGATAGGCAGAGACCTGTTCTGAAGCAAGTGTTCGGCGATACAGCTCCAACTCAGGATAAGTTATTTTTGTTTGAGATATGACAAATATTCCTGATTGCTGCAAGAGAAGAATAAATAGCAGCAATACTTGTTTCTGATGATTTCCAAATAATAGTATACGGTATTTTGTTTTCACAAGAGATTGTTTATCAGCGTTCCCTAACAAAAATAATATTTTTCAGGAAATATTGGATGCAATACTGGAGTAAAAGAATTTGATTTTTTATTCTTCAATAAGCTAATCGTTGATTGGCTTATTGAATATTCTGAATTCGGCGGTCATTGAAGCCCGAATTAAATCACTATTCTTTCAACAAATCTATCTTTCTCGCAATCTTTTCCCATCTGGAAGGATTTTCTGATAAGAATCAGGCAATTCAGATGTAAGTCTATAGGTTGCCACACCAATTGGTTGAATAGAATCTTTAAGAGCGTATTCCACAATGATGTACTCTTAAAAAAACTGTCATATAATCTATACTTTATAATTCTCCAACCATCAGCCGGAGAAATTCCATTCGTTTATTTCTCCAACTCTGCTTTGACAATATTTTCTAAAACTTTCTTATCTGGTAATTTTAGAAGATATTTTGAAACAAAGAGCTGATCTTCCATATTGACAGTAGTGTATTTTACCAATGTGTCATTTTTATCAGCACATAAAATAATTCCGATTGGGGGATTATCGCCTTCTGTCATCTCTTCTGCTTTGAAATAATTCAGATAAAGAGTCATTTGCCCTGCATCGGCATGAGTAAATTCTCCGATCTTCAAATCTACTAAAACGTGACTTTTTAAAATTCGATGGTAAAACACTAAGTCTATCCGGTAATGAGTATTGTCAAATGTAATTCGTTTTTGGCGAGCTTCGAAACAGAACCCAGTCCCAAGTTCTACCAGAAATTTTTGTAAATGAGTTAGTATAGCTTGCTCCAAGTCTAGTTCTGAGTGGGCAGAATTATCTTCTAAACCCAAAAAATCAAGAATATAGGGATCTCTAAGTATTTCGGAATTAGTGGTAGGCTTTAGACTCTTCACTTTGGCTATAAGTGCCTCTTTATTCGTAGATATAGATGTTCGGAAAGCTAAAGACGTATTTGTGGCTCTTTTCAGATCTCTAACGCTCCAATTGTTCTTGATCGTTTCTACTTCATAAAATAAACGTTCCAAAGGATCTTCAATTTTAAACAACTCTATAAAATGTGTGTATGTGAGTTTCGATAATATCAACTCAACAGGTAATATCATTTCCTCATCGAATTGGCTAATCAGTGATTGGCTTTTTTCTAAACCTTGTATATTCAGCTGATTATCTATGCTTTGCAATAAGCCAATCACTGATTGTCTTATTTGCGGATACCTCTGATAAAAAGTTCTATGATTTTTCAGAGCACTGACAGAAAATCCTTTTACCTCTTTTTGTTTCAATTGAGAGGCTATTTCACCTATCAAATTATCTCCATATTTTGCTTTATCTTCTCCCTTCTGTTCATACTCAACGATATAATATCCAACAAGCCAATTGCGAAGGGTCAGATTTAGATTGACACTCTTTTGAGCATTATCTTGAAATTGATAATGTGCTTGAGAAATACTATCTATAAGTTGGTCAAAGCTCGACTGTCGTTTATTGAGTTCCATATTGGAATTAGTTATTTGTATCTGTAAAAATAATAAAATATAACAAAAACTGAAGTTTAATTCTGCAACCATTAGATGCAGAATTAGAAAATCACTTCTTCAAGTTATTTCTCAATGCTTTCAATCTATCAGCAGCCTGAAAGTTATCGACTTTAATATATCGCATAAATGCAGCTGGACTTTTGTGTCCCGATATTTTCATTAGTTCCTCGGCAGGAAAGCCCGATAGATACATATTGGTACAAAAGGAACGCCTACAGGTATGTGACGAGATCATTTCCCATTTCTTGTTTACCTCGGCAACCCTATTGTTTCCTTTCTTTCTCACGACTTCTACTTTGTGGATAAGTTTTATTCTCTGTCCTAACTCTTTTACTCGTTCATTAAATTTATAACTATGGACTTTCGGTAAATTATAATCATACTTCTTAAGAATATCAGGCACATAGTCAATCATTGGAATAACAACGGCTTTGTGTACTTTACGTTGCTTAATATTAATATTCCCATTGATATGATCAATGTGCTCCGAGTTTAGTGTAGATAAATCACTATATCGAAGGCCTGTATAACAGCCCACTATGAAGATGTCTCTTATTTCTTCCAATTCCTTATCCTCAGATAAGTCAAGCCTATAAATAGCCTCTAATTCTTTTTCATTGAGATAAATTGCATCCGTCTCTTCCTCTACAACCTTGAATGATTTCAAATCAATATTAGGAATCACCCCTTTCGTAATTTGATAGTTGACAAATCCTTTTAGCAGTCGTACAACTTTTCCTGCCGAATTAGTAACTAAACCAACTGTCCCATCTGGTTTGACAGCTTTGTAGAAAAGATAATCCATAAATTCATTATAGAATTTAAGATTCAAATTTCTGAATGTAACAGGCTGAGATGAATATTCTTTGAAATTAGTGAGGTGCTTTCGCAATGTTTTATAGTCTTTTACTTGATCTTTAGAAACATGGGGAGCTTTTTCTTCAATATACAGCTCCAATGTTTTAAACATATCTACTCTATTTGAACGTTGCTCATATTCCCTATTCTTTTCCAATTCGAGCAGAATATAGTCCACAGTAGGGTCAATAGTATTGTCCACTGCATAACTGAGTATTTCGCCAAGTTTAGATGTTATTTTGGTAAGTACAAGATCAATCTCTTCAAATTGCGGACAAGCTCGCTTTATCCATTTTTTCTTATTATCCCAATGCTCAGGCTTTATGTCGTAACCTGTTGCGATAAGAGTTCTTCGAGAACGAGAATAGTTATAACATACATACAAAGGAGTAGTCCCATCTTGAGAAATACGTTTCGCTAGTATATAAGGAACATAATTTGCCATACTTTTTATATTTAAAAGTGTCGTGCATTTGTCGTGCAAATCTACAAAAACTATTGAACAATGCAAACAAAATGGAAAATTATAAAAATATAAAGTATTGATATATAGTAATTATTGTAAAATATAGAAAAATATTAAAAATAAATAAGAGTCCCGTCCATACCGCCAAAGTAAACGCTAAATATCTATTAGTTAGATATTTAGCGTTTTTCTTTTAACCTCATGTCCCCATAAATGTCCCCACAACTCAGGATATATTAAATTTACCCTTTCAATTATATCATTTTTTAGACTTAAACAATCTATCTCAATTAATCCATCAGATAATTTATACCCCATGTAGAGGTTTGGAACTTCACTACCTATCCAATCATTCAATAGACAAACCCATCCCTTATATCGGCTCTAAACAAGCAAGGGTACACCCCCTAATTCTATTACTTACAAAATACCACATAGTGTGAATATATTTTTTTTATTTTCTATTATTGGTGGTCGGCGATAATCTCCATACTTTATTCTATCTTGCATACATACTCTTATGTAAAAACAGCATAAATAAAGATAAAACATGAAAGATTACGAGAAACTAGCTGAAGCTATGAGGCTAAAAGTTGAAACACTTGAGAAAGAAGCAGAAAGTTATAAAATCGAATTAGATGAAATATTGGAGAAGTTAGACAAACGGATAGACGAATTACAGTCTAAATTTGAACTCACCGATTCCCAAGAAAACAAACTCTTTGATTTAGAGGACAAGTATGATTTCTATGAAGAATTACGTGACAAATTTGATGACGTAGCAAGTGATTTTATCATGGCTTCCATTAGTTTAATGTAAATAGATATATAATTATAAAATATTTACTAATGAAATTGAAATAATATCAATGAAAGATTTATCAGGCAATACAATTTATATTTGTCCACAATGTAAAGATGGAAATTTTAAAACAATTAAAGATGAAGCTGAATTATCATCTGCACGTTCCAACTACCTAATCAAAGAAAAAGAACGTAAAGAAAAAGAAGAAGAACAAAACAAATTCAGAAAGGAATTTCAAGAAGAAAGAAAAAAACATATTCAAAAATCACCTTTTAGAAAAGATAAAATATAAAAGATAGGGTTACAGTGATTTATTGTATATAATAATTGAAAAA
>DHNQ01000008.1:0-1585 GCA_002409595.1 Dysgonomonas sp. UBA5412
TTTTTTTAGTACTTTTTATTAATCAATTGCAAGACAAAGGGATAGGGATGAATCTTTTTTTATGGAAAAGGGAAAGGGTGTCTGTAGAAGAGTAATAAAGGATTATCTTCTGGATTTCACTTTCTATAAATTTCAGTATTATATATACCTAAAGTGTGTCGATAGAAAATACGATATTAAGAGAAAAAGGAAGTATTTCTTATTAATCGATTTTGATTATATTTAATATCTTTGTTCTTCTTAAAATTATTAATATAGATTATACATGAAAACGTCTCTTTTATCAAAATTTACTCTTTTTATTATTGCTGTAATTACTCTTATGTCATGTAATGATAAAAAGAATCAGTTTACTATTGTAGGAAAAATAACGGATGCTGATACAACTACTCTCTTTCTGGAAAGAAGGACTTTAACAGAGACTACTATTATAGATTCTGTGAGATTAGGTAAAGATGGCAATTTCAAATTTACCGAGGCTCGTTTAGATTATCCGGAATTCTATCTATTAAGGTTGAATGATCAAACTATAAATCTGGCTGTAGATTCTACTGAAACAATAACTATAAATGCTCTACAAAAAAATTTCTCTATTGATTATACAGTGGAGGGTTCTAATTCTACGTTAAAGATAAAAGATGTAGTTTTGGCTCAAAACAAATTGAGTCAGACTTTTTCTAACCTGAATAAGAAATATGAAAGTAAGGAATTATCTCAAGATGAATATGTGGCACTAGTGGAAGAGGGCGTTAATGAATATAAGGAGAAAGCGAAAGATCTGATCTTTTCTGATTACAATAGTCCTGCAGCTTATTTTGCTTTATTCCAGAAGGTGGACAATTATCTGATTTTCGACCCTTACAATAAAAAGGATATTTCATTGTTCCAAGCTGTGGCTACAATATGGGATACAACATATCCTAAATCGCCCAGAGCGGAAAACCTTAAGAGTTTTACCCTTGCGGCTCTTAGTGAGATAAGAAGATCTAAGACTCAGGAGGAAGCTTTCAGTAAAATGATAAAGGCAGACAGTGTAGACAATAGAACTTACTATAATATAACTCTTCCTAATATAAATAATAAAGAGGTCAGCTTGTCTTCGCTGAGAGGAAAAGTCGTTCTCTTAGACTTTACGGCATATCAGACAGACTTCTCTCTTGCACACAATATATTATTGAATAAGGTATATTCTAAATACAAAGGTAACATGGAAATCTATCAGGTATCTTTTGACACAGACATGCATGCTTGGAGAAACAGTGCTGTAAATCTGCCTTGGATATGTGTAAGAGACGACAAATATTTAAACTCAGAATTACTAACTAAATACAACATACAGGGATTTCCTACTATATACCTAATAAACAAGCAAGGCGACATTGTAAAACGCATAATATCGTCTGATGATCTGTCCGCAGAAGTTCAGAAATTATTATAAAAATTTTGATTATCCAGAAATTATACTTTATCTTTGCCTATATATAGCATAAAGAAAGAAAAGGAGTTCTGGCCTATACGGCAAGGATTCTTTTTCTTTTTATCGCTTAAAATAACAAATAATTAATAGTCACTTACTAATTTAATC
>DHNQ01000008.1:1729-1909 GCA_002409595.1 Dysgonomonas sp. UBA5412
AATAGTCACTTACTAATTTAATCTTTAATTACTATGGCTATCACTTACATGACCGAAGACGGTTATAAAAAGCTAAAGGAAGAAATTGCCACGCTCGAAAACGTGGAAAGACCTGCTATATCTAAACAGATAGCAGAAGCAAGAGACAAGGGTGACCTGTCTGAAAATGCAGAGTATGAT
>DHNQ01000008.1:2008-3677 GCA_002409595.1 Dysgonomonas sp. UBA5412
TCTGAAAATGCAGAGTATGATGCGGCTAAAGAGGCTCAGGGGCTTTTAGAAGCAAAAATAGCCCAATTGAAAAACTTGATGGCTAATGCCCGATTCATCAATGAGGATGCGATAGGTACTGATTTTGTTCAGATACTGAACAAGGTAACGATCAGGAATACCAAGAATAATCAACAAATGACCTATACTCTTGTAGCCGAGAGTGAGGCTAATCTTAAAGAAAATAAGATAGCCGTAAGCACTCCTGTTGCTCAGGGGTTGATGGGGAAAAAAGTTGGAGACGTTGCTGAGATCAAGGTACCTTCAGGTATTATGAGCTTTGAAATAATGGATATTTCAATATAATACACAGATGGCGAGTATCTTTAGTAGAATAATCTCCGGTGAGATCCCTTCATATAAGGTAGCAGAAAACGATAGGTTCTTTGCCTTCCTTGACATTAGCCCTATGGCTAAAGGACATACGCTGGTTGTTCCAAAACAAGAGGTTGATTATATCTTTGACTTAGATGATCAGACTCTAGGAGATATGAATATATTTGCCAAGAAGGTAGCTAAGGCTATCGAAAAGGCTGTTCTTTGCAAACGGGTCGGACTAATGGTAGTTGGTCTGGAAGTCCCTCATGCCCATATCCATCTGATCCCCATAACGAAGGAATCGGATATGTCATTGGCAAATGCGAGGTTAAAATTGGAGCAAGCCGAGTTTGAAAAGATAGCTCAAAATATAAGAGAGAACTTCTGAGGAGTAAGTCTCATAAGTATATAAAAGGCGGAGTATCTAAGATGCTCCGCCTTTTACTTTTATTTATTTCTTCGAATATCTCTTGATCCAATCTAAAAGTAAGAGACAACCCGGCGCTCCTACTCCTCCATGATCAAAGCCTTGTACCTCATACATTGTAATCTCCTTATTACCAAAAGACTTGAGAATGGCTTCCAAATGAATATTCTCTTCATAGCGAGCCGTCATCTCTAAATTACGATCTCCTGAAATAAGCAGAGTCGGCGGAATATTAGCTCTTACCTGATTTAAAGGAGCATAGGTATCTATCAAAGGTATATTCTGAGGCAATCCTCGTTCTTTTCTTATAGTATAGTGAGTATTGGTTTGCCCGCTAATAGGCACAAGCCCCTTGATACTATCTGCATCTATATCATACTTTTGCAGATAAGACTTATCCAACCCTACCATTAATGTGAGATAACCTCCTGCCGAATGTCCCGAAACATATATATCTTGGACACTACCGCCAAAAGATGCAATATGTTTGAAAACCCATGCTACTGAAGCAGCAGCATCTTCAATATAAGTCGGATTATGAGCCTTCGGACTCAAGCGATAGTTTACAGCAACTACAGCAATTCCTTTTTCTTTCAATTCGTTTGGAATATGTTTTTCGCCACCTTCCAAACCTCCTCCATGAAACCAGACTACTACCGGAAAATCTTTTTTATCTGTCGGATAATATACATCCAGTTTGCAACGCTCCTTTCTATAAGCATCAGTTTCCGTTTTATCTACATAGGGAATATCTTTCTTCAATTCATACTTATTCTGTGCAGCCATAGAAATAGCACAAAACAGAAATAAGACTAAAATTATTTTCTTCATGTTTTATATATTGTTTTAAGGTAAAAATTACGATTTTAACTAAAAGGTTACAAA
>DHNQ01000008.1:3788-4256 GCA_002409595.1 Dysgonomonas sp. UBA5412
GATTTTAACTAAAAGGTTACAAAAGTGACAAAAAAACATCGTTTTTTAAATGTCACCTTTATCTCCCTTCATTTATGTCTTATCTATATAGATAAATCTCTATTTATTTAATCCTCCTCCTAGAGCCTTATATAAAGCAACAACAGAGATCAACTCATTCAATATGGCATTATTTAATGCAATTTCGGCATCAAATAATTGACGCTGAGCATCAAGTAAGTCAATATAACTGATAACTCCATTTACATATTGCAGCTTTGCCAGTTCGTGATAGGATTTTGTAGAATTGTATAAAGCATCCTGATAGCGGTACACCTCCTTCATCTTATTAAAAGATACAATAGAGTTGTTTACTTCTTTGAATGCCCCCATCACCGATTTTTCATAAGCATATATTTCTTGCTCATACACAGCCTTAGCAGCATTGTGCTTCGCTTTATTTTTCCCCATATTAAATATAGGACCGGT
>DHNQ01000008.1:4358-5883 GCA_002409595.1 Dysgonomonas sp. UBA5412
CCCATATTAAATATAGGACCGGTCAATACTCCGGAAATAAACCATGTCGGACTCTTTAAGAAATCTGTCAATTCTGAATTTTCTCCACCCAGACGTCCGGTTAATTTCAAAGAAGGAAACATTTCGGTATAAGCGATACCAACCTCAGCATTGGCTTGAATAAGCTTCTGTTCGGCTTGTATCATATCCGGTCTACGCTTTAACAACGAAGATGGCAAATCGACAGGTAAATTCTGTGGAATCTGCTGATGGCTTATATCTTCTCCTTCGCGAGCCAATCGACCCGAAGGAAATTCTCCGATAAGCAGAAACAAATCATTTTCTTTCAACTTTATTTCGTTCTCCAGATTCGGAATCAAAGTTTCTGTACGGGCAAGCTCCACAAGGCTCTGACGATATGGAATTTCGGAAGTTAGTCCGCCTTCATATCTTAGTTTTGCAAAACGTACTCCTTCCCTACGAGCTTCCAATGTCTTTTTCACGATTTCTAACTCACGATCAAGAACCCTTAATTCAAAATAGGCTTGTGCTACCTGTGCCACAATAGTAAGATGCAATGCACGCTTGGCTTCTACCGTTTGCATATAAGCAGCCACACCGGCATCATTAGCCCATCTCAATTTTCCCCAAATGTCAAGTTCCCACGATATATTAGCATTCGCTCTCAGTTCGGGCGAATATTTATCATTATCCCCTCCATAGTTCAGATATTCCTTTTGTCCTGCAACTTCTCCTCCAATTTCGGGAAACAGATTAGCAAAAGAAATGCGTTTATTTGCGGCCATCTCCTTTATACGGGCAACAGCGATAAGCATATCTTTATTATGATCGAGAGCCTTCTCTATATAGTTTTGCAAAATGGTATCGCTATACAGCTCACCCCATCCTATATCGGCAGCCGTAGAATTTGTAGCAATTGCACCATCAAAATTTTTCGGCATAGCCATTTCGGGCTGTTTATACTTTTGTCCTATTTTACAAGAGCAAAGCAACACCAAAGACATTGCCAATATATATTTAAACTTAGTCATTATCATTCTTTTTAATAAGATTCTTAATTCTCAAAACCTTAGGATATTTTAACTCCGGCAGTTTAAATCTTTCTTTTGCCTTATAAACCATTACAAAGAAGAACGGCACTAATATTATACCAAAAGTAATAGCAATGATCATTCCGAAAAACACTCCCGTACCAATGGAATGTCTACTTGCCGAACCGGGTCCGGAAGCAATCACCATCGGCAACATACCCAAAACAAAGGCTAAAGATGTCATCAGAATAGGACGGAAACGCAATTTTGCAGCTTGCATAGCAGCAAAGACGGGCTGCATGCCGGCATCTACTTGCTCTTTAGCAAACTCAACTATCAGGATGGCATTCTTCGCAGCCAATCCGATCAGCGTTACCAATCCGATCTGGAAATAAACATCATTATCCAATCCGAGTATCCAGATACCGAGAAATGCACCCAATGCGGCGATAGGCAAGGATAACAACACCGAAATCGGTACAGTCCAACTTTCA
>DHNQ01000008.1:5999-7455 GCA_002409595.1 Dysgonomonas sp. UBA5412
AAATCGGTACAGTCCAACTTTCATATAATGCAGCAAGAAATAAGAATACAAATAAGAAAACTAAGCCTAGTACAACACCCATCTGACCCGATGCCTTCTGCTCCTGAAAAGACAAACCACTCCATGCCACACCAATATTCGAAGGCAGGTGTTCTTTTACAATCTGATTGATCTCATTCATTGCTTGCCCGGAACTATGTCCGGCCGAAGGCGTCACCTGCATGGAAGCCGATGTGTACATATTGAATCGGGATATATTACCCGGTCCGGTTGTATAACTTGTCTTGCCTAAAGCAGTAAGAGGAACCATTGCTCCACTATTTGTTTTTACAAAAAACAGATTTATATCATCTGCCGTAGCTCTATAAGACTGGTCTGCCTGTATATAAACTTTGTATATACGGTTAAACATATTAAAGTCGTTTACATAAACAGATCCCAAATATGCCTTCATCGTAGAAAAAATATCCGACATGGGCACACCCAACAGCATCGCCTGATCTCTGTCTACATCAAAATACAATTGAGGTATTTCGGGTTGTAAAGATGACGACACATTCGACAGCACCTTCGATTTTTTAGCATAATACATAAATGTATCGGTAGCAGCGACCAGATCGTCCCATTGAGCATCAGATCGAGCTTGTAATTTCATTTCCACTCCTCCTGCAGAACCCAGCCCCGGAATAACCGGTGGACGACTGACATACGACCTTATTTCGGGATATTTGTAAAATTCATCTTGAACCTCACGCATCACTTCCGCTACACCGGCATTTCGCTCTTTCCACGATTTTAGAATAACAGTTAGCGTCGTACGTCCTTGGTTTGTTCCCACACGAGGACTCGAACCCGTTACATTCTGAACATATTCTACTGCATCCAGATTATCTATATATGCAATGGCTCTGTCCGTTACAGTACGCATACGCTCTAAAGTAGTTCCTTCGGGCATCTCCAATTCTACGGTAAAATATCCTTGATCTTCCTGAGGAATAAAACTGGTAGGAATTACTTTATTTAATATAAAAATAAAGACCAGTACCATTCCGAATCCGGCAAGAATACGACGTGGATTATTGATAACCTTCATCAAGATATTACTATACTTACTATTACCCGTAGCCAGCCATTCGTTAATCTTACGAAAGACAACATTCTTTTTCTTTCCCTCTTCTTCGGGACGCAGAATAATGGCACACATCGCCGGACTCAGCGTTAAAGCGACTACTGCCGATATAAGAACCGAAACAACAATCGTTACAGAGAATTGACGGTATAATGAACCGGTTATTCCATCCAGAAAACTTACGGGAACGAATACGGCTGCCAGTACCAATGAGGTCGCAATCAAAGCTCCGGCTAACTGTTTCATTGCCAAATGTGTTGCTTCTCGGGCATTAACTCTTTTCTCGGCCATTATACGTTCCACATTCTCGACCACCACAATGGCATC
>DHNQ01000008.1:7599-88100 GCA_002409595.1 Dysgonomonas sp. UBA5412
GCATCATCGACCACAATACCAATGGAAAGCACTAACCCCAAAAGAGTAAGCATATTGAGAGAGAATCCCATTATCAACATAAAGCCAAATGTACCAATCAAAGATATGGGTACTGCGACAATAGGAATAATGGATGCTCGCCAGTTTTGAAGAGAAAGAAAGACCACTATTATTACTAAAGCTAGGGCTTCGAAAAGTGTTTTATAAACTTCATGTATAGACTCGTTTATATATTCTGTCATATCGAAAGGAATACGATAATCGAGCCCTTCGGGAAAGTCCTGTTTAATTTGCACCATTGCAGCTTTTACATCATGGGCTACTTCCATCGCATTTGCTCCGGGAAGCATATAGATACTAAGCATGGTGGCATATTTACCATTCAATCCACTTTCTGTATTATAGGATGATGCTTCTAATGATACACGGGCAACATCGCGCATACGGATAAATGATCCGTCATTATCAGCTTTTACTACAATATCTTCAAATTGACTAACTGTCGAAAGACGACCTTGTGCTGTAATAGGCATTGCCACATCAACATCGATGATTGGCTGTTTTCCTAATTCGCCTGCTGCCGACTCTCGATTCTGATCTTTAAGCGCATTTTGCAAATCTTTAACAGTCAAACCAAAACTGGCAAGTCTATCGGGATATACCCAAATTTGCATCCCATAATAGCGACTACCGACGTTAGATACACGCCCGACACCGGGAATACGTCTGATAACATCCAAAATATTGATGGTGGCATAGTTACTCAGATATATTTCATCGTATTTGGGGTCGTCTGAGGTCAGAGCAATTGTCATCAACTGTCCGGGAGCTTCTTTTTCCACAGAAATACCACTTTGTAGAACTTCTGCCGGTAAACGGCTTTCAGCCAATTTTACTCTATTCTGAATTTCTACTGCTGCCAGATCGGCATTTGTACCGACATCGAAAGTAACGGTAATGGAAAGCCCGCCGGAATTAGAGCTGCTAGATTCCATATAAATCATGCCGGGAGTACCATTCAACTCTTGCTCGATGGGAGTAGCTACTGCCTGAGAAACGGTTGTTGCATTTGCTCCGGGATATGATGCACTAATCTTTACAACAGGTGGCGTAATCTGCGGATATTGCTCTATGGGTAATAATGCTAACCCTATAATACCTAGAATTACAATCAATAAGGAAAGAACCGTTGATAGAACGGGTCTGTCTATAAAAAATCCGGACTTCATTATTTATCCTCCTTTTTTACTTCTTGACTCTTTTCTTCATCCAAGATGGCCTGCATCTCTGCATGTGTTCGAGGTATTGCTTTCTGCCCATGAGTGAGTTTCTGATAGCCCTCTACTACGATATTTTCTTTTGCAGACAGTCCTCTGGTAACCACGATTTTATTATCTTGTTCAGGACCTGTTTCTACATATCGCTTTTCAACTACATTGTCAGGACGGATAACAAAGATGAAAGCACCTCCTTTTTCTATTGAGATAGCTTTTCTAGGCACAACAACAACATTTTCTAACACATCAAGTAAAAGTTTAACACGTGTAAACTGTCCGGGCAAAAGCACTTGATTCGGATTCGGAAGTTCGGCGCGCACACCAAATGTACCTGTCTTAGGATCTACTTGCGGAGAGGCGAAATCGACAACTCCTTTTTCACTATAAACAGAGTTATCTGCAAGGGTAACTATTACGGTAGGTTGCCATGAACGGGTAGTATCAAGCTCTCCTAAATGCACATTCCGGCGTTGGCTACGAAGATAATCTAATGATGTTAATTTAAAATCGACCAGTACAGTATCGCGTTTTACAACTGTGGCTAAGAGTGATTTTGAGTTACCGACAAGGGTACCTATATCAACATATCTCTCACTGATATAACCCGATAAGGGAGAACGCACTACGGTATAGCCCAATTCAAGTTTTGCCTGTTCCAAATCGGCTTTACTCATAGCAACATCGGCTTTCGACATATTTAATGCTGCACGAGCATTGTCTAAGTCGAGCCTACTAGCTGCATTCTGATTATACAAAGGTTCGATACGAGCCAAATCACTTTCAGCTTTCTGAGCCTGAGCTTCATCTCTTTTGAGTTGTGCTTCGGCCTTTTCTACTTTGGCTTTGTATAATTTATCATTGATATAAAAGAGGGGTTCATTAGCCTCAACTTTTTTCCCTTCACTAAATGTCATCCGTTCGAGAAAGCCTTCTACACGGGCGTGGATCTCAACATTACGGGATGCTCTTATCATCCCAACATATTCGCCGTATATTTCAATATTATCAACTCTGGCAGGTTCTACTTCTACGATAGGGGGATTTTCTACTGTTTTTTTACAAGCGTTCAAAAGAACACAAAATAGACAAAAAATAGAAATACATTTTACACTGTTCATATATTATATTTTGTAGTATAGTACAAAGGATTTATCTTTTCCTTGTCAAGGGTTTGAATATTCTAAAAAAAGAACTGACAGCATTTAGTTCTTATAGATAACGTCTTTTCTGGATAATTGTTTTAGTCTCAATTATATTATGAATACAAAAATACTGATTATCTATTGATTTATAATAGAAATGTTAAATAAATAATTACAAAAGGATACTTAGTGTATCGAAAAATCAAGAATAAACAGATAAGCTAAACTTATTTGCAATCGTTTGCATAACAAAAAATAACCTTTTAGTAATAATTATGTAAGAATAAACGTGCGGACTCCTCATATTTGTATTATAATAAATCTAAAAATATCACGAAGTACGAATCCTAAATCTAGCTTTTATAACTTATATGAAGTAGATAATAAATCTGCCATGTAAAAATATACCAGTCCAAGCAAATAGAATAAATTCAATATTAATCAATAGTTAATCCTTAATATTATTCACATGAAAAGAAAGAGTAAGAACAGGTGTACAAAGATGTTCCTGATTATGCTATTAGGAATATTCACTTTGTCAACAAGTATGTATGCCCAGAGTGGAACTATTACAGTAAAAGGAAATGTCAAAGATAATAACAACGAGCCGGTAATCAGTGGAAGCGTTGTTGTTAAAGGCACAACAACCGGAACTGTAACTGATCTGGATGGAAATTTTGAAATTAAAGCTCCGACAAACGGGACTTTGGTATTCTCATACATAGGTTTTATTCCACAAGAAATACCGATAGATGGAAAAACATTTATTTCTGTCACGCTATCTGAAGATGCAGAGCTACTGGATGAAGTAGTTGTTATCGGTTACGGTAGTGTAAAGAAAGAAGACCTGACTGGTGCTGTCACAACTATTTCGGCTAATTCATTAGCTAAAGGCATGGCAACGTCAGCTTCTGATCTACTTGTAGGAAAAGCTCCGGGTGTGAGTGTTATCAGCGATGGTGGTGCTCCGGGAGCAAGTACAACAATCCGCATACGTGGTGGTTCGTCCATGTCTGCCAGCAACGACCCTCTGATAGTAATAGATGGTGTACCGGTAGATAATAGTACCGGCATCAAAGGGATGTCTAATCCGCTATCTACAATCAACCCTAGCGATATTGAAAGTTTTACCGTACTTAAAGATGCCTCGGCAACTGCCATTTATGGATCACGTGCCTCAAACGGAGTAATTATAATTACTACTAAAAAAGGAACTTTGGGCAGTAAAGCCAAAGTAAGTTATAATGGAACATTCTCGGTAAGCACAAAAACCGGAACTGTGGATGTGATGGGAGCTGACGAGTTTCGTCAGTTTGTAAATGATATGTATGGTAGCGAAAGTGATCAATATGCTGCTTTAGGATCGGTAAAAACAAACTGGCAGGATCAAATATTCAGAACATCATTCAGTACCGACCATAATATAGGAGTTTCGGGTGCTGCGGGCATAGTTCCTTACAGAGTATCTTTAGGATATACAAATGAAAACGGTATATTAAAAACTTCGAATCTTGAACGTTGGACAGGTGCAATCAATCTGAATCCTAAGTTTTTCAACAATATGTTGAGTGTGCAATTTAATGTAAAGGGTATATATAACACAAACAGATTTGTCAACACCGGAGCAATAGGTGCTGCTACCGAATTTGATCCTACCCAACCGGTATATATGCCAAATTATCAAGCGGGAGATCCAGGAAACGGATATTATTTGTCATTGAAGGCTGATGGTAAAACTCCTATCGACATAGGTTTGAGTAACCCGGTAGATGCTCTTGAATCAAGACACAACACTTCGAGAGTAAAAAGAAGTATTGGAAATGTACAATTCGATTATAAGTTCCATTTTTTGCCCGATTTGCGCGCCAACCTTAATCTTGGATATGATTATTCAAATAGTTTGGAATGGAATAATGTAGATGACAACTCGGTACAATCATGGGTTACAGGTAGATTTAAATCAGGATTTGGCGAAAATGAAACCTATTCGCAAGAAAAGAAAAATTATCTGATGGACTTCTATCTAAATTATGCAAAAGAATTGAACAAACATCGCTTTGATGTGATGGGTGGTTACTCTTGGCAAAAATTTTATAGATACGACTCTACCAAATATCCATATTCACAAGATATGCAGAGAGAAAAAGGAGAAATGTACTATACAGAAGGTAAAAGCTATGCTTCCGAAAACTATTTGATCTCTTTCTTCGGACGTGTAAATTATACTTTCGACAACCGCTATTTGTTTACTTTCACTCTCCGTGACGATGGCTCTTCTCGCTTTGCCAAAGGCAACCGTTGGGGATTGTTCCCTTCCGCAGCATTGGCTTGGAGAATATCGGAAGAAGGATTTATGAAAAATCAAAACCTTATGTCTGATCTGAAATTTCGCTTAGGCTATGGTGTTACAGGACAACAAAATCTTCCGGATGCCGATGGCAGACCTAATAATTATCCATATATGGCTAAATATATGTATAGTAAGGGTGGAGCAAATTATTATTGGGGCGATGAAAGAATACAGCTTTTGCGTCCAAGTGCATACGACAGAGATTTGAAATGGGAAGAAACTACAACTTATAATGCCGGTTTAGATTTTGGATTTTTAGGCAATCGCATTTCAGGAAATGTAGATGTATATTACCGAAAAACAAAAGATTTGATAAACAATATATTCATTGCAGCAGGAACAAACTTCAGCAATCAGTTATTGACAAATCAAGGCGAATTGACTAATAAGGGTATAGAATTGAACCTTACCGGACATGTCATCGAAAGTAAAGACCTGAATTGGACTCTTGGATATAATATTTCTTACAATAAGAATGAAATCACAAAAATGCTTGATTTCGACAATCCTAACTATAAAGGAATTATTCATGGTGGGATAACCGGAGGAACTGGAAACAATGTATTGATACACGCCTTAAATAGTCCATTCAATTCATTCTATGTATATGAACAAATATATAATGAAGATGGCAGACCGATTGAGGGTGCATATGTAGATCAAAACAAAGATGGAGTTATAGACACAGACGATCTGATCACATACAAGAAGTCTGCGCCGGATGTCTTCATGGGATTATCTTCTCAACTAACTTATAAAAACTGGGATTTTAACTTCGCCATACGTGCAAGCATCGGCAATTATGCATATAATAATGTTCAATCTAACAGAGAGGCATACGGAGGTTCATCGCTGCTAGATCCAACCGGATTTTTGAAAAACAGAGTTACATCTGCTCGTTACACAAACTTCAAGAGTCCGCAATACCTATCAAGCTATTATGTACAAAATGCGTCTTTCGTAAGAATGGATAATATATCGCTTGGATACACTTTCCAAAATGTAGCAAAAGGTTTGAGTTCAATGCGCATATATGGAACTGTTCAGAATCCATTTGTTATTACTAAATATGACGGACTTGACCCTGAATTCAACAACGAAGGTATTGACAATAATATCTACCCTCGTCCTCGTATATTTATGTTGGGACTAAACATGAACTTTTAACCCTCGAAAAACAAAAGAGTATGAAAACATTAAAATATAAATTCTTGACATTAACAATGCTGCTTGGTTTAGCTGCATTCTGTACCTCTTGTCTCGATGATTTAGATACTTTGCCTATTGATAAAACCGAACTTGTAGACGAAACCGTATTTGGAAAAGACCTCGGAGCATACAAATCTAGTCTGGCAAAGATATATGCAGGTTATGCCATATCCGGAAATGAAGGAGGTGATGGCGAATCCGATGTTGCAGGAGTAGACGGAGGTAGTCAGGCTTCATTCCTCCGCGCCCTATGGAACTTACAACAATTGCCAACAGACGAGGCACATTGCTGTTGGAATGACGTTGGGATTGATAGATTCAATTATTTGAATTGGAATTCAGGAAACGTGTTCATAAAAGGGATTTATTACCGTCTTTACTATCAGGTAAACTTAGCAAATGAATTTCTACGTGAAACATCTGATGCCAAGCTTTCCGAAAGAGGTGTAGACAGCAATGTAAAAGCCGAGATAACTATATACAGAGCCGATGCTCGTTTTCTTAGAGCTTTAGCATACTATTATCTGTTGGATATGTTCCGTAACGTTCCGTTTGTCACAGAAGAAAGCAAGATCGGTAAAGATGCAGCACAACAGATCATGGCAAAAGACCTATTCGATTATATAGAAAAAGAATTGATAGAGTGTGAAGCTGATCTAACCTCTCCATTTGTTGGATACGACAGTAAAAATTATGGACGAGCAACAAAAGCAGCCGCATGGTCTTTACTTTCGCGTCTATACTTGAATGCCGAAACATACATAGGTACAGCCAAGTATACAGAAAGCATCACATATAGCAACAAAGTTTTATCCGTAGGATATGAGTTGGAATCTGTATATGAAGATATGTTTAAAGCTGACAACGGAAACTCTCGTGAAATGATCTTCCCTATCAGATACGAAGGCGAAAACACCCAAACATGGGGAGGTATGACTTTCCTTCTATGTAGCACCGTACCGTCTTCGTTGCAAGAAAGCATCAATACGCAAGGAGCTTGGCAAGGAAACCGAGCTAGAGTATCATTGCAAAACATATTTAAGAAAGAAAATAGTTTTGATACAGATGCTCGTTACTCAATGTTAAAACCTGAATTATCCGAAAACATTGATATACTCGATCCTGCTAAATATAAAGACGGTATCCCGGTTGTTAAATATTCGAATATGAATAAAAACGGGTCTAAGCCGGCAAGTAACATTGCATACACCGACTTTCCTTTATTCCGTTTGGGTGAAATATACTTAAACTATGCAGAAGCTGTACTTCGTGGGGGAACGGGAGGAAGCTCAGCAACAGCATTGACTTTGATCAACGATTTGCGTAAACGTGCATATAAAAACAGCACAGCTGCTACTCTTGCCGGCAAAGACCTTACTCTTGATTTTATACTAGACGAGAGAAGTCGCGAATTATTTTTCGAAGCCCAACGTCGTACAGATTTGGTACGCTTCAAGAAATTGACTACAAATTCGTATATCTGGCAGTGGAAAGGCGGATCATTTAATGGAAATTCAGTCGATGATAAATTTAATGTTTATCCGATACCTGCCGATGATATAGGTTCAAACCCAAATTTGAGTCAATATCCGGGTTATTAATCGAAATGTTGCATTAAATCAGAATATATCAAATTATGAAAAAACTAAATATATTTTCAATCCTGATTTTCTCTCTACTTGCTTTTATGGCTTGTACAGACGAAAGCGATCACATAAAGCTGGATAATAGTGGCAGCTTTGACAAACCAATATTGGAGCAAAAAGTATTACAAGATTTTGTTATAGAAGACAATACAAATCTTTCAGACTCTATCGGATATTGGAAATGGAACGCAGCAAATTTTAATGTGCAATCTCCGGCTGCATATAATATTCAGGTGGACACTACCGCATCATTCAATACGGCAACCAGCGTAGCTACAACAGCCAATACTTATATGCAATTGACTTATGACATTTTGAATAAAACTGCATTGAGATTTGTTAGTGGAGCAGAAAAGATCACATTATACTTCAGAGTAAAAGCAAGTTTGGGTACAGCAGAAGCCGACCCCATATTATATTCAGACACTCAGAAGATTACATTTACTTGCCGTCCGTCTATCAAATCTGTATTGTATATTGTAGGTAATGGGCTTGTAGGCTGGACGATTGATAGAGAAAAGATAGGTGAAGACTTACAGCTTTTCTTTGCGGACAACAGCAATGATGCTGATGCCAAATATACATATACAGGAACATTCAACAACGGAGAATTAAAATTCCCTACCGAAGCAGGAGTTTGGGCTAGTACTTATGCTTATGAAGGAGGAAAATTATCGCCTAACAATGTCGGAGGAAACTTTGCTACGGGTGCAGAAGGATTATATACTCTATCCGTAGACTTAAAAACTCTCGATATTACATTTGAGAAATACACAGAGGAGGTAAAAACGTACACTCAAATGGAAGCAATTGGCGATGCTCTGAATGGATGGGGTGACGGTGAAGGAATAAAGATGAAGAATGTGGCAACACACGTATGGATTGCTTACCCTATAAAAGTAAAAGCAGGAGGCTTTAAATTTAAGGCAGATAATAATTGGGATCTATCTTGGGGTGCAATCAGCGAGACTCAGCCTGAGTTACCTTTTGGTAAAATCGGTGATAAAAACATAAATATAGAGGATGCAGGAGATTATTTTATTGCATTTAATAGTTTATCTGGAAATTACATCGTTATACCGGTTAAAAGTTTGAAATAATAACATACATTTTATATTAAAATAAAAAAGCGGAGTGGCATTTAGACACTCCGCTTTTTCGTTTTCCGAACAAGCTTATACTTATGAATCCATGCTGCAATCGTTTGCAAGTAAATTGTTACTGTTTATACATGATACTCCCCTAGAATCGAAAGAAAGATTGTTCCTTTGTATTGTAAAAATTATAATAGAATCATGAAAAAAGGAATTAAACTCTTTATTTTTATTTGTTTAAGCATATTTTTCGTAAATATGAAAGCGCAAGAATTAAAATCACCTAATGGAAATCTTATTCTCAACTTTGCTATTCAAGGAGATGGTGTTCCCACATACAGCCTTAACTATAAAGGTAAAGAAGTAATAAAACCCAGCAAACTAGGGTTAGAATTAAAAGATAACAGCAACAGCCCGACTGACTTTAGTGATTTTTCGATAAAGCATGTGGAAGCCGACAATGAAGACAAGGTTTCGTTACTCAACGGTTTTGAGATATCGGATACAAAAACAAGCACATTCGATGAAAATTGGAATCCGGTATGGGGAGAAGTGAAACAAATACGAAATCACTATAATGAATTAGCCGTAACCCTAAACCAAAAGTCAACAAACAGACATATACTTATACGTTTCCGCTTGTTTGACGATGGACTGGGTTTTCGTTATGAGTTTCCGGAACAGAAAAATCTTGTCTATTTCGTAATCAAAGAAGAAAGAACTCAGTTTGCAATGGCGGGAGATCACAAAGCTTTTTGGATACCGGGCGATTACGACACACAAGAATATGACTATACAACGTCTAAGCTTTCAGAAATAAGAGGTCTGATGAATAAGGCTATTACACCAAATTCTTCGCAAACACCTTTTTCTACAACGGGAGTACAAACTGCCTTGATGATGAAAACAGATGACGGCTTATATATTAATCTGCACGAAGCAGCTTTGATTAACTATTCTTGCATGCATCTGAATCTGGATGATAAAGATATGATTTTCGAATCGTGGTTAACACCCGATGCACAAGGAAACAAGGGATATATGCAAGCTCCTTGCAACACACCTTGGCGCACAGTAATAATTAGTGATGATGCACGCGATGTTTTGGCTTCCCATATAACATTAAATCTGAACGAACCTTGTAAAATCGAAGATACGTCATGGATAAAACCGGTAAAATATATCGGCGTATGGTGGGAAATGATCACAGGCAAAAGCACTTGGGCATATACAGATGATCTATATAGTGTACAACTTGGCGTAACGGACTATTCTAAAACAAAACCGAATGGCAAACATGCTGCAAATACAGCACATGTGAAATCATATATAGACTTCGCAGCCCTTCATGGCTTTGATGGTGTATTGATTGAGGGTTGGAATGTAGGTTGGGAGGATTGGTTTGGCAACTCTAAAGACTATGTTTTTGACTTTGTTACACCTTATCCCGATTTTGATGTAAAAGAATTGAATGCGTATGCAAAGAGTAAGGGTATAAAATTAATTATGCACCACGAAACATCTTCTTCCGTAAACAATTATGAACGCCATATGGATAAAGCATATCAATTTATGGTGGATAATGGTTACAACTCTGTAAAAAGCGGTTATGTAGGAAATATTATCCCCAGGGGTGAACATCACTATGGACAGACAATAGTAAATCATTACCAATATGCACTGGAAAAAGCTGCTGACTATAAAATAATGATAAATGCACATGAAGCTGTTCGTCCTACCGGGGTATGCCGTACTTACCCAAATCTGATAGGAAATGAATCTGCTCGCGGAACAGAATATCAAGCTTTTGGAGGAAATAACCCGAACCATGTTACAATACTACCGTTTACCCGACTGATAGGAGGCCCGATGGATTATACTCCGGGTATATTTCAAATGGATGTAAGTAAATACAATCCTGACAATCATTCGCATGTAAACAGTACATTAGCAAACCAATTGGCTTTGTATGTTACAATGTACAGCCCGTTACAGATGGCTGCCGACTTGCCTGAGACTTATAACCAATATTTAGACGCTTTTCAATTCATAAAAGATGTTGCTATCGACTGGGACGAATCTAAAATACTTGAAGCTGAACCGGGCGAATTTATTACTATTGCACGTAAGGCAAAAGGATCGAATAATTGGTTTGTGGGAAGTGTATGTGATGAAAATGGAAGAACCTCCAATATCTCATTTGAATATTTGAATCCTACTAAGACCTATATTGCAACCATATATAGCGATGCTAAAGATGCGCACTACAAAACAAACCCTCAAGCTTATAACATAAGAAAAGTCGTGGTAACGAATAAATCAAAACTATCTCAATTTTGTGCTCCGGCAGGTGGTTATGCAATAAGTATTGTTGAAGCCGACAAGGCTCAAACTAAAGGATTAAAGAAACTATAAAAATAATATTTATCTAAAAAAGGCTGTTCTTCACGGAAAGAACAGCCTTTTTGCTTTATTATTGCTATAATTTTATTATTTCTTTTCTCTTAGAGCAGCAAAAATAAGAGTTTCTAGTTCTTCAGCCAATTCAGGATTATCTTTAATAGTATCCTTCGCAGCTTCACGACCTTGTCCCAATTTGGTGTCGTTATAACTATACCACGATCCGCTTTTCTTTATTATGCCAAGGTCTGCTCCCAAGTCTACAATTTCTCCTGAACGGGAAATACCTTCCCCATACATAATATCAAATTCTGCTTTACGGAACGGCGGTGCAACTTTATTTTTTGCAACTTTGACACGAGTCTGGCTACCTTTCACCTCATCACCATCTTTTAATTGACCGATACGTCGTATATCCAAACGAACCGAAGCATAATATTTTAGAGCATTACCTCCGGTTGTAGTTTCGGGCGAACCGAACATAACTCCGATTTTATCACGTAGCTGATTGATAAAAATACAAGTAGTGCTTGTTTTATTGATAGCTGCTGTAAGTTTACGCAATGCTTGCGACATCAAACGGGCTTGCAATCCCATCTTAGAGTCTCCCATCTCGCCTTCCAATTCGGCTTTGGGAGTCAATGCCGCTACTGAGTCTATAACAACAATATCTATTGCTGACGAACGAATCAATTGTTCTGCAATCTCAAGAGCCTGCTCTCCACTGTCGGGTTGCGAGATATAAAGATTTTCTACATCAACGCCTAGTTTTTCGGCATAGAAACGATCGAAAGCATGCTCTGCGTCTATTATCGCAGCCAAGCCTCCGGCTTTCTGAGCTTCGGCAATAGCATGAATCGCCAAAGTTGTTTTACCTGACGATTCCGGTCCGTAGATTTCAATAACACGACCTCTCGGATAACCACCTACACCAAGTGCAGCATTTAAAGCGATGGAGCCGGTAGGAATAACAGCAATTTCATCAACTTTATCGTCACCCATTTTCATAATTGAGCCTTTGCCATAGCTCTTTTCTATTTTGTCCATTGCAGCTTGCAAAGCTTTCAACTTTTCGAGGTTGGGTGCTGCTGCTTTTTTCTCTTTTTCTTCTGCCATTACTTTATTTTATAACTGTTTTAATATTTGTTGAGCATGCTCTTTTGTCTTAATCTCTTTGGGGCCGATTACCTTCTGTATTGTTCCGGTTTCGTCTATAAGAAAGGTAGTACGGATAGTACCCATAAATTTTCTACCCATAAATGTTTTTTCACCCCACACTCCGAATGTTTCCACCAGCTTTTTATCGGTATCGGAAATAAGAGGAAAGGGTAATTGTTGCTTTTCTATAAATCTTTTATGCGATTTCTCGTCATCTACACTTACTCCAAGTATATGATATCCAGACTTTCGCAGTTCTGAAAAATTATCTCTAAAACTACAAGCTTCTGCTGTACATCCGGGGGTACTGTCTTTCGGATAAAAATAAAGTACTAGTTTTTGTCCGGAATAATCTGACGCTTTTATTTCTTTTCCGTCCTGATCTTTACCTAAAATATCAGGTATTTTATCTCCTACATTCAATCCCATAATTCAAGCTTATTTTTTCTTAGCTTCCATATAAAAAGTCTTTTCATAAAGACTCTTTTCTTGTCTGACTAAGTTCCGTTTTTCTATTTTATTATTTACTTTCTCATCAAACAGCCTTCCTGATTTATAATATTCATCGGCTCTAACGTTAGTATCAGCACCTAAAACGACATAATCTTCTAAAGCTTTTAGATTTTCGTTTATAGCATCTAAATAAGTAAGAACGGTTTTCTGATAATCTCCTCCTCCTTTATAAACAGCAACATCTGTTATTATGTTGCTTAACGCATTAATTTTCTGAATAGAGAGTGATGAAGTATTCTTCATATCTTTTTCTATTTTCTTATCCCAAACTTGTTGCACAAGGTCTTCGTACTCGGAATAGATAGCATCAGCATCTTTGACCATATCAAGTAGAAAATAGTTGTAGCTTCTTTTATTATCAATTTTTCTATTCCGCTCTATATTCTTTTTTATAATCTTCTTTTCGTCCTGCGCATATCCCATTAATGTAATAACAAATAATGAGAGTATAACAAAAGTATGCCTCATATATTATTGTGTGTGTCTCGGATAAGTTTATGTTATTTTACTTCAAACCATTTGTCGTTTTTAAGAGGAACATATTTATTCATCTTGTCCAACAAGTTTTCTATATTTTTCTCGACTATTAATATTTTTCTATATTCGTCTTTCAAGAAACCGTTCTCTATCATTTTTTCCGACATTTCTATAAGCGGATCGTAATATCCATCGACATTTAATATTCCGATAGGTTTCTTATGCAAAGCCAGCTGCGACCAAGTAAGCATTTCGTATAACTCTTCAAGGGTTCCATATCCACCGGGTAGGGCAATTACGGCATCGCTCAACTTGTTCATCAATGCTTTTCGCTCATGCATCGTTTCCACAACATGTATTTCCGAGATATTCTTATGTTCTAGTTCTTTCTTCTTCAGAAACTCAGGTATAACACCTATCACTTTGCCTCCTCCGCTCAATACTCCGTCAGCAACGGCTCCCATCAATCCGACATGGGCTCCTCCATATACTACACCTAGTCCTTTTTGAGCTATTTTTTCTCCTAACAATGTGGCCTGTTTGACAAACTCAGGACTGTTTCCTGATGAAGAACCACAAAACACTGCTATATATTTCATCTATTAGTTTTGCTCTTTTATCTAACAAAGATAATAAAATCTTATACATTATTCACGAATAAAGATGACGTTAAAAGCTTTTCAAATTATATCTTTGTTTGTCAATTAAATAAAATACAAAACTCATGAAACATCTTTTTCTTACCATAGGTGTAATTTTTCTATTCACGTATTGTTCCTCAACTCGTAATGCAAGTAAAGGGGTAGATAATGCTTGGTTTAATATTGCTGTCGCCGAGGATGTTGAAATATATACTGACACCTCCAGCATAAGACACGAAGGGGCAATAGCCTATGCCAGAGAGAAAAGAGTTTACATCACTCCTGAGAGCAAAAAGGCTTATGTGGACAAGATTAGAAATGAGTATATAAAGATGGACAAACCTGAGAAAGCTGATAAATGGAACGATTTCAGCTATTGCATATATAATTGCTTGTATGAATGTACGAACAAAAGATTTAAGGTTTTATCTGTCGAAGATTTTGATTCTACCGGCAAACGAATAGCTAAGACAACTCCTCCGAAGAAGGTTGAACGATGGCTGAATGTCGATGCGGAAACAGTAGGTGACTATACTTTCTTTTTCGTTTGTGATTATCAGCAATAACAAGAGGAAAAGGAAAAAAATCTATCTTTGCCATATAAATTAATTTGACTGAAGATGATTGCGATAATCACATCTTGGATAGCGATGTTAGTTGTCTTCCTTTCTTTTGGTGACATCTTGATATATCTATACAATAGACTTTGCAAACAGAATGAGGTATATGGGCTTACTGATACATTCCTTCTGGGTATGTGTTTTGTTTTAATTCCACTATCTATATCATCGTTGTGGCTGCCTTCTAATCAATTCGTTTTATTAGCTTTTGGTCTTCTAAGCATTATTTATTGGTATGTCAGGAAAGACAGATTCTATCAGATAGTAAAGCATATAAAATCCAAGATTGGCAATCTATCTATTTTACAGATATTTCTCTTTATCATTCCTGTTGCATGTCTTATTATAGTTATAATATGGCAAGTAGGTGTATTTGATTCTCTTTTATATCATCAACAAAATATTAGATGGAACGAGGATTATGCGGTTGTTCCGGGACTTGGAAATCTTGAACACAGATTTAGTTTCAATTCCAACTATCTTCTACTCTCGGCTATATTCAGTTTTAGATTTCTATTCGGAGAAAGTGTGTATAGCATTCAGGTGTTGGTGCTGGCTTGTGTTATCTGTTGGATCATAAAGAACATCATTCAATCGGGATATGAAGTTCGACAACTCTTTTTACTTATTATAATTACCGGTTATATATTTACCTTTGGTTATACCCTCGCAGCAACTTCCACAGATGCAATACCCAACATAGTTTCTTTTTACCTGATAGCAATGCTCCTACTATATCCGGATTCTCTAAAAAACAAAAAATTACTTTTAGTAACATTACCTATTGCTTTGGTAACTTTTAAGTTGGCGGTTATACCTCTTTGTTTATTTTCGCTATACATCATCGTTGGGTTAATAAGAGAGCGTAGTTATAGAACAATATCATTTCTAACTATAATATCTTTATTTATAGTATCATTATGGATTATTAGAAACTTCATTATTTCGGGTTATATAATCTTTCCTCTACATGAAATTAATATTTTTTCTGTCGACTGGAAAGTTCCGTCATTCGTAGCAATAGAGGAAAGAGACTTTATTTTATCTTGTGGAATCAGAGTTTTAGACGATATATTAAAAGTTATTGCAAATCCGGAATTAACTCCAAGCGGTTTATATCAATGGATAATGAATTTCATCTTTGTTGGTCCTATTCTGCTATCTCCATTTATAGTTATATACTGTCTGATAAAAAAGAAATTCCTGAATAAAACAATATATTTTGTCTACCTTGTTCTTCTCGCAACGGTTGGATTATGGTATGTCGGAGGACCGGATCCTAGATTTATCGGAGGAATACTATTCGCAATATTATATTATATTGTGTATTTATTATTTTCTACTTCGAAAGAAAAATATTTTTCCCGATGCGGGCTATTGCTTGTTTGCTCTTTTTCTGTATTAATGATTTATTGGGCAATAAGTCGCTCCATCAAATTTTATAATATGTTTGATATAGGAACACCTAAGGTTAATAGCCGTCCACTATCAGATATTCTGGTCAGACAATATCCATACCGAGAGTTACTAAAATCAGGAGGTTTATATATTTACAAATTTGTTCCTTATACTCTAAAGAACGGGTGTGTTATATATATTAGTAAATCGCCGGAAATACCAAATGGCAGATTTGTTTGTTTCGAAGATCCATTTCCCGGAACAGTGTTAAAAGCAGACGAATACAGTAAGTATCAAGATATAAGCACAATCGAGCCTAGAGGAGAATCTTTGCAAGATGGTTTTAGATCAAAGCAGTAAATTATTAACACGTATACATAAGGATTGAAATTTATTCAACTCGCTTTCCGAAAGGGAATAAAGCTAAAGGAATAAGTTTGAAATGTTGCTTGCCAAAGGGAATACCAATAATAGTGATGCAAAAGAGAATGCCCCAGAACAAATGAGTCATGGCAATCCAAAAGCCTCCGATAATGATCCAAATAATGTTCATTACCAAATTGAGGCATCCCAAAGAAGTGTTATCATCTACGACTTTGCTGCCGAAAGGCCAAAGAGCCAAAACACCAAGTTTGAAGGATTGAATACCAAAAGGAATACCGATTATAGTGATCATCATCAAAAATCCTGCAATGAAATACTCCACTGCTATCATAAAACCACCAAAGACCACCCAAATAATATTACCAATTGTTTTCATCACATTTTGAAATTAATATTAATATAGAAACAAATATAGTCGGAAAAAGGGATATAAAACAAAAAATGATCTTACTTTTTCCATATCATATCTTTTCAATTGAATTAAAAATTTATTATTTTGCAACAAAATGACACACGAATGAAAAAGGTATATTTTCTCTTCTCATTATTCATTATTCTTATCATATCCACGTCATGGGGTTGCACTCCTTATGATAGTAATAAGGTGAATAATGAATTAATACAGGGAAAATGGCTATTAATAGACGTAGATAGAGAACTTTATGATTCTGTAAAGGTAGATTATGCAAAGGAATTAACCTTCTTGATTTTTAAAAACAATGAATGCATCCAATATATGCCGGACTGGATGGATACACTAAAGTTTACGTTTGCTATCGATAACTATAAATTACATTTATACAAAGACAGCACACCATTTCGTACTCTGACAATCAACTCCTTATCGTCCGACTCTCTGACATTGTCAGTAAAAGAGAATGAATGGGTATACAAAAAAACAGAGCAATAGTTCTTTAACTATTACTCTGTTTTTATCTATTTAGATGTATATCTGTATCTTTTTATTCTGTTTTACGCCGGATAGTCGCCTCTGTTCTTATGACAACTGATATATCATTATTATAGCGTTCTTCTTTCCAATCAGTAAAGGTATCTATACCATTTACTTTTCTCATATTTTTCACCCACATAAAAATACTATTATCAGATATGATTTTTCCTGAAGCATCTTTCTTCACATCTATGAAATGGATAACATCGTCTATAATAGCAATCGGATAGTCATGCTCTCCCCACTCGCCGGACCCTTTGTATTGTTGTTTCATCAAACATCGACGAGTACCGGCATCGTTTGTATAAAATTTGTATGTAAGCCCGATTAAAGTGTCACCTCCGATTTTTGACTCTTTAGCATTGTAGTTACCTCCTTCATAAAAGGCAAAGCCCGAAACTTCCCATGACCCTTTCGACATATCGTCAAAATCTATTTTAACCTTAGGCGGATTTAAATCACTATAATCTGGATTTACATCGACATTCCGTTGACATTTTGTATCGGTAATGATGTAAACATTATTTTTTATATCTGTACCCCAATAAGCTATATCAACCTTAAGCACACCCTTTTCTGCATCAAAAGTACGTACCTTTTGTTTTGCCGAGATAGAATCCTCTCCTTTTTTATTTTTTAGAATAAACATTACAGTATCTTCTTTAACCAGATATTTTCCCTCATCAATAAGACCCTTTAATGCATTATAACTTTTAAATCTGTAATCTGTACCTGATTGATAAAATTCAGTTCTAAATCCGTCATTATCAATCAATCGTAAACCTTTGAATAGAGTCTCTGATGGTTTTTCGGGATTGAAACGAATCTCTTTTGAGAAATAATAAGTTTCCCACACCCCTTTAAGAGCCTCTTCGGATAATGTTACAGGTTTAACTGGTTCTGGCTTGACAGGCACAACAGGCTCATCGCTATTACTTGCACAACTAAATAAGCCAATAGATAGGAATAGTAAGGTATATGATAATAACTTCATTATGTTTTGTAAAATTGTGTCTATATTAAGAGGATACAAAGATATATAATTCTAATAAAAAAAATAATCAATATACTTTTTTTAGGTAAAATTAGTTGATGTTTAACGATCTAGGTAAATTGGAAGAATAATAGAACAATAAATTTATCGCTTAAAATATATCTTGCATTCGGGAGTAGAAGCCAGAATTCTAACAATCAGTCCTTCGTCGGATATGGAAAGAACTTCTAACTCTAATGTAGTTGTTTTTCGACTCGCTTTATTCAATAAATAATTAACATATGTAATTTTGATTCGATTACCATCTACTTGATAACGGCCAGTTATATTAAAAACAATAACACCCTCAGCAGCTTCTCCTTTGTGAAAGACTCCATTTTCTCTAAAAATATACGTATCAGGATACTCCCCTACCGTTTTCTCCATACTGTCAACAACACGTTTGTATTCTGTCCAGCGTCCAACAATATCATCTCGATATAGAAAAACCGGCTCTTGCGCACTTATTTTTATAGCTGAAAAAATAAAAAGAGGAATAAACAATAAGATACATCTCATTTCTTTAAAATTTGTGTTTCTAAATTAGAATAAAACAATATTCCAGCACAAAGGTGTATATTTTTATTTAATATACACCTTTCATCTTTGATTCACTCAAACCTATTTACCTAAAGTCTATTATCTAATTTCTTACATTTCGTCCTGTATTTGAAGCCATTCTGAAATTACTTCTTTCATTCGATGTTGTTGGACGAGACACTCGTTCTTTAGTTCTATTATTAACAGAAGAGCTTCTGTTAGAGTTGCTATTCACATTAGGGCGAGTATTGTTTTTATCATACCTATATTCTTTGCGACTATTAGTTCTCGAATCATTACGATTATAATCTCGTTCTGCACGTTTATTATTATTCCATCTACCAGAGTTATATGAATTCCTATTATATCTATCATCACGACGATCTGAATACCAACTTACCCTATTGTTTCGGCTACTATAATATCGATGGTCACGACTATCTCTTATAATTATTTGATTTCTATACCCTCTATAACGAGCATAATCTCTATAGTGATTGCGATGATATCTCCAAGGTTCATTCATATTTAGTACAACTTTGTACAAACCATACAAATCATAACTGCGATAAGCATATGGTAAATAACGAGATGAAACCCAACGGCCTCTATCCATATAATGGAACATTCCCAAATTGACATCGTAATAACAATCTATATCCGGGAAATAGTAATATCCTACATAATCATACCCGACCGGTCCCCATGCTGGTTGCTTACCAATATTAATATTTACACTTATATTTTGAGCATACGCCACATTATATAATGAAGGCACACTTACCAGCAATCCGATTATTAACAAAAACTTTTTCATAACTCTAAGTATTAAATATGAATACTAAATATGCTCTTTGTATCTTTGATTACCTTTTTACTAAAAAGATTAATAGTCCCTTCCTCTTTTAACGATTGTTAACTTCGATACACTTTAAATATTAGAAAGCTCTAAATAGTGAATTCCTCACGAAGAAAGCTCGTTTCGGGAGTAACCGGTCGTTCTTTATCTTTCATTTTTTTATCGTCCATGAGATTTGTTTTAAATTGTTTGTTTACTTTTGAGCTTTAATAATTTATTTAATGAAGATAGCCTTAACTTTGCTCCTTATACTATTATTCAACTCTTGCATGGTTTTTGAATCAATTCTCGGATTAGACGATTGTAATTATCCTTCTTGCGATAGACCGTGCATTGACAATTGCAATTATTGCATAATTCATTGCGATAAGCACAACGTTCCGGATGATTTTAATTCACGAATAGAAAAGTCGCTAGACAAACAAATTGAGCCATATAAAGAAAGTAATAGAAAATTGCGTTAATAGCCACAACTATTCTTTCTTTTCCAAGCAATCAAAGACAGTGTATTCTTTTCCCTCGAATCGAATAGTTTACAATTAAGAGAATAATAATACATTAGCATAGATTATTTGTTATGATGTTTTTACAAGATAGAATTTTGTCCAATTTAAATTCTAATTTTTCACGACTTTCAAAACGGTACTATAAGGACTATGTAAAGTCCGGCAAATTCAGAAATAACTCTGACAAACTACAAAAATAATCAGGAAACTAACAGGAAATAAGTTCTCAATAATAAAGATATTCAGCACTTAAGAACAAAAAAGGCAAATATCTGTTTTATTTTGCAGGACATTATGATTTTTATTTAAAAATATTAACTTTGCTGCCATTAATAGAGAAATTATTAGAGTGCGCAAACTAAAAAATTCAAAAACAATGATGAAAAAATTATTATTTATTTTATTTACAATAAGCACAGTTCTTGCTTTCACAGCTTGTGGAAGCGATGATAATACTGTCAAAATTGATAAATATTTCAATGGTGAATGTAAATTAAATGCTGCAATAGTTGGACCTGCCGGATCAACAATAACAACTGCTGAAACAACAGCTACTCTTGAAGACATGCTTAAAAACAGTACCGATTTTGGAACTCCGATAACAGCAGGATCTCTAAACTTAACAGAAAAAACATCTATAAAAGTAACGGGACTAAAAAAGGGTGTTACTTTGAAAGATTTCAAACTTATTATCAATGGCGGAGAAAAATCTTTTGGAGATATTAGCAATGAAGCATTAAATACCAATTTATATAACGATGCCAGTCTCAATTTTTTCAAAGATGCTTTTTCAAGAATGGTATCTGAAGGAAGTTTAAAAGTAAAAACTTCATTCACTCCATCTGCAAGTATTGAAACAGCAGATAAAGTTCAAGTAGAAATATTGTTCTATGGCAAATTTACTTATACTATTACTCAATAACATGAGGGTAAAGAATTTATAATAACAAAAAAGGTTACTGTTTCAGTAACCTTTTTTTGTTTTACCCAATTAGTTAGCATACCGCAGTAAGTTCTACTTACTTTTTTTAAAGGATTGAAAACACTACCTTTGCAAAAAAGATTTTTATGATATTGAATATACAAAATGAAACGGCACGTCTAAAAACAGTAGTTTTAGGACAGCCGTATTCCATTGGAAAAGTACCCAGCCTAGATGAGACTTATGATGCTAAATCGTATGAAACCGTACAAAACGGCACTTATCCGACAGAGGAGAATATAGCTAATGAGATGACAGCTTTAGAAAATATTTTTCTAAAATATAATGTAGAAGTACTCCGCCCCATTATTATCCCAAATTACAATCAGGTATATGCAAGAGATGTTGCATTTGTGATTAATGATATGATAATCACATCAAATATTATTCCTGATAGGGCAGATGAACAAGAGGCTTACGCTCCGATATATAATAAAATCGCATTTAATAAAATATACAATCTTCCCGAAAAAGCGCATGTTGAAGGAGGTGACGTTGTTTTATATAACAATACCATTTTTGTAGGAACGTATACTGAACCTGATTATCCTCAATACAAGACTGCACGCACAAATGCTTATGCAATATCATTTCTGAAAGAACTATTTCCTCAAAAAGAATTTATAGCTCTCGAACTGGTTAAGAATGATACCGATCCCCGCAAAGGCATATTGCATCTGGACTGTACCTTTATGCCGGTAGGACAAGGAAAGGCTATTATATATAAAGATGGATTCAGGTTTCAGAAAGATTACGATATGCTTATCAACTTTTTCGGGAAGGAGAATATATTTGAAATCACACAAGAAGAAATGTACAATATGAATACGAATGTATTTTCTATCTCGCCCGAAGTAGTTGTCAGTGAAGAACTTTTTACTCGGCTTAATAAACACATGAGAGAGGAATGGGGACTGACTGTAGAAACTGTTCCTTATGCCGAAATATCGAAGATGGGTGGATTGCTAAGATGTTCTACTTTACCATTGGTTAGAGAATAGTAGAAATAAAGAAAATAGAATAAAAAACAGAAGGGGCTTTAAATAAAAGCCCCTTCTGTTTTTTTATTAATGACATATATATTCTTTATTTGCTTTCGGGATACAATCCTTTCCACCAACTATCATCGTTTTTCAACCATTTATCAAACCATGCCATAATAGAATTGTTCCATTCCACACGCCTTTTATAATTCATAATTCCATGATTTTCGTCCTTGACTTGAATAAATTCGGTTGGAACTCCCAGAATCTTTAACGCCGTATACATTTGAATACTTTCACCGATAGGGACATTAGTATCTACTGTACCATGAGTGAAAAGAATAGGAGTCTTTACTTTATCAGCACTAAATAATGGACTTTGGTTAACATACATATCTCTGTTGTTCCAAGGGTAACTGTGAGCACTGGCTCCGGAACTGTATGTATATCCCCAATAGCCTTCACCCCAATAGCTACTGATAGAGCTTATGCCGGCATGAGATACTGCCGCCGCAAACATATCGGTACGTGTTTGCAGATACATGGTCATAAATCCGCCATAAGAGGCTCCTATACAGCCAATCTTTTTTCCGTCTACAAAACTATGTTCTCTGACAAACTGATTTGTCCCCTCTATTATATCTTCTGCTGTGCGTTTGCCCCAGGCATTAACGTGCAAAGCTGCAAATTTCTGACCAAAGCCCGTAGCTCCGCTCGGTTGAATTACATAGACCACATATCCTTGTGATGCAAATACATGTCCGGGATAAGGACCTTCAAACGTACGCGAAGTAGGCACTGTTCCTCCATAATAATATACAATCATCGGATATTTTTTAGAGGCATCAAAATTAGGAGGCAGAAAGAAACTTCCTTTTATTTCAGTTCCTACTGAATTGGTAAAACTCCAATCGTCAACTTTACCTAACGTCATTTGCGACAACCTCTCCTTATAAGGATCGGCAATCAATGTCGATTTATGGCTTTTCAGATCATACTGATAAGCCCGCGTAGAGTTAGATTGACTTACGCCGAAATACACAGCCTGCGAAGCATTGTCAGCCAAAGTAAAAGTACGAACGACCTCTTCTTGAAGATCAAGCTTTGTAAAAGTTTTTTTATCAACATTATAGGCGTATATATTTACATAATCTTTATCGGTCGTGCGAAAATATATATGATTATCTGTTTTACTCCAAATAGCATCTTCAATACTCGGATCAAAGGATTTTGTAATCGGGTCTATATTCTTTGTTTGCAGATCCATTATAAAAGCTAATCCATTATAACTATTTGCAATCTGCCCTTCCGATATATTAAGACCAATACCATTAAAAGCTTCTCCTGAACCCGAAATAAGAACTTTTTTACCATCAGGCGAAAATGTTGCACCTTGAGCAAAGCCCTCATTTGTCCATAAAGTATCAACAACCATTGTTGTTACATCAAGTTTGAACATAGAATATTTGCGGAAAGGGCGTTCTGTAAGAACTTCATCGGAAATGGAGAATAATATTTGTTTTCCGTCTTGGCTTATATCATTTAACCAAGTGGAATGAGATCCGAATGTTAACTGTTGACTCAATCCCGTTTTCAGGTCATATTTATAAATAAAGGAACGGTTGGTATAACTCGGTTGACGGTCTTCCGGAGATTTCAACAGTTTTAAGTCTCCTTTTGCCTCTTCTCCTTTTTCTTGTTTTGTATAAAAAACAATCTTTTCATCGGGAGTGAATAAGATAGATTCGTCCGGTATATTTTTAGCTAAGATAGATTCTTGTAACGAGATTGGGTCTATCGTAATGAGATCGGTCTGCTCATCGGAAGTTGAACGATAAAATAATTTATTGCTGGTAGGCATCCAACTCAATTGTTTCTTTTTATTATCTGTGTCTAATAAAATAGCATTACCTGTTTTTGTATCATACAATTCGGTCGAAGTCTGGCTCTTTTCGCCAAAGGTATTCCGATAAGAGATTAATATATATTGTCCATTAGGCGAAATACTTGTATTAGTAACTCGTTTACCTAATAGCATATCTGTAAAATTGACTGTTCTTTTTTCGGTATTCTCTATGCTGAAAATAGTCTGAGTATCATTTTTTTCTTTCTCTAATATAATTTTCAATGAAGGCGAAGTTTTATCGTCTGCCGAAGCCAACATTTTTATCACTACCCTACTTGACAATGGATAGGGAGTGAATGTAGCTGTGGTTTCTTTTTCGGAACGAAAATTGTCTTCTTTTGTCGTTTTGGATGTAGCCAACTTTCCATCTACATAAAGTTCAAACATATTAGATGAAGTTATTTTAAGATTCACCTTTGCATATCTATCCCCTACAACGTAGAATGAAAGTAATTGAAAAGAAGTCCCTTCTTTAGGTTTTTCGGGATAGAAATAACCTGCTGTGTCTGACTTTAAAGGACGGACGAAAGCAGATTGCTCTGGAATTGTCAAATTCATCTTCAACAATTCTTTTTCTGAATATTTTTCACCTTTAAGATTGAGAGAATCAACCAATAATGGCTTTGCTACTGCAATAGGTGCAATTGTATAAATCTGAGAAATAGTTTGCTTCTCTTGAGCATAGAGTCCTGTCAGAATACATAAGCAAAACAGGATAGATAAAAAACGAAATTTCATATTTACTACTGTAATAGGGGTTAAATATTTTGGAGCAATAAAGATACATATTATCAAAGACATAGGTATTGTTAAGTATTCAAAAGATTATTTGTTTCGGCTTTTAATATTAAATTCTATATTTGAAGAGAATATATTATCTTTGATGCGGAAAAGAACAAACTCAATTAATTGTAGAAATGAGCCTTAAGGATCTTAATTGAACAATTGCCAGTACTCATTAATAAAAATTTTGACTGACATATAACTTCTTGTTTTAGACACAAATGAAATACTTATCACATTACGCTACACTTTTTCTGTTATCAATTTTCTTTTTATCTTGTGTTGATGAAAGCATCGAAATGTATTATCATCCGGAAAAAGAACCGGAATACTATTGGCTATTGGAAAAGGTAGCATATCCGGAGAGTAATTTCGAAATACTTGCCCGAAAGGATTTTACTTTATCTTATGATAAAAACGATTCTCTCAAAAAGATAGATATTCTTAATGGTGATTACATTGCGGTAGACTATAACGAAAATACAGTTTCGTTTTCTAAAGTAGATCAGCGAGGAGATGATGTATTATTTGACAGCATTTTGGTTGCTCTCAATAACAAGAAGCAAGCTGAGTATATTTTACATTTATGTTATATTGAAAAGAAAACAGAATCGGGATATTCAAAATATAAATCAATAGATGATTCTCTTGCTCTATTCTACGATAATGAAGGGTATATAACACGTCTCGAAAGTTATAGTGTTAGTGGCAAACCATCATCTTTGCGCTATACCGAAACATATAAAACAGATAATGGGAATCTGGTCGAAGTAGTATCGAAAAATAAAAAAAACACATACAAGTATATTTATACTTATGATGAGACATCTAGCGATTCAAGAGCCGTATTCTGTTGCGAAATGCCTTTTAATAATACAATGATGCACGTAACAAATAATTGTTGGTTGATGAAGAATTTACCTTTTCTCAGTAAATATTTAGGAACTAAAAGTAAAAACAATATTATTCGAACAAGAATAATAGACCAAAGCTCAAATAACGAGAAACTGTATGCAGAGATTAATTATGATTACAGCTTCAATAAGAACAAACTAGTTAATCAAATAAAGGTTTCGGGAATAATAAACGGTTCTACTATTCCGAATGATTATATCACAACCTTTACATATTTACAGAAAGAGAAAAAATAAAGAATCCACAATAAAAAAAGAGGCATTGATAATTATCAATGCCTCTTCGTTTTTCATTAAATTTGATTATTTAGAATTGTCTATCATTTGCAATAGCAATTCAGGTTCATCAGTAGTAATATAATCGAGATTCAGATTCAGCATTTCTTTCAACACTTCTTCTTTATTTACAGTCCAAGCATTAGTCAAAAGTCCTAATTTATGAGCCTTTGCAGCCAATTCTTTATCTTTCTGAAATTGACTGAAATGATAATCTATACCACTCATTTGCTCTGCCTTTAACTCTTCAAGGCTTTTATCTGCTTCTAAATATAAAATACATGCAGTAGGGTCTAACTCCCTTATTCTTTTAGCTGCATCAAAGTTAAATGTAATATAATCAACCCAACCTTGAGCGTTCATACGATGTACTATTTGCACGGAAGAATCTGCAACGGCTTCACATCTTTCTTTTCCTTTCAAAGAAGCCTTCACTTCGAGGACTAATTTTGTTTTATTCTGAGCTTTTATACATTCGATGTATTCTTTAAGGCTAGGTAAATGATCTCCATCTTTCATCTCAATCTTAAACAATTCTGCGGCCGGAGTATCTTCAACAGTTTTACCATCAATTATAGGATCGTGGGACAGAACAACTTCATTATCTGACGACAACCATACATCAAATTCAGAACCTTCACAGCCTAATTCGATTGCTTTCTTCAGCGACTTTAAGGAATTCTGACTTGCATCCTGATTTTTCCAAGCACCACGATGAGCAACAACTTTGTTTCGGATAAAATCATCTTTCACCAATTCGAAAGACTTTACCTTATCCCCTACTCTAAGGGTAATTTCATAACTAATAGGAGATGAATCGGTTAGCATCTTACCTTTTTTCAATTGAATTTCGCCATTCTTATTTACAGTAAATAAGCCGGAAGCATCTTTTATCAATTCTACTTTTTTTGTATCGTTAGCATACACTTTACCGACAACTGCCCCTGCTTTATTTTTAGGCACAAGATATCGGTCTAAAGTAATTAATTCATTCACAGTTTGAGATGACATAACGATTACATTTAAAATAAGAAAAGAGAAAAGACTCATTAATTTTTTCATAACATTTTATTTTGATCTTTTATTAATCAAATATAAAAAGATTCCGGCAAAACACGGAGAGAATCAAGTCTGCAAGAGGTTAATATATATGAAAATAACAAAATCTTCATAATCCTAAAATTAAGCATTGAGAAGAAGCTGCGATATATCTTTTCTTGTTGATAAAATCTTTTGTAATTTTGTCGTTTCATAAACAAAGAAATAGCATGCATAAATCCGGTTTTGTAAATATAGTTGGCAACCCGAATGTAGGAAAGTCTACCCTCATGAATCTTCTTGTAGGAGAAAAAGTATCCATCATTACATCGAAAGCCCAAACTACCCGTCATCGTATATTAGGAATTGTAAATACTGAAGATTATCAGATTGTATATTCAGATACGCCGGGAGTCCTTCGCCCCAATTACAAACTGCAAGAATCGATGCTTAACTTTTCCGAATCGGCATTAAGCGATGCGGATGTTTTGCTTTATATGACGGATGTTGTAGAAAAAACCACCAAGAATGAAGAATTTTTAGGTAAAGTACAGCGAGTAAATGCTCCGGTGCTACTTCTGATAAATAAGATTGACCAGACAAACCAAAAGGAGCTGGAAGAGTTGGTCGAACAATGGAAAGAATTACTACCCAAAGCTGAAATATATCCAATATCAGCATTAAATAAGTTTAATGTTGATGTCGTAAAACAAAGAATATTAGAATTAATACCCGAATCACCTCCGTATTTCGAGAAAGATGCACTGACTGATAGACCGGCACGTTTCTTTGTTACAGAAATAGTTAGAGAGAAGATTTTATTATATTACCAAAAAGAGGTTCCTTACGCGGTAGAGGTAGTTGTAGAAGAATTTAAAGAAGAACAAGACATAATCAATATACGTGTTCTTATCATCGTAGAACGTGATACCCAAAAAGGAATTATTATCGGACATCAAGGAGCTGCCTTGAAGAAAGTAGGCTCAATGGCTCGTAAAGATATAGAACGTTTCTTCAATAAAAAGGTATTTCTACAAATATTCGTCAAAGTTGAAAAAGACTGGAGAAGTAGAGATAATTTGTTGCGACAATTTGGCTATCGTATCGATTAAATAAAAAAAGCTGTTCGTATCGAACAGCTTTTTTGTTTTCTTTTTATTTTGATTATTCTACTCTATTGTAAAGCCGACCGATTTCAAGTCATCCCAGTATTTAGGATACGATTTGGTAACGACATTCGGATGTGCAATATTCAAATGATCTATCTTTATTGCAGCAGGAGCAAAAGCCATTGCCATGCGATGATCTTCGTAAGTTTTTATTACAGGTTCAGCTTCAGCTTCGCAACGCTCTCCATCCCATTCTAAGATACTATCTTCACTATCATATATTACGTAGCCCAGTTTCTTCATTTCAATCTTTAAAGCCTCTATACGATCCGTTTCTTTTATCTTAAGACTTTGTAAACCGGTAAATAAAAATGGAATACCTAGCATACAACATGTGACAACAAACGTCTGCGCAAGATCCGGTTCGTTTACGAAATTATGAAACATCTTCTTCGTCATCCTATCTGTTTTAGACAGTACGACTCCGTCATTAGTGAATTCTGTGGCAACACCCAAATCCAAAAACAATTCGGCAACCTTAGAATCTCCTTGCATACTATTCTTAAATAAGCCTCTCAACTCAAGACGTGAATCGTCAGACAAAGCAGCCATTTCATACCAATATGATGCAGCCGACCAATCTGATTCTACAACATAGTGCATTGCCTTATATTCTTCCGGCGATATCTTTATTGTACGTCCATCCCAATGAGTTTTCACTCCATATTGAGCCATCATACCAAGAGTCAGTTTGATGTATGGAATAGAGATTATATCACCTTCCAAATGAATAGTCAAGCCCTGACTCATAGTTGGAGCTATCATAAGCAAAGCCGAAATAAACTGAGAACTGACATCTCCTGATAAAAAAATCTCCCCACCATTGAGCGAAGTACCCTTTATTTGCAAAGGCGGGTAACCTACTTTACCAAGATATTGAATACGAGCCCCCAAAGAAACTAAAGCATCTACAAGCAAATGGATCGGACGCTCTTTCATCCGTTCGGTACCTGTTATTATCCACTCGCCGGGAGTAATAGATAAAAATGCAGTAAGAAAACGCATAGACGTTCCTGCTGCCTTCACATCAATCAGACTACTTCCGGAACTAAATGCCTCAACCATCACATTAGTATCATCACAATCTGAGAGATTGTCAATATCAAAAGGGCTAAAGCTTAAAGCATTTAATATCAAAGCTCTATTACTTATACTCTTAGATGCCGGGAGTTGTATTACATTCTTTATGGCACCCGGAGCCTTTATTTTATATTGCATAATGAGATTTATTCTTATACGAATTTAAATAAAAACTCATAAAAACCAAAAACCTCTATATAGATTAAAAGCATCCATAAGTTAAAGTTCGTTGATTTTTATGAGTTCTAAATTATTTGTTGTCACTATATCTATATTATCAACCGGTATTTCGCATACCGGCAGCAATTCCGGAAATTGTAATCATCAGTGCCAATTCTAGTTCAGAAGAGTGCTGATCGTCTTTTCTGGTTCTGTGCAACAGTTCTACTTGCAATAGATTCAACGGATTGGTATAAATATTACGCATTGCAATATTTTCTGCAACTTCAGGTAAACCTTCCATCAAATACTCATCCTGCGATATTCTCAATACTGTATTTATATCACTTTCTAATTGCGTTCTGAGACCTTTACCCAAACTTTGCAAATTATCATCGACAAGCCTTTCATCATAATATTGAGACATGCGAACGTCCGCCTTTGCGAATACCATTTCCAACATACTTATACGAGTGCCAAAGAAAGGCCAATCGTTATACATTGCTTTTAAGGTATCCATCTTTCCCTGATCTATCGCTTTTTGTAAGGCTTCTCCTGCCCCCAACCATGCAGGGAGCATCAATCGGTTTTGTGTCCAGCCAAATATCCAAGGAATAGCCCTCAGGCTTTCAACACCACCGTTCGGACGACGCTTTGCCGGACGAGAGCCTAGAGGCAAACGTCCCAATTCTGCTTCAGGTGTTGCCTGATAGAAATACGGTATAAAATCGCTGTTATTGCGAACAAGTCCTTGATAACTTTTACACGAAATATCTGAAAGTTCATCCATTAAATCGCGCCATCCTTGCTTTGGTGCAGGGGGAGGTAAAAGATTGGCTTCCAAAATAGCATCGGCATAGAGAGATAATGTCTTTATAGCCAAATCGGGAAGTCCCAGTTTGAAGCGAATCATTTCACCCTGTTCTGTCACTCTCAGCCCACCCTTCAAAGAGCCGGGAGGTTGAGAAAACAATGCGACTTTGGCAGGTCCGCCTCCACGTCCGACAGTACCTCCACGTCCATGAAATAGCGTAAGCGCAATTCCTGCATCCTGACAAGTTTTTATCAAAGCTTCCTGAGCTCTATACTGAGCCCACCCGGCAGCTAAAGCACCGGCATCTTTCGACGAGTCAGAATAACCGATCATTATCATCTGTTTATTTTTGATAATGCCTTTATACCAATTGATATTGAAAAGCTGTTGCATTATACCATTTGCATTATTCAAGTCATTTAATGTCTCGAATAGTGGTGTAACCGGCAATGTATATGGGCAATCGGCTTCTTTCAGTAAAAGATATACAGCCAGAATATCAGAAGGTGTACGGGTCATTGAGATAACGTAAGTAGGGATGGCTCCTACGGGTGTTTCTGCAATCACTTTACATGTATCAAGTACTTCCTTAGTCTGTGGACTTGGATTCCAATTGTGAGGTATAAGTGGACGTTTGGAATTCAATTCGCGTATCAGGAATGCTTGTTTGTCATCTTCCGACCATGTTTCATAATCTCCTAAGCCCAGATATTTTGTTATTTCCGACAAAGCTTCGGTATGAATTGTACTTTCCTGACGTATATCCAATTGAGTCAACGTTAGTCCAAAACAACGCACTCGACGCATAGTATCCAATAACTTATCGTCTGCAATACTTTCCATTTTGCAGGCTACAAGTGACTTATAACATTCGTGCAAAGGCTTCCACAACTGTTCGTTGTGAATCAAAATATCGTCAGTCAGATCCGGATTTTTTCCTTCTATCTGATCGTCTATATATGCAATGGTCGCTCTAAGACGTAACCGTAATCGTTTCATCAATTCACGGTATGGCTCCTGAATCTCATAATCTTTTATGTAATCTCTGAATTCTGAAGTACATGCTGCCATAGATAGTTCTTTTACCAGAATTTCTATATCGCCAAGAAATAGTTTTGCCGCTCTTTTGCGACTATCAAGCAATACTTCTCTTGTTATTCTCGCTACAACATTAGGATTTCCATCGCGATCGCCTCCCATCCACGATGAGAAATGTATCGGACGGGCATCTATCGGAATTCGGTAAGATAATGTATTTCTGATCTGTTCGTCCAGTTCCCGAATATAGATTGGAACTGCTTCCCAAAGTGAGTTTTCTACAACTTCATACCCCCATTTCGCTTCTTCATTAGGTGTTGGTCTATTCTGACGAATTTCGTCGGTATACCAATATTGAGTGATTAGTTGTTTCAGCCTACGCAATATCTGAACTTTCTTATAATCGGACAAGTCGTCATGGTCTAGCAAAGCTAAACAATGATCTACTTGATTCAGATTATTGATAAGCGATCTTCTGTTTATTTCAGTAGGATGAGCTGTTAGAACAAGATCCATAGATATATTTTCTATAGCTTGTATAATATCCTCATCTTTTATATTGGCAGCTTTCAGCTCTTTATAAATCTGAGGAAAATTAACAGGGTTTTCTGCTCCTTGCGAATGTGGCGATACACTGTTGTATTGCTCCGCAGTATTGGTCAGATTCAAAAACTGATTGAATGATCTGGCTACGGGTAGAAACTCTTCGTCTTTTAGATTTTGAAGTGTCTTGACTAATGACTTATGAGCTTCAATATCTCCTGAATGTGAAGCCTTAGAAAGTCTACGAATTGTTTCTATCAGCTCAAACATATCTTGCCCTTTGGCTTCGCTGATCGTTTCGCCCAGCATAGAACCTAGTAGCTTGATATTTTCGTGCATCAAGGATTGTGGTAAATTATTCATAGTCTAATTATATTAGTTTGAATATATGCTTGTGCTAATGGTGTTGACCTAAAAAACTTTCTAAAAGCTATCAGTCTAGTCTTATAGCACTCTTAAAACGTATTTGTGTCCGCACGATTACTCGTTGCGAACACAAATTTAATAATTCTTATTCGTTTATCATTGTAAACAGCTCTTCTGCTGCTAAGCGAGGTCCATCTTTACTTTGTCCGTCAATGGCTAATGATGTATGTATTTCTCCAATCTTAACACCATTCTTAGCCATATCGGCAAAATATTCTCTGATAAGACGCCCTGCCAATTCGGGTTCTTGTACCGGACCAAAAGGATTTGCAAAATAAGATGTAACCAAACCTTTTTCAGTTGTTGTTCCTTTGGCTTTGCGCGCTCCGGCTTCGAATACTTTTATGGCTTCGTTAAGATCTGTATAGAATTTTATCTTCTTGTCTGCCTCTGAATAATTATTGGCATAAAGGAAATAATCGACCTTGTAACCTTTCATTATGATATCGTATGTGGCTGCAGGAATAGTAATGCGAGCATTAACTTTATCCGGATTTGTATATATACCTCTTTCTAATTGCTCAAAGGCATACATAGGGTCAAGGTCGTCTATACGGACAAAAGCTCCGATCTCTGTTCCGTATCCTTTGATAGTACCATCTTCTTCTTTTTTGAGATAGCCCATATCATCAAATATTATACGCATATGACGTATATAGTTTTCATTTAAAGAACGGAATGCTTCAAGGCTTTCTGATTTTCCTGCCCCACTATCGCCCATGATAATGATATTGGCTTCTTTACCATTCTTCAACGCGATATTAACCATCGCTCCATGAATAGGTAAACAGTTATTTTCCATTTGTTTTACATTGTGCAATGTCAACAACATCTTTTTCATATAGCCAAAATAGTCTATATCGTCACAATGATTAGCATATCCGATAAGGATATCATTTTTTCTATCTTTAAAATAGAATGTACGTTTTTCTTCATATCCGTCAGGATAACCAAAGACGTAGATAATATCAGGTTTTTTACCGATATATTCATTTTCTTTTGCTAATTCAAACAGATTGGATAAAGAGAAACCATGTACCATAAAATCTTTATGGAAATATACAAAAGTCAACATATTTCCTACTTTCGCTGGGAATAAGAACCAATCATCTTCGTTCAATGTTAGGTTCTCGACCGGATTTGTCTGATGTTCGTGAAAAATTCCATCGCGTGTATTTCTCTTTGTATAAGAAATGAATGGGGGGCGAAACATAACTCCGGTAATAAACGGAATACTAGACAAACCGTTGTATTCGACCGGGCAGTTCCAATTGATATCACTTAATGTAAGGGATGCATTTGCGCCTGCTGTAAGCTGACGATAGACGCGATGCTGATATCCCATTACAGTTTCTTCGATACGTCGATAGATAGACAGAACAAGCTCATTAAACAGTTCATTCGCCTGCATAAATCTGACACTTTGCAATCCGTTTCCAACAGAACTGTTGTGAACGATGGTATAACGTTCGAGTCTACGCCAAAAGCTATAAAGAAGCTCTATTAGCTCAATGAATAAATCTTTATCATTAAAAAAGATTGAATATTTGTTATGTACATCTTGAACTTCATCTGTATTGCAAACCGTTAGCAACTTAAATGCTTCAATCAATGTCTTTTCAAATTCTTCATCGTTTTGAAATTCTTTGATATAATAGTCATAGATAATAACTTCATCTTTCTTCAACTTCTGAATAAAAACTTCAATTACCCGATGAAATCCATAACTATTCAAAATCTTTTGACGTGTATCACAATATTTAAGCGTAAAGTTCATTATCGCTTTACCTTCGCCTAGCGTAAACTCTTGTAGCATGTCTGATTAATTTATTATTTATACTTGTTTTTGATTCAATTACTTTTGCTAACTTTCAGTTATAATTAATCGCTTTATATCTCTACTGATGATAGAATAAGAATATTAGAAATAGATTTCATCCTTCAAAAAAACACAGGATTACAAATTTTCTAACATCAAATTTAAGGAAACTTACCTATACAATTAAATGAATTAAGGACTAATTTCATAATAATTTGTAAATTAGAAACATTTTTGCACTACCATTCTATCTAGCAATATATTAGAAAGCTTTTATTTTTGTTTTTTATCTAAAAACGCAGGATTAACTTCAAATGCATAAAAGGCTGCATTAGTCTCTTTCAAACATTTGGGACAAAGACAATTCTGGTAGTTATCTTTTATATAATCACGTACTCCTCGGACAAGAGTAACTTTTCGGCAACTACAAAGTTCTATTCTGTCTTCTCTGCAATTAAATGATGCCGAACATCTTCCACATATTTTTTTCATTATTCTATTTTTTAGTTAATATATAAATTTATCATATCCGAAAATACATTCATTGAAAGACAAATACACAACATACCTTTCAACGATCTGTATGATTACAAATCGGTACAATTTAATTCTTTCTAAGTTTGATATACAATCGTTTAATTTCTATCTTTTTTCGCGAAAGATGAAATATCCTATAAGAGGCAGGTCTTCTGACTTACTCTTTGCTTATACGACCTTCCCGTTACAAGAACAGTGGCTAGAGTTATGTATAAACAATATTAACGAGCTTACAGCAGCGCGACTGTTCAGGATTCGCACCTGATTCCCTTTTCATTACTCATCCGAAGATTGCGGAATTGTAACACCATCTGTTTACAAAGATATATAATAAATATTGAGGATGTATTTTTTAACTCCAAAAGTTATAAAAAAAAACACCATTTCTATAATGTATAGAAATGGTATTGCATATATTAGTAAGAAATCTAAATTTTGCTCTAATCTTCATCAAGATCCCAATCTTCAAAGAAGGAATAATCTTCTGCAAACTGATCTAAATCCCGACGATCTTTCTTTGTCGGTCTTCCAGTACCTCTGGCACGATCAACAAAGCCGGTAATCTTGGATAATTCTAAAATTTCTAATTGAGAGGCAGATGTTACATCCCGCATAAATTCGGGAACAAGCTTTGCTCCCATTCTATTCTCAGCAAGAGCTAAAACCTCGAATGAATAAGTAACTGGAGGACGACGAACTTCTATAACATCGCCTACCTTTATCATACGCGAAGGCTTTATGGTAATCCCTTTTATAGTGATACGTCCTTTCTTACAAGCTTCTATTGCTATCGTCCTTGTTTTAAACAGACGGACAGCCCAAAGCCATTTATCTATACGGACTTCATTTTTCGGTTCACCTTTAGCCATAATCACTTATTGTTATATGCATTCATCGTATTTTGTATTCCTGCCAGACAGAAACTCTTTACAATATCAACACACGTTTCTAATTTTGCAGGTAATGCAACCTCTTCTTCGTCTGAGAAGTTATCCAAAACATAATCGACTTGTCTTCCTTTAGGAAAGTCACTCCCTATACCAAACCGTAAACGGGCATAAGTCTGAGTACTCAAAATAGCTTGTATATGCTTCAATCCATTATGTCCGGCATCGCTCCCTTTTCCTTTCAGTCTCAACGTTCCGAATGGAAGAGCCAAATCATCGACAATAACCAAAAGATTCTCAATCGGTACTTTTTCTTGATTCAACCAATAACGAACTGCATTTCCACTTAAATTCATATAAGTAGAAGGTTTTAAAAGAATAAGTGTACGACCTTTAATTTTAGTCTCGGATACAAACCCGTAACGCTTATCCTCAAAAACAGCATTGGACGCTTCTGCTAAAGCGTCCAATACTCTGAATCCTATATTGTGGCGGGTATATTCGTACTCTCTGCCGACATTACCCAGTCCGACAATTAAATATTTCATTTAATTAATTTCTTTTCTTGAAAGCTATTAACCGTTTTTAGCAGCAAGACCTCTTGCTGCACGAGTCAATTGAACGCGACATACAACTGCATTCTTAGCATTCAACAGTTCTAGTCCTTCAAAATGTAATTCGCCTACCTGAATAGATTTACCCAATGCAAGGCTTGCAACATCAACATGTACTTTTTCAGGAACTTTATCGTAGTTAGCTTTTACTTTAAGTTTACGCAAGTCTAAAGATAATTTACCCCCTGCTTTAACACCTTCTGCCAATCCGTCAAGAACTACCGGCACGTCAATAACGATTGGTTTATTCTCGAATACGTGAAGGAAGTCTAAGTGAAGAATTTCATCTGTTACAGGATGTACTTGCACATCTTTCAATATTGCTTTATAGTTATCTTTACCTACAGTAAGGTCTACCAAGAATATTTCGGGAGTATAAATAAGTTTACGTACATCGCTATTAGTTACAACAAAGTGAATTGCTTTGTCTGCTTTTTCACCACCATAAATAACAGCAGGGATTTTATTTTCTGCACGTAAAGCTTTTGTTGCTTTTTTGCCAAGGTCAGTTCTTACTTCACCTTTTAGTTCAAATGTTTTCATTTCAATTTTTAAATTAATGTGTTACTCAAATTAAGGAGTTGCTTCCTTATTCCCATCACACGTACGGGCCTATAAAGCGGTGCAAAGATAATTCTTTTACTTTTATCTTCCTAATATATCTATTAATAAAAAACAGCCACCTCTTATGTAGAGATGACTGTTTATATTTAATCGAAATAGTTAACTTATTTCTTCTTTCCTTGATTAGCAACAGCGTCCATTAATTTTTTAATTTCTTCAGGATCTCCTAAAAAATAATCTTTTACAAGATTCAAATCATCATCAAATTCGAATACATAAGGAACGGCAGTAGGTAAGTTAAGGCTGATGATATCTTTATCAGATATACCTTTCAGATATTTGATTATACCACGTAAACTGTTACCATGCGCTGCAACAACGATTTCATCATGGTGCATTAACGATGGATATATAACTTCTTGCCAATATGGTAAAATACGTTCTACCGTTTCTTTCAATGCTTCTGTCTGAGGAATAAAAGCTTTAGGAACATCTGCGTAACGTGGATCTTGTGATGCTGAGCGCGGATCTGTTGGCTCTAGTGGAGCGGGTGGCACATCGTAGCTACGTCTCCAGATAAGCACTTGTTCATCTCCATATTTTTCAGCAGTTTCAGCTTTGTTCAAGCCTTGAAGCATACCATAATGTTTCTCATTCAAACGCCATGTTTTTTCAACAGGAATCCAATCAAGATCCATTTGATCAAGAATATTATTTAATGTCTTTACAGCTCTTTTCAGATAAGAGGTGTAAGCCAATGTAAAATTAAAGCCTTCTTTTTTCAATAATTGTCCGGCTTTAACAGCTTCTTGCAATCCCTGTTCCGATAAATCAACATTAGTCCATCCCGTAAAGCGATTTTCTTTATTCCATACGCTTTCTCCGTGGCGAATCAATACTACTCTTTTCATGTTATGTTTATTTTTTTATTTATGAATTTTCGATAATACAAAGTTATTAAAATAGTAACATGTTACAAGACTCACTCAGTAAGATTTAATGCTTATTCTTATTTCATTTAACTAAGCTTGAGCCTGAGATATATCAGGCATCTTCAGACAGGGGCATTATATTATCTAATATGACAAATAGATCATTCATCGTATCTGTTCGGAGCATCGCAACACGGGTTTTCTTAAAATCGGGAATACCTTTAAACAACGAACTTGCAGCCAAATGGCGGCGACTATGTATGATGCCACCCCGCTCTCCGGATAGTTCTACATTTTTCCGAATCAAATCTTTCAAGACATTAATATACCAATCGAAATCTCTTTTGGGCAAAAGATTTCCGTTATTCAGATAAAATTTTGTTTCCTCAAAAATCCACGGACTACCAATACTACCTCTACCTATCATCACCGCATCAACTCCGGTTTCGTCAAAGCGTTTTTTGCAAATTTCAGGTGTAGTAACATCTCCATTTCCTATGATAGGAATATTCATTCGAGCGTTATTTTTCACTGCGCCAATCAAAGACCAATCGGCTTCTCCTGAATACATTTGAGCACGTGTGCGTCCATGCAAAGTTAAAGCCTTTATTCCCGTATCCTGTAACCGCTCGGCGAGTTCAACTATTATTTTAGAATCATTGTCCCATCCCAAACGAGTCTTGACTGTGACTGGTATTTTCACAGCTTCTACCACAGCTTTAGTAATTTCGACCATCAAGTCGGGCGTTTTCATCATACCCGAACCGGCTCCTTTTCCAGCAACTTTCTTTACCGGGCAGCCAAAATTAATATCGAGTATATCAGGGCTAGCCTCTTCGCATATTTTTGCAGCCTCGACCATAGAGTCAACGTCTCGTCCGTATATCTGTATTGCCACCGGACGTTCTTCGTCACTAATGGTCAACTTAGCTTTAGTCTTATTTACATGTCTGATAAGAGCGTCACTGGATACAAATTCGGTATAAACCATATCTGCGCCAAATTGCTTACAGAGCAATCGAAATCCCATATCTGTTACGTCTTCCATCGGAGCCAGAAAAACGGGATTCGAAGGAAAATTTATATCGCCAATCTTCATTCTAAATAATTTTCGAAAAAGAGTACAAATATATATCTTTTATCACAAGATATAAAACATAGAGAGAAGCTCTTAAATTACAGATCCTTTTACAGCTCTCAGCATTTCTCTTTTTCCGGGAGGGCCGGGTAAACGCTCTGTTTTATATCCCGATTGTTGCATCATACGACGGATAACACCTTTTGCACAATATGTAACAAGAATACCTTGGTCGTTAGAAATTAGATAAAGTTTATCAAAAATTTCCTGCTTCCACATATCAGGTTGCTTATCAGGAGCAAAAGCGTCGAAATAGACTAAGTCTACAAACTCCGTTATCTGATTGAAGTCAAAATTAGTAAAATCAGCTTGTATCTTTTCTAAACAAAACTGAGGGGTAATGTCTATCCGTTTGTTCCAGCCAGCCTCGTGTAACTGATAATATAACGATTGCTGTTGTTGTGAGTATCCATTAGGATAATTAAGTTGTCGAATAAGAGTTGTTGACAATGGATATGCTTCTATACTGGTATAATGTATTCTCTTGACATTATATTGTGAATCAAGTAAAGTCAGAAAAGCATTGAGTCCCGTACCAAATCCAATTTCGAGAATATGTACAACATCTTTTTGTGTATGCCTCAAACCGGCTTCAATAAATACATGCTGCGACTCTTGTATCGCTCCGTTTACTGAATGATAGTGCTCATTGAGTTCGGGTATAAAAAGAGTGTGAGACCCGTCAGCGGTTAATTCGATCACAGGTTTCACACTCATTTCACTTCGTGTTTAATTATCACTTTTTTTCTATTAGCGCAACTGCATAAGCAGAAAAACCTTCCTCACGCCCTACAAATCCCATTTTTTCGGAAGTTGTAGCTTTAATAGAAATATCTTCGTCTGAGATTTTTAAAATCTCAGCTATTACTTTTTGCATTTGAGGTATATGAGGATTAATCTTGGGACGTTCTGCACAAATAGTCGCATCAATATTCCCTATTGTATATCCCTTTTCGGTAATTACCTCTAACGTTTTAGCCAATAAAAGCTTACTATCTACGCCTTTATATTCGGAAGCTGTATCCGGAAAATGAAATCCTATATCACGTAAATTAGCAGCTCCCAATATAGCATCGCATATAGCATGAAGCAGAACATCGGCATCGGAATGCCCTAAAAGACCTTGTGTATGTTCGATCTTAACGCCGCCGAGCCATAAGGCTCTATTATCAGCAAGCCGATGAACGTCGTAACCAAACCCTACGCGTATTTTCATTACAATTTCCTTATATTTTTATCTAAATAAATTCTTCATTCCCTCAAGATCAAATGCCAAAGAGAAACGAAGAGTCTGATCTAATGGATTTTGTTGAGCAGTTGCTAACATATATGCAACATCTAATTGAAATGCAGTCAATTTAAATCCGGCTCCGAATGACATATATTGACGGTTACCTTTCATCTTATTTTCATAAAAATAACCGGTGCGCACTCTGAATTTATTATCATAGTCGTATTCTGCTCCCAATGACCACATTATTTCTTTCATTTCTTCTGAAAATCCACCGGGTGCATCACCAAATGATTTGAATATTCCCGAAATAGGATTTATATCCTTATAATCTTGTATACGTTTATCAAAATCGGATTGAGACTCACCTTCTTTACGTACAGGAGGAGTTGGTACTAACAATTTGTTTATATCTGCACTAATTGACAGTGTACTCACATCATTCATCGGATACATCAAAGACGCACCTAAACGTAGGTTAGTAGGCAAAAACTGATCTCTCGATCCGCCTGTAGTTGCTATCTTAGTACCGATATTAGATATATTGAAACCAAAGCTCAACAAGCTTTCCGATTGCCCGATATTAACATACGATTCGTTATATCCTGCAATATCAGCAGCCCAAGCATTTCCCGGAGATGTTTCTTCATCAGCTCCTGAATAATCGGCACGAATATATCGTACTGTAACTGATCCTGAAAATGTTTCAGTTAATTTACGTGAATAGCCAAGATCAATAGCTAATTCGTGAGGACTTAATGTTTGTCCATTCCAGCCATTTTCATTTGCAACCTTTATATCACCAATAGAGAAATAACGAATAGAGGCACTTAAAGCCTGATTATTATCATTTCCTAATTTATAATAACCGACGCCATAAACCAAAGCGATATCATTGATAATTTTTCTTAACCATGGAGTATAAGACAAACCAAAGCCTGCCTTGCTTGGAGAGAATGCGTATTTGGCTGCATTCCAGTGTTGTGAATATACATCAGGTGCAGTAGCGACTCCGGCATCCCCCATACCTCCTCCTCGTGCATCAGGAGCGATAGCCAGTGAAGGCATTGCTGTTTGTATAGGGTTAATATCTTCTTGCGCTGATACGGATACACAAAAAGCGGTCATAGCTAAAGCATTTATCAGTAAGACCTTTTTCACAAAATTCTTCATTTATTGTACTTTTTATTATTTTACGTAATTTGTTGATCGGGTTAAGGTATATATAGTTTGTTTATCCTTTCCTAAATAGGAAACTCACATTTATAAATTTTATTGTTTTTACAGCAACATTTAACATTCTTGTTTCTAACAAATATGCAAATCAAATAGTTCATCACCTTCCAGAATTCCTATCAAATGATTTCCTATCGACACTCTACCTACTCCGGCAGGCGTTCCGGTAAAGATAAGATCACCCGTTTTCAACGTAAAAAATCGGCTGGCATAAGCGATGATCTTATCCACAGAATGTATCATATCCGTTGTGTTGCCGGATTGAACAAGGATATCATCTATTTTTAACTGAAAATTGAGATCTGAAATATCTTTTCCATATTTATCTTTTGGGACAAATGCGCCTACAACAGCCGAATTATCAAAAGCTTTTGATATTTCCCAAGGTAGGCTTTTTTGTTTCAGTCCGGCTTGAATATCTCTGGCTGTAAAATCAACACCTACTGTTATTTCATTATAATAACGATGGGCAAAGCGCTCTGCAATATTTTTCCCCATCTTATCTATCCGAACCACAAGTTCAGCTTCATAATGTATCTCTGAGGAAAAGTCAGGAATATAAAATTGCTTTTTATTGTTTGAAAGTAAAGCAGTATCAGGCTTCATAAATAAAACAGGATCATCGTCTTCACTAGACAAAGCCCGATTCATTTCCTTATTATGAGATTGATAATTAAGTCCTACACAAATAATTTTCATTTGTCTTATACAAATTAAACTAAAGGACAAAGATACGCAAGATTTATTTCTTTTTCTTAATACCTCCAAATAATTGTCGCATACGCATAGTCAATACACCGAAAACACCCTCAGCAAATATTCCGGAATTCATTTTAGATGTACCTAACAATCTATTGACAAATATTATAGAAACTTCTTTTATGTTAAAGCCTAAACAGTAAGCTGTATATTTCATTTCTACCTGAAAAGCATAGCCTTTGAAACGAATATTATCCAAATCTATTGCTTCTAAAGTTCTTCGGGCATAACACACAAATCCGGCAGTAGCATCATGTACCTTCATTCCCGTAATAAAACGAACATATTTAGATGCAAAATAAGACATCAAAACGCGCCCCATAGGCCAATTGACGACATTGACCCCACTATAATAACGAGAGCCGACAGCAAGATCTGCTCCATTGGATTTACAAGCTTCGTACAATCGTTCCAAGTCTTTCGGATTGTGCGAAAAATCGGCATCCATTTCAAATACATACTCATACGAGCGTTCTAATGTCCAACGAAAGCCGGTTATATATGCCGTTCCTAAGCCTAATTTCCCAGCCCGTTGGATAAGAAATAATCTATCAGGAGATTCTGCCTGCAAAGATTTTACAATAGAGGCAGTTCCATCAGGCGAACCATCGTCTATAACAAGAATATCAAAAGCTTTTGGCAAAGAGAATACAGCTTTTATTATTGCCTCTATATTTTCTTTCTCGTTATAGGTTGGTATAATGACTATAGAATCAGACATATTATTTGGTTCCATTAATAGTGCTACAAATGTAATATTTTAAGAATTAATTCATCCTAAAATAAGGAATCAAAAATACTCCGAAGAACAGTCAATTAAAAATAATTAAACATCATTTATGGAATTTAATCCTTGTGAATATCTATTAAATACAAAAGAGAACAATTTAGTAACAAAATAAAACTTAGAGATTATGAAAAACCTAACCAACCTTAATTCTTCAGAATGGTGTAACATCATTTTCGAAGGAAAGAACAAAGAGTACGGCGCATTTGAATTGCGGCAATCTTCGTCCAAAAGACACCTTTTGGCATTCGGAATAATAATCGTTTTTGCTGGTATTGTTTCAACTCTTCCCGCCATTGTAAACACAATAAAGGCGTCTACTGCAAAAGAGTATAGTGGAGGGTTTAACGATGTGGTAACAGTAGTGTCGGTAGAACCGAAACTTCCTGAGCCGGAAGTTGTAAAACCTGAAGTACCAGAACCACCTAAATTTGTAAAAATGACCAAATTTGTTCCTCCGACAATTGTCAAAAACGAGGATGCACCGAATGAAACCGAAATGGCAAACATGAGCGATGTTGCTAAAGGAAGTGAAACGATTGGCATATTTAACGTAAAAGAGGGGTCGACAGACAAGGATGCAATACGCAAAGAAATAGAGACTATAATGGGCGAAGGAACGGGAGACGGCAAACAGAAAGAGCCTGAAATATTTATTAGTGCTCAAAACATGCCTCAGTTTCCCGGAGGAGAAAACGAAATGTACAAATTCATATATAATAATATCAAGTATCCAATTGTAGATCAGGAAATGGGAATACAGGGACGTGTAACTGTTCGTTTCGTTGTCAGCAAAACGGGTACTATCACAAATTTGGAATTAATAAAGGGCATCAGTCCAACTTGTGATAAAGAAGCTATGAGGGTGATTAAAAGTATGCCGAAATGGATACCCGGAAGAAATAACGGAGAGCCGGTGCAAGTATATTACACTATGCCAATCGTATTTAAACTAAAACAATAGACAGCTTACACAAGGTCCATAACTAAACAATACTATTCTTTATTAAAGAAGGCAGTTCTAAGAAATAAAGACTGCCTTCTTTTTTTATTTTTTCATAGACAACTGCACTCTTTTTCGAGACACATCGACAGATAGAACCTTCACTTCTACATGTTGATGTAATGATACTATTTCCGTAGGGTCGGATATAAACCTGTCGGCTAACTCAGAAACATGTACAAGTCCATTTTCTTTAATACCTACGTCTACAAAACAGCCAAAATTGGTGATATTAGTCACGATTCCGGGTAGAACCATCCCTTCTCGCAAGTCGTCAATAGTACGGATATTGGGATCAAACTCAAACATTTTAATACCTTTGCGAGGATCGCGCCCCGGTTTGTCCAATTCTTCTATTATATCATTCAATGTAGGTAGTCCTACTGTATCTGTTATATATTTTTTCAGATCGAGAGATTTTTTCAACTCTTTATTTCGAATAAGTTCTTGTACCGAACAATTCAAGTCTTTAGCCATTCTTTCCACTATATGATAGCTTTCAGGATGTACTGCCGAATTATCCAAAGGATTGTCTGAGCCATCAATACGAAGAAATCCTGCACATTGTTCAAATGCTTTATCACCCATACGGGCTACTTTCATCAGTTCTTTCCGAGACGTGAAGGCTCCGTGCTCTGCGCGATAATTGACAATATTTTGAGCCAAAGTAGGTCCTAATCCCGACACATAGGTGAGAAGATGCTTACTTGCCGTATTCACATTTACTCCTACTAGATTGACACAACTTTCAACGGTCAAATCGAGAGAACTCTTTAATTTGCTCTGATCAACATCGTGCTGATACTGCCCTACTCCAATCGACTTCGGATCTATCTTTACCAATTCGGCTAAAGGATCCATCAGACGACGACCGATAGAAACAGCACCTCTGACTGTAACGTCATAGTTAGGAAATTCTTCGCGGGCAATTTTAGACGCTGAGTATATAGAAGCTCCATTTTCGCTCACAACAAATACTTTTACCTCTTTTTCGTATCTTAGGTTTGTTATAAAGCGTTCTGTCTCTCTGCTTGCCGTTCCGTTTCCGATTGCAATAGCATCAATATTATAAGTAGATACAAGTTTAACGACCTTATTTCCTGCCTTCGACGTTTCGTTTTGCGGTGGATGCGGATAAATAGTCTCGTTATGCAGTAAATTGCCTTCGGCATCTAAACACACAAGTTTACATCCGGTACGGTAACCGGGATCTATTCCCAACACTCTTTTCTGTCCCAATGGTGGAGCTAACAATAGTTGTCGCAAATTTTCTATAAAAACCCGAATAGCTTCTTCATCTGCTTTTTGTTTGGATAGCGCAGCAAACTCTGTTTCTATTGATGGTTTCAACAGTCGTTTGTACGAATCTTCTATCGCATCAGCAACGCAATTAGTTGCTTCATTATCGTTGTCACCTTTAATAAAACGTTTATCTAAACGCTCCAATGCAGCATCTTCGTCAGGCGATATGCTCACACGCAATATTCCTTCCGACTCTCCTCTTCGGATAGCCAATATGCGATGAGAAGAAGCTTTGGCTAGTTTTTCGGAAAAATCGAAATAATCGCGATACTTATCACCTTCCTCTTCTTTTCCTTTTACAACTTTTGCCGTAATTACAGCTTCGCGCTCAAAGAGGTTGCGGATAGAATTACGGGCATATTCATCTTCGTTTATCCATTCGGCAATAATATCACAAGCCCCCGAAATAGCATCTCTTACATTCTTGACGTCTCCTTTGACAAAAGGTTCGGCCTTGGATTCTACATTTATTGGCTGCTGAGCCATGATCACCTTTGCTAATGGTTCCAAACCTTTCTTTCGTGCTATTTCAGCTCGTGTTTGGCGTTTCGGTTTATAAGGTAAATATATATCTTCCAATTCGGAACTAACCCAACAATTTTCAATACGGGTCTTTAGTTCGGGTGTAAGTTTTTCTTGTTCTTCTATCGACTTTAGAATGGTCTCTTTACGTTTGACCAATTCATTCAGCTTATCATTCTGTTCTTTGATTGAAGCAATCTGTACTTCGTCCAATCCTCCGGTCACTTCTTTACGATAGCGACTAATAAAAGGGATGGTAGCGCCCGAATCAAGCAATTGTATTGTTTTTTCTATCTGTGAAGCTTTTATATTTAAAGCCGAGGATATTAAAGATATTATAGTCATATAAAATGAGTAGCATTAAGTGTAATTATTCATTTGTTGCTTTTTCCAAAACTGACCAAAGGTTATCTTTTGGTGTAGGGGCAACAACTTCGATCTTCTCTTTAGATACGGGATGAATGAATGATATTTTACGGGCATGCAGACTTATCCCTCCATCAGGATTGGATCTATCCGCTCCATATTTAAGATCTCCTTTTATCGGACAGCCTATTTTAGCCAGTTGACAACGTATTTGGTGATGACGCCCCGTCTCCAAATCGACCTCAAGGAGGTTATATTTATCCGAATGGGCAATTAGTTTGTAATGAAGGATAGCCAATTTCGAATTTGGTTTTTCTATATCATAGGCATAAGACTTATTTTGCTTTTCGTTTCTTACCAAATAATGTTTCAGTGTTCCTTCGGTTTGCTTTGGCAAGTTTTTAACGACAGCCCAATATGTTTTGCTTATTTCTTTATTTTTAAACATTTCATTCAATCGGGGCAACGCTTTACTTGTCTTTGCAAAAACAACAATGCCACTAGTCGGACGATCGAGACGATGTGTAACTCCACAAAATACATTTCCGGGTTTATTGTATTTCTCTTTCAGATATTCTTTTACTATTTCCGAAAGAGGTTTATCTCCTGTCTTGTCACCTTGCACTATTTCAGACACTGTCTTATTTACAATAATGATATGGTTATCTTCGTATAATACGGTCATTGTTCTTATTTTCTGATATAAAAAGGTTACAAAGGTAACAACTTTTTGATTATTTCGGCGTGTTACTTTTTTGCTTTATATATTATAATCTTGCATTGTATAAATATAGATAATCTCAGACAAAGAACTCAAAAACTTAGATGATGAGGATAATAAAAAAGCTCTTTGATTTGTAATCAAAGAGCTTTCAGTTATATAATGTCTAAATTAAGAGTTAAGCTTTTTTTGCTTTACGCCATTTTACATTTTTCATGTCTCCTGTTTCGATAAATGCTTCATGAAAAGCAAAAGCATCGTACAAGTCTACCGGAGTTTGTCCTTGCTCTCCACGTTCCAGATATTCTCTGAGTAATGGACGATAATCAGGATGCACACAGTTTTCGATAATCAATTCGGCACGTTCTCTAGGTGATTTACCACGTAGATCGGCAATACCATATTCTGAAATAATCACTTTTACTGAGTGTTCGCTATGATCCATATGTGAAACCATTGGTACAAAAGCACTGATATTTCCACCTTTAGCAACAGAAGGCGTTACAAATATAGAAACATAAGCACCTCTTGTAAAGTCTCCTGAACCACCGATACCGTTCATCATTTTAGTACCGGTTACGTGTGTCGAGTTAACGTTACCAAATATATCTGCTTCCAAAGCTGTATTGATAGCAATAACGCCTAAACGACGAACGATTTCCGGATTGTTTGAATATTCTGATGGACGAAGAACGATTCTTTCTTTGAAGAAATCCAGGTTTTTATATATTTTTTCTATGCAAGTATTACTTACTGTCAAAGAACAACCGCTGGCAAACTTAACACGTCCGCTTTCCATTAGTTCTATAACCGCATCTTGAATAACTTCTGTGTATACTTCAAAATCAGGAATATCTTTACTGTCTCCCATTGAAGCAAGTACAGCATTCGCAATATTACCTACTCCCGATTGTACAGGAAGAAATGATTTTGGCATACGACCTTCAGCCATTTCTTTCACGAAGAAGTGTGCTACATTATCTCCAATTTTAGCAGTTATTTCGTCTACCGGAGCAAAGTGACCTCCTTCATTCGGAGTATTGCTTTCTACTACTATGATTTTAGCAGGATCTACTTGTATATAATCTTTTCCGATTCTGTCTCTTACTGATTTGATACCGATTTCATCACGATGAGGAGGGTCTTGCAATTCTGCAATATCATGCATTCCTCTCATTCCTTTAGGATTCCAACGGTTAAACTCAACGATTACAATATCAGCCAAACGTGCGATTGTTGGAGAAATACCAACTCCGCATGTTGGAACTATTTGTCCATCTTCGGTTACATCGCAAGCTTCGATTATAGCAACGTTTACAGGTCCTAGAAATCCATAACGGATATCTTGAGCCATAGTCGAAAGATGCAAGTCAAAATACTTCACCTCGCCACTATTGATAGCATTTCGCAAATCTTTGTTAGTTTGGTAAGGTGTGCGAAATTTAATCGCATGCGCTCTTGCAAGTTCTCCGTCGATAGAATCACCGGTAGATGCACCTGTAAATATCCCTACTTTGAAAGGATTGCCTTTAGCATGTTCTGCTTCTGCTCGTTTAGCTAAAGCTACGGGCACTACTTTGGGACATCCGGCATGCGTGAAACCGCTAAATCCCACATTGTCATCATTGTTGATAAGTGCGGCTGCCTCTTCAGCAGTCATAAATTTTAAAGCCATGTTTCTTAAAAAATATGATTTATATAAGTATTAAGTTATTTGCATACTTCTTGCTTTCGCGCTGCAAAAGTACAAAATAATTAAGTGATCTACTATTTTAAATCATTAATTTTTTGCAGGCTTAATATCCATCTTATCAGAACTTTGATTTATTTCTCCATTTTCCAAGCGACAAGATATAGATATAGGGATCAACACGAATTATGCGTTTCTGTAGAATGCATCAATCGGATACCCCCAGAAATTCGCATAAAGATTTTACGGCTAAGGCACGATGGCTTATCGTATTTTTTAAATCTACTCCCAATTCAGCAAAAGTCTGTTGGTAACCATCGGGAACGAATACAGGATCATATCCAAATCCAGAGCCTCCTTTTTCTTCGTCTATGATATTTCCATCAATGCGACCTTCGAATAAATATTCTTTACCATCTAAAGAAAGTGCTATAACGGTGCGAAAACAAGCCTTTCTATCGGTTATACTCTTTAATTCTGACAGAAGCTTCTTCATATTAGCTTTAGCATCATGCCCATCTCCTGCATAACGCGCAGAATATACTCCGGGAGCTCCATTCAAAGCATTTACTTCGAGTCCGGTATCATCACCAAAGCAATCATATCCATATTTATTTTTTACATAACGTGCTTTTATCAAGGCGTTTTCTTCGAGGGTTTCGCCGGGTTCGGCAATATCATCGTGACAGTTGATATCTACAAGACTTAGTATATCAAAGCTATTTCCGACTACTTGGCGTACTTCATCCAATTTGTGAGAATTATTTGTCGCAAAGACTAACTTTCTTTTCATTTTTTCAAAGAATTATATGTTTCCAACGCTTTTTCTAAAACATCCAAGGCATTGCCCAAATCTTCTTTGTTTAGAATGTAGGCGATACGAACTTCATCTTTACCCAGCCCCGGTGTATTGTAGAAGCCAGAAGCAGGAGCCATAAATATTGTTTGTCCTTCATACTCAAAATCAGATAAACACCATTCACAGAAAGCATCGGCATCATCTACCGGCAAACGGGCAACGGTATAAAAAGCTCCCATAGGAATAGGTGAATATACTCCCGGAATACGATTCAGACGATCTATTAAATATTTACGCCTTTCTACATATTCGTCATAAACATCTTGCGAATACTCTTGGCTGGCATCGAGAGATGCTTCTGCTACAATTTGACCGATGAGGGGTGGGCTCAATCGCGCCTGACAAAATTTCATCACAGCTTTGCGCAATTCCTTATTTTTAGTAATCAAAGCACCTATGCGGATACCACATTCACTATAACGTTTAGAAACAGAATCAATAAGAACGACATTATCTTCAATACCTACTAAATGGCAGGCTGAAATATAAGGAGATCCGGTATAGATAAATTCTCGATATACTTCGTCTGAGAATAGATAAAGATCATATTTCTGCACCAAATGTTTTATCTGATTCATTTCGGCACGAGAATATAGATAACCTGTCGGATTATTAGGGTTGCAGATCATAATCCCCTTTGTTCGCTCATTGATCAGTTCTTCAAATTTCTCAATAGGAGGCAGGGCAAATCCTTCTTCGATAGTCGAAGGTACGGGACGAATTACTGCTCCGGCAGAGATAGCAAAGGCCATGTAGTTGGCGTATGCTGGTTCGGGGACTATTATTTCATCTCCCGGATTGAGGCAAGCTAAGAACGCGAACAATACGGCTTCTGACCCTCCTGTGGTAATAATAATATCATCTGCCGAAAGATTGATTTTATATTTTGCATAGTATCCGACTAGTTTCTCGCGATAAGAGCGATATCCGTCACTAGGGCTATATTCTAATATATCTCTGTCAATATTACGGATGGCATCTAACCCTTCCTTTGGTGTTGGCAAGTCAGGTTGTCCGATATTTAAATGATACACTTTCAAGCCTCTGGCTTTTGCCGAGTCTGACAATGGAGCCAGCTTTCTGATAGGAGAGCTAGGCATCTCTACTCCACGCTGCGATATATGTGGCATAATACTATAACTATTAATATGTATATTAATTTGTTCAATAAGGAGCAAATATACAAATTATAGTTATTTGTTTTAACGGATATGTTACAAATCAGGCAATCTTCTGATTATAAAATCAGAAACGAGACAAAATATCAAAAAAGAGCCTGCGAATTGATAACTTATTTTTACCTTTGCACAAGCTTTGTTTCGTTTACGAATGAAAAGGGAATCAGGTGAAAGTCCTGAACAGACCCGCTGCTGTAAGCTCCAGAAAAAGTTTTTGCGTACTGAATGTCACTGTTAATAAATGGGAAGACAATGCAAGGAAGGGGGTGAGTCAGAAGACCTGCAAAGTAATTTTCCGATAGCTTTCGAGGAATAAGGCTTAAGAAACAGGTGCAGAGAAACTACAAATTTCTTTCCTTTGTTCTTATCGAAAGTAGTTTATTGATCATAAGATTGCTTTTGTAAAAGAATGAAAATCTCAACTTTATTTTCCTCACTTCTCCTCTCATTCGTTTGTATTCCGATATATATACAAGCTCAGAACAATGATTCTATAAAGACTCAAAACTTATCTGAAGTTGAAGTCTCTGCTTTAGCTAAACCATCCGTATCCAAGTCAACAACTCCCCTGCAAGTAATGACATCTGATGTTATAGAACAGCAAGGATTGCAATCTGTATCAGATGTCGTACGGCGGTTTAATGGGGTTGTTTTAAAAGACTATGGAGGAATAGGCGGATTGAAAACGGTTGCCGTACGTGGCATGGGGGCAGAACATACTGCCATAAGTTACGATGGAATAATGGTAAACAACGTGCAATCCGGTCAAGTAGATATTGGACGTTTTGCTCTGGATAATATATCTATGATCTCCCTTAGTATTGGACAAGATGACAATATATTTCAAACGGCTAAATCCTTTGCTTCTGTCGGAGTATTAAACTTACAGACAATGCCGCCAAACCTTACGAATAAGAATTATGAAGGTAATATTCTACTAAAAACCGGATCGTTCGGACAATTTAACCCCATCCTCAATTATGCGCATAAAGTAAATAAAAAATCTATAATATCACTAAATACTAGTTGGCAAAGAGCTGATGGACAATATCCGTTTGAAATGATGAATGGGAAAACTCTTTTTAAGAGCAAACGAAGCAATAGCGATATAGATATATATCGGATAGAAACCAACCTTTACAACAATTTAGGCAAGGCAGGCAACCTTGACATAAAACTCTATTATTTCGATTCTGAAAGAGGATTGCCCGGAGCAGTTGATTTTCAGAACAATTATAGAGTTGAACGATTATGGGATAAGAATTTTTTTGCCCAAGTAGCATATAAAAAATCCATCAACAACCTCTTCGAATTTAAATCTCAGGCAAAGTATGATTATAATTATACTCGTTATAGGGATATATACGATGCATATGAGGGAGGGAAAAGGATTGACAAATATAAACAACAAGAAATATATTGGTCAAATGCTGCCCTTTATAAACTGAATAAAAAATTATCTTTTTCTTTAGCTGAAGACCTATTTTATAATAAATTGAACGATGAAACGACCAAATTTGGAGGAAACAGAGCCAAACCTGAAAGATATAATTCTCTTACAGCTCTAGCTGCACAGTATAAGATCTCATTTCTAACAATCAATTCAAGTTTGTTGGGAACATATATAACGGAAAAAATTAAGAATGTAGATAAAAACACAACTTACAAAAAGCTTTCTCCATCAATAAGTATATCACTAGTACCGATCCCATCTTACAATCAATTGAGAATAAGATTGTCGTATAAAGATATATTCAGAATCCCGACTTTCACAGAGGCATTTTACACTCGCTCGCTCTCTACGATAAAGCCCGAGTCAGCCAAACAGTTTAATGGGGGAATAACATGGCTAAGTAGTTTGCCTTTGGATAAGCCCAGTTATATCAATATATCCATTGACGGATATTACAATAGAGTAAAGGATAAAATTGTGATACAACCATCAACATTCTACGCTTATACTACAAATCTTGGAAAAGCCAAAATATCGGGAGTAGATATAAAACTCTCAGCAGGTATGGATATAACCGACAAGATAAACATTGACATTTCGGGTTCATATAGTTATATGAAGGCTCTGGATGTAACAGATTCGAAAGAAGACAGCTATAAAAATCAGCTTATATACACACCAAAACATTCAGGAGCAGCATCTTTAGTTTTCAAGAATCCGTGGGTAAACTTTTCTTATTCACTCCTCATGACCGGAGAGCGCTATTTCTGGCATCAAAACATAGCCGCTTATCGGATGAAAGGTTACTCTGAACACAGCATCAGTCTAAACAGACAAATTCCGTTGAGCAGCAAATATAATTTTATGTTGCAAGCCGGTATAACCAACATCTGGGACAAACAATATGAGGTAATGAAAGACTACCCTATGCCCGGACGTTCGTTTAATGTTTCTGCCAACTTTAAATTTTAAAAGGCGCAATTTAATTTTAATATAATACAGATAAATATTCAGTTAATTACTAACCTAAAAAAATAAAAAACAGCAATGAAAAAAAATTTATTGAAATGTGTATTTTTTACCATGTTGTCTCTCACTTTGTTCTCTTGTAGTGACGACGATAAAGATAATGTTATTCCGTTTGATTTCGACATCTCAAATACAGGCTTATATGTATTAAACTCCGGTAGCAAAGGAGCTAATATCTCTGCAACGCTTATTTATTTTGATGCAAACAAAAACAATTCTCAATCAGTAAAAGATGTTTTTAAAAACCAAAATGGAATTGAATTGGGATATGGAGGACAAGATATGGTTGTATATGGCTCCAAAATGTATATAACTGTAACTCAATCAAACTGTATCTATGTAACAGACAAAAAAGGAAAACTACTCAAATACAGCGATGGTTCGGCAGCTGTAATCAAACCTTTGAATAGTAGCAACCAACCTCAACAGCCTCGCTCAGCAATAGCTCATAGCGGCAATGTGTATGTAAGCACATACGATGGTGATATCTTACGCATAGATACAACTTCGATGATTATTGATAAACAAGTAGCAACTGGAGGAACATATCCGGAAGAGGTAACCATAGTTAACAATAAACTATATACAGTAATATCCGATTATATGGGTAAGGGAACCGGAAAAAATGTATCTGTTATCAATTTGGCATCATTTACTAAAGAATCGGACATACCCGTAGTTGTAAATCCTACAAAAATAGCAAGTGATAAAAATGGTAATATCTATGTAATATCCAGTGGAAATTATACAGATATTCCATCAGCTCTTCAAAAAATAGCAGCAGGCACTTCGACTTCAACAACATTAGGAACTGATGTAGCTACAAATATGGAAGTAGCGGGAGATAAGCTATTATTAATGAAAGAGGTATATGACTTCGAAACAAAAAAGAGTACCACAGCTTTATCTTATTATGACATAAAAACAAACAAAATTGTAGACAAATCATTTGTGGAAGAAGGCAAAGCCGATCTAAGTAATACCTATAATATAACAGTAGATCCTGCAACAAATAATATTTACCTTGCAACTTCCGACTATAAAAATGAAGGAAGCATGCACATCTTTGACGGATACGGAAAATATATTCAATCATTCAAAACCGGAGGTATAAATCCGATGGGTGCATACTTCGTTACGGGAACAAAATAATAACCTCAGATGAAGATCAATATTTCATTACTTATATCGCTTATAATTCTTCTTTGCGGCTGTAACAATCACAAGCCTGCTGACAAGAATAACGCAAAATCTGATGGAGAGTATAAAGTATACTATGCCAAAGGTTTTACGGTAGATAAGTATGACAAATATACAACGGTATCGGTACGTGACCCTTGGGATACAACACGTCTATTGCAAACATATATACTTGTGGATAAGGACAAAGATTTACCGACAGATTTGCCTAAAGGTACATTAGTGAGAGTTCCTCTAACATCGGTTGCAACTTATTCCACAATTCACTGTTCGACGTTAAACGAACTGAATGCAATAAATATTATCAAAGGAGTCTGCGAACCTCAATACATAAAGTTGCCTAATATACAAGAGGGCATCCGGAATGGTTCTATCATCGACTTGGGCATGGCAAGCAAACCTGACACCGAAAAGCTGATTATGCTTAGTCCCGAAGCCATATTTGCTACACCTATACAAGGATGGACATACGGTAGTATAGAAAAAACGGGAATTTCTATTTTGGAAACGCCCGACTATACAGAGTCTCATCCCTTAGGTCGTGCAGAATGGATTCGTTTCTACTCACTTTTTATCGGGAAGGAGCAACTGGCTGACTCTTTGTTTGCAATAACAAGAAAGAGCTACAATGACATTAAGGATGCAGTAGCTAAAACGGACTCTCGTCCATCCGTACTTACTGATATTCGTTATCAGGGAAAATGGAATATGCCCGGAGGAAAAAGTTTTATGGCAAATATGCTGTCTGATGCCGGAGCATCATACCCTTGGGCTGATGATAATTCTACAACTTATATGCCTTTGTCGTTCGAATCGGTATTAGATAAAGCCGGAGAAGCTGATTTCTGGTTGATCAAATATAATTGGCCTAAAGACATGGTATATAAAAGTTTGGAAAAAGAATATAAGCCTTATGCTTACTTCAAATCTTTTAAAGAAAAAAATATATTTGGATGCAATACAGCATATTCCAGCTATTATGAGGATCTACCTATTCATCCCGATTATATATTAAAAGACTTGGCATATATATTCCACCCTGAACTATTTCCTAATTATTCGCCTAAATATTATACAAGAATCAGTGAATAATAAGTAATAAATATCCATAAATAAAAAAGTCCTTAGAAAATTATCTAAGGACTTTTTATATTCAAGAGGTTAGCCTTCTAATATATATGTACTATATCAATCGCATCAGAACGCGACATGGCTCCGGGATTAATACCCGGTTCACCCTCAGGAATCGGTAAATTGAACCGAGCAAAGTACCTTTTCCACCCTTCGGTTATCTCGCCGGTATCGGGAGACTTGAATGTCATTTCATTAAGAAGAAAGACAGGTTGATTACAATTGGCTTTCAATAAGATTTCGTACACAAACTCTGAACAATAATACTTATCATTACCCAATATAAATCCATCATCATACGCCTTCCCCATCAGGTTCAATCCAAGCAATAATGCATCCGGAATAATAGGTCTATATATTTCTTTCAATCGCCCTACAACCGATTTAGGCACACAATTCTTATCTTTCGGAAAAAGGTATGACTCCAATGGAGTTTTAGAGACTACGGGATGAATAGCTTCTAAAACATAAATACTATCATTATCATCGACATAAACAATGCCAACATGTGTGAATTGATAATTTTCAAGACTATTCGTAACAGCCTTTATTGTATTATCCGTGTTGCCACTACAATCTTCCTGAAAGATCAAATCACCGGATTGAAGTTCAAATTCTTTTATCTGAGCCTGCATAGAAAAGCCATATAAAAAGAAAATAACTAAAAATAATTCTCTCATACGATTATCTGAAAGTATAACTAATTCCTCCCATCAACCAAAATCCGGCTTGAGGGATATTACCTCGATCAAAATAATGAGTATCGTACAAATTATTAAAATTAAGGTTGAACACAATATCCTGATACTTATAATTGAGCTTTAGATCTAATGTAGAAAAAGCAGGATAATGCTCTATTGTTGACGCCTCCTCAACACCATGATATTTTTGAAATATGCCCATACGTTTTTGAAATCGGAAATACCATCCGGCTGACAAGCCTTTGTATATTTGATGATTAAACTTTGCAGAGAATTTATCTCTGAGATAGTTAAGTGAATACATAGAGATCATTTCACCCGTATCTCCATCCTGAAACATTCTGGTATAATCGAGCGAAAGGCTTGCTTGTTCACCCAAAGCAGGCAAAAGATCCTTCAAGCGAAAAGTAACACCTGCTTCAATACCTTTAGTATCTATTTTACTCATATTCCACGAAGTATAAGCTTTATCTTCGGGCTTCTCTTTTATCCAATCTATAATATCCCGTCCCCATTGCATAAAGCCAGTAAGATAGGCACTAAAGAAAGTCGTTCTGTACTTTAATCCTAATTCTAAAGATTCCGATTTTTCAGGTTTTAAGTCATTTCGTCCCACATGGGTCGGAGCCTTATAATACAGGTCTGTAAATGTAGGCATACGAGTCGATTTGCTCCAAGAAGAAGATATATTAAAATTATTTGACGGACGATAAGTTGCACTCACTGATGGATAAAACCTATACTTACCATCTTCCAGAGTATTATGGTTCATCATCACACCTGCCGACAATACAAACTTCTCTATGCTATAAGTATGCTCCAACGATACGCTGGCATTCGTACGATCATCATATTTTGTGTATTTTCGATGAGGCTCTACCATTGGCAAGCCCAAATTAGAACTCATTATATCTTCACGTCGCAATTCTCCTCCCAAATTTGTGTTCCCCAATTTAGAATGATAAGAAAATATAAGATTAGCTCCGTAAGTATCATTCCGATGATAGTTTCGCCCAAAAGTATCGTCTTTTATCAGATCAAACTGGTCGTGATGTCTATTCCAATAAATAATTGGTATTACTTTAAGTTGCGAGCCAAATTCTCCCTTCACCGACCCCATATATGAGCTTGTACGTTCATACTGATTGGGATATGCAGCGGAATAGAAAGTATTTGCACCGTATTTTTTGTCATTATAGCCCAATTGGAAATCTATCTTAGATTCGTTCTTCAGGCGTAAACGTGTTTGCCACAACACATTATATATATCATAATCGCTATTAGCGATATATCCGGCAGAAGAATTAGACCCTACCGAAAGGCTATTTACTGCAATACCTGTCTGGGCAACACCACGCACTTCAATGCCACGAAGCTTGTGCATACCTGCTTCAACATTAGCATATGCCTTATAGTCTGTACTTTTCTTTGTAATAATATTGATTCCTCCCGAAAATGCACTCGAACCATAGATTAAAGCAGAAGGACCGCTCATTATCTCGATGCGCTCTATATCGGAAAGATTGATTGGAATATCTAAACTATAATGTCCTGTGTGAGGATTAGAAAGATTGACTCCGTTGAGGAGTATTGCGTTTTGGTCGAACGACCCTCCGCGAATAGAAATATCTGCCTGTACACCATGTCCACCTCTTTGGACAACATCTATGTTGGCGGCATAGACTAACAAATCTTGAATACTCTGAACGGGCGCCTGCTCAATCTGTTCTTTTGTTATAACTGTAACCAATTTGGCAACTTGATTAATCGGGGTCTCTACACGCGAGGCGGTCACCATAACCTCTTCCAGCTCCTTCTCCAGTACCTTTTGTTGTTGTTCGCCACCATCTGCCGTTTGCGCACTTACTGCAGATACACTAAGAAAAGCAATTGCACAACCTCTTACTACACCAATGTTTACAACCTTGTGCATACTATTAAATGCACTATAGGCTTTTCGGGCAAACCGCTTGAAACGATAAGCTCTTTGTTCTTGAAAATGTTTTTGATTCATTTTTCTTGAATTTGTTAATAAAATAAAATTGTCGGGACAAAAGTAATTATTATTTACAAGTTGGACTAACAATCAAATATAAAAAGTAGCCCGTAAAACAATTGTCTTACGGGCTGCTTTTTATATTATTGATCATTACTTTTTATTGATTCGGCTCTCTAAAAACTTATCACGAGTAATTAAACAAATTGGAATATAAGTAGAATCTTTATTTCCGGCTTTATCCATACAAGCCACAAGAAGTTTATAATCTTCGCTTATTCTAATCAGCGTATCTCGTCTGTTTTCACCATAGGCAATCCCTTCTCTCCGCAAAGTATCAGGCAATTGAATAAGTCTATTGCGGAATACATAAACATCTTTTTTATTGAATATGGATTCTCCCAATTTCACTATATTAAGAATAGAGTCGAGAGGATCTGCTTTATTCGGATTAATATCTTTATAAGTGAGAGTATCTCCAACTTTAAATGTAGATAAACCGCCCTCATCTACAAAACGAGCCGAAATATACATCCATTTGCCAATAATTACAGTATCTATCCTATTACTAGGATCAATTTTACTTCTGGATATGCTATCATTGAATTTCAAAGTCTTACGTTTGTTTGTAATCAGATCAAAATACATTATTGTATCATTGAGATTTATACTGATCTCAGACATTACCGGTTTTTCATTCTCACTATTCTCTTCTTTAGCACACGAAGAGAAGTAAATGGAAAAGAAACTCATCAGTGCGAAAATGAATATACAAAAAGTTCTCATTATTCAGAGAGTTAAAAAATTAAAGCACACTACTAATCAATTGTTCGCAAACTCATTGATTGAGTATATATTTCTAAATTATTTATCAGCTACGAAAATAATAAAAAAAGGACAGCATTCCTCAAATATTTCTTAATCGTCTACTTTTTTAGAAAAAAGTATTTTTTTTGAATAAAAAAGCTATCTTTGCCCCGCGTTTCGCGAATGGGTGCAAGACGTTGATGATAACATCTGCTCCTATTCTTTATGAAAACGCTAGTTCATCCCAAAAACTCTTTTTACTATAAAGTTGTTTTTGTATTGTCACACCTAATAAAATATCTTATGGATGAAGGAGACTATAGTACAACTAACAGAACAAACAAGATCTCTAATTGATGTCGGCAATATCGCCGGACTAAAAGTATTTCTTGACGAATTAAACATTTCAGATGTCGAAGATCTTATCGACGAATTACCTGAATACGCCCCGCTCTTTATTGATACGCTCAGTATAAACAGAGCTATAAACGTATTCCGTATATTAGATGCTCCTACTCAGGAGCGTATAATAGATAAGCTATCGGTTAAGAAAATATCTGAAATAGTTAACGGACTTCCTCCTGATGACCGTACGTCATTCTTTGGCGAACTTAAAGATCAGGAGTTTCAACATCGGCTAATATCTTTACTCCCACCTGCGGAAAGGAAAGAAGTATTTACTCTCTTATCTTATCCTGAGGATAGTATAGGACGTCTGATGACACCCGATTTTTTAGCCATATCGAAAGATTATTCTGTAGAAGAAGCTTTAGAGTATATACGGCAAAATGGAAAAAATACGGAGACAATAGATGTTATATACATTCTAGATGATAAGGGTGTATTGATAGATGACCTCCGTATAAAGGAATTGCTAATCAGTGATCCTCAGACTTCTATCAGCGACTTGATGGATGGACGACTTATTTATCTTAGTGCGCAGGATCCTGTTGAAGAAGGAATTAAGATTTTCAAAATGAATAATCGGGTTGCCCTTCCTGTAATAGATTCAAAAGGAGTATTATTGGGTATTGTAACAATAGATGACATTTTGTGGGCTGCTGACGAAGAATATTCTGAAGATATGCAACGAATGGGGGGTACTTCTGCTTTGGACGAACCTTATCTGGATCTACCTATACACAAATTAATATGGAAACGTGCCGGATGGCTGATCATATTATTTGTAGGAGAGTTACTGACTGCCTCAGTTATGCAATATTACGAAGAGCAGTTGGCACAAATGATTGTTTTAGCAATGTTTCTACCACTGATGATATCCAGCGGAGGTAACAGTGGCTCGCAAGCATCTACATTAGTCATACAAGCAATGGCTACCGGAGAGGTTAAATTAAAAGATTGGTGGATTGTTTTCCGTCGCGAAATAATATCCGGTTTCAGCCTTGGTATTATACTTGGAGCCATCGGATTTTTACGCATCACAATATGGCATCTCATATTTCCAGATCTCTATGGAGAGCATTGGGTCTTGGTTGGCATGACAGTCTCGTTTGCCCTTATCGGAATTGTTTTATGGGGTTCTTTAATAGGTTCTATGCTTCCGTTTATACTAAGAAAATTCGGAGCCGATCCGGCAACATCATCAGCTCCTTTTGTTGCAACAATTGTAGATGTTACCGGACTAATGATATATCTTACTATTGCCAGTTGGATATTCGGACCGTTGCTAAATAGCTAATAAAGAAATCAATCGTACAATATTATATTAATCAGTAGTATCTAATTATGATACTACTGATTTTTTATTTGCATTTTCTGAGCTAGGGCCTCAGCGCTACGTTCACCATCCATTGCTGCAGATACGATTCCACCTGCATATCCTGCACCTTCGCCACAAGGATACAAGCCCTCAATTTCGATATGCTGCATAGATTCCCTATCTCGTATAATACGAACGGGTGAAGATGTACGACTCTCTACTCCGAGCAGAATTGCATCGTTAGTAAGATATCCTTTATAACTTTTACCTATTTTGACAAATGCCTCTTGCAAACGGGTAGCTACAAATTGAGGCATCCATTGGTGCATAGGTGAGGAAACTACACCGGGAGAGTATGATGTACGAGGCAAAGATGTACTGAGTTTTCCATTTACGAAATCATATAATCTTTGTGCGGGGGCAACCTGAGTTTTACCACCATGTAGCCATGCTAGTTCTTCCAAGTCTTCTACAAACTTTAGCAAAGCTAATTCTTCATATTTACTATATTCAGGAAAGTCCTCAGGATGAATTTCTACTACAACACCGGAGTTAGACCAACGCGAACCTCTATTGGATGGAGACATGCCGTTTACAACAACTTGTTTTGGTCCACTGGCTGAGGGTACAATTGTACCTCCGGGACACATACAAAAAGAATATACTCCGCGACCTCCGGCTTGTACAACAAAGCTATATTCTGCAGCTGGAAGATATTCACCTCGACCTTCCTGACAATGATATTGTATCTGATCTATCAGATGGGAAGAATGTTCGACCCGAAAACCAACAGCAAGACCTTTTGCTTCTATCTTTATCTTCTGATCATGCAACATATAATATACGTCTCGTGCAGAATGTCCTGTCGCAAGAATTACCGGGCCATAAAAAGTTTTTCCATTGTGGGTTTCTATGCCTTTTACAATCTGATTTTCGAGAAGTAACTTATCCATTCGGGTCTGAAAATGAACTTCTCCTCCCGAAAGAATAATCTGTACCCTCATCTTTTCTATTATTCCGGGCAATTTATCTGTTCCTATATGTGGGTGTGCATCGACTAAAATAGAGGCATCTGCTCCATGTTGACAAAAGACATTAAGAATCTTTTCTATATTTCCCCGTTTCTTGCTCCGCGTATAGAGTTTACCGTCAGAGTATGCTCCTGCACCTCCCTCTCCGAAACAATAATTGGACTCGGGGTTTACAAGATGCTCTCTATTCATAAGGGCTGTGTCGCGCTTACGATCTCTCACGTTTTTACCTCGTTCTATAACAATAGGTCTTACTCCTAATTCTATCAATCGTAGAGCGGCAAACAGACCAGCCGGACCTGCTCCAACAACAATAGCCTCAGGAGCATCTTTTACATTGGGATAGTAGGTAGTAGTAAATTCCGGATCAGATTCTATTTCATCGACATAAGCTCTTACTCTTAAGTTAACAAATATATTGCGTTGGCGAGCATCGATAGAACGTCGGAGGATACGTATAGAATTTATATTTTTGACCGGTATACCTGAATGACCAGAGAATATATTCTTGATTTTTTCTATATCTGACGCCTGCTCTGGCGTAATGCGTAAGTCTAAATCTTTTTGCATGAATATTTTTTTATTTTCAGGTACAAAAGTACGACATAAAAGTAAATTATTAAAATTTAATACCATTTCGCTGTTAGTCAGCAAATAAGGTTCTTTTTTGCCTTATCTTTCTGAATGGTAAAAAGTCAAAGAATGTACTTTGAAGCAGCACTTCCGTTACCAATTCGTTACCTATTTTTGGGTAATGAATTTCGCAGTCAAAGGTAGCAAAACAACTTGGTTTTCAAGCACTGAAGGCAAAGAAATACGAGAATCGGTAATCAAATTTTGAAAACCGTTTTTCATCCATAAACCTGCTCCGTTCTTCATAGATACTTACAGCTCATTAAGATGTAATTTAAGATGACTAAAAAATGAGCTTATGAAAGAAGAATTAAAGATTTTATTTTACCTGAAAAAGAATCAGAGTAAGAAAAACGGTCTTTGCCCTGTGATGGGGCGTATACAAGTTGATAAAAGTATGGCACAATTCAGCCTGAAGATTGATGCCGATGCCGCTTTGTGGGATACCAAAGCCGGACGAATGATCGGCAAAAGCAAACTGGCACAAGAAGTAAACCGTGTTATCAATCGTATTCATTTGGTTATCCATACTCGCTATAAGGAACTGAAAAAAATACATCCATCAGTCAATGCCAACGACCTTAAAAATGCAAGTCAAGGGATAGCTGTGACACAAGCCTGTGTTTTGGATTCTTTCAGAACGATGAATGAAAGTATATCCCAACGTATAGGAATCGATTATACCCAATCGGCATTCGAGCAGTATATAAATGCTTACAAGGCTTTGGAGAAATTTATCCAAGAAAAACTCAAACAGAAAGATATTCCATTCAAGGCACTAACTTATTCACTGGTCGAAGACTATTACGCGTATCTCCGTGTAGATCGTAAATTTTCAATCGGTACGAGCGGTATCTATCTGATTTATTTTCGCAAGGTTATACGTAATGCTGTTAACCAAGGCATCCTCTCCCATGATCCATCTTCGGGTTTTGAATCCGAAACAAAGGATGCCGTCCATAAAGCCCTCACCAAAGAAGAATTGGATAAGTTTATGGCAGACGAGCCGAGAGTTCGACAACAAAAGAAAACCAAAGACCTGTTTCTCTTTGCAGTTTTCACCGGATTATCATACATCGACATGAAGAATCTGACTTATAACGATATCAGAACGATGGAAGACGGTAGCCAGTGGATAGTGTCTAAACGACAAAAGACAGGTGTTGACTATCGGGTACGTCTTTGGGATATTCCTTTGGTAATTATTGAGAAATATCGTGGACAGATGCCTGATGAAAAAGTTCTTGATATTCCCAACAAGATGACTGTTCATTCGGGTCTGAACGCCATTGCTAAACGATGCGGGATTACAAAGAAGCTGGGTGTTCATATGAGCCGCCACACATTCGCCAGTTTGATAACCCTTTCAGAGGGTGTCCCTATCGAAACGGTTTCCAAAATGCTTGGTCATGAGCATATAAAAACCACCCAACGCTACGCGGAACTCTCTTTGGATAAAATCACAGAGGATGCCAAACTATTATCCACCCGCATAGCCGAAAGATTTACATTTATTGATTAACCTTATTTAAACAAAAAATTATGCGTAGTACATTCAATATATTATTCTATATCAACCGTAACAAGCAAAAGAAAAACGGTAAATGTCCCCTTATGGGCAAAATTACTGTAGACGGTAAAGTTTCTCAATTCAGCATAAAAGAAGAAATAGAGCCAAGTCTTTGGTCTGTAAAGAAAGGATGCTCCATTGGAGAAAGTAAATCAGATAAGGAACTCAATCGAAAGTTGAAAGAGTACCGACAATCGCTTCGGGTATACTACGACAGATTGGTTGAAGAAAATGCCTATGTAACTGTTGAAAGTCTGAAAGATGCCTTGTTGAAAGGAGACAGCCATGAAGCTATGCTCTTGTCGGAGTTCAAGGCTCATAACGAGGAATATTTAAAAAGTGTGGGTATCAGTAAATCAAAGGGTAGTTATTATTCTTATGTACATGCATATAAATCGTTGGAAAAATTCATTAACCACAAATACGATGTGACCGATATTGCATTCAGAGAGTTGCAATATTCCTTTATCGAAGATTTTGATTTCTTTCTTCGTGTCAATCTGAATTTTGCCGCCAATACTGTTTTTAATGTGGTAATGAAACTAAAATATATGATCCACAGAGCCTGTCATAAAGGAATTATCCATAAAAATCCGTTTGCCGATTTTGTGTGCAAACCGGAAGCGACTACCCGCAGATGGCTCTCTAAAGCAGAGTTAGACCTGATATTGCAAACCCCGATGAAGGATAAAGATGCGGAATGGGTGCGTATTTTATTTATTTTCTCGGCATTTACGGGTTTGGCTTTCGCCGATCTGTATAATCTGAAGCATAAAAATATATCTGTTGACAAAAATGGAATAACATGGATACGCATCAATCGGAAGAAAACGGGTACAGGTTCTATTATTCCAATGTTAGCTATCCCTCAAAATATTTATAACAAATACAAAACACAGGATATCAATCCCGAAAGCAAAGTCTTTGATGTTCCATATTATACCCTTATTCTTTTTTACTTAAAAAAAATAAAGAAAACTCTTGGTTTTGAGGCTCTTAATTTCCATATGAGCCGTCACAGCTATGCCACGACTGTTTGCCTGTCGCATGGAGTGCCTATTGAAACACTTAGCCGCATGATGGGGCATAAGAATATTAGCACTACGCAGATTTACGCCAAAATAACGAATAAGAAAGTGGAGGAAGATATGCAGATTTTAGAGAAACGTATCGGAAATAAATACCGAAGTAGCCAATATAATTTACCAGATAGTTCACAAAACCCTCAAAAACAAATTGCTATATGAAAACAGGATATAATACCAAAGGGATATTAAGGATAGAGACAGACGAAAATAATTCAGGTTTTCAGCGAGTTGTTTTTGAGCCCGTAAATTCAACGGTATGGCTTCGCAGATCAGAATTGTCAAGCTTATTTGGAGTATATCAGCAAAAGATAAATGCCTGTCTGAATTCACTGATTGAAGACAACTTCTTCAATGTTGATGAGGTTTGTCGGCATGAACGATATGTCAGTGGCTCTCGTGTAAAATACGATGTAAAGGAAGTTCGTTTAGAAGTGGTTATAGCTCTGGCTTTTCGGATCAGTTCTCCACGGGCGACGCTGTTGAGAGAATGGTTTATTGGACGATCTCTACAATGGGGAATCTGTGTTTTTCCGTCAGATGTGGAGCAGGGAGATGTGTGTTGGAATTAGGAAGCTGTCTTTAGGGTTCATTTGGTCGTATAAAAACAGATTCTACTAAAACGGGCAACTATATTTGAATGTTTTTATCTATTTTTGAGATTGTTTAGGCAGCTTATTTTAGAATCCAATTTTGAATAAACAACAATTTAAGCATGAGCAAGATAAATATTCTAGGTATAATAAAAAACATAAAGAGTAAATCGAATATTTACACTCCCATTGTTGAAGCTGTGGTTAATGCTATTGATGCTATTGAGAACAATCCCAGTGGACATATTGAGATTGTGGTTCATAGAGAAAATACACTTGAATTAGATAATACGATTCCTGCTATTCAGAATATTGAGATAATAGATAACGGTGTCGGATTTACTCCTAAAAATAGAGAATCGTTTGATACTTATCTAAGTAATGCTAAAGTAGAAACAGGAGGCAAAGGCTTCGGTCGTTTTATGTATTTGAAATATTTTAATAATGCTACAATATATAGTCAGTATAAAGAAGATACAAAGTATAAGTTTCGAAATTTTCGCTTCGGGAAAAAGGATGAAATAATTGTTGACGAAAAAGTCGGAGATGCTACAGACCAGCTAACAGGTACTCGTTTATTTTTAGAAGGCTTAATTGATACACATCAATTAGATAAAGGGTTATCTGTCATTGCACGAAAATTAGTAGAAAAACTTTTAGTTTTTTTTGTCGATAGTTCCTTTAATGTACCTAAGATAATACTACGGGAAAAAGACAACTCAGAGCAGATTATTCTAAATGATTTTATTGGAGATAACAATACTATTTCTTTAGTAGGGGAAAAAGATATTCCAGTAAAAAGCAAACTGAATAATGAAGAATATAAATTTTCGATAAAAGTGTATCGAATATATTTCTCTACATTATCCAGTAAAATATGCTTAACTGCCCATAACAGAGAAGTAACGGAAACGACATTACAAACATATATTCCTGAATTTCAAGACGAATTTTTTGATATTCAAAAAGATACGAAACGAAACTTCATTGTAAAGGCTTATGTATTGGGTGATTATCTTAATACAAACGTGTCTTTAGAAAGAGAATCTTTTGACTTTGGTAAAAGTGCAGGAGATACATTTTATCCTTTAAGTCAATCAGAAATAGAAAAAGAAGTTGCAGATGTTGTTAAAAGCTTCTTCAACGAGGATGTGAAACAGCGTTTCGAAAAGAAAAAAGAACGTGTGCATAAATATGTCAATGCACAAGCTCCTTGGCACAGGATTTTTCTAGGAGATTTCGATTTATCCGATTTACCAACGACCCTTACCGATGAGCGTATAGAGTTAGAATTTCAAAAATTTAAATTTCAGAAAGAGCAAGAAATTAGAATTAATATAAAAGAAATAGTTGCAGACAAAGAAAGCCCTAATGATGCGAAATTGCAGGAAATTGTAGCTAAGGTATCCAAAAATGGAAAAAATGATCTGGTTCATTATGTCTGTAATCGAAAAATAATAACTGATACTTTTGACCAATTACGAAAAAGACGCGAAACAGACAATAAAGCCCATCTAGAAGCTGAATTACATGATTTGATCTTCCCTATGGGAGAAACGTCTGAAACTATAGATTATGAAAATCATAATTTGTGGTTATTGGATGAACGTTTGGTTTTTTCCCAATATATAGCATCTGACAAAGTAATATCCAAAACAGAAACAAAAGAACCGGATTTAGTCGTTTTTAGTGAAGAAAGGCTCGTATATAGAAATGGAGAAAATGTTTCAACAAGCCCGGTCACAATTTTTGAGTTTAAAAGACCCAAAAGAAAAGAATACCCAGATAACGAGAATCCTATAATGCAAGCTTGTCGTTACGCAGAGAAAATACGGCAGGGGAAATATGAAATGCCTGATGGCCTGGAAACCATAAAAGTTACACAAGAAACTCCAATGTACATCTATGTTGTATGTGATTTGTGTGATAAAATTCATGAATTTGCGAAAAGTTTTTCATTAACGCTTAGTCCTGATGGAGAAGGCTATTTTGGATTCAGTAGCGGATTTAATGTCTACATTGAGGTTATGAGTTTCAGAAAGCTAATAGAAGATGCAAAAATGCGGAATAAAATCTTTTTCAAAAAACTAGGATTAGAATAATGTAATATTAAAGAAAGTATATATGTTAGTAACACCTGAACTAAAAGATAAAATACTAAAGGAATTTATTGATGCTGGAGGAGTAAACCTTCAGCTGAATATTCATGAAACAGCTAAAGAGTATGAAATTGATTATGAGGTATTAGAAATAATACTTGATGATTTTGAAAATTCCGGTTTTTTTGAACAAATGAAAATGCTTGGAGGGAATATTAGAATATCAATGAAAGTCCCGGCATTTGACTTTTATTCTCGTGGTGGATTCGTTGGGCTAGAAGAATTATTGAAAAAAAACATAGAAAAATTGCTACTTGAGATAGAGTCTTTAAAACCATCAATGCCTGATAAAATATCCACAATAACATCAATTGCAGGAAATATTGCAACAGCTTTAGGTTTAATGTTGACCAAATAAAACCTTAAAGATAAGACTGAAACAATAAACGACTGAAAAGATTATATACAACAAGATCCCCAAATGACATTTTTGAATCATTTGGGGATTTACTTTTTAGAACGTTATTACCGTTTCTGCTTCCATGCATCATCATAATAATTATTTTCCAACATTTTATGAATATCCGACATCTTGTATAATATCTTTCCTTCCAATTTATAGAAAGCTATCAGCCGTTTATCCCTGTAATATTGGAGCGTCCTGGGGCTTACCTTCAGTAACTTGCAAACCTCCCTGTTATCCAAAAACGGATCATCTGAAAAAGGCGATTTATGCGTATTTATATATTCATTGATGTTGGCATCAATCTTCTCAATGTTATAAAACAACTCCAAAATCTCGGAAGATTTGTTACCTAAAATATCTAGCATATCCATATTACTCATTTTTATTTTTTTCGATGAAACATTCTACGTCCTTGATTTTATAATAGCACTTATGCCCTATCTGGGAATAAGGTATAAGTCCTTTATCCCGATAATTTTGTAACGTTCTCAACGATACACCCAACAAGCGGCATACGTCTTGATTGGTATACCAAATCTGATCTACCGGTTCGGGAATCAGTTTCTTACTTCGTTCCAGAAGTTCTTTTACGATTTTTCTCAAGCGGTCATAAACCCGTCCGTCTATCATTTTTATTTCCATGTTTATATTGTTTTAGTTAAAAAATTACATCTTAAATCCTCTCGACACCTTCTTCGGCTCGTTTAAGGGTTCGTTTTCTTCTTGTTTATTATTTGTGTCCGGCTTGGAGATAAAAATCCTACCGGGATTAGCTTCGATAATCTCTTTGATGGACATTGCTTGCTCAGAACGAACATTTTGGCTATCAGTTTTCACATTTTCCTTTGGTATATTAACCGCCTGCTGTGCATCCATCTGCTGTTCCTTATCCTTATTCTCCAAACTCAAATTGATTTGCCTATTGAGTGAATCCAATTGCGATTTGAGTTCTTTCAACTCCGGCTCTTTTCTGAAAGTCGAATCAATGACATTTTTGAGTACAGGCAAGTCTTTCGATAGCTTCGCGTTTTCCGATTGGTATTTCTCAATCAGGTTCGGGATTTTCTCCAGAGCATTCAGAAAATTCTTGGAAGCCAATAGCGGATCGTGGGCAATATGACCGTTGTTATAGGAATATTTGACGTTTCCCTCTCCCTCGACAAAGAAACGATTGTCCTTAAAGGCAACTCCTTCTTTCTGACTGTCTTCGGTCTTAACAAGAATTTTGAAACTGTAGAGTTCTCCAATCTTAAAGTACTCCCCATTGGTACGGGTATTATCAGCTAACTGATTAAGTTTCTCCCCAATCGCTTTGGGGTCAATGCTATTGAAGTTATCCAACGTGATCGGATTAAGCTTGTTATCTTCCTTGTCTATCTGTATCTTATCATTAAAAGCAGTTAGGTCTTTTCCCATTCGGGCAATAAGCTCATTGTTACCATCAATCGTTCGGATGCTATCCTCGTATTTGTAGATAGCCGAAGACTTACTTTTATTAAAAGTCCGCTTCTCGCTTTCGAGGGCATTAATTTTCTTTTCTAACTTGGCTTTTTCCAATAAATCGGTATTGCCCGACAGTATCGCTACATACTCCGAAAAATTCATACCTGAACTCTCGTCCAGACTACCCTCGTCAATGGTACGGCTACCGAGATTGTTCGATTTTAATTGATTGATAAAGGTTTGCTTGTTCTGCAAGAGATTGAACTTATAGGAGTCCAAACTTTTCTCAACGGCATAGATAATTATATCGACCTTGTTATCAGCGTATAACTTTGCCACTTCGTTGCCTTTACGAATTGCCCGACCATCCCTCTGAGCTAGGTCTGATGGTCGCCACGGCGTGTCGGCATGGTGGATTGCCACAGCTCGCTGTTGTGCATTAACACCTGTGCCGAGCATAGATGTAGAACCGAATAATACACGAATACGACCTGCATTCATGGCATCTATCATTGCCTTTCGAGCCTTGTCGGTCTTCGCTTCTTGTATAAAACGAACCTCATGAGCAGGCACTCCGTGATCTTCTACCAACTTGCGTTTGATTTCACTATAAGGATTCCACTCATTGGGTTTGTATGTTCCTAAATCCGAGAAAACAAACTGTGTCCCTTTTTGTGGGGTATATTTGTTATAATATTCGGCTATCTTAGCTGCACAATGACTCGCCTTGTTATCCACATGGTCGTCAAAATGAGGGCTTATCATCCGCATATCCAGCGACATTTTGCGAGCATAGTCGGTAGCTATTAACATCTTTGCTTTCTCTTCTTTTTGAGAGAGTGGCTCTCTTCCTAATAAAGTCGCATCGCCACTTTTAGCAAACTCCATTAACTTTTCGATAAAGACTTCCTGTTGTGGTGTAGGTGGTATATTATGCAAAATCTCGTTCTTTTGCGGACGATCAATACCGATATCCTTTGCTGTACGATAATCAGTAATCTCATTGTAGAAAGCAGCCAGCTCCGGCACTTTGATAAAATAGCGGAAGCGTTCTTTCTGTACAATCTGATTGGTTACCGAAAACTCGTAGTCAGTAGATTTTTTGGCATAGATAGCCGCCCATGCGTCAAAAGAGTTGATATTCTGCTTTTCCAATTCTTTGGGTCGCAGGTATTTGAACAAAAGATATAATTCCGTCAGGCTATTGGAAATAGTGGTTCCCGATAGAAAAGTTGCTCCTAGATCTTTATCGTTTCTCTCCTGAATAGTGCGGATGGCAAATAGCATATTCAAAGCCCGTTGGCTGCCTTCGGGATTCCCCAAGCCTGCTACTCGGTCGTGACGGGTGGTAAAGGTCAGGTTCTTGAATTGATGCGATTCATCTACAAAGAGATGATCTATACCCATCATCTTAAAATCTACTACATCATCAGTGCGGTTTTTAATTGTATCAGCTAAAATGCTCAGCTTCACTTCCAAATTACCTTTTCGAATTTCTAAACCTCGTAACATGCGTTTAGAAGCAGATTTACCACTGATATTTTCCAATACACGCAGATTCTCTTCTACCGAATCCAATTCAGCCTGAAATATCTGTTGTTGCATTTCGGGGGATTGAGGTATCTTGCCGAATTGGTCGTGTGTTAATATCACCGCATCCCAATTATTGTTCTTGATGTCATTGAAGATTTTAACTCGCTTTTTGGGTGTAAAATCTTCTTTGCCGGGATAGAGTATACGAACATTCGGATAAGCTGTTGCAAAAGTTTTGGCTATTTCGTGTACATTGGCTTTGAGTCCGATAATCATCGGCTTATTGACCAAGCCCAATCGTTTCATCTCATAGGCAGCACAACACATGATTAATGTTTTTCCACCACCCACCTCATGGTCCGCGATTCCGCCGCCAAGCATTTTAAGCATCCAGATACAATCTTTTTGGCTGGGATATAAATCGGGAATACCCAAGCCTTTTAAGTCCAAATCGGGAAAGGTTTGGTGTGCCCCATCGTACTGTGGACGCACATAACAGTTGAATTTTCGATTGTAGGCATCAGCCAACTTGTTTTGAAACTCTGGCGATTGTTCATTGAGCCAATCGGTAAAACCTGTTCGTATCTCATCGATCTTGCTATTGGCCAGTTGTATGTTTTCGCCATCGGGTACTTTTACATTTTTCTGTTCGCCTGTGTCTTTATCTGTTACAGAAATTGTTTTGGTAATATTGGGTGTGGTATTAAGCAAAGCATTCTTCAACAAGTGCATACCCGTAAAGAGTTGGCTTTCGCTTTGTACAGCGAATTTTTCATTGATTATCAGATTGCTCCCCTTTGCTGTTACCTGAAAATCATCACGAGAGGCATAGTATTCGATATTGACATCGGTTTCAAATAACTTAGAAATATACTCCTCATAGACTTGCATATCAATCCAACGCTCACCAAAATTGAAGTCCAACTCGGAGAAACGTATCGGTTCGGGTGTGGCTTCCTGCAAGGCTTTTAGCGAATGTTGAGATCGCAAATCATCGGGATGATTAGAAAGGTATCGTTTTATCTGCTCTGCTTTCTCCATGACATTACCTGCAATAAACCTATCATTTATTTCATAATTCTGAATCAATGGATTGAAATACATTCTCCCTTGCAGATCATGGACTAATTCATCTCGGTCTTTATTCTCCATCAGCGAGAGCATATAGTCCATACGAATCTCGCCATACTTATTGAGCGAAGCGGTCAATGCTTCATCGGGAGTATCGGCTATTGATATTTCATTGGGACTGAAAGTCACAGGACGATCAAAAATGTCAGCTTTTTGCAGTTTGCCGTCAACAGCTCTTTCCAAAGCGAGTATCTGCGTACTGCCTGAATCCATCTTGATAATATCCAGATTCTTCTTATCATTCAGATTGCCATATTGCTTGACAAAATTGTCGTAAACGATATTAAGATTGCCACGTAATGAAGCATGCTCTGTCAGGTTCTTAGCTTCATGATCATAGAGCATATGATAAATATCCCGAATCTCAACATAGCGACTTATCTTCGCTTTTTGGTCAAAAGGCAAATCCAAGGGTTGAAAGTCTGCTCCGTCACGATAGCGCTCTTTTAAGTAACCGACTTGTCCCGAATCTTCTACCAACGAACCTTTTTTGTGGTGTTCCATCAAATCACCGGAGAATGGACGAAGCTCAAAGGATTTGGCTTTTGCTTCCACATTTGCTAATTCTCGCTGCTCTTTCAGGCGCGCATCCGATACAGGATAAGCTGATTGAGATTGCTTATTCTCATTTGTTTTATTGGAAAACAAACTTGTTTGAATGACAGGTTTTGGAGCATTTTTCTTTTTGGAATTTCGTTTAGGCTTTACCTGTGTCCGTTCTTCTTGACTGAAGCCAAACAGATCGTATAAACTTATTAGAGGAGATTCGGAAACATCGACCTCCAATATTTTTTCTTCCTTCTGAATATTTTCCTTTACCTCTTCTTTAACTGGAACAGGGCTTTGTTTTTGTTGTACACCAACCAAGTGTGTATTATACAAATCTAAATTAAGATTCGCTTTCATATCACTCTTTAGCATCTGCCCCATAGATTCGGCTATTCCATCCATTCCTCCTTCGTGGATATAGACCTGTGCAGGTTTGCCGTAAGGGTCGGTTCCGATAGCCGCTTTGGTATGTACCACTCTTCCCAAATTGTAGAAATAGTCGTTATTATATGTTTCTGTTTCCTGATTCAAGGAGCTGGTAACAAATAATTCCTCCCATATGTTGAGCGGTTTCTCTTTAGCTGTATTCTTTTGAAGTACAATCAAATCGCTACCCACTTCTGTCCCTGCATAATCTGTAAATAGATTATTGGGCAAACGAATAGCCGATACCAGATTGCTGTTGTGCATCAACCAACTTCGGATAGGCTCGTTGTTGGGGCTATTCATTACTCCTTGTGAGGTAATAAATGCCATCACGCCGCCTTCACGAAGTGATTCAATACCTTTTACAAAAAAGTAATTGTGAATAGCTCGTGTTGAATCTCGATGTAATTGATCTTCTTTCATAAAAGCAGCGTCGAAAACACTCATCTCTCCGAATGGGATATTGCTTGATACCACATCGAAATAGTTGTTGTATCTACTTTCAATGCTTTCAAAACCTTCTATATTTACTCTGTCATTGGGTGACAGATAAGAGAGTATCTTACCCGTCAACAAGTCTTTCTCAAAACAAGTTTTTTCAATATTACTACCTAAAAAACTATTGGGAAACTCGCCCATACCTGCCGATGGGTCTAAAAAACGATTAACCTTTATTCCTGAATCATTGAAACTATCCGCCAAAGCCTGTACCACCTCGGACGGCGTATAGAAAGCCGTCAGTACTGAATTTCTGATACTATCGAAATGTTGCTTGTAGGCTCTCTCTGTTGGGGTATTCTCTTCAATTACTTGGTGTAATTCGGCTACCAAAGGGAATAGTTCTAATTCGGACTTTGCCCAACGAGCGGTATCCGCCAACGAATTAGCAGGATTAAGGACACATTTAAGCCCTCCGAATCCTGTGTAACCCGAAAGCACTACCTTTTCGGCATCGGTAGCCGCTCGTTGCTCTTTATCGATAACTAGTAGAGTTCGGATAGCATTGATATTGGCTCGAAGATGAGCTTTTTTGTTATAGCTCATTATCGTGCAGCCATAAATCAATAAAACCCGTTAGTTCTGTATAGAGTTTATCGTAACCTGCGGAGTAGATAAATTCATCGGAGAGCATATATTGCAAAAAGATTATCTCGCATTGAGACAATATCTTTAGAGCATATTCTTTGGCTTCCGATTGAGGGATGATGTTGGGAAACTCGTTCCAGAGGACATTGATTATCATATCCTGTTTGGAAAAGAGCAAGTCCTTAAACAAGGTCAGGTTTGCCAGTTCTTCTGCTTCGGGATGAGACATTCCGTCTTTGATAGCATCGGAATATGCTTCGGCAGCTTCATCGGCTCGACTTTTGATAAAATCACTATCGCCTGCCAGATTAGGATGGCTCTCTTTGAGATAGGATAAAAGGCTTAGTCTATAGTAGGATAATTCCATTGGTTTGTTATTTCTCTTCATGATTTATTCGTTTAATGGATTGAATACTAATCGGAATAACCTACCTTTGTCTCACTTCGAATTATTCTACTTTCAGTAGTATGTCGTGAGACATATCGGGTTAAACCGGATAATTTGGATAATTAGTGAGGTGCTTGGGAGGGATACCCAAGCACCGTTTCTATAAGAATACTTCTACTTTTTTTGTCCCTTGTTGTCAAATACAAATTTTACTTTGTAATCTTCGTCAAGAATCAGAGCAGCATCGAAATGTTTTCCAACTTTAGACTTAAAGCCTTTTACTGTGCTTGTTTGCTTCCCCGACAAAAGGGTTTGCAGGATATCATTCGATAGCGTTTTTCCACACAGTGATGTAAATACCATCAGTTCGCATTCAGCATCGGAACATTTGGCAACCTTGGGATATAGATTGACCTGTTTACCACATTTTGGACAAGTCGCTGTTTGCATCTGGGGTAGGTTCAATTCGGCATGAAGTAACTCTTCCGTAATTTGTGAAGCATAAATTTCGATTCCTTTTTTGAAATTATCTGCATCGGCTTCTCCCGATTCTATCTTGGCAAAGGTGTTCTCCCACATACCTGTCATCTCCACATCGGCAATGCGTTTGTCTTTGACAGCATGGTACACAGCCAATCCTTTTTCGGTAGGAATAAGCGACTTTTTATCTCGTCGCATATAATCCCGAGAAAACAAGGTTTCGATAATAGAGGCTCGTGTGGCGGGAGTACCGATACCGCATTCTTTCATTGCCAAACGTTGTTCCTCGTCATCCAATTCTTTACCGGCACTCTCCATCGAACTTAATAAACTGCTCTCGGTGTGTAATGGCTTCGGCTTGGTCAGTTTTTCCAATAGCTGTATATTGGAAACGTGTAGTTCTTGCCCCTCTACCAAAATTGGGAGTTCTTTGTTTTCGTCTTTACCTTCCTCTTTCTCATTCCAGACCTCTCGCCATCCTGCTACTTTGGTAACCGAGCCTTTGACAGTATAAAGCGTATTTGCACAATTCAGAATAATAGTCGTTTGGTCTTTGATACATTTTTCCGAAAATGCTTCTAACATACGTCCGGTTATCATGTCGTAGATTTTGCGTTCGTCATAAGTGATCGTATTCGGAAGTTGCCCTGTAATCAGCAGGGCATGATGGTCTGTCACTTTTTTGCTGTCCACACTTCGGATATTGAGATTCATGTCCGATAGTTTTTCAGCATAATTTGAAAAGGATTCATATTTTATCAGTTTGCGAATCAATTGGGGCACTTCCATAAACACATCATCGGAAATATAACGGCTGCCTGTCCGTGGATAGGTGATAAACTTGGATTCATACAATTTTTGAGCAATAGATAAGGTTTTATCGGCAGAGAATCCATGTTTGCTGTTGGCTTCTTTTTGCAAAGTAGTCAGATCGTAGAGCAAAGGCGGTTCTTGCGACACTTCTTTTTTCTCCACGCTTTGAACGATAACGGTTTTTTGTTGCTTCTGCTTTTCAAATAATTCTTTGGCAACTGCCCGTGAATCAATCCTATCTTTAGTAATGGCTGAAAATGTTTTATTACCCGAAGAGGTATCCAATCGCAGATCCCAATAGGGAACAGGTGTGAAATTGGTATGTTCCAGATAACGGGAGCAAACCATAGCCAATGTAGGTGTTTGTACCCGTCCCAATGAGAATACACCTTGTCCGGCTGCGATAGTTATCGCTTGCGAGGCATTGATACCTACCAGCCAATCGGCTTCACTTCGTGCTTTGGCGGCATCGTAGAGTTTATTGTAGGAAGCACCATCTTTTAGATTTTGCAAGCCCTCGCGGATGGCTTTATCGGTCAGGCTACTGATCCATAACCTGTCGAATGGCTTTTGACAACCCAGATAAGAATAGATATAACGAAATATCAATTCTCCTTCACGACCTGCATCGGTAGCGACAATAATACTGTCGCACTGATCGAAAACGGAACGGATGACCTTGAGTTGTTTCAATGCCCCGGGATCGGCTTTCGTAGCCTTTTCTAGTCTTATCTGTCGGGGAACGAGTTTGAAGTCTTGAGGGATAATAGGCAGTTGTTCCCATACAAAACTTGTTGCTCCATATTCTTCGGGCATGGCGAGCCCAACCAAGTGACCCAATGCCCATGTTACCAGATAATTGTTACCACTGATGTAGCCGTCTTTTTTATCGTTTGCTCCTACGATAGCGGCGATCTCGCGTGCTACCGAAGGTTTTTCTGCTATAATTGCGATCATATTTTCTAATTGTTTAATGAGATAATATGCCGATGTGCCAATTCAATTAGCAAATGTTGGAGATTAGCTAATAAGTAAATGCCTTAACTATTAATCTTTGTCGCTTTGCGTCAATTGACTAATTTCCGAATTGGCATATTGGCACATTAGAATTTTATTCCTTTGGATTTCACTACTTTCTTTTCTTCCTTCTTCTCTTCCTGTTTGGCTGTCGGAGCGGTCTGTCCTTGTTTCAGAGGTTCTTTGATATCCTTAGTCGCTTCATTGGTCTTTCCCTCGGAGTTAACAGCAACCTGTGTTTTGGAGGTATTATCGGGGTTGACTTCCGCTCCTTGTTTCTTCGCTTTGTCGGGATTCCATCTGAAAAAGTCGAGTTTTTCCTTTTCTACATTGACTTTGATATAAGCATTGAAGGGTTCACCTTTTTTGTCGGTCATACCCGTAACATAGATGGTTTTGTGTTCCTTTAGGTCTTCTTGTTGCTGTTCGGAAAGCTCTGCTCCAAGTAGTTTAGCTGGAATACGGAACTGCGTTTCTCCTGATTGAGATTGTTGTTTAGACTGCTCTTGCCCTTGCTTTGGAGAATTATCGAATCGGAACTCCAGACTTCGGCGGTCGGCATTGATCTGAACAGTAGCATTGAACTCTTTGTCGTTTTTAGATTTCATTCCTTCCAAATAGATGGCTTTTCCTTCTGACAAATCTTTCTTTTGTTGGTCATCAAGAGTAACTCCTTTGATTTCATTCGGAATTTTAATTCTGTCGGCACGGACTGCCACCAATTCATTTGTTAGTTTATCGATAGAGAGAAATGCCATCATCTTCTGATCTTTGACAGGTTCTATCTCTACCAATCGTCCGGCATGACCAGTCTGGCGAAGATTTTGTTTATCATCTTCGGTCAGTCGGGTTCCATAGACAAAGCCTTCTAGTTGCGGTTCTTTACGAACTGCATGTACCATAAGATTGAGATTGCCGTCCGGTGTGTCTCGGAATGACAAGCGGGCATCGGTGCGGATAACGGTATCGCCGATCTCGGTTTTGATAGGAATAAGAGTCGGTGTCTTCTGCCAGTTGAGCATACTGTCCAAGGTCTTTTTATCAATCTGCTCTTTGCTGATACCGAGTTTTTCGAACTGTGACCAATCGATGCGGGATTTGTCAATCGCCTGATAGGATTTCTTGGAAAAGGCTTCAGGTAGGACACGAATTTCATCCATAAATTTCTTGTTGGATGGGTTTTCAGGATCTTTGAGCATATCACTCAATACATTAGCAATATTATCTATTGCATTCATGGGGACTCTGAAAAAATGAAAATGTGTCGGTTTCTTACACTGTTTGAGAAAGTTGGACATGAAATTTTCTAAGGCATCGCTGTGCTTGTCGATTTTCAGGAAATCGGGCTCGTTCTTCCGTTCAGGTTTGACAGTCTTGGGTGTTCCGTCTTCGTTCAATCCTGTGACAACTTGGGGATTGTTGTCTCTCTTTTCTGTGACCAGCAGAACGTCTTGGTCTTTTAAATTTTCATTCATCGTTCAGTTACGAGTTACACGTTACAAGCAGATAAGTTTGACTACCAGCAACGAATTAATAATTTGGATAATTAGTGAGACATCGAAAAAGCAATGTCGAGCCAAATGTAGAATGAAAATTGATAGTATGTATTGATTTACAGAGGCGTGGCCGCCTTTGTCCGGCTATGACCGACATAAAATGATTTTGAGAGATTAGGATATAAAAAAGTACCGGATTTTTCCGATACTGTATATGTTTTTAAGAATGTTCTTTTTCCAATTAATCTTCTGAAGAAGTGATATCTCCTTCTTGATTTCTTCTGATAAATTCTTGAACATCCGATTCGTAGTAGAATGGCTTGCCCCCAATCTGAAAATAAGGGAGTGTTCCTGTCGCTCGGTAACGCCTAAGAGTACGTTTGCTAAGGTTCAACAACAAACATAAGTCTTGAGTATCAAGGATTGTTTCTCCATTTAGACGGTTACTTGCCTTTAGCAAACTAAGAATCTCATCTAAACGTTTGTTCAGGTTTCTCATTCCGTCATCGAATATATTGTCTGCTACTTCCATCTTGCTTTGAATAGATTAAATATTCATAAATCAATGATGCAAAGGTCTGATATATAGACAATAAAAAATCCCTATTAGGGATAGATATTTTTAGGACTCAATTTTATTATGTTTATTTACAGACTGGTATACTTTTTCGATTGCGAAATATAAAATATAGAAAAGATATACAGATAGGGTATAATTAAAAAGAGACAAAAAATAGCGTGGCTCGACTATTTTCAAAACAAGGGTACTGGTATAACCTGACATACGAAAAATGTGATCCACGCTATTATAATAGCAGTTAGGTTCACATCTCATTTTATGTATATCTAAAAAATTACCAGTTTTTTGTTTTATAAGATGAAATGAAAATCAATAATGTCTGTATTTTTATAATATATTTATTCCATAGGCTTTTATTTTTCGTCGTCTTCGTTCATTTTTTGATTTAAAATATCTCTTAATTTGTCCAAAAATGTTGTGCGTTGTTTGCGTCCTCGCATCTCGGCATATGCTTTTGATGGATTCGCTCCAAGATCAATATTGAATACTTCTTCAAAATAAGAAATGATTTCCTTTAGAGTCGCTTTTCCGTGATTGAAAGCTCCAAATAGAAACAATGCATAAATCAATTCAATAAGGAATACTTTACTTATTGTCCATGTCAATTTCTCTTTTGGAAGTACACTATTCTCCTCTTTTACTTGTCTGATATTCATATCTGCCAGTTCCTTTGTCAAGAAAGATTCAAGCTGTTTATTAGCTTTTATTTTAGCCAGTTTCAGATCACAACAAGTCGAAAATTTAGGATCTCTTTCAAAGGAAAATAACTCTTGACAAAATATATTATCTGTTTTATCTCTGAGATAATATTGCTTGTCGTTACAGGTTTCTCCTGATCGAAAATACCTGTAAAAAGCTCTGTTTCGGTCAAAAAAATCTTTGATTCGGGATAACTCATTCTCCAAATAGATTTTTAGCTCAACATTGCCTCCTGCGGGACGATTTATTTCAATATTATACACTTTTCGATAATAGATCAAATCACAAAAGAGGTTTGGTTTAACCTCCTTGAAAAAGAAGATTTCTTCTTGCTCATCTTTGAATTGATATTCGTGGATGAAGTCCCGAAGGCGATTAAACGCATTTCTCAGCAAGGAAGTTATTTCTTCTGATTTTTTCAGAGTGTCAATGCCTTTGGCATTGATTACTGATAATGATTGGCTAACTTCCGTTTTCAAAGTGTCTGTAAATCGAATCATAGGCAATTAGATTAAATAATAATAAAACATAAAGATTGTTGATTTTATACATGTTATTGCTAATTATTTATGTAGAATTTTAATCTCTTATTTATAAAATAGTTTCGATTTAAAATTGAACTTTTACCTTATTCCACAACAAAGCACAAAGAATAAAAAATAAAGCAGCAGCTTCAATCCAGAAATAGCTTATAACTGAAAAGTCATAAATTATGAGACCCGTCTCCATATGTTTTCCGTCTCCTATAAAATATCCGCTATGTAAGAAAAACAAAATTATAGCTGATCCTATATGATTCCCGCAAATTCAATCCCCCACCACCATCCCATAGCACCTACAATTCCAGTTGAGGCAACGATAGTCAGAGCCTGTAAATAATAATCCAAAAGT
>DHNQ01000010.1:0-162455 GCA_002409595.1 Dysgonomonas sp. UBA5412
AAGAAGCCTTTCAGTATTTACTGGAAGGCTTTTTTATTTTTGTAAATATTGTAATTTATTAATAGAGATTAGATTATCTTTGTATCTTATTATTAAGATTTATATGCCAAAAATATCCATTATTACTCCTACTTATAATTCAGAGAGAACTATAGATGGAACTATCAATGCTTTATTGAATCAATCTTTCAATGATTTTGAATATATCATAATTGATGGTGTGTCGAAAGATAATACGATTATTGAGATTGAGAAATATATATCTTTATTTAAAGCGAAAGGTATTTCTGTAACCATTATCAATGAACCAGATAAAGGCGTTTATGATGCTATGAATAAAGGTATATCGCTCGCTAAGGGTGATCTTATTGGTATAACCAATTCTGACGATTGGTATGAGAATAATGCATTAGAACTAGTTTGGAATAGATATTCTGAATCAAATGTTGATAAGGATAACTCTATGGTATATGGTATAGAGCGTGTATGGAAAGATGATAAAATATTTAATGTGCAGCGTCGTGGTGCATCTTTTATTTCAGAAAGTGTTTTACCACATTCTGCTTTTTTTGTAGCTAAAAAAGTATATGAAAGATATGGTGCTTTTGATTTGAATGTGAAGATATTGGCTGATTATGATTTTATTTGCAGATGTGTAAGTAAAGGAGTTAAACTTGTAGAGTTAGATGTTGTTGTTTCTAATTTTAGGCTAGGTGGCATATCTTCTTCTTATTTTGATTTTTATTCGGATTTCTATAAGATTAAGCATAAGTATGGCTTCATAAGCGATAAAAAGTATAAAGAACTTAAGTTTGTATTAAAGATAAAAGGCTTAATAAATAAAGTGATAAAAAGGTGGTAGTATCCACCTTTTTTTATTGCTTTTTATGATGTAAATTTGTATATTTGTTAGATTTTATAACGCAAAATAAAGGCTGGTTATTCGCCAAAAAATAGCATAATATTGATATGACAGACAAACAAAGAATGGACAGCGAGTCTTATTCGGCGCAGAACATTCAGGTACTTGAAGGTTTGGAGGCTGTAAGAAAAAGACCTGCAATGTACATTGGTGATATAAGTGAGAAAGGCTTACACCATCTTGTATATGAGGTAGTGGATAACTCTATTGACGAAGCTCTCGCAGGTTATTGCACGGATATAAAGGTTGTTATACATGCAGATAATTCAATTTCTGTGCAAGATGATGGGCGTGGTATTCCTGTTGATATAATGGCAAAAGAGCAGAAGTCTGCACTCGAAGTTGTATTGACTGTATTACATGCCGGTGGTAAATTCGATAAAGGTACTTATAAGGTATCCGGAGGTTTACACGGTGTCGGAGTATCATGTGTAAATGCTCTTTCTACATACTTACGTGCTGAAGTTCGCCGTCAAGGTGCTGTCTTTATACAAGAATACTCTTGTGGTAAACCATTAGGTCCCGTAGAGAAAGCCGGAACAAGCACATCATCGGGAACAACAATTACGTTTAAACCGGATGCTTCTATTTTTATAGTTACAGAATATAAGTACGATACTTTGGCCTCCCGCTTACGTGAGTTAGCTTTCTTGAATGCAGGTATCACATTGACTTTAACTGATGAACGCCAAAAGAAAGATGACGGATCGTTTCGTTCCGATAAGTTCTATTCAGAAAAAGGTTTAGAAGAGTTTGTTCGTTATATTGATGCTTCTAAAGAAGCTCTTATTGAGGATGTTATCCATATCGTTACTGAGAAGCAGGGTGTTCCTGTTGAAGTAGCGATGACCTATAATACTTCATATAATGAAAATGTTTATTCTTATGTAAACAATATACATACAATAGAAGGTGGTACACACCTTACCGGTTTTAGACGTGGACTTTCGCGTACATTGAAGAAGTATGCTGAAGATATGAAAATGCTGGATAAACTGAAAATAGAAATCAGTGGAGACGATTTTCGCGAAGGTTTGACAGCAGTAGTTTCTATTAAAGTGGCAGAACCTCAGTTCGAAGGGCAAACAAAAACCAAATTAGGTAATAATGAGGTTATCGGGGCTGTTGATCAAGCTGTTGGAGAGGCTCTCGGTTATTATCTAGAAGAGCATCCTAAAGAAGCCAAAACTATAGTAGAAAAAGTTATTTTAGCAGCTACGGCTCGTGCTGCTGCACGTAAAGCTCGCGAAATGGTACAACGTAAGTCACCGCTTACGGGTGGTGGACTTCCGGGAAAGCTAGCAGACTGTTCGAGCAAAGATTCTTCTAAATGTGAAATATTTCTTGTCGAAGGAGATTCTGCGGGAGGTACTGCCAAGCAAGGGCGTGATCGTGGATTTCAAGCTATTCTTCCACTAAGAGGTAAGATTCTGAATGTTGAGAAAGCGATGCCTCACAAGGTATTAGAAAGCGAAGAAATAAAGAATATATATACTGCTCTAGGTGTAACTATTGGAACGGAAGAAGATTCTAAAGAATTGAACTTAGCTAAGTTACGTTATCATAAAGTTGTGATTATGACCGATGCCGATGTAGATGGTAGTCATATTGCAACACTTATCTTGACTTTCTTTTTCCGCCACATGAAAGCTCTTTTAGAGAAAGGATATGTATATATTGCAACTCCTCCTTTGTATTTATGTCGTAAAGGAAAAGTAGAAGAGTATTGCTGGGATGACAGACAGCGTCGTGCTTTTATTGATAAATATGGAGATGGTGATGAGAATGCTATTCATACTCAGCGTTATAAAGGTCTTGGAGAAATGAATGCAACACAACTTTGGGATACAACAATGAATCCTGAACATCGTACCCTTCGTCAGGTAACAATCGAAAATGCAGCCGAAGCAGATCATATTTTCTCCATGCTAATGGGAGAAGATGTTGCTCCTCGTCGCGAGTTTATAGAAGAAAATGCTACTTATGCTAAAATAGATGCTTAAGTAATACAATTCTAGAATAATATAGATAAGGCTGCGAAGATTCGTAGCCTTATTTTTTTAACTAAAAACTTACAAAGTTGTACACTTTTTCATCATTTTTCATTCTCATCTTTTCTTCATTCTCATTTCGCCTCTATTGAATATAATATGCTATGTCAAAGAACTCTGTACAAAATAAAGTTTATTCTTTATATAGATAAATATGTTTTACCAAAAGGTAACATAACTAAAAAAAGAATTGTCCTACCCCATAACTCGCAACTAATCCATATATTTGTAGGAATGTTTAAAAAAATTGCAAAATGACGTTGAAGAATATTATTGCTGTTTGTTTTGTTTTATCATTTATAACTTGTGCTTGTGGAAACAAAACATCGAAAAATACAACAGTTGTGGAAGACTATCAAAAAGTATCTCCCGAATTCAGTGGAGACAGTGCCTATGCATATGTAGATGCTCAGGTGGCTTTTGGACCTCGTATTCCAAACACAAAAGAGCATATAGCTTGTGGTGATTATTTAGTCTCTGCACTCAAACGTTTTGGCGCTGAAGTACAAGAACAAAAAGCAGTTTTGTCAGCTTTTGACGGTACAAAGCTTAATGCTCGCAATATTATAGGTTCATACGGATTGGATAAAAAAGATCGTGTTTTGCTTTTTGCACATTGGGACTCTCGTCCGTTCTCCGATCACGATCCTAATCCGGCTAATCATCATAAACCTCTTTTAGGTGCTAATGATGGGGCTAGTGGTGTTGGCGTTTTGCTGGAAGTTGCACGCGTTCTCCAAACTAAAGCTCCCGAAATAGGGATTGATATTATTTTCTTCGATGCCGAAGATTATGGTGTGCCTTCTTTTGTAAAAGACTATCCCGATCCTACTAATAATACTTGGTGTTTAGGTTCTCAGTATTGGGCTAATAATCCGCATACGCCAGATTATAAAGCTAAATATGGAATTTTATTGGATATGGTTGGTGCTGATGGTGCAAAATTCTACAAAGAGGGATTTTCTAAAGAATATGCAGCTAATGTATTAGATAAAGTTTGGAGTACAGCTGTTCAATTAGGCTATAACAACCATTTTATAAATGAAGACGGAGGTACTGTTACTGATGACCATGTGCCTGTAAATGAAATACGTCGTATTCCGAGTATTGATATAATTCAATTTGATGGAAATTCCGATTCAGGATTTTTTCATTCTTGGCATACACAAAAGGATGATATGAGCAACATCAGTAAAGAAACATTAAAAGCTGTTGGACAAACAGTGTTAGAGGTTATATATAAGGAAAAATAAAAAATGGCAACAATAAACGAAGTACAAGACGAAATTATAGAGGAGTTTTCTATGTTCGACGATTGGATGGATCGTTATGCTTTGCTTATCGAACTGGGTAATTCTCTCGAAAAACTAGACGAAAAATATAAAACAGAAGATAATCTGATCGTTGGCTGTCAGAGCCGTGTTTGGTTACAAGCCGATTATGTAGACGGCAAAATAATTTTCAAAGCCGAAAGTGATGCTGTTATCGTAAAAGGTATAATTGCTTTACTAATCAAAGTCTTATCAAACAGAACTCCGGATGAAATAATCAATACAGATTTATATTTCATTGAGAAAATAGGATTGAAAGAAAATCTGAGTCCTACACGCTCAAACGGGCTTGTCTCGATGATTAAGCAAATACGATTTTATGCAATGGCTTACAAAGCCAAATCATTATAAAATATATATTATATTTTATCAAAAGGCCCGATAAATAATTGTCCGGCCTTTTGTTTTTATTTCAAAATTGGTCGATTCAGATTCGTTCAGCGTAGCCTGCCACCAGTTTGTAAATACCTGATCATTTATTTTATACACAAGATTTTTAGATGAGATAGGCGTCTTATCTATACATATTATAGATACTTGCTGTCCGATGCTGCTCTCAAATATAGAATCTGTGTATATTGCGTTTATCACACCATAATCGGTTATCATTTGCACATCAGCCTCTTTCATATATTCACATAGCAAGCTTATATTAGCCAGAGTATGATCTTCCCGTTTACCAGTTGCACCTAATATTGTAATTTCTTTTCGTCCCTGCTCCATACAGAAATGTACAGCTTTGGTTAGGTCATTTGTTTCTTGTTCAGATATTTGGTGTATTATTTCAGCATATTTCAATCGGTTTTCTTCGCTCAGCGAATCGCAATCTCCTACAATGGCATTGGGTATTCTGCTCGCATCATTCAAGTTATTTATTGCACCGTCGCAGCATACCAGATACTTGCAATTATTCAGTATAGATGTTGCCAAAAGATGTTTCGGATATTCACCATTAGCCAGAATAACTGTTTCGAAGGGAACATCGGCAACAGGTAATTTATATTTTTTCATTTATATCTTCAATGTTTCATATAATTATCAGATTGTAAAAGTAATAAATAGTTTAGCTAATTCTTCTATTTCCATTCTAATTTAGGTCTTTTCTAAGCGATGGTATTATGAGTAATATTAAGCAATCGTAAGAGTATATTAAAACACCTGATAGGTTGGTATAAGTCGATAAAAATAGCGTACTTTGCAGACTGAATTTTAATAAAAAGCTTAAATGATCGAAATACAAAAAGTCCCTTCTCCATGCTATGTGATGGAAGAAGAATTGCTTAGGAAGAATCTAACTCTTATCAAATCTGTAAAAGATCGGGCAGGAGTAAATATTATATTAGCCTTCAAGGCATTTGCTATGTGGAAATCTTTTCCTATTATTCGCGAATATATAGCCCATTCCACAGCGAGCTCCATATATGAAGCACAATTAGCTTATGAAGAAATGGGAAGTTTTGCGCATACTTTTTCTCCGGCATATACGGAAGAAAACTTCCCTATATTTATGCGTTATAGCAGTCATATCACATTCAATTCATTGTCTCAATTCAATCGTTTTTATAGCGACACATTGAATCAGCCTCATAAAGTTTCATGTGGACTGCGTATCAATCCCGAATATTCGGTTGTAGATACCGATTTATACAATCCTGCTACGCCGGGTTCGAGACTGGGCATAACTGTCGATCAGTTAGAAGGTCAATTACCCGAAGGTGTAGAAGGATTACATTTTCATTCTCTTTGCGAATCTTCATCTTACGATTTAGAAAAGACCTTGGAGCAGATAGAACTTAAGTTCGGACACTTGCTTCCGCAGGTTAAATGGTTTAATATGGGTGGAGGGCATCTGATGACCCGAAAAGATTACGATGTGGAGCATCTTATTCGTCTACTCCAATCCTTCAAAGCTAAATATCCAAATTTGGAAATAATTATGGAGCCCGGAAGTGCCTTTGCTTGGGAAACTGGAGTCTTGGTTTCTACCGTAGTTGATATAGTTGAAAATAGAGGAATAAAAACTGCTATTCTTGATGTTTCTTTTGCGTGTCATATGCCCGACTGTTTGGAAATGCCTTACAAACCTCGCATACGTGGAGCATATCAAGAACCTGTTGATGGTTTACCTACTTATCGGATGGGAGGAAGCAGCTGTCTGAGTGGTGATTTTGTCGGAGAATGGTCGTTTGACGAACCCCTTTTGATTGGTGATAGGATTATCTTTGAAGATATGATTCATTATACTATTGTAAAAACGACAATGTTTAATGGTATTTCTCATCCGGCGATAGCTCTTTGGAATAAAGATAACAAGCTTGAGATATATCGTGAATTCACGTATGATGATTATAAAAATAGAATGAGTTGATAATGCTAAAGTGTTAAAAACTAAGCGTCAGACAATATCATTTTTGTATAGACGTTTCATAAGTAAGAAATCAATTAAAATTGCCTATGAAAAAAGTTTTTACTCCTACCAATCCTAAACCGACAAATCAGAAGGTTGTCGTACCTTCTGAAAAAACTCTTGATTTTTTGAAGCAGTTTGCTCATTCATATTATATTGAAAGATCTCTTCCGGAGCCAATCAATAATTTATGTATAAACTGATTCAATCTTATAAAGGAAAACAAAAGGAATAAAGCATGACGCTCTGTTCCTTTTTTGATTTGTGGAGAGTTTCTACCGATTATTTTGCATTAAATTTTCTTTTTGTTACTTTTATATCAGTATTAATACTTTTAATTAAGAAACGTTTATATCTATGAGTCATAAAATAGCGCCATCACTCTTGTCTGCCGATTTTCTAAATTTGCAAGCTGATATAGAAATGATTAATAACAGTGAGGCTGATTGGTTTCATTGCGATGTGATGGATGGAACATTTGTTCCTAATATCTCATTTGGTTTTCCTATCATAAAACAAATAAGCAAGATAGCTAAGAAGCCATTAGATGTACATTTGATGATTGTGAATCCGGATAAATATATTTCGCAAGTAAAGGATGCCGGAGCCTATATGATGAACATACATTATGAAGCTTGTACGCATTTGCATAGAGTGGTAGGAGCAATACATGATGCGGGAATGAAGGCAGGAGTTACGCTCAATCCTCACACACCTGTATCTTTGTTGGAAGATATATTGCAAGATGTAGATATGGTTTTGCTAATGACTGTAAATCCGGGATTTGGAGGACAAAAGTTTATCGAACATTCTTTGGCTAAAGTAGCGAATTTGAAAGAAATGATCGAAAAACGTAATCTTCAAACACTGATTCAAGTAGATGGCGGAGTTAATCTAGAGACGGGAAAACACCTGATAGATGCCGGAGCGGATGTTCTGGTGGCAGGTAATGCCGTTTTTGGAGATGCTAACCCTACCGAAATGATACATAAATTGAAAAGTATAGTATAAGAAGGATTGAGGAACGGTTATAAGTGAAAAATCCTTTATCTAAAACACCTTTTCTTTTTCTTTTAATTCCTCTGATTGCAGGAATTCTTTTGCAATATTATTTACGAATAGAATATCTAAGCATAGCTTTTTCTCTGATAGGAGTAATTGCTATGCTTTTTTCATATTTGATTGTTGAAAAAAAACAATTCTCTTTTCGTTGGTTGTTTGGTGTTGGTGTTGCGTTTTTTCTTTTCGGCGTCGGCGTTTCTACTACCTATTATTCTCAACAGAGGTCTTCATTTATATATTCGGGACAGATAAAAACTTATGAAGGTATTGTCACAGATACTCCGCAGGATAAACCACGTTCGGTAGCATATAAAGTCTTTTTACGGAAAGAACAAAAATATATTGTTTGCTATTTCGGGCTTGATTCGTCTAGAAGGTTAGAAGCGGGAGATAAATTTGTTTTTGAAGGAGAAATTCAACCTTTCAAAAATCTTGGAGATTTTGATTATGCTACTTATATGTATAATCAGAACATAGTCGGTTCAGTTTATGTGTCGGCTCTCTCGTGGGAGGACTTACATCAAACAGCTTTTTCCTTGAAATATATAGCATTGCGATATCGTCAAAAGATAATGGACTTTTATAAATCTTTGAATATAGATTCTTCACAAGCAGCTATTCTATCAGCTCTTACATTAGGCTATCAGAACGATTTATCTGACGATATAAAACAAGGATTCAGGACTACCGGAACAGTCCATGTATTGTCGGTTAGCGGTTTGCATGTAGGTATTATATATTGTATGATCGGTTTTCTCTTATCTTTTATCCGCAAGGGAACGAGGTATTATTGGATAAAGCCCTCACTCATTATTATTTTGCTGTGGGTATATACGTTTGTCACCGGTTTGCCGGTTTCGGTTATCAGAGCAAGTGCGATGCTGACAGTATTTTGTTTCTCTGAGATTATCGGACGAAAAAGCTTTTCTGTTCATGCACTCTATATAACGGCATTCTTTATCCTGCTGATAAGTCCTTTTTCTATTTTTGACATCAGCTTTCAATTGAGTTTTCTATCTGTACTCTCTATTTTGTATTTACAGCCCCAGGCCTCAGCTTTACTAACCTTAAAGAATAAATATTTGAGAAATATTTGGCAGATGTTTACTCTATCCATTGTTGCTCAATTGGCTACTTTTCCTTTGTGTTTATATTATTTTGGTACATTTCCGACCTATTTTTTTATAACCAATATGTTGATTGTACCGCTCGTCACATTGATTACTTATAGTGTAGGAATTATCATATTTGCTAAAATGTTAAGTATCCTTTTCCCAGCTCTTATTGTATATCTTTGCTATTTGCCCGAGAAGATTTTAGTAGTATTAGTCTCAGCATTGACTTCTGCTATTAGCTTCTTCGAACGGCTGCCTTTTGCTCTTATAGAAGACGCTAAAATTTCTCTGGTCAGTCTTATTCTTATTTATTTTATCATTCTAGGAACACTTATATTTCTTCTTTCTAAGAAGGCGAAAGGATTGATCTTTTCTCTGGCTTCGGTTCTTATTTTGTTTACTGTGCAGATTTATAGAAATATAAGTTTATGAAGAAATACAGTTTTTTTATGCAGTTTATAAATTGTAAATTATTTAAAGAATCTCAAAAACTAAAAAATCCTTGCTATGATCTTATTGAAAATGGTATTTTTAGTCTGTTTTTTTCGTACTTTTGTTTCCTCTATAAAATGAAATAGGAACGGAATCTGTTGATTTTTAAGAAAAGCTAAAAATTCCGTCAGATAAAAATAATAAGTGATATAATTAAATGATTTCAAAAATAATAGCAAGCCAAAAAATAGACGAAGTAGAAGAGTTACTTAATCAATATGAGAAAATCGTAATTGTAACTCATGTTTCTCCCGATGGCGATGCTATTGGTTCTTCATTAGGGCTTTATCATTATCTAAACAATTTAGGTAACGAGGTAAATGTCATAGTTCCGAATTCTTTCCCCGATTTTTTGAGTTGGATGCCCGGAGCAAAAGATATCTTGATTTATGAGAAATATCCGGAGTTTGCTCAAAAACTAATTGCAGAAGCTGAACTTATCTTCTGTCTCGATTTTAATATTCCTAAACGCACCTACCATCTTGCTCCATTTATTGAAGCAGCTAAAGGCAAAAAAATATTAATAGATCACCATCCTGAGCCAACAGATTTTTGCGATGTAATGATTTCATACCCTCAGTTATCTTCTACAAGCGAACTTATTTTTCGTCTGATTTGTCGCATGGGCGACTTTGAGGCTATGAGTTATGAAAGTGCGACAGCCATATATACCGGTATGATGACTGACACTGGTGCTTTTACTTATAATTCTAATGGAGCCGAAATCTATTATATAATAGGTGAGTTATTGAAGAAAGGTATAAATAAAGATCAGATATATTCGAATGTCTATCATAATTACTCGGTAGATCGCTATCGATTATTAGGGTTTACATTGTGTGAGAAAATGCAGATATATCCGGAATACAGTGCTGCATTAGTTTGGCTTACGAAAGAAGAGCAAAGCAGATATAATGTTAAAAAAGGCGATACTGAGGGATTTGCAAATCTGCCATTGAATATAAAGAATATAAATTTCTCTGTTTTTATTCGTGAAGACAATGAAATGATAAAAATTTCGTTTCGTTCACAAGGGGCGTTTCCAAGTAATAAATTTGCTGAAGAATGCTTTGGAGGTGGAGGGCATCTCAATGCTGCCGGAGGTGAATTTTATGGTACTATGGAAGAAGCAATTGCTATATTCGAAAAAGCATTGCCCCGATATGCAGATCAATTTAATATAAAAAGAGATATTACTAAATAATTTTAAGAATACATGAGAAAAATTGTTGGTGTTATATTTGCATTAATGGCTTTGGTCATCTTGTTTTCTGCTTGTGGAAGTGAAACATATGCAGATAAATTGAAAAAAGAGAAGAAAGCTATCAATCGTTTTATAGACGCTCAAGGTATAAAAGTTTTGTCAGAATATCCAAGTGATAATGTTTTTGCTGAAAATGAATATTACAAAGATCCTGATACCGGAGTTTATTTTCGTGTTGTTGATCCCGGAAATGACGAGAAACCATCTAAAGAACTGAAAACAGATATATATTTAAGATATAGTAATATAATAAATCTGCTGACCGGAGATACTGTAGCAACAAATAATCAACAAGGTTTGTATATGACATTCAAGTATGGTGTACCTTCTACTTATACAAACTCTGGAACATCCACTCAGTTGTATAGCTTCCTGTCTCAGGCTTGTGTTATTCCGCTAGATCATGATCTTGGAAATAATTCGAAAGTTAGTCTTATAGTTCCTTTTTCATCTGGGTCTACATATCAGCAAGCTTCATATATCCCATTCTATTATGGGACTTTATCCTATCGATTTATAAATGATAAACCTATAGAAGAAGATAAATAAAAAATAAGATAAATGGCTCTAATAAAATCTATATCAGGAATCAGAGGTACCATTGGCGGCAGAGTAGGAGAGGGATTGAATCCTTTAGATACTGTCAAATTTGTATCAGCTTACGCCTCTGTTATGAGAAATAGGAGGAATAATGACTCCAATACAATCGTTGTCGGCAGAGATGCCCGTATATCAGGAAAGATGATGGAACATCTTGTTGTGGGAACACTCATGGGGATGGGCTTTGATGTAGTAAACATTGGGCTTGCCACTACTCCTACAACGGAGATTGCTGTAACGATGGAGAATGCTTGTGGTGGAATTATTCTCACTGCCAGCCATAACCCCAGACAATGGAACGCATTGAAATTGCTGAATGAAGACGGTGAATTTTTGAATGCTGAAGAAGGACAAGAGGTTTTGAAAATAGCAGAAGCCGAAGATTTTAGTTATGCCGATATAGACCATGTTGGATCTGTAAGAGAAAAAGATTATACAGACCAGCATATACAAGCTGTTTTAGACTTGGATTTAGTCGATGTTGAAGCTATAAAAAAGGCAAACTTTGAAGTTGCTATTGATTGTGTAAATTCAGTAGGAGGATTAGTTATCCCTCGTTTACTTAAAGCTTTGGGTGTAAATAAAGTAAATGAGCTATACTGTACTCCTAATGGAGATTTCCCTCACAATCCGGAACCTCTACCCGAACATCTGAAAGATATATCTGTGATGATGAAGACAACAACCTCCGATGTTGGTTTCGTTGTTGACCCTGATGTTGATCGTCTTGCTGTGATTTGCGAAAATGGAGACATGTTTGGAGAAGAATACACTTTAGTTGCAGTTGCCGATTATGTATTGAAGCACACTCCCGGTAATACGGTATCTAACCTTAGTTCGAGTCGTGCATTAAGAGATGTAACTCGAAAATATGGTTGCGAATACAATGCAGCGGCTGTTGGAGAAGTGAATGTTACTACGAAGATGAAAGCTACAAATGCGGTAATAGGCGGAGAAGGCAACGGAGGAGTTATATATCCGGCAAGTCATTACGGTCGTGATGCTTTGGTGGGAATAGCATTATTCCTAACCTATCTGGCGAACGAAAAGAAAAAAGTGAGTGAAATACGTGCATCATACCCTCAATATTTTATTGCGAAACAAAAAGTTGAACTTACTCCTAATATTGATGTTGATGCTATATTAGGCACAGTTAAAGATAAATATAGCCAGTATGATGTGACAGATATAGATGGTATTAAAATTGATTTTCCTGACAAATGGGTGCATCTGCGTAAATCGAATACAGAACCTATCATCCGTGTTTATTCCGAAGCTCATACAATGCAAGAGGCAGAGCAGATCGGGGCGCAGATAATGTCTGTGATCAAGGAGCTTGCAAACTAATATAATATGAATTAAGAATAGCAGTTTTTTTATAAACTGCTATTTTTTTATCTTTATGCCTTACTAAAAAAGAATATTCTCTATGGCGGATATGGCATTTAACGGTTTTACTCCTCAGACATTTGAGTTTCTGAGAAATCTTAAGACGAATAATTACAAAGAATGGTTTGACGAGAACAAACATATATATGAGAAAGAGCTACTCAATCCATTAAAGGCGTTAGTTACTACACTGTCTCCGGCGATGTATAATATAGATACAACATTTGAGCTTCGCCCACATCGTTGTCTGTCGCGTATATACAGAGATACTCGGTTCTCAAAAAATAAAGATCCATATAAGGATTATATGTGGATGGCATTTCAGATACCCGTATCCAATGAAATTTGGAAAGATTATCCCGGCTACTTTATGGAGATATCTGCCTCCGGATGCACTCTTGGTTTGGGGCTGTTTCAACCTAAAAGAAAAGTTATGGATACATTCAGAGATGAAATTTCCTACGATGCAGAAGAATTTCAACGTATTACTCAGTCTTGCGTTTTAGATAGAGATTATACTATACAAGGCGAAGAGTATAAAAGGCTCATACCAAATAGTCTTCCCGAATATTTCCAGCCTTGGATACAGCGTAAAGGTATATGGGTAAGTAAGACAATACCTGAAGGTAAAGAACTTTACTCCGCCGACTTTGCGAATCAAATACAAGACGACTTTGCAACAATGAAATGGTTGTATAGCTTTATGAAAGAATGTGCGCTAACTGAAAAATAGTAATCAATAATAATTCTAACTATAAAAAATTAATATCAATGAAGAAAATCAGAGCAGCCATTGTTGGATATGGCAATATTGGGAAATATGTCTTAGATGCTATCCTATCATCGCCCGATTTTGAATTAGGAGGTATTGTTCGTAGAGATCCGAACAATGTTCCTGACGAATTAGCTAAATATCCTGTTGTAAAGAGCATTAAAGAACTACAAAACATTGATGTAGCTGTACTTTGTACACCAACCCGTAGTGTAGAAGAATATGCCAAAGAATGTCTGACAGCAGGAATAAACACAGTAGACAGCTATGACATACATGGGGGAATTGTAGACTTACGTAAATCGCTCGATGCAGTGGCTAAAGCAAACAATAAAGTGTCGATCATCTCAGCAGGATGGGATCCGGGTACAGACTCAATGATTCGTTCCATGCTTGAATTTATGGCTCCCAAAGGTATTACTTATACCAACTTTGGACCGGGAATGAGTATGGGACATACCGTAGCTGTGAAAGCCATTAAGGGTGTAAAAGCTGCATTATCTATGACTATTCCCGTAGGGACAGGTATTCATCGTCGTATGGTATATATAGAAGTTGAAGACGGTTATAAATTTGCAGAAGTTGCAGCAGCAATCAAAGCTGACGATTACTTTGCACATGATGAAACTCATGTTATGCAGGTTGATTGTGTAGATAGCCTCAAAGATATGGGACATGGTGTAAATATGGTGCGCAAAGGAGTGTCTGGCAATACTCAAAATCAATTGTTCGATTTCAATATGAGAATCAATAACCCTGCCCTTACGGCTCAAGTGCTGGTTGCTTCAGCTCGTGCCGCTACCAAACAACGCCCCGGAGCATATACTATGATTGAAGTTCCTATCATCGACTATATTTACGGAGAAAGAGAAGCTTTGATAAAAAAACTAGTATAAGTTACCGATAAAAACTATAAATAGTGAGTTATGAATATTATATTTGTAACTCATTATTTTTTATATCTATCAGATGATTTGTTTTCCAAATGCTAAAATAAATTTAGGGCTAAACATCGTTTCTAAACGTTCGGATGGCTATCATGATCTCGAAACTATTTTTTATCCCATTGGTATTAAAGATGCTTTAGAGATCATTATTCGAGAAGATCAAGAAACAGATACTTTTGTCGAAGCCGGAATAAAAGTAGATGCCTCACCCGAACACAATTTGGTAATGAAGGCTCTCAAGCTGATGCGATCCCGATATAAATTTCCTTCAATAGAAGTTCATCTATTAAAGAAAATTCCTTTTGGCGCAGGTATTGGAGGCGGTTCGTCTGATGCTTCCTTTATGTTGAGGCTGATAAATGATACATTTCAATTAAAGATTTCTGATAAAGAATTGGTTCAATTGGCAGTACAGCTTGGAGCAGACTGTCCATTTTTTATCTATAACAGACCTATGTTTGCATCCGGTATTGGAGAAATACTCGAAGATGTGTCTTTGTCGCTGCAAGACTATCATTTTGCTTTAGTCAAACCCAATGTCCATGTTTCCACTAAAGACGCATTCTCTCTTATTCAACCCCGCAGCCCAAAGATGTCTTTAAAGGAAATTATACAATTACCCGTATCTGAATGGAAAGAGTTAATGATCAACGATTTTGAGCAAAGTGTATTTGCGAAATATCCCGAAATAGAAAAGATAAAAAATGATCTTTACGACAAAGGTGCATTATATGCATCCATGTCGGGTTCAGGTTCCTCCGTATTCGGTATATTTAAAGAAAAAACAGACATATCTCAAGATGCCTATCCGGGTAGTTTTGTGTGGATTGAACAAGACATCTAATAATTGCTTTCTTTTCCGTTTCGAAAATAAAATCGTATCTTTGATAGTTCCTATCTATTTAAGAACCGATAAAGAAACTCCTCGATGAAAAAATATATACTATATACATTGCTTATCATATCTATAAGTGCCACAGCTATATTCTTATTGTCAAATAACAGCAGAGGCGAAGTTGAAGCTAAAACGCCCTATGTCTTATCCATGACAAGATCCATCGAAGTGCCGCGTAAAGTAGAATTTGCAGGCGAAGATTTAAATTTGGACAGATATGACTTGCATGAACGTTACGATAGAGAGATCAATGGTTTCACTTATCTGCATTCCACAACTCTGTTGTTGATAAAGAGAGCAAACCGTTATTTTCCGATTATAGAACCCATTCTGAAAAAGAATGGTATTCCCGAAGATTTTAAATATCTGGCTGTTATTGAGAGCAATCTCGATCATCGTGCAGTATCTCCCGCTGGAGCTGCCGGACTTTGGCAATTTATGCCGAGAACAGCACCGTCTTACGGATTGGAAGTTGGCTCAGAAGTAGACGAACGATATTCCATCGAAAAATCGACCGAAGCTGCCTGCCGTTATTTTAATGAAGCTTATCGCAAATATGGAAGCTGGGCGAGTGTTGCTTTATCATATAATGCAGGACAAGGGCGGATTAGTGGCGAATTGGATAAGCAGCAAGCTGAAGATAGTCTCGATTTGTGGTTAGTAAGCGAAACCACCCGTTATTATTTTAGAATGTTAGCGATTAAGCAGGTTTTTAAGAATCCATCTAAATTTGGGTTTATACTTACTGATAGAGATTTATATAAACCCATTGATTTTAATAAAGTAGAAGTAACCGAATCTATCTCCGATTTGGCTATTTTTGCAAAAGACAATGGGATAACATACGCTCAACTTAAAGATTTTAATTCGTGGCTCAGAGATCGCAAATTAACTATTTCGGCTAAAAGTCAAAGCTCATATACCCTTCTTATTCCTAAACAAGAATCTTTATATTACAAAAAAGGAGAGGGTGTGAGAGTACATGACAGAGCATGGATTTCGCAAGATTGATTGTTGAGTTAAAGAAAAACTAGACTTCAAATGTTTGAAAAGGAGTAACGCTGTTTAATGAAGACAAATATAGAAGAAGCAAAAGAAACAATAAACGTGTATGGCGCACGTGTTCACAATTTAAAGAATATAGATGTAGAAATTCCACGCGATTCGCTTGTTGTGATTACAGGCCTTAGTGGAAGCGGAAAGTCCTCTTTAGCATTTGATACCATATTTGCCGAAGGACAACGACGCTATATAGAAACTTTTTCGGCATATGCCCGTAACTTTCTGGGAGGGATGGAGCGTCCCGATGTAGATAAAATAACAGGACTAAGTCCGGTCATATCTATTGAGCAAAAGACAACAAACCGCAATCCTCGTTCTACTGTGGGTACTACTACAGAGATATACGACTTTTTGCGTCTGCTGTATGCTCGTGCCGGAGAAGCATATTCGTATCTTACCGGAGAGAAAATGGTAAAATATACGGAGGATCAAATTTTAGAATTGATTCTTGAACGATACGTTGGCAAGAGGATATATTTGTTGGCACCATTAGTTCGCAATCGTAAAGGACATTATAAAGAACTCTTTGAGCAAATCAGCAAAAAGGGATATCTGACAGTACGTGTCGATGGAGCTATTCGTGAAATCCTTCCCGGTATGCGCCTTGATAGATATAAGATGCACAGCATTGAGGTACTGATTGATAAACTTAAAGTTTCGAATAAATTTGCAGATAATCTCAAAGCCAGTCTGCGCACGGCAATGAAACAGGGTGACGGACTGATTATGATTCAAGATGTAGAAACCGGCGAAGCTCGCCATTTCAGCCGTCAGTTAATGTGTCCTACCACAGGTTTGTCGTATAGCGAACCTGCGCCGCATACTTTCTCATTTAACTCTCCTCATGGAGCTTGTCCTAAATGTAAGGGCTTAGGCTTGGTCAATCAGATAGATATAGATAAGATAGTGCCCAAACCTCAATTGAGTATCTATGCCGGAGGTATCGCTCCTTTGGGTAAATATAAAAACTCATTGTTTTTCTGGCAAATAGAAGCTATCTGCGAAAAACATGGAGTTTCTATCAAAACACCAATAAAGGATATTCCCCAAGAAGCTATTGATGATATCATGTTTGGTACAGACGAACGTTTGCAAATCAAGAACGAATCTTTGGGTAGCTCTAACTATGTTGTCGCTTTTGAGGGAGTAGCAAAATATATAGAGATGCAGCAAGATAGCGAATCGTCAGCATCGGCTCAGAAATGGGCAGAACAATTTATTAAAACAGATACCTGTCCCGATTGTAACGGTCAACGCTTAAATAAAGAAGCCCTGCACTATAAAATAAATGGAAAGAATATAGCCGAGTTGGCAGAAATGGATATTCAGCACTTGTACGATTGGATACAAGATATGGATACTCATACTTCGGAACGGCAGAAACTGATTGCATCAGAAATAAAAAAGGAAATAGTCTCACGTTTGGCATTCCTTCTCGACGTGGGTTTGAGTTATCTATCGCTTAATAGAGCTTCGGTAACGCTGTCAGGTGGTGAAAGTCAACGTATAAGACTTGCTACTCAGATAGGCTCTCAGCTCGTTAATGTACTTTATATTCTAGATGAACCCAGTATCGGATTACATCAGCGAGACAATGACCGATTGATAGATTCTCTTAAAAAATTACGCGATACGGGCAACTCTGTAATAGTTGTAGAACACGATAAAGACATAATGCTCGAAGCAGACTATGTTGTTGATCTCGGTCCATATGCCGGACGGAGGGGTGGCAATGTTGTTTTTGCGGGTACACCGCAAGAGATGCTCAAAGCCAATACCATGACTGCCGATTATCTGAATGGAAGACTTAAAATAGAAGTTCCGGCAAAGAGACGAAAAGGCAATGGAAAGAAGATAACGATAAAAGGTGCTACGGGGCATAATCTGAAAAATGTATCAGTAACATTTCCTCTTAATACATTTATTTGTGTAACCGGAGTTTCCGGAAGTGGAAAGTCTAGCCTCATAAATGGTACATTACAACCTATCCTGAGCCAACATCTTTATCGATCGTTAGCAGATCCATTACCATATAAGTCTTTGGATGGCATCGCAAATGTTGATAAAGTCATTAGCGTAGATCAATCGCCGATAGGACGTACACCACGTTCTAATCCGGCTACTTATACCGGAGTTTTTTCAGATATTCGCAACTTGTTTGTCAATCTGCCCGAATCTAAAATAAGAGGATACAAACCCGGACGTTTCTCTTTCAATGTAAAAGGAGGGCGTTGCGAAGTTTGCGGAGGAAATGGTTATAAAACCATTGCGATGAATTTCTTGCCTGATGTGTATGTACAATGTGAGGCTTGTCATGGTAAACGTTATAATCGTGAAACTTTGGAAGTCCGTTTCAAAGGAAAATCAATTGCTGATGTATTGGATATGACTATAAATATGGCTGTCGAATTTTTTGAGAATGTACCTATAATACTTCATAAAATAAAGGTATTGCAAGAAGTCGGTTTAGGGTATCTAAAACTGGGACAGCCATCGACAACCCTTTCGGGTGGTGAATCTCAACGAATAAAGCTGGCTTCAGAACTGGCGCGGATCGATACCGGAAATACAATATATATACTGGACGAGCCTACTACCGGTCTTCACTTCGAAGATATACGTGTTCTGCTTGGGGTTTTGAATAAACTAGTCGATAGAGGCAATACAATCATAGTAATCGAACATAATCAGGATATTATCAAGAGTGCCGACTATATTGTAGATATGGGTCCTGAGGGCGGTGTTGGAGGCGGAACGGTAGTTGCTTTCGGTAAGCCCGAGGATGTGGTGAAAGTGAAAGGGAGCTTTACCGCAGAGTATTTGAAAAATGAATTGGAATAATACTTTGTATAAAAATATAAAAAAACAAAAAAAATAGATAACATCTATTTGTTATATTCAAAATGTATTATCTTTGCTGTATAAAAGTCTATCGAAGTGTTTTTGATGTGACTTTACTGTTTCTTAGAAAAAATAAAGATTGGTGATAGATTGATTAAATGTATAAAAGCAAATAATTTAAATCAGTAATCTGAAAAAAATATAGACGATATAGAGTTGGTTCCTGATTTGTGTTAGAACCAAATCAGACTGCAATCGACTCTATTGTGTAGTTTTGTAAAGTTTGTGTTAAGGTTGGGAAGTCTGCGAAGTTGATTTTGCGGACTTTCTATTTTTTATGTGCAGACTTATCTTTTTCTATTCTAATATCTTCTTTTTTGATTACCTTTGTAACCCGAAAAAATATAGGAGCCAAAATATATCATTATGACCCAACTATCCTTATTGGAAAAACTTGAAGCTTTAGTAATCCGTTTCGAAGAAATAGGCAAATTGATAACAGATCCTGCTGTTATTGCGGATATGAAACGCTATGTAAAGCTAAATAAAGAATATCGAGATCTGGAAAAGATAGATATTGCCTGCAAAGAATACAAACAGTTACAAGCTACAATCAGTGAAGCCAAAGGGATACTTGAAAATGAAAATGATGCTGAATTGCGTGAAATAGCTAAAGAAGAGTTGGATATCGCTAATGTACGTTTACCAGAACTTGAAGAAGAAATCAAGATATTACTCATTCCTTCCGATCCTGAAGATAGTAAGAATGCAATAGTAGAAATACGCGGAGGTACAGGTGGCGATGAGGCAGCTATATTTGCCGGCGATCTTTATCGCATGTACGCTAAGTATTGCGAGAATAAAGGATGGCGAACCGAGATAACAAGTGTTACGGAAGGTTCATCGGGTGGATATAAAGAGATTATTTTTACTGTTACCGGAGACGGTGTATATGGTATTCTGAAATATGAATCGGGTGTACATCGGGTGCAACGAATACCGGCTACGGAAACTCAGGGACGAGTGCATACTTCTGCTGCTACCGTAGCAGTACTACCGGAAGCCGAAGAGGTAGACGTTGAGATAAATCCTGCTGATATAGAAATGCAGACAGCCAGATCGAGTGGGGCAGGAGGTCAAAATGTAAATAAAGTAGAAACCAAGGTGCAATTGACTCATAAACCATCAGGATTGGTAGTCGTTTGTCAGCAATCTCGATCTCAATTAGCGAATAGAGAATTAGCTATGCAAATGCTGAGGTCTAAACTATATGATATAGAACTTTCAAAGCATAACGAAAAAATAGCTCAGAAAAGAAAAACAATGGTTTCAACCGGAGACCGATCTGCTAAGATCAGGACATATAACTATCCTCAAGGTAGAGTAACTGATCACCGCATAAATCTGACTTTATATAATTTATCGGCAGTAATGGATGGAGACATACAATCTATTATAGATCAGTTGATAATAGCTGAAAATGCCGAAAGACTGAAAGAGAATGAATTATAATAAAAAGATAAACTATGGTTTATCTTTTGACGACTTAAAAAACGGTTTTTATGACTAGGCAAGAATTATTCGAGAACATAAAAAAGAAAAAATCATTTCTGTGTGTAGGTTTAGATACCGATATTCATAAAATACCTTCACACCTTCTGGAGGAGGAAGATCCTATCTATTCTTTTAATAAAGCGATTGTAGATGCTACTGCTAAATATTGCGTGGCATATAAGCCGAACGCTGCTTTTTACGAAAGTCAGGGCGTTAAAGGTATTCTGGCTTTAGAGAAAACTGTAGAATATATCCGTACTAAATATCCCGATCAGTTCATTATTTTAGATGCAAAGCGAGGAGATATTGGTAATACCTCCGAGATGTATGCTGTTTCGGCTTTTGAACATCTTAAGGCTAGTGCTGTAACAGTTGCTCCTTATATGGGAGTAGACAGCGTAAAACCTTTTGTGAAATATGATGGGAAATGGGTAATTTTGTTAGCCCTTACATCTAATAAGGGTTCTGCCGATTTTCAATTGACTGAGGATAAAACAGGTGAGCGTTTGTTTGAGAAGGTCTTGAGAAAATCTCAAGAATGGGCGACGGACGAACAGTTGATGTATGTTGTCGGAGCTACACAGGGTGCAATGTTTGCCGATATTCGTAAGATTGTACCTAATCATTTCTTGCTTGTTCCCGGTATAGGAGCACAAGGAGGTAGCTTAGCTGAAGTTGTAAAATACGGAATGAATGCTCAGTGTGGTTTGCTTGTCAATTCTTCTCGAGCTATTATTTATGCTGATAATACACGCGAATTTGCTTTTGCAGCTACTGAAGAGGCTAAGAAAGTACAAACTGAAATGGCTCAATATTTGGAAAAATTATAACTGATATTTATATAATTTTCTTGATCCTACTATAATCTTATAGTAGGATTTTTTTGTAGTAGCATTGAGAAAAAGGTAGATTGCATAAACTTTTTAATTACAAGTTATGTTTAATTTAAATACGAACTATTTAATACAAAGCAAAATGGGAAAATTTGAAATTAAAAAAAGAAAGAATGGCGAATTCCAGTTCGACCTTAAAGCTAGTAATGGTCAGGTCGTTTTGACTAGTGAAGGATATACTACAAAAGAAAACTGTAAAAATGGAGTAGAATCTGTAAAAAAGAACAGCCAAGTTGATACACGATTCGAAAAACTAGTAGCTAAGAATCATAAACCATATTTCAACCTCAAAGCTACAAACGGACAGATAATTGGTACTAGCGAACAATATGAGAGTGAATCGGCTCGTGATAATGGTATTGCGTCAGTCAAGAAAAATGCACCCGAAGCTGAAGTCGTAGACTTGACTGTAGAGAAGTAAATTGAAATTATTTATTGTATCGTCATATAACAGAAAGCAGAGATAGGAATTATCCATCTCTGCTTCTCTTTTGTGTTTAAATAGTATTAATGTAGCAAAAGATATTATTCGTCTTCGCTATATGCAATTTCACCATGTTGAGATATATCCAATCCAACAGACTCTTCTTCTTTAGAAGCCCTTAAACCAATGGTTTTGTTAACAATGAAAAATAATATGAAAGTGAGTACCGCACTATAAACAATAGATGCTCCGGTAGCTAATATTTGTATCCACAGCTGATGCCAATCTCCATACAAAGCACCTTGTACGCCCCCTTCTCCGGTGATAGCCTGAGTTGCAAAGATACCTGTCAGTATAGAACCGACTATACCGCCCACTCCATGAACACCGAAGGCATCGAGAGAGTCATCATATTTTAATTTTGGTTTTACATAAGCAACCATAAAGAAACATACTAAAGCCGAAATACCTCCTATTGCGAATGCTCCTAATACATCAACAGTGCCGGCTGCAGGAGTTATTGCTACAAGACCTGCTACAGCTCCGGTGCAAAATCCTACTGCTGTTGGCTTTTTGTACAAGAACCATTCAAGAACCATCCATACGACGGCAGCAGCACTGGTTGCCAAATGAGTAACAAGGAAAGCATTTGCTGCAAGCCCGTCAGCAGCTAAACCACTTCCGGCATTAAACCCAAACCATCCTAGCCATAATAAAGCTGTACCGATGAACACAAATGTAACATTGTGTGGAGTAAAAGGATGTCCTATTGTTCTGTATCCTTTGCGACGTCCAATCATTATCGCTAGTACAAGAGCAGATATACCTGCGTTAATGTGTACAACTGTACCTCCCGCAAAGTCGATAGCTCCTATTTGTTGCAGCCAGCCGCCACCCCATACCCAATGCGCCATGGGATTGTAAACTACGATTGACCATAATATGATAAATACTACATATCCCGAAAATTTTACTCTTTCGGCAAATGCTCCTATGATAAGAGCTGGTGTAATGACTGCAAACATACATTGAAAGAGAGCAAATAATATTTCAGGAATATTTCCGGTAGTCAGTGTGTCTAACGACAGACTGTGTAGGAACACTTTATCCCATCCGCCTACGATTGCTCCCCAAGGGCTTTCAGACTCCATGAATGAAGTACCGAATACCCAACTGTAACCGAAGGATATCCACAAAATACTGATTACTCCTGTAACGAAGAGACATTGCATTATAATACTTAAAACATTCTTTTGGCGAACCAATCCTCCATAGAAAAGTGCTAATCCGGGAACGGTCATCATCATAACTAAAATTGTAGCAACGATGATCCATGCCGTATTGCCGGAGTCGAGAGTTGCCGGAGTTTCAGTTACAGTTATAATTTCTTCGGCAGCCGGCTGAGTTATAGTTGTAACAGCTAACTGGAGAGAATCTGTTGTCGTTGTTGCTGAATCCTGAGCTATAACAGCAACAGGCAGTGACGACAGCATGAATAGTATAGTTATATATTTAAATAAAATTCGTTTCATCATCTTCTTCTTTTTACATTTAATTACTAATAACCAGATCTTTATTTTTCTTCATCTTTGTCATACAACGACTCATCGCCATGGTCGCCCGTACGGATGCGTATCGATTGTTCGATACTCGAAACGAATATTCTGCCATCGCCACTCTCTCCTGTATATGCTGATTTAAGTATAGCTTCTATTGATTTGTCAACGTTTATATTTCTTACTACAAAGGATATGTATATGCGGTCGATAGCATTTACATCGTATGCTATACCCCTGAATATTAAACCCTGACGTGCGCTTCCTTGCCCTTTCACATCCCACCACGACAAAAAGTCTATATCAGCTTCATGCAAAGCTGTACGAACTTCATTAAATTTCGACTTGCGAATAATTGCTTCTATCTTTTTCATACCTACAAATGATAATATTTATGTTTTAGAGTTCTTTCTTTAAATGATTTAGAGTCTACTTTATTGATATTCCAAATACGAAATGAATATCTTCCATTGCCGGATTGCATATTATATTAGCAAAAACGGGCAGCGTATAAGAGTCGGTAATCTTTATTCCTTTAGATGCACTAAGTGTCACAGATGTGAATTTGAGTCCTGATGATGTTCCGTATACAGCACTTTGCCATGGAACGAAGCCTGTCGAAATACTCATGTTTGTCTCTTTTACCGAGAAGGGATAGGCTAATTCGATGTAAGTAGAATAGGAATTTTCGCCATCATTCTTTTTATTCCCTTTACCTAACAGAAATGTATTCCATGTGATACTCAAAGGAAACTTTTCCGGTAAGGTGTAGCCTAGAGTTGCTTCCAGATAATGTCCATTATTGCCTTCAGCAGGAGAACTGAAATATCGAAATTGATCCTCTCCATCCCACCAGTAGTCTGTAATGGCAGCCTTAAAGTCACCTATTGTATATGATGCACTAAAGTCAACCTCTTTTTTTCCATCCTTGCTTGTCAGGTCGGTAGAAGCCCATGCTCCTAAAGAAAATCCCGATATTGATGCACTGAGATAAGGTTGAACACTAGCTCCGGCTTGTTTGTGCCCGCGCCATACATAAGAACTGACTAGGTCTGCACCTAGATCTACTTCTATTTGCGACTGACTTTTCATCGGTATGCTAAACATACATAGGAAAAGGAGAGTAAAAAAGATGTTTTTTCTGAATGTTGAAATCTGCATAATCAAAATATTAAAGATATTAAATGAACTATTATCTTTTCATTTTGATTAGAATATGGTGGAGTAAATATCTTTTTGATATTATTTAATGCAAATGTATGTCAAAATATTTTAATTTGCAATATGGGTATAGAAAAAAGATTAAATTTTTATACTCAGATAATTAGACGTAAAGTCTATTTTATTGAGAAAAAGGCTTTTAGGTAACAAAAAAAATATTTTTGTTACTGATTATTTTTATTTGATAATGAGGATAGATTGAATTAGTAGAAAGCCTTTATTGTTTCTAAAAGATATGTTGATTAATTATTTGTATAGCAAAAAGATACATAGCTGCTTTGCCATATCAGGTAGCTTCTTCTCCCATTCTTTTACAGGCAAGGTCTTAATGTATTCATTCTCGCAAGTGATGTTCATTGCTATACATAATTTAGTGGACGGAGTACAATTTTTTACAATATCTTCAACTAATTTTTGATTGCGGTAAGGTGTTTCTATAAATATTTGAGTCTGATCTTCTTTGTGTATAAGATGCTCTAGTTGTTTAATTTTTCTGATTCGTTCTGCGCCATCAACCGGTAGATAGCCATGAAATGCAAAGCCTTGTCCGTTAAAACCTGAAGCCATTAATGATAGCAGTATAGATGAAGGACCTACAAGCGGTACTACCTTATAATTTTTTCTTTGAGCAATGGCTACTATATCACTACCCGGATCAGCTATGGCTGGGCATCCTGCTTCGGATATGATACCAATATGGAAACCATTGGTAATAGGTTGTAAATAATTATCAATCTCTTCTAGGTTGGTATGTTTGTTCAATTCGAAGAAAGTAAGAGTATCTATATCAATATTAGTATCCACCTTTTTCAGAAAACGACGAGCTGAACGTATATTTTCTACAATGAAGTACTTTATATTCAGTATTATCTCTTTGTTATAGGTTGGTAAAACCTGTTCAACAGATGTTTCACCCAATGTTACCGGAATTAGAAAAAGAGAAGCGTGCATATTTTTATTTTTTATTCTTTTCGTTTATAAAGCAGATACGTTGTATTACCATCCTGTGCGAAAGTATTGACTATATCGTAATTTTCTTTTAGTATAGATAAAGACTTAAAATAGTCATAATTGAGGGACATAGCTGGCAAAACTATAAATTGTACCTCTTTGTTTCTTATATATTCTGTTTGTTTGTCTCTCATATCGGGATAAATCGTATAAGGTAAGTTGGGCGACAAGCAGTATTTCACATTCGGAATAATATCCGACATTGTGAATATTGCCGCAGTTGCATCTAAGCCCAAACACATGAGTGTAGGGGCATTCTCTTGCGAAACGATGTTGTTAAATTGATGTAGGACATCTTTAGGTGCTTCTTTTCTCAGAATAATTTCCTTCTTTCGCCCAAAGAAATCTTTCGTTACTATGCCCAATACAAGCCCTATGCCTGCAATAGCTAAAAACCAATACCAATGAAGCTGTATTCTTATATATTTTCTCAAAATATCAACAATAACTATAACTCCGGTAATGCAAAAGATATAATAAGGCATAGAATAGTAGAATACGTATCCTGCACCCATAAATATGATAACGAACAAGGAACAAAATGATAAGATCAGTCCTAGCTTTTCCCATACATTTCCGATATATCGGATAGGAAAATATATTGCACCTAAGAGAATAATGATAAACTCATAATTGTCGAATTTCAGACGCTGATAGAAACGTATAATAAGGTTCTCAAAAACTTCGCTAATCTCGCCTATTTGTGCATAGTTTTTATTCAATACGATATAAGTATCCCAGGCATAAGCTAAAGCATTGTGAGAGACAAAATAAATAAGAATCGGTACTGTGATGATCAATACACCTATTATGAATGCTCCTATATTAAGAACGAGATTCTTATATTCTTTCTTTAATAGCAGATTGATAAAGATAGCTAATAAAGGGAAGAACCAAAAGACTACCAAATTGATCTTAATGAAGATAACTATTGTGCAAAGGACACCATGTATCAACATATCGAAGGGCTTATGCTCGGCAGCCTCTTTAGACTTAAAGTATCTGATAAAAAGATAAAAGCTTATGACCTCGAAAAGAACAATAAACTCTTCGGCTGAACCGCCTTCCGACGAATGAGATAACATAAGTACGGGAAAAGCTATTGCTACTATAAAAGCATATATTTTGTTTAGATATAAACGTGCTGTCATATAAGCCATCGTAATCATGCCACCCCAAGCTAATGACTCTATAAAGTACATACCGATAAACGAATCTTTTGACAAAAGAGACCCTATGCCATATATCACAAATATTAGTGGACCTTTGTGATCGAAAATATCCGTATATAATGTTTGACCATCGAAGATAGCTTTGCCAATTGTGAAATAGAGATTAATGTCAGACCAGTCGTTGATCGGATAAAGAGGAGACATGAGCGAACAAAAAAACATGAGCAGAAAAGCATATAAAAATAAGGCAGCAATAGTATGCCTTTCTTCTAATATCGTTTTCTTTATCATCCTAATTTTATTCTGTTACGGACTTCAAAAGTAAGAAAAATATTGCCAATAAAGAAATTGCTTTAACTTTGCAAAACTAAAATAGGATAGATGAATTTACCTGCTGATTTTATAGAACGTACCCAATCTCTTTTGGGCAAAGAGTGGTTGGATTTTCGGGATGCGCTCGAACAACATGCGCCTGTAAGCATACGCACACATCGTGAAACAATCTCAAAATCAGAGAATATCGTACCATGGTGTGAGTCGGGATTGTATCTCGACAGAAGACCATCTTTTACTTTCGATCCCTTGTTTCATGCCGGACAATATTATGTGCAGGAAGCTTCATCCATGTTTATCAGTCAGATTATAAAGCAATATGCAGACACGAATATTCGTGTCCTTGATCTTTGTGCTGCTCCCGGAGGTAAGTCTACTCTAATAGCAGATCTTCTTGACGAAGATAGCTTGCTAGTCTCAAATGAAGTTATCCGTTCCCGTGCTAATATATTATCAGAGAATATAATGAAATGGGGAAAAGCAAATACGATAGTCTCCAATAACGACCCATCTCAGTTGGGTAAATTAAGCGGCTTTTTCGATATTATTCTAGTTGATGCACCCTGCTCCGGCGAAGGTATGTTTCGCAAAGACCCCGATTCTATCTCCGAGTGGTCTGTGGCAAATGTAAAGCTTTGCAAGGAACGTCAGCAAAGAATATTAGCCGATATATGGCCGGCTTTAAAAAGCGGAGGTATTCTTATATACAGCACTTGTACGTATAATCTTGATGAGAATGAAAGCAATGTGCAATGGATCGCAAATGAATTAGGTGCAGATATTCTGAATGTAGAAACTCAAAGCGAGTGGGGGATAAGTCCTTCTTTTGTGGATGGGGTAACAGCCTATCGGTTTTTCCCACACCGAACACAGGGTGAAGGCTTTTTTTGTGCTGCTCTGAGAAAGACTTCCGAAGAATCCGAATATCGAAGTAGTAAGAAGTCAAAAAGCAATAAGAATAAAAAGGTAAAAGAAGATATTCCACCTCAATATAAGGACTACTTGTTAAATAAAGAGAGTTTTACGTTCTATCCTAAAGGTAATGCTTGGAACGCTTTTCCTTCGTCATTGTATCAAGATCTTCAGGCAATAGCAGCACATATCAATGTTATTTCGGAAGGCATTTGTCTGGGTGAAATGAAAGGTAAAGACCTTATTCCCGATCAATCTTTGGCATTGAGCGATATGCTTAACACAGAATCTTTTGCCACTGTTGAGGTCGATTGGTTATCGGCAATAGCATATCTTAGAAAAGAAGCTTTGGTGCTTGATAATCAACCCAAAGGATATATTCTATTAAAGTATAAAGGAGTTCCGCTAGGCTTTGTAAAAAATATAGGCAATAGGGCTAACAATCTCTATCCTCAGGAGTGGCGCATACGCTCGTCTAACATTCCTCAAGAAGAGGTGTCTGTCATCGTCTAACCTTTTACAAACCCAAGGATGCGTCCTATTTTACAGAAAGCGCGAAAGCCGTTATATATCCAGCTTTTCGATTTTATAATGTCTGTGACAAAACCGTTTTGCTCTAAGTAATATAAACGCTCTAGCTTTCTCACAGCATTCTCATTCAGAAATTCTCGACAAACTTTTAGCTTTTCGGGATAGATTACATTTCCTCCTATCTGAGTACTAAATCCTTCCATATTGTAGATAACAACAAAGGTATCTACATATTTGACAGGCAATTGATTAATTGCAATACCCTGAAAAAAGAGTTTCCAATCAGCGACTACCTTCAACGATTCGTCATATAATCCAAATTGCTCAAAGTTACTTCGATGTATAAAAAAAGCCTGATGACACAAGAATCCCGAAAAGAGTTCATATATGGCAATATGCCAATCTCTGTCCTTATATGATGTATCGGGAGTCAACTCTCCTTTTTGTTCCATATAGAAACTTCCACAGATGAATGGATCGTGAGGATCATTGCCGAATACCGTTTCTAAAGTACTGTCTTTATGCAAGGCATCACCCGAATTGAGAAAATACAAATACTCACCTTTAGCCAATTTAAGACCTTTGTTCTGAGCATTATATATGCCACTATCTTTTTCGCTTATCCAGTATGTTATCTTATCCTCATGTTGCTTGATGAGGTCTATGCTTCCATCTGTCGATTGTCCGTCGATAATGATAAATTCGTAGTCGGTAAACGTTTGACTGATGACGCTGTCTATTGTTTTTTTTAGACCGGCTTCATTATTCAGGTTTATAGTTATGATGGATAGCTTCATGCGTATATACTTATTTTCTCTTTGATTTTAGTAAAAACGGATTTAGAAAAGCAAGTTTCTGATATATTGTCAATATTACAGCCGCTTTGCGCAAACTATATCCTTTGGCATAGTATATTTGAAGTTTATACATGCGGCGGATACGTTCTATTATTATCTTTCTGAATTTCTGATGCGTATATTTATTAAATTCATCTAGCAAATATATCATCCATGCTGTCTGGTTCAATGGTTTAAGGGTAGATGACATACCTCCTAAATGTTGCCTGTACACAGCCATATATTCCGGTAAGAATTTTATCTTACCTGACAGTGAGACAATCAATTGCAGGGCATAATCTCCATTCTTTACAGTATAATACCAATCGGGAGTTTTATGTGCATCTTTTCTGAAAAAAAGAGATGCTGTAAGCAAAGCCCAGTCTTTTTTGATAAGGTCTTCCGTTGTCAGCGTATCCTTTTCTATATCTACATTTTCATCCAGCACCCCACACATCAGGGTATGTGTGGCATGCGAACAAAGTGCATAGTCGGGGTTGGCTTCCATAAAGTCGAACTGCTTTTGCAACTTATATGGATCGCTCCAATAATCATCGCCATCGCAGAGGGCTATATATTTTCCTTTTCCGCTACTTATATTATTAATCCAGTTGAGCATCATTCCCTGATTTGTTTCAGGTAGCCTCAACCTGATGATATCAGGGTATTTCTTCTGATATGCTATACAAATGGAACGAGTCTGGTCTGTGCTGCAATCCTCTCCGATCACAAGCTCGAAGGGGAAGTCTGTTTTTTGCATAACGACTCCTTCTATAGCTTCTGCTATAAACTTTTCATGATTGTATGTAATCATGGAAACTGAAACCATTATATTTTTCTGCTCGCTCATTCTTGTCTTTTTAACTAAAAGGTGACAAAGTTGTACACTTTTCGGGTCGTTTTGATTGTAATCTTTTTCTCTTATTCGGTCAAAATAGTTTTTATATAGATAAATGATTTTAATTTAACTATGTATCACATCTATTATTCGTTTCATATCTTCCTCGTCGTAGCGATGATCGCAGGGTAGGGGTAAGAGATAATTAACGATCTTGTATTCAGCCGAATCTTTTTCTACCAGTTTCAGCGTTTCTTTCCAATATGTAGAGACGTATATTTTATTATTTATCAGTTTTTTTCTTAGTTCGGGATCTTCTGAATAGAACATATAGCTTAGGGGACAAGTGTCGGATGAAAAATTATCGTACTCGAATTTATTTTCATCTCCCAATATGGAATGTAAATACTTGAAATTGTTTACTTGTCTTTCTTTCAGATTCTCATAATCAATATTCGCCAATAGTGCCGATGCCAGATTTGACATTCGTTTGATTGGCTGTCCTATCAGGCTGGCACAATAGTCAAGAAAGTCTTGATAGGCGGCACTTGCACTGCCATATTCGATACGTTTCATCAAATGTGTCATATGTGGTATGGACATATCTTGCTCCAATTCTACGGGGAGTAATGTATCGGTAAAGAGATATGCACCATCGGGCAATCCGAAAAACTTTCGAGGTGAATATATGGTGTCAATCCCCTCATAAGGCTTTGAAAAAAAGGCATGCGTATTGTCTACAATCAACTGTTTACCATATTTCTTCACCAATTTCTCGACAGTACAGCATTTGATGCCATAAGTATCGGAATAGAAGAAAACCTCGTCCTTCCCTAATTCCTTATCAAATATAGGGTCTATCCGTGAGTCTACGGAATAGAATTCATAATCAATGCCTAGTTTCTTCATCGGTTCCCATATTACCTCCGAATCGAGATATGGGATATATATTTTTTTATACTTTTTGGCTCTTAATATATATTCAAGGCAGTTGCGGGCTGTATTCAATTGCACAGCTCCCTTATGATAATGTTCTCCTTTACGGAGTTGAAGTTCAAAATATCCGCCTATTTCTTTCATCAGATCAATTTGTAGTTGTTTAATAAATCTTTTACAGCGTCAACCGAATTAAACATTATCACATCCAAGATGGAAAGATAAGGTATAAATTCATTCTTGAACTGTGTGTATTCTATCGGATTTGTAGATAGAAAATGCAAGTCGATGTTTTCTTTTTTGAAGTCATCCACGACATATAATTCTTGTCCGCCAATGGCATTATAATAGTCGGTTGCATTTAATTCTTTACAAATAGCGATTACTTTATCTTGTCCTTTTAATAAATGATCAATATTCAAAGTAGATGATATTATAATCTCTGTATTTATATTCAAATAATCCGCTATCTTTCTGACAGAATTGTAAATATAGTGAAATAGGTTCGTTTCGTCGCAACTAATTATTTCTTCAATAAGAGGCATTGCTTCTGTAAAGAAAGGAGCTTTGCGATACGATTCTTTTATCTGGTTTAATAACTTTTTTCGATCAAAGTTATCTGATATAACTCGCTCTTTGATGTCGAGATAATCCGAATCTTTTTCGAGAGAAATGGTGATCATCACATCTTTTCCGTTTTGTAAAATACGGTTTCGATTGATCCATCCTTTTTTTGTATATTGTATATTGTCGTATATTACATACCTATCCACTGCATTCAATAGTTGGAAATATCCAATGTAAGGCAGAAAATAAGGCTGCATTATTCCAACTTTCATTTCGTCCAAGGTTTATTCTTTATCAAGTCACAAATACGATTTACATCACCCGATTCGAGATTTGCATACATTGGCAAACATATAATCTCTTTCGAAACTTGTGTAGCAACAGGCAGGTTGCTTGTGCATGCCGAAGGCAGCCCCTTATAGGTAGGAAAATCACTTATAAGCGGGTAGAAATAACGGCGTCCGAATATGTCGTATTCCTGCAATTTGAAATAAAGCTCATCGCGCGTCATTCCATATTCAAGAGCATTAATTCTGATCGGATAATAGGGATAAGTATGCGAAACATTTTCGGCTACTTCCATTATTGTTACGCCCTTTACATCTTTGAGCAGGCTGTCGTATTGCTTTGCCAATTGGAGACGTTTGTCGATATAACCATCTACATATTTTAATTGCAAAGAACCGTATGCGGCTTGTAGTTCATTCATTTTGGCATTTATACCTGGTTCGATAACTGTGGTTTCGTTTCGGAATCCAAAATTCTTAAGCAGGTCAATTCTTTGCTTGGTCTTTTCGTCTTGACAGACAATCGCGCCACCTTCTATGGTATTATAAACTTTTGTGGCATGAAAGCTAAGGATGGATAAATCGCCCCAGTTCATTACGGACTGACCGTCTTTTCTTACGGCAAAAGCGTGCGCTGCATCATATATTACCCTTAGTCCGTATATGTCTGCAATCCGTTGTATTTCTTCTACATTGCAAGGATTACCATATACATGCACCGGCATTATGGCAGTTGTTTTTGGAGTAATAGCTGCTTCTATTTTTTCGGGGTCTATATTATAGTATTTGTTGTCTATATCTACAAATACGGGTTTAATATTGTTCCACCAAAGGGAATGTGTGGTAGCCACAAAGCTATATGGAGTTGTAATAACCTCTCCGGTAATGCGCAAAGCTTGCAGAGCAGTGATCAAAGCCAGAGTTCCGTTCGAGAAAACAGATATATATTTTACGCCCAGATATTCGGCAAGTTCTTTTTCAAATTGTTCGTGAAAAGGTCCATTATTTGTCAACCATTTGTTATCCCATATCTTTTGTAAATAAGGGATAAATTCTTCCAATGGCGGAAGGGCTGGCTGAGTTACTAATATCTTTTTGTTAGCCATATATTTATTCTATTATTTTTCTGTATATATTTTTGATAAATTCGGGTGTTATACTTTTTAATCTTCCTTTTAGGGATTTATCCCCATAAAGAAGAATCTCAAGCCTTCTTTTATGTTTTGTGAAAGGAATTGTAAATTTATAGTTGAAATATTTATCATATTCATTTATAAATTCTATCACTTTTTTACATTGTTCTTCTTCACTCATTTTAGACCATTGCCCGTTGTCGTGTATGCGATAGGCGGAGGTTACTTCTTTGAGATATAGAAGTGGTCCGAATTGCCCCATGTACATTCCTAACATCCAATCTGCAATATCCATATCGAAAAGTTTCGGGTCTAAGTTACGTATTAGGTCGCCTCTGAACATACAGCAAGACAAATTTCCAATACGGTTTCCTAATGCCAATTCTTCTGTGGTAACTATTTGATAATCCTTGTTATCTGTCCATTCAAAAATTTCCTCTCTGTTTTGATCTTCAAAGAGTCTTATATGTCTGTTATAACTCATAGAAGCTGCAGATTGTTCTGTAAGAAGGTCTATATGGTTTTGTAAGTGATTTATTTTCACCCAATAGTCATCGCCTTCCATTATGGCTACATAATCGCCGGTACAAGCTGCAAAAGCTTGTTGATAGTTTTTGTTATAACCAATATTTTTATCTTTAGGCAAGTAAGTAAATCTGAAGGATGTTTTATTCTCGTATTCTCTTATAATATCGACGGTATTATCAGGAGAGCAATCGTCGGCAACTATAATCTCGACCTCATGCTCTGTTTTTTGCATCAGTATGCTTTCCAGAGCTTGACATATATATGCTGCGTGATTGTATGTGATGAGAATAACGTTTATCTTCATTATAGTTTGTATCAATTAAAATATTCTCTAAGAGAAAATTTTACGGAGTGCTTTCTGTACACATCTGATTGGGTACAGAATGATCCTACCTATTTTATATTCGGTAGATTTTTTATACATATCCGATTCCTTCTTGTAAAAGTCTGCTTCTATATGATCTCTGATCGGATTAAAATATTCAAGATACAAAGGTACATGATTCTTGAAGATTTGAAGAAGTAAACGTTCATTTTTCTCTTTATTTATAGATGTAGATCTTGAATTTGCTTTGATTCTATAAAAGAAGAGAAATTCGTTTATTTTTACAACTTTGTCTTCTGCTTTCAGAAAAGTTAGCCAAAAATCCCAATCTTCCAGTCCTGCAGTCATATTGGGGTTGAAGCCTGCCGTGTTGAGAAAGTCCGTTCTTCTGAAAATAGCAGATACAAAAATCTGATTTTCAACCAGCATATTTTTATAACTGTAATCTTGCAAGATTAACTTTTCGTCTTTTGCGTCGAAAAGGATCAGATTACTATATACTAATTTTGTTTCATTGTCATGGCTAAATATTTCCAGAGCTTTCTGTATATATTTACTGTCTATTTTATCATCGCCATCCAATGGTAATATATAGTCGCCTTCTGCTTGCTTTATACCATAATTGCGAGTGTCCGCAACACCACTGTTTTCTTTCTTGAAGTATTTGAATCTGGAGTCCTTTTCGACCCATCGTTTTGCAATCTCTTCGGTGTTGTCCGGCGATCCGTCATTTACTATAATGCACTCCCAATACTGATACTCTTGTTCGAGTACAGATTGCAATGTCTCTGACAGATATTGTGCTTGATTGTAACAAGGAACAATTATTGAGATAGTTGGGGCTATATTAATCAAATGCTCAGCCATTTCAGAAATCCTATTTTTTTTAGTATTTTAATACTGCTTGAGCGTTTTAATTTATAGAGTTTTTGCTTATTCTCAATCCAGTCTTTATAAAGGCTATTGTATAACTTATATGATTGCGATATATGATTGTTTCGTTCTTCCATCAATAAGTCCTGATTGTTTTTGTCAGAACTTATTCCATCAAGATAAAATATTGAAAAAGAGTTATTTATATGTTTATATGTACAATTATACAGACAGACTGCATCCATAAAAAATGCCCAGTCGGAAACAATCTTCATCTTTTCAGAATATCCTCCATATTGGACGAGGAGTTGTCTCTTTATGAATGATCCCGTATGTGGCAGAGTGTCTTCTGCAAAGTATTTGAAATCAGGAGTATCAGGATATGTTTTTTCAAAGCTTTTGTTATTTTTGGGATTGGATATTTCAAGATTGAAATAAATTAAATCTTCTCCGGTCAGATTATTTATTAATGAATTTAAATCTGCATTCTCTTTCAACTGATCTCCGCTGTTGAGAAAAAGTACATATTCGCCCTTTGCCATGTGTAAGCCTTTATTCATGGCATTATATATACCGGTATCCGGTTCGCTGCTCCAATGTGTAATATGTTGACCTAAACTATTTATAACAGCAATACTTTCATCGGTAGAATTTCCATCAATAATAATATATTCAAAGTTCTCATTTCTCTGATTAACAACGCTATTTATGGTTTTTTTTAACCCTTCTGCATTGTTGTAATTTATTGTTATGATTGAAAGTTTCATTTATTCAAGATGCTTTTATAAAGTTCAATATATTTCTCCGTTTGTATGGTATCCGAAAATGTATTTTTCGCATAGTTACGGATGATATTCCTATCAAAGGTATATTTATTATTTAAAAAGTCATTAATGTTTTGAGATAAAGCTTCTTGGCTTATGTCAGTTATTAATACTCCATTAGTGCCGGTTTTGATGTGTTCTGCCATACCTCCGTTATTAAAACTCATTACAGGTGTTCCGTTTGCAAAGGATTCGATCATTACATTGGGTAGATTGTCCTCTCTCGATGGGATGATTGTTATATCCGCAGCAGTATATAGTTTATTGAGTTCTTGCGTGTCAGAAATTTGAGGATAGTGTCTGTGATTTACTTTTTTTATTAAATCTATTTCCTCTCCTCCGACAGTGAGAAGATTAAACTTATCTGGGTCAATCTGATTTATAGCTTGTAGCAATAGATCGAAACCTTTTCTTCTGATGTCCAAGCCGGAAGATATAAAGAGGAGTGTCTTTTTTCCATTATTAAGATTAATTTTTTCTTTTTCTTCTAGATGGTTTAATCCTTGAAATTGCGAACTCGGCATGCCATTAGGGATAATATAATGTGGGTATCGTCCTAAAATTTCACTGTTTTCAGATTTTTCTTTCATCCATTCACATAGACAAACAATGTGTATATTGTTTGATTTATGTATAGCTTTCAATTTTTGAAGATAAACCTCTCTATCTATTCTGCCTAGTTTTTCTTTATTTAATATTGCATCTTCTTCATAGTGAAATATTCCTTGAAATGGATTCATATCATGCAATGTCCAAACAATCGGCTTTTTTATTTTCTTAAAGAATGTCGGATAGTTTATAAATTCGGCAACCCAATGTAGATTAATAATATCAGCATCGTTTATCAGATTACTTTTTTCTATCCGATAAGAAGTAGTGGGAAATGTTGCTATTTCATACGAAGAAGACATATAGGTTGGTACATTCTTGTGGTTCAATGCTTCAGGATTTCTTTCAAATCGTCCTTTAATTCGTGAAAGGAGAGATGTATCAGGAAGTATTGTATATACGGATTTATCATCTGATGTTGTATTATATTGCTGAAGAAAAACAGAATCAATATTTTCCTTATTGCGAAGTCCACTATGTAGCCTAAATGCTGCAATTCCCGCACCACCGGTAGAGGCTGTTGATATATGGGCTATTTTCATTTGGTTATAGTTTTCTTCTCAGATTACCGAGGTACGAATTTATTTTCTCAAATTTCTTTAATCTTAAATACTTATTTTCTAATGTATCGTATTCTGATTTTCGGATAAAAGTTTCACAAAATAAATCTTCTAAATTAAGACCTCGTCGTTTTCCTGTTTCGATCAAGACAACCCAATGCCAATAATAAGCTTTTTCTATATTTTTGTTTGTAGAGATACCTCCTTTATGTATTCGATAATAATACAAAGCTTCGTCTATATAATGTGTCTCTCCAACTTCATATAGTTTTAAATATAGATCTTGATCTACGGCTCTTTGAAGATATGGATCTATACCTACGGTTTGCATATATGAATCTTTTTTGAAAGAGGCAAAGTGTGATATTGAACCTTCCATATTGAAAAAATAAGGATCATTGTCTTTTATTTTTCTAGGTGCATCATTTCTTTGAATAATATTAAGATGCTCATCACAACGGTAAGATGTAGAATATATAAGGGATGCACTAGGTTTAATAGAATGTGCTTTGATCATTTTCTCTAAAGCATCATTAGCCAAAGCATCGTCCGGATCGAGGAATCCACAGATGCTACCAGTTGCATTATCTACGCATCTTTTCTTAGTATAGCCTGCACCTTGATTTTTGTCATTATATATAATCTTGATTCTTTTATCCTTATTGAGAGTTTGATATATGTCAGAAGATTGATCAGAAGAACTATCGTCAACAATTATAATTTCCCAATTCTCGTAAGTTTGTTGATATACACTATCTAGTGCTTCAGATAAGTAAAGCCCATTATTATAATTTGCAATTAATATTGAGAAAAGAGGGGTATTCATAAACTAGCTTTTTCTATTAACGATATCAAAAATTAAAGAATTTAATTTTTGTAAATGTATTTCCATACAAAAATTATCTTTTATATATGTTCTACCATTTTTTCCCATATTTATAGCTTCATTCTGATTATCAAGTATGTATAACATGTTTTTAGCCATATTGTCCACATCATGTTCTTTTACTAAAAGTCCTGTTTTATTATTTTCTACGACATCTGATATTCCGGCATGTATTGTCGATACAACAGGAAGGGCTGCTGCTGAAGCCTCCAATATAGCAACAGGAGTGCCTTCCATATCCCCATTGGATGCTGTAATTGAATGTTGAACATATGCTCTTACTTTAGAATAGTAAGGTATTAAATCCTTATGGGTACATCTACCAAGAAATACGATGTTGTCATTTAATTGTAGATAATAAGACAGATTTATACATGTATTCAATAATGGCCCTTCTCCAGCCATGTATAGCCTTGTTTCAGGATATTTCTCTAATACCTTTCTCAATGCTAATATTGTGTAGTATGGAGCTTTTTTGTCTACAAATCGTCCAACTGAAAGAAAAGAGTTTTCTGTATATGTTGGCTTGATATTGAAAAAAATGTCTTCTGGCGCACATGGACTATAAGTAATCTTGTTGGGATTGCAGCCTAACGAAATTAATCTATTAATCATCGTTTTTGACACTGCAATTATTCCACTGGCATATTCGAAAAGTGATTGGTACAAACTTCTATATGAATCTATAATTGATGTCTCCGAAATGTCATATCCATGAAAATTTACAATCAAAGGGATTTCCAACTCTCTGCAAATGTTCATTACTGCAACACCTGTTACTCCATATTCAGCATAAACGATATCGATCTTTTCTTTCTTAAAAGACTTAATCAGAGCCTTATATGCAGGACTCATACTAGACTTATTCAATATAGTACTTTTTATATAATTTATCAGACGCTCCGTTTTTGATATCCATAATAATCCGGATCCTTCAAGAAAAGAAGGTAGCTCTCCCCCATAGTAAAATTTTACATTGGCATCAAAACCTTTTTTGTGATTCTGAATAAATGTTTCAGAATACGCATCTTGATTGGGAGATAGCAGAGCCAGATTTATCTTCATAATTAGTGCGAACGATATTTTATATCTCTTAATTTGAGATTTATTCCTTATTGAAATCTAAAGTGATTTTTTTATTTTTCTGAATAGCCGTTTTCCCAGACTAAAAATATTGTTTTTTCTGAGAGTATATACTTCTTCCGTATTTTTATTAATCTCATTTTGGTTGAGATAATTATATCTAATTTGTATGAGTTCTCTTTCGTGTGCAATTTCTGCTACAAATCTACTAGAGATACCTCCATCTCTAAAATTAGCTAATATAGAATCAATAGGATGAAAATTCACTGATTTATGATAAAATTTATTCATTAAATCGTAATCGCTAGAATATTTGAATGTTTCATCAAATCCACCATATTGGTTATACAATTTTTTAGGAACAAACCATGTTGGATGATTTATTACGTACTCAGGAATGAAATCGTGATGTCGTCTACGTACACAAAACTCTTTCCATTCATTCAATTTTTTATTTTTTTTCCAAAGCCTTAAAAAACCATAATAAATAGTGTTGTCTTTTATCAAACCAGTACCGAGATAGCTATTAACTACAGTTTCAACAGTATGATCTTCATACCAATCGTCTGAATTTATTATACCTATTAATGCCCCTGATGAGAGTGCGATGCCTTTATTCATTGCATTGTAAAGACCATTATCCTTTTCACTGACAATATATTTTATCCTTTCTTTATATTTGTGGATTACATCTAGAGTGCCATCAGTAGAACCTCCATCTATAATTATATATTCAATGTTTTTATATGTTTGATTGATTACACTTGTTATCGTTTTTTCTATAGTTTCCTCAGAATTTAAAGATACCGTTATTATGCTTACAAGTATATTATTCTTTTCATTCATATTATAAACTATTTTTTTATTGATTCAAGTTTTTCTTGTATTTGGGTTCTGATGTTTTTCTTTATACTTTCTTTTAAAGGTTCTATATCTGGTGGTGTCGGATTCCAATTTATAAAGAAGCGTACATAGAGAATTTGAACAATGCGTCTTGCTTTTAGTCCCCAACGCCCAAGACGTTTAAAATACCTTGTTGGGTATTTATATATTGGTATCAAATTTTCTATGGCTTCATATCTGATTGGAGTGGCTTCTCTAGGAATTAATACAACAGGGATTCCCATTGCAATACATGGTCCTGCAACATGTAACCTGGAAGTGACAACTAATTTAGCTTCATCTCTTAGTGAATCTAAAAGTTCTATTGCAATATTGCGTTTAATATTATCAGGCAAAACAGACACCGTTTCATCAACGACTTGGGTCTTAAAGATGGCTGATTTGTAAAGTTCGTTAAAATTCTTACCAAATAATCGATCTGGTTTTAGCCAAGCGGGTTCATCTATAAAAAATACTTTCTTCCTTTTTGAAGAATTATCTCTACGAGGAAAAGTTAAAGTCAGGCATCGACTAAAATATGCATTAACTCCATTTCCTAGAAGAAAATTCATTGTCGATCTATCTCGACAACCGATAGGTCCATTTTTCTTTAGAAAAGAAATTATTTCAGATGAACCATAAAAATCTCTACTTTTAGCAGTATCTTCAATATGAAAGCCTATAAATAAAGGAAGTATCTGAGATGACGGCGGAAATGAGCATTGATAGTCATCAACAAAAAAATAACCTTGCATAATCAATAAAGCTAGATCTCCAGCATAAGAGTCTAGTTTATTTCTCTCTATATCTATTAAGTCTTTAGTTGGGAGAAATTGTTCGGTAGCTAGAGTTTGTATATGATCTCCTAAATTCCAAGAATTGGAATATGCTAACCGAGCATATTTAATTAAGGTCGTAGTTGTTTCCTTTATCATATTTCCCTCCATATATTAGGCAAAAGGATCATACCTAAATGCCTAGCTTGTAATTTTCCTGATTTGTAAATATTATTTTCTTCAATATTAAGTTTAATTGCTGTTTCAAGATAATCCAATTTGGCCCCATATACATCATTCATTGATAGACTTATACGATATTCTCCTATTTGAAGAGGTAGGCTGTCGAATACGCATGATATTGTATTTAAATCTTCTTTTAAAATAATTTCATTTTCTAGGCTGATCTCAGTATTTGTATGAGCAATTAGAAGTCCATCCTTATTATATATACTTAAAAATATCTTGGGATGTATAATTATTTCTTTGCTCTGAATCAATAAATTAATTTGAACCCTATCTCCTGTAAGGATATTAGTTGTTATATTAGAGTTCTCCCTTTGAGTTCCTATTCTAATATCTTTAAAAAAAGCTGTTAGTTTATCAGTATTTCTGTCTCTCCAGTGCTCATTGTCTACATCATTACTATTCATCTCTAAATATGTATTAACGATAGTATCAATATTATCAACAGGATGATAGATTTGACCGTCTTTTAATATAATTCCTTTATCACACAAAGCCTTTATGCTAGCCATATTATGACTTACGAATAAAACAGTTTTTCCCTCTCCTCTTGATACATCTTGCATCTTCCCAATTGCCTTTTTTTGAAATTCAGCATCACCAACAGCCAATACTTCATCTACGACTAAAATTTCTGGTTCTAGGTGAGCTGCAATTGCGAATCCCAGACGGACAGTCATTCCTGATGAGTAACGCTTAGTTGGAGTATCAATATATTTTTCAATACCAGCAAAGTCTATAATCTCATCGAGCTTACTTGTTATTTCTGCTTTTGTCATTCCCATTATAGAGCCATTCATGTATATATTTTCACGTCCGGTTAGTTCAGGATGAAACCCTGTTCCAACCTCCAAGAGAGATGCTATACGTCCTTTTGCTTTTATGCAGCCTGTTGTAGGAGATGTTACTCTTGATAGAAGTTTTAATAATGTGGACTTTCCCGCTCCATTTTTACCTATAATACCAACGACATCTCCTTGTTTGATATCAAAGTTTATATCTTTTAAAGCCCAAACATATTTACTATTGGCTTTAGATGATCGATCATTGACTTCCCCAATTTTAAGATATGGATCTTCTTTTCCTCTGACAGTATGCCACCATCTATTGATATCATCCCTGATAGTACCTGTGCCTACAATGCCAAGACGATATTGTTTTGATATATTTTCAAATTTTATTGCTGTTTCAGACATCTTTCTTAAATTATATCACTATACTACATCAATAAAGTTACGCTCAATTTTATTAAACATCCATGTGCCGATAACAAACACAATTATTGTAACCCCAAGACTATAGCCAAGCGATGCCCACGAAAAGGCTCCTTCTCCCATGAATGCATATCTAGTAGTCTCTACGATAGAAGTCATTGGATTTAGCTCTATAATCCATTTGTATTTACTGTAATTTTCAGGAACCGCAGATAAAGGATACATTATAGGAGTTATATACATCCAAAGTGAGGTTATAAAACCAAATAAAATATTTAAATCCCTGTATTTAGTTGTTAAGGAAGATATTATAATCCCAAATCCTAATCCCATAAAAGCAGTCATAATAATTAGAATTGGGAAAAGTAATATATATATATTGGGATGGATATTTGCTCCACTAAATGAATAATATAGAAAGATGCATATAAATAATGTAAATTGTATTGCTAGCCTTACCATGCCGGAAATAATACTAGAAATAGGGACGACTAATCGAGGAAAGTAAACCTTACTAAATACACCAGCATTGGCTGTAAATGTACTTTGGGATTTACCAAGACAATCACTAAAATAATTCCAGCATAAAATACCTGATAAATAAAACAGCATTTGTGGTAATCCATCAGTCGAAATTTGTGCAATACCTCCAAAAACAAACATATATATAAAAGTTGTAAATAAAGGTTGAATTATATACCAAACAGGGCCAAGTATCGTTTGTTTGTATGCAGTGACAATATCTCGGTGTATATATCTATTAATAAGATCTCTATATTTCCAAACTTCTTTATAATTTAGAGAGAAATTACTGCTTCGGGGTTTTATTACTATATCCCAATGCTCTTTTTCAGATTCCATTTATAATAATTTATGTTTGTTTGTGCTGATTTGTTCTTCGGATGCAAAGATAAGTATTTTGTGTATATATTCATCAGTAAATCAGAGTGGAATTGAATTCCCTATTAATAAATATAGTTAATGATGAATGTGTTATACATAAAAAAACCTATATGAGAATTAATCTCATATAGGTTTATTAAACCTTCGACTTTCTGTCTCGATTATTTTTTTGTTGCAGCAGCGATTGAGTCTTCAACAGCTTTTGTTGCAGCAGCGATTGAATCTTCAACAGCTTTAGCCTGAGCTTCAGCAGCAGCAGCAGCTTCTACAGCAGCAATTGAGTCAGCAGTAGCTTTAGCTTTAGCTTCTTCAGCAGCTTTATTATTTCCACAAGAAGCGAAAGAGATTGCGATAACAGCAACAGCAAATAAAACTAATTTTTTCATTTTTTCTTTTCTATTAAAACTTAAACGGTAAATGTATTTGAGTTATTTTCGATAACACTCTGCAAAGATATATATATTTCTTAATATGTTGTATAGCATAATTATGTTTTTTTTAGCGTTTTTTTTATTTTTTCTCTAAAAAATATATATTAGCTACTTTCTGTAATTTAATTATCTAGTTATCATATAGATATCTTTTTATGCTTTTTTTTGGAGTTTTCTCAAATTCACTTGGATATATCTGTATTGCTACAATGTTTTCGTAGCTGGCTAACTGTTTATTAAGATTTTGTTTGTTTTCCTCCATTATAGTTGGTAACATTTCTTGATCTACATGCGCAGCATCCATTGTTTCATAGTCAGGATGTACCAAAGCAACAAGTTTGCCATTTCGCTCAACGACTAAACTTTCCAGAACAAAAGGCATATTGTTAAGACGAGCTTCTATCTCTTCTGGAAATATATTCTGTCCGCTAGGCCCTAACAACATAGTTTTGCTACGTCCTCTTATGAATATTCGTTTATTTTCATCTATTGTGCCCAAATCGCCAGTTCTGAGCCATCCATCTTCGGTAAATGCGGCTTTTGTTGCTTCCTCATTTTTGTAATAGCCCATCATTACATTTTCCCCTCTTACTTGTATTTCTCCGACAACATTATACGGGTCTTCTGAGTCTATTCTCACTTCCATTATATTATCGAGGATTTTTCCGCACGAAGAAGGTATAAAATCATAATTATGATCATACGATATTAAAGGAGCACATTCAGTCATTCCATAACCAACTGTAAATGGAAATTTTATCTTATGTAAAAAAGCTTCTACTTCTCTGTTTAATGCAGCTCCACCTATTATAACCTCATGAAAATTGCCCCCAAGTCCTTCCATCATACCTTTGCGTATTTTAGCATATATCTGTTCCTTTACGATTGGTATCTTTAAAGCCATTTTTATGGCTGGCTTTTCAATTTTTGGTAAGATTGATTTTTTGTATATCTTTTCTATGACCAGAGGTACTGATATAATAAGGCTTGGTTTTATCTCAGCAAAAGCCTCTGCTAATATTTTGGGAGAAGGAGTTTTTCCCAATAATGTAGTATGAGCACCCTCGGTCAAAGAATATAGAAATTCGAAAGCACACCCGTAGGCATGAGCTAAAGGCAGAAATGAAACAATATCCTGTCCCGGAAATAATAGTTTTAGATAATGAGCATGTGTTACATTTCCTGCTAAATTATTGGCAGAAAGCATTACTCCTTTACTAAACCCGGTTGTGCCAGAAGTGTAATTAATAAGCACTAATTCCGAATTGTCTACTTTGGTATATTTTATATCATCCCGTGTATAGCCGTTAGGATATTTACTATTTAACTTCTCATCCAGAGAGTCTATTATTAAAGAAAGCTTTTCGCCTTTTTGCTCGTGAAGGCAAGTTAGCTGAAGATTATTAATGGAAAATACTCCTCTTACTTTGGGTAAGTGGTCTTCATCCAAAGAATCCCAGATCTGGGTGCTGCTGAATAATAACACTGATTCTGAGTGGTTTACAATGTGTTGTACACTGTCGGCATGAAAATCTTGTAGTATAGGAACAATTACACCACCGTAAGTGATTACAGCTAAATAAGTTATACACCAAGGGATGTTGTTTTTTCCAATGAGAGCGACCTTATCTCCTTTTTTTACTTTAGCTTCCTCCAATAATATATGTATGCGAGCTATTTCTTTTGCAATGTCCTTATAATAAAGAGTTTTCTTTTCCGAATAATCGGACAACCCTTTCAGGTCCCAGTTGTTTTTGAAACTTTCTGCATATAACTCGATCAGATTTTTATCAATCATAAATATTGCTCATTTTTAGTAAAATTGTGCAAAAATAAAGACTCTTATCAGAATCTCCAAGTAATCTTTAGCTAAAGTTGATACATTTATGTAATTTTGTACTCTTTTTACAAGAATAATATCTTGTGACTTTGTTTAATAAATAAACTATTAGGTATCTCTTTATACAAATGATAGATAATTCAATATTTGAAAATAAAAAAGCAGCCTATCTTACATTAGGTTGCAAACTCAACTTCGCAGAAACATCTGCCATCGGAAAACAGCTTTCTCGTGTTGGTGTACGCAAAGCAAGGGAAGGCGAAGTTGCCGAAATATGCGTAATTAATACATGTTCGGTAACTGAACTTGCGGATAAGAAATGTCGTCAGGCAGTAAGAAAAATGATAAAAGAAAATCCCGGAGCGTATATAGTCGTTACCGGATGCTATGCTCAACTAAAGCCTGAAGACATATCTGAGATAGAAGGTGTTGATATAGTGTTGGGCTCAGAGCAAAAACTGGATGTGGTAGCTTACCTTGATGAGTTGAAGAAAAAAGACAAAGGTGTAATTCATACAACCAAGACTAGTAGTATAAAATCTTTTGTTCCATCCTGTTCGCAAGACGATCGCACCCGCTATTTTTTAAAGGTACAAGACGGATGCGATTATTTTTGTTCATTCTGTACTATCCCGTTTGCCAGAGGTCGAAGCCGTAACGGAACGATAGAAAGTATGGTTAAGCAGGCAGAAGAAGTTGCTGCAAGAGGAGGTAAGGAGATTGTTCTTACCGGAGTGAATATCGGGGATTTCGGAAAAACTACCGGCGAAACATTTTTTGATCTGGTACAAGCTTTAGATAATGTCGAAGGAATAGAACGTTTTCGTATATCTTCTATAGAGCCTAACTTATTGACAGATGAAATTATCGAATTTGTGGCTAACTCAAAACGTTTTGCACCTCATTTTCATATCCCATTACAATCAGGTTCAGATGCTGTGCTTAAATTGATGCGTCGCAGATATGATACGGCTCTTTTCAGGCATAAGGTTGAGATGATCAAATCTATATTGCCCGACGCGTTTATTGGTGTAGATGTTATTGTTGGAACAAGAGGTGAAACTGATGAATATTTTGAAGAAACAAGAACTTTTTTAGAATCTCTTGATTTTTCTCAATTACATGTATTTACCTATTCAGAGAGACCAAATACGCAAGCTCTTAAAATAGATTATGAAGTAGATCCTCGAACAAAGCACGCCAGATGCAAAACTCTTTTGGATTTATCAGATCGGAAATTGGACACTTTTTATAAATCACAGAAGGGAACTGCTCGGAAAGTATTGTTTGAGCATACCGAGCATGATAATATGATGTATGGCTTTACCGAAAATTATGTAAAAGTGGAAACGCCATTTGATGAAACAAAGGCTAATGAGGTTAAGCGTATCACACTTGGTGATTTTAATAAACTGAAAACAGCTTTAATAGAAGCTTAGATATGAATAATCTTTTGTATTATATAATTTATTCGTGGATGTATTTGCATGCTCTCATGCCATTTCGAATGCTTTATATATTATCAGATGTTCTCTATTTTGGGGTTTATAAAGTGGTCGGGTATCGTCTTAAAGTTGTGAGGCGTAATCTGGCAGCCAGCTTTCCCGAAAAAACACCGCAGGAAAGAAAGACTTTGGAGAGGGAGTTTTATCATCATTTTTGCGATTACTTTGTAGAGACAATAAAATTATTGCATATTTCTGATCAAGAGATGGAGAAGAGAATGCAGTTTGATAACGTTCAGTTGGTTAAAGACTTGATGAAGGATGGAAACTCTGTTCTAATGTTTCTTGGGCATTATTGTAATTGGGAGTGGATACCTTCGATAAACTTACACTTCAAAGGTGAAAATCGGATATTAGGGGAAATTTATAAGCCATTGAAAAATAAAGCGATGGATGATCTATTTCTTAAGATTCGTAGTCGATTTGGTTCTTTGGCAATAGCCAAACAAGAGACATTAAGAGTTATTGTAAGGATGCGAAAAGAAAAGAAACAGACGCTTATTGGATTTATGGCAGATCAAACCCCCTCCCTTGCAAATATACATTATTGGTCTACTTTCCTGAATCAGGATACCCCGGTGTTTACAGGCGTAGAACGTATAGCTAAGCAAACCGGCTTTGCTGTTGTATATCTTGATATGCAAAAAGTAAAACGGGGATATTATACTGCAACTGTTCGTCTTATTACTGATGATCCTCAGGCTGAACCCGAATATAAAATCACTGAAACTTATGTACGTGCCATGGAAAAGACCATACTGCGTCATCCCGCATATTGGTTGTGGACACATAAGCGATGGAAGAGAACCCGTGAGCAAGTAGAAGCAGCACAGAAAAAATGAAAAAAGTTGCCGTTGTTATCTTAAACTGGAATGGAAAGGAGTTGTTAGAAAAATTTCTCCCTTCAGTCATGCAATATACAGATCATCCGGATGTAGAGATTGTTGTTGCAGATAATGCCTCTAGTGACGATTCTTTAAGGTTTCTTTCATCTAGCTATCCATCAGTGAGACAGATCAGGTTGTCTGAAAATTACGGATTTGCAGAAGGTTATAATAAGGCATTACAAGATGTTAATGCTCAATATCTTGTACTTCTAAATTCTGATGTGGAAGTTACAGATGGCTGGTTGATGCCAATGGTTGAATATTTGGATACTAATTTTGACGTTGCTGCTATTCAGCCTAAAATTTTAGCTCAAAAAAATAAAACTCATTTTGAATATGCCGGTGCATCAGGCGGATTTATCGACAAATATGGGTATCCTTTTTGTCGAGGACGTATTTTTCAATCGGTAGAAAAAGATAACGGTCAATACAATTCTCCTATTAATATACTGTGGGCTAGCGGAGCTTGTTTGTTGATCCGATCTCAAGACTTCTTTCAGTCGGGAGGTTTTGACGGTAGCTTCTTTGCACATATGGAAGAGATTGATCTGTGTTGGCGGTTAAATACTCTGGGGAGGAGAGTGGTTTGTATTCCTTCATCAATTGTTTATCATGTTGGCGCGGCAACATTGAAGAAGGAAAGTCCGCGAAAGACGTATCTGAATTTTCGGAATAATCTGATAATGCTATATAAGAATTTACCTCAAAAGACGCTGAAACGAATAATGATTATCCGACTAATTCTTGATTATATTGCCGCTATACAGTTTGCTATAACCGGAAAGTGGGCAAACGCAAAAGAGGTTATCAGAGCCCATCGGGATTTTTATGATAATCGTAAAAAATATAGAAGCGCAAGGGCTCTTAATTTACAGAAATGTGTAGAACAACACATAGCTACTGTTTATCCTAAGAGTATTTTGTTTGCTTATTATCTACAAAGTATAAAGACTTTTTCTGCATTGAAATGGGATCGGTGAAATAGATAATTTATTCTAAAATATATTTCACTTCCTATTTTTCTCGTATATTTGATAGATTTAATTTCCGGTCGAATGAATAAAGGATTGGCTATTTTGTCGGCAATGCTAATGTTTTCTGTTGCAATACTTGCTCAACAAGAAAAACCTAAGACGTATATTGATATTGCTGCAATATACGAAGGTGATACTATTGCCGTCGTCCAGTTGAAACCTGTCTATATATTTGCTCCTATTAAATTTAAAAATAATAAAGAACGCCAAGCATATTCTAAACTCATTCGAGATGTAAAAGTTGCCTATCCTTATGCTCGTTTGATTTCTATGTCGATAATAGAGACCTATGAAACAATGCAGACTCTACCTAATGAGAAGGCAAAACAGAAGTATTTGGATGATGTACAAAAATATATGATGTCGGAGTATAAGCCTAAAATGAAAAAAATGACCAAAAATCAAGGTAAGATATTAGTTAAGCTTATTGATAGAGAATGCAATACTCCGTCTTATAATATAGTAAAAGCCATTGTTGGTAGTTTTAAAGCCGGAGTATATAATACCTTTGCCGGTCTTTTTGGTAATAGCCTTAAGACTGAATATGATCCATTAGGAAAAGACGCTCCTATTGAAGCTATTGTGGTTCAGATAGAACAGGGAACTATTGATATAAATTATGCTCGTAACTATCACGGATTTAGATAAGCATTTTTTTGATGATAGAATAAAAAAAGAGTCAGGATATCCTGACTCTTTTTGCATTTCTTGACTTGCGAATAGCTATTTATATTATCCCAAGTAGCTTTTTAATAATTTACTTCGTGAATTCTGTCTCAGACGCTTTATTGCTTTTTCCTTTATTTGACGTACACGTTCACGTGTGAGTTGAAACTTATCTCCGATTTCTTCGAGGGTCATTTCCTGATACCCTATGCCGAAGAACATTTTGATAATTTCACTTTCTCTTTCTGTCAAAGTTGATAGTGCTCGCTCAATTTCTTGTTGTAGCGATTCATTGATCAACTTACGGTCAGCAATGGGAGCATCGTCATTAACAAGTACATCTAACAGACTATTGTCTTCGCCTTCAACAAAAGGCGCATCCATTGAAATGTGTCGACCCGAAACTTTGAGTGAATCAGAAATTTTGTCTACCGGAATCTCCAGTTGCTCGGCTAATTCTTCTGCTGAAGGTTTGCGTTCGTTTTCCTGTTCGAATTTAGAGAAAGCCTTGCTGATTTTATTCAGCGAGCCTACCTGATTGAGAGGAAGGCGTACGATACGCGATTGTTCTGCTAAAGCCTGCAATATGGACTGGCGGATCCACCATACAGCATAACTGATAAATTTAAAACCCCTAGTTTCGTCAAATTTTTCTGCAGCTTTTATAAGTCCCAGATTTCCTTCGTTAATTAGGTCGGGCAAACTTAACCCTTGATTTTGATATTGTTTTGCAACTGATACCACAAATCTCAGATTTGCTCTTGTTAGTTTTTCGAGTGCAGCTCTGTCGCCCTTCTTGATGGCTTGAGCTAACTCAACTTCTTCTTCAACCGTAATTAAATCTTCTCGACCGATTTCTTGTAAATACTTGTCTAGAGATGCACTTTCACGATTCGTGATTGACTTCGTAATCTTTAACTGCCTCATATATAAATATATATGTTAAAATGTCCCAAAAATGTTTGCAAATATAGTAAAAAAAAACGGAATGACCATTCGTTATCTCTTTATTCTTGAATGGCTTTAGTTAATATTATTCAATTAATCGTTATTAGCAGTTTAGGCATAAAGTTAATGTCTAATTTACTTACATTATAGATAACGCTTAAGCATCAGTATTGTTTAATGCTTAAGCGTTATTTGATCTTTCTTAAGAGTATGTTACTTACTCGCTGAGGTCTACGGCATAATATTTTCGAACCCCAGTAGCAGTTATACCTGATATAAACAAGACTTTGTCTTGGCTATTGGCAGTAGATGCTATAATATTTTCTACTTCTGATGCCGATGAAACCGGTTGGTTGTTTATCTTCTGTATAATAAATCCTTTGGCTATTCCTTCTTTGTGGAATTTACCTGCATTGTCTATTCCGGCAACTTCAACACCATAGCTGACACCCAGATCTTTTTTCTTGTCAGTAGATAAATCTTTGAATGCTGCACCCACAGAGGCTATACCATCGCTTTTCTTGATTACGGATGTACTACCGGAACTATTTTTTAGTGTAATGTCGTATGTCTTGTCGCTATTACCACGTTTGAGATTTACCTTAACTTTATCTCCCGGACGGAATCTGTTGACCTGATCTTGTAATTCACTTACATTTCTCACTTTTACTCCGTTGATGGCTGTTATAACATCTCCTTCTTCCACTCCTGCTTGTTTAGCCGGGCTCATTTCTGCAAATCCGCCGACATAGACTCCCTCATTAAGTGTAAGGCCTTTTGTTTTTTCCGGATTGGCTTCTTTTGCTATTGCTAAGTCTTGAATCATAACTCCAAGTACGGCACGTTGTACCGTTCCGAACTCTTTAATATCGGCAACGACTTTTCCAGCAATAGAAATTGGTACTGCAAATCCGTATCCGGCAAAGTCTCCGGTTTGAGAATAGATCATTGTATTGATTCCTATCAATTCTCCATTCGTGTTCACTAATGCTCCTCCACTATTACCTCGGTTAATAGCAGCATCGGTTTGAATGAACGATTGGATATTATTACCTCCCGATCCCATTCCTCCACGTCCTTTAGCACTTACGATACCAGCAGTAACGGTAGATGTAAGATTGAATGGATTTCCAACTGCTAATACCCATTCTCCAACTTTCAGATTGTCTGAGTTGCCGAACGGAACATACGGAAAATCCTTTCCTTCTATTTTTAACAACGCAATATCTGTTTGTGGATCAGTACCTATCAGTTTCGCTGTGTATTTGCTATTGTCATTGAGTGTTACTTCTATTTCGTTTGCCTTGTCTATTACGTGATTGTTAGTAATTATATAGCCATCTTTAGATATAATTACGCCTGAACCAAAGCCTACACTTGGCTGAGGTGAGCCATAATCTTGTCCGCCTCTGTCACCGAAACCAAAGAAATATTCGAACGGATCTATCATTCGTTGACGACCCTGCCTTTGTGAGGTTTGAGATTTTACTGTCGATTTGATATGGACTACTGCATGCACTGAATTTTCAGCAGCTTTTGTAAAATCGGGATAACCCTCTGCAGTCAAGCTCGCTAATTGGACTCCTTTTTGATCAAATTCGTGTCCGTAATTATAAAAATCGGCAGAGCTATATCCTCTTCGGTTGTCCATGAAGCTATACATTCCATATGTAGCTCCTATACTCACTAATGCAACCAGAGCGTAGGTTGAAACATTTTTCCAAATCTTTTTCATATGCAAGTATTAATTAAAATTGTTTTATTGTTTTATGCTTTGTGTTTTCTAATTTCAAATGTAAACACAAAAAGCATACATTATATGTAGTTGAATGTTATTTTTTAACACTTTTAACCGAGAGAAAAATCTTTATTGCTATTTTAACAATTGAAACGGACTTTTTGTCAGATTCTCCAAATTGTTTATGGATTAGAATATGCCTGTGATATGAAAAATAGTATCTTTGATTTCAATAATTTTTTATTTTAATTTACAATATTTGATTATATCATCATAGATAAAGAGTGGGATAAAACCATAAATCGTAAACCGATATATGAAAACAAAACATTGAATGTGTACGAAATGAAAAATAAATAAATGGGAACTTCTATCTTAATTATTATTGCTTTATACTTTGCAGTATTATTACTTATCTCGCATTTTGTAAGTAAGAAACATAATGATAATGATGCCTTTTTTCTTGGAAATAGGAAATCTCCTTGGTTTGTCGTTGCTATTGCAATGGTAGGAACTTCCATATCGGGAGTAACTTTTGTGTCTGTACCGGGAATGGTAGGTAAGTTTGATATGACTTATATGCAAATGGTATTCGGATTTTTCTTCGGTTATTTGGTTGTGGCTTATATCCTTCTCCCTTTATATTACAAGTTGAATTTGACAACTATATATGGATATCTGGAACAACGCTTCGGTTTTTATTCTTACAAGACGGGGGCGTCTTTTTTTATTCTTTCTAAAATAATTGGAGCGGCGGCACGCCTTTATCTTGTTGCTATGATTTTGCAAACATTGGTGTTTGATCAATGGAACGTACCCTTTTATATTACTGTTGCAGCTATTATTTTGTTGATCTGGGCTTATACTTTTCGAAGCGGAATAAAGACTATTATCTGGACAGATACGTTGCAAACGTCTTGCCTTATACTTGGAGTTATTCTTATTATCTGGCAGTTAGCGTCTAAAATGGATTTGGATTTTCCTCAGCTGATAAATACGATTTCAGAAAGTGAACATTCGCGTATTTTTGTATTTGATGATTGGGCTTCGAAGCAGAATTTCTTTAAACAGTTTTTTAGTGGAGTCTTTATTACAATTGTTATGACAGGTTTGGATCAGGATATGATGCAAAAGAATCTGACATGTAAAAATCTAAAGGATGCTCAGAAAAATATGGTTACATACGGATTCGCTTTTACTCCTATCAATTTTTTATTTCTTTCCTTAGGCATACTCCTTTTGCTATTTGCTTCTCAGGCTAATATTACTTTGCCGGAACATTCTGATCAAATATTACCGATGTTGGCAACAGAGTATTTGGGTTTACCTGTTCTTATCTTTTTCACGATAGGGATCATTGCAGCAGCTTTTTCGAGTGCTGATTCTGCATTGACGGCATTAACAACCTCTGTCTGTATCGATATCTTGAATATAGACAAAGAAAATGAGAAAAAAGCAAAACAGATTAGGAAGAAAGTCCATATAGGTGTAAGTATTGCTTTCTTAATTGTGATTCTTATTATAAATTATATACAACAAGAAAATATTCTGGATACAATCTATAAGGTGGCTTCTTATACTTATGGTCCACTTTTGGGGCTATTCTTCTTTGGCTTATTTTCTAAGATAAATATAAGAGATAAATATGTGCCGATTGTCTGTGTTTTAGCTCCTATAATAAGTTATATTTTCGAATGGGTCTTATTCTCTCTTTATAATTATAATGTGGGATATGAAATTCTTCTATTAAATGGAGTCCTTACTGCCCTCGGCCTTTTTCTATTAAGACAAAAATCTAGTTCTATATATTTGAAATGAATATTAGATAGTAGATTCTATACATAATAGTTAATAAAAAACGGCAGGATAAATCTATCCTGCCGTTTCTAGTTAATATATCGAATTGATATTTATTTGATCAATATGTTTTTTACATCAGAGTTAGTCAGGAATTTAGCAAACTCTATGTCATTCAATACATCGTTTGCAGAAACGCCGTTATCTAATGCTGAACGGAGATTTCCAACTACGCCGGATGTATTATTTGTTCTGGCTGCAACAATGGCAGATAAATAGTAAGTCGTAGCATCTTTATCTGCTACGCTGTTTAGTGTTTGTTGAGCCTTATTATAATTCTTAGTTAATATTTGAGCTAAAGCGGCATTGTTTGTTTTAGTCTCACCAAAAGACTGTACTGCTCTATTGTAGTCACCCTTTTCTAGATATAGCAAACCTAAAGCCTCTCCAAGAGAGCTTGCTCCTGCTGCATTACCAAGCTGTTGTTCGGCTTTAGCAGTATTCCCATTAGCCAAAGAAAGTAGAGCTTGATTCATATTTGCTTCAGGGGCATTAGGTGTTACCTCCGATGCTTTGTTGAATGCCTGAATAGCTTTATCAGTCTGTTTGTTTTGGTAATAATATGCGCCAAGATTATTCCATCCACGATAATCGTTCGGGAATTTCTGAGTTACATAAGTATATACCTTTTCTTTAGATACTCCGTCAAGATTAGCTGCATACAGAAGCTCTTCGACAGAAAGGCTGCCTAAATTTGAGTTTGCAGCATTCTTTAGTTCTTCATCGGTCTTTCCGATTACTTCTACATTCGCAATTAGACGAGAACGACGAAGTTTTGGTAAGATCGTTTCCGCAAGATCTGAATATACAGCTGAGATATTTTTTATTTCTTTTTCTCTAGTTTCAGTATCAGGATACATTGATAAAACTCTCAGTACAAGATCCTTATCTTGAAGGCTGGATGCTTGTACTAACTTTTGGAATCCGTCCCAATCCTGAGCTGTATATCTGGCATTGATTTCTGTATCAATATTCTTTTTCTTAAATTCTTTTGATAAATAATTAGTCGTATTTGCTTCACGCTTTTCCGCTAACTTTTCATTCAAATCTAATCCTCCGTCAGGAGAAGCGTAAGCTGATACTTCAACATTTACATTCTTGCGATCATTTGTTTCTGCTTCTTTTACCAAATCTTTCCATGCAGCCAAATTTGATGAATTCAATTCGCTCGAACGTAGTTCAGCTTGCTGTATAAGAAACATAATATCTGCATCATACGCCTCTTTTATTATACGTTGGAAGGCATCGGGAGCTACGGCCGGTGTTGTTGTTGCAGCATTGGCTAAAGCCTGAGTTGCAATCACACCATCTGCTATTTTCAGATCGGGAAAACCCTTAATAGCTTTACCTTTAGCTGCGAAATCAAATCGAAGAAATAATTCAGATTTGTTCATTGCCGGAGTGTAATCAAACTCGGATCTTAATGTAATAGGACTTCCGCTTTCATAGTTTACGACAGTGCCGTTTCCGGCTACTTTTTCGCCTTGATAAGTGTAAGATGTACCCAAAGCCTCGCCACCACTATATTTAAGTACAGGGGTAACCGTAACAGATGTATTTTTGTCTAACCATTTAGCTGGAAATCGTCCGTTAACAGTAACAGGAACTTTAGTTCCGACAAGTTCGAGCGGAGATGGGTTAGTTGTGAATAGTGAATTAGCCAATGGGGTGACTGTTTTCTTGCTACAAGATGTTGCCAAAATAGCAACAAGAGCAATTAATGATAGAAATAGCTGTAATTTCTGCCTTTTCATAGCTTCTAGTAATTATTGATTTGATTAAATAATGGGACTTTATTTCCTTTATACAAATCTACTCTATTTCTTCTTGAATAGAAAATGTCTAAATGCTATTTTACGTATTACGAATGGATTTAATAATTTTTAATCTTTCAGCATCTTTACACTCAATAAAGCAGGTGTATAGATGTTATTTTCTTGTAATGCAGCATAAGCTTTCTCATTCAATTCGACGTTTACAGAAGAATAGTCTACACTGTTTACCCATACTCTTATTGTTATATCAAATGTTCCATTATTTAAGGTTGTAACGCCTATAAAAGGAGTAGGTGCGTCTTTGATCAAAGCAGTATTTTTAATTACATTGTTCAGTATAGATTTTACATTATCTGCATTTACTCCAAAGCCAAAAGTGAATATAATATCAATACGTCTTTCTTTTTGATTAGAAAAATTAGTAATGCTTCCGGTTGACAGAGGCCCATTAGGTATATATATTGTTCTGTTGTCTCCTGTTAACAGCACTGTGTATAGAATACCAATAGAGTTTACCACTCCGTCCATGCCCTGAGCTATTATTCGATCTCCTAGTTTGAATGGTTTGTTGATTAATATCATAACACCTCCGGCAAAGTTGGATAAATTGTCTTTCATTGACATACCTACTGCCAAGCCCACTGCTGCAAGAATAGCAGCAAAAGAAGTAGTGGATATTCCTAATATATTGACTATGACTAAAAATAGGATTACTTGTAATGTAATATTAGCAAGACTGTCAAGAAAACTCTTTACAGTCCTTTCTATGTGGCGTCTCTCCAAAAAACGTTCTATAAATTTTCGAAGCCATTTTATTATCCAGCGACCAATGATAAAGACTACTACTGCTATAATAAGCTTTATTCCGAAAGATACGGCCAGATTGAAGAAACGAATTAAGATATCGTCTATTGCCGAGATTGAAATATCTACTTTTTGAGGTATATCTCCTCCTGAAATAATTTGAGAAAGCATCATATATCTGAATGATTAATAGTTAGAAAATAAAGATCAAAAATAATTATTATTGTGTTAATAGATAGTGATTTGTGGCTTTTTTATTTCGAAAAATTTTAATATTCCCAATTCTTTTCAGAATTGATTCTGAAATTTGTACAATCAGAAGATCTGGAAGAATATATTTTAGATGGTTAGCTTGAGTATATAGAGATATTGAAGCTTTTATGATTCTGATAAACATATTGATACAAAGTGAGACTACGATAAAAGAAATATTAGATTAATTAAAAACTTACAAAATGAAAAAAGTATTATTTGCATTGACTCTGTTGTTGACTTCATTCGTTTTTATTGGATGTGATGATGATGATGATAAAAAAATTGAAGTAAAAGATTTACCTGCTATTTCTCAAACTTTTCTCCAGACACATTTTCCTAATCAAGAAGTTCGTTTAGCCGAAAAGGATGATGACAGTTATGATGTGTTTTTAGTAAATGGATTTAAAGTTGAATTCTATTTGTCAGGAGAATGGAATGATGTGTATGGATTTGGTATGCAAATACCTCAGAGCATAATAGATCTTTTACCCGAAACTATCCCAACTTATATTAAGGAGCATTATCCTCAAAATTCCATAGTAGAGGTGAGTAAAGAAATGTATGGTTATGAGATAGAATTGAATAATGATTGGGACATTCGATTTGATCAATCAGGTAATTTTATAGGAGAAGATCGTTCTTAAAAATATTATTGTTTATTCCATCAAGAGAGAAATATATACGAGCATATATTTCTCTCTTTTTTGTTCGTAAATATGTATTGGTATAATCCTTTTAATAAAACTAGATATGCTAGTCTGTAAAAAACTACCTTTGTAGTCTTAATAAAATAATAAACATGCTAGATATTGACTTGAAGGATTTTTTAGATAGAAAAGCTGATCAGTACAATACGCCGGAATTTATAGCTAATGATCCCATTAGTATTCCTCATAGTTTTTCGATCAAACAAGATAAAGAGATTATTGGTTTCTTTGCGGCTATATTTGCATGGGGACAAAGAAAAACGATCATTAATAAATGTCGCGAATTGGCAGAAAGAATGGATAATAGCCCACATGAATTTATTATTCATCATAGAGATACCGATCTGAAAAAATTGCTGGGATTTAAGCATCGTACATTTAATGATACAGACTTGCTATACACTGTCGACTTTATGCGACGTCACTATACTTTATACGATAGCTTAGAAGACGCTTTCTTTCCTAATGAAGATATGAGTATAGAAGATTCATTGATTTATTTTCAAAAATATTTTTTCGATCATCCAGACGCTCCATCTCGCACACGAAAACATATACCTTCTCCCAAACAAAAGTCAGCCTGTAAGAGATTGAATATGTATCTGCGATGGATGGTTCGCAAAGACAATAGAGGTGTTGATTTTGGTTTATGGCAAAAGGCTCGGATGAAAGACCTGATATGCCCGCTTGATCTTCATGTAGAGCGGACAGCACGCAAGCTGGGATTAATGTTACGCGACAAAGCTGATTGGCAGGCTGCTATCGAGCTGACTGAGAATCTAAAGCGATTTGATACCGAAGATCCTGCTAAATATGATTTTGCCTTATTTGGCATTTCAATAGAAGAAAAATGTCTTATTGATAAAATATAAGAAATATACTTCCATATACGTTATTATATACAGCAGCTTTTTTTTTATTATATTTGCACCTGTATAATGCTTATTTTTAAGCTGATAAAAAGTGTAAAATAGATGATTGATAAGCTATAACAATCAGTTATCATTATACTTATGTAGAAAAAGGGAAAGAGGTTTTATACCTAAAGAAAGGAAATGGGTAAGTTGTACATTGTTCCTACTCCGGTAGGTAATCTGGAAGATATAACATTCAGGGCTATAAGACTTCTGAAAGAATCTGCATTGATTTTAGCAGAAGATACTCGCACGACCGGTATGTTGTTGAAACATTATGATATACAAAGCAAAATGCAATCATATCATAAATTTAACGAGCATAAAGCTGTTTCACATATTGTGGAGAGACTTAGTAGTGGGGAGGACATCGCGTTAGTATCGGATGCTGGCACTCCGGGTATTTCAGATCCTGGTTTTTTAGTAGTTCGCGAATGTGTAAAAGCCGGAATTGATGTAGAATGTCTGCCGGGGGCAACAGCCTTTGTTCCAGCGTTAGTTGCATCAGGTATTCCTTGTGATAAATTTTGTTTCGAAGGCTTTCTTCCTCAGAAAAAAGGACGTATGACCCGTCTTAAATTTTTGGCAGAAGAAACTCGGACAATTGTTTTCTATGAGTCTCCGCATAGGGTGCTAAAGACTTTAACTCAATTATCGGAATATATGGGAGAGGAGAGGTATGCAGCGACATGTCGGGAAATATCAAAAATGTACGAAGAGGTAAAAAGAGGTTCACTTAAAGAACTTATATCTCATTTCTCTGTGAACGAACCGAGAGGTGAGTTTGTTATAATTCTATCGGGAAAAGAAGATTAAATAAAAATTGATAATAAAACTAATAAGTTAAACATTTGTATATGAAAAAATTATTTGTAGGATGTCTATGTTTGATAGCATTGGCATCGTGTAATGTAAAAAATTCAGATGAATACAAAGCTCTACAGGCAGAAAGAGATTCTTTGATGCAAGTTACAGGGCAGAGTAATACAGAATTAACAGAAATGAATAGCCTGATAAACGATATTGAAGAAAACTTTAAGCAAATAAGAGAAGCTGAAAAATATCTTACTATCGAATCGAAGGCTAAAGGTGAGATGTCTAACGACACAAAAACTCGTGTGAAAGACAACTTTGAAATGATCAATGAGATCTTGAAAAAGAACAAGACGGATATTGATAAATTAAATCAGAAATTGAAAAGTAATTCAGGACAAATGTCAGGTCTGAAATCTACTATCGAAAGGTTGAATAATGAACTTACAGAGAGAGCTAATACTATTGCTGATTTGCAAACCTCTCTAGTTACACGTGACGCTCAGATAGCTTCGTTACAGACAGATGTAAAATCTTTGACAGACAATGTTGATAATCTTTCTTCTCAGACCGCAGAACAAGCAGCAAAAATCAGAGAACAAGATAAAGAACTGAATACTGCTTATTACATGTTTGGAACATCTAAAGAATTGAAAGAAGCTAAAGTTGTTACCGGTGGATTTCTTGCTTCTTCAAAGATATTGAATGAAGGCATAGAAAAGAGTAAATTTATCCGTGTAGATATACGCGATACCCACAGTATTTCGGTATATGATAAGAAAGCCAAATTATTATCTGATCATCCGAAAGATAGCTATACTTTAGAAAAAGATGCAAGCGGAAAAATTGTAATAAAAATTTCTGATTACAAAAAATTCTGGAGTCTTACTAAATTCTTAGTAGTAGAAGTTGGATAAGTAAATAGGATAAAATAAAAGCCCGTGAATAATCTTCACGGGCTTTTATTTTTTATATCTATAATACTAAGCTAGCAATTATATACACTGTCGTATATATCACTACGTATAACTGTTAGATTCTTTTCAACATTAATATCGCCATACGACATGAGTTTCATTGGTATAGCAATTCCATCTTCTATATATGCGGGTTGTTGATATTGAACATTCTCCCAAAGCTTAAATCCAATACGTTGATAAAAACCGATTCTGCGTTCTGACAGTATTGTAGTTGGAAGTTCGACCTCCAATATGATTGGCCGACTGATACTGTTTATAAATAAATCCATTACTTTTCGCCCATATCCTCCATTCCGGAAATCAGAGGATATTGCAAAATGTTCGGCAAAAACAAAATCTTTGAGAATCCAATAGGTTAGAAAACCGACTTTTTTATTATCACGAATGGCTATGGATATAACAAAAGAAGATTTCTCTTTATATAGCTCAAGCATTGTCTCCACCGGGCGTCTTTCACTTGGCGGAAATGATTCTATATATAGATTTTCTACAAACGAAATTTCGTCTTGGTTCGATATATCCAAATTTCTTAATTCCATTCTATTTTGCTGAACTTTTTTTTGATAAATTAAATTGTTAATTACCTAATTTTACATCTCTCAAATATCCGTCCTCACATTTAATAATTCGTCCGGGGTATTTTTGTACAACAGCATAATTGTGAGTCGACATAATGACCGCTGTTCCGTTTGCTGAAATATCATGCAATAACTTTACAATCTGATTGCCTGTTTCGGGATCGAGATTACCTGTTGGTTCATCAGCCAGAATTATCTCAGGAGAATTTAGTAATGCACGAGCTATAACAATACGTTGCTGTTCTCCTCCCGATAGTTCATGTGGCATTTTATAACCCTTGTTTTGCATACCTACCTGAGCTAAAACTTCAGATATTCTAATGTCTATCAGATCTTTATTTTTCCATCCTGTGGCACGCAATACAAATTCAAGATTTTTGGCAGTAGTCCGATCAATTAATAATTGAAAATCCTGAAATACAATACCTATCTTTCTACGTAATGCGGCAACATCCTTTTTCTTTATACTTTCCAATGCATAATCTAATATACGTCCTCGCCCTTTCTCGAGAGGAATCTCATTGTAGAGACTCTTTAGAAAAGTGCTTTTTCCCGATCCGACTTTGCCTATCAAATAGATGAATTCTCCTCCCTTAATTGATACATTGATATCACTGAGAATATTATTTCTATCCCGGTCTAAGTCAACACCTTCGTATTTTACAATTATGTCTTTTTCCTTGTCTTCGTCCATAACCATATTTTTGTTAACAGCTGACAGTTAACAGTAAATATACAGTTTGAGAGTTCTTTATATCTGATCCTGCCAGCAAATTATTTTTTATGTCTTTTTTGGAGTTCCGTTGCTAAATCCTCAATACTTAATCCTTTTGATGTAAGCATCACTATTAAGTGATATAACATGTCTGCAGCCTCGTATACCAATCTGTCGTCAGTGCCGTTACAAGCCTCTATTACTGTCTCCAATGCTTCTTCTCCGACCTTCTGAGCCATACGGTTTATTCCTGATTGAAATAATGAAGTTGTATACGAACCTTCCGGCATTTCCTTGTAACGTATTTCTATGAATTGTTGAAGATATTTTAGAAACATTATATCTTCCTTATTTTCTTCTTCAAAACATGTATCTGCACCTGTATGGCAAACCGGTCCCACCGGATTTACTTTAATAAGGAGGGTATCTCGATCACAATCCTCTTTTATACTTATAACATTCAAGAAATTACCACTTTCTTCACCTTTAGTCCACAGTCTTTGCTTAGTGCGGCTGTAAAATGTTACTTTTCCTGTCTCTTGAGTCTTATACAATGCTTCAGCATTCATGTAACCCAACATTAACACCTTGTGAGTGATATTATCTTGTATTATGGCTGGAATTAATCCGCCTACCTTATCAAAGTCTAAGTCCATTTTCATCTATTATTAAAATGATTGAGATGCTGAAAAGTTCACAGAATCTGAATCAAAATTTTATTTGTTTATTTTGTCCTATAATATATCCTCTGGTTAACAGAGTCTTACGTTTATTTTGTTTTCGTTGAGGTACGATTTTAATTCATCTATTTTTACTTCATTGAAATGGAAAATACTAGCTGCTAACGCTGCATCGGCTTTTCCTTTTATAAATACATCTTTAAAGTGCTCTTTATTTCCTGCTCCTCCAGATGCGATAATCGGAATATTTAGAGTTTCTGACAATCGGCATAAAGCTTCGTTAGCATATCCGGTTTTCACTCCGTCGTGATTCATACTTGTAAACAGAATTTCTCCCGCTCCAAGATTTTCAGCCTCTTTTGCCCACGAAAATAATTCTTTATCCGTTCTATTTCTTCCTCCACTTGTATAGCAATGCCATGTGTTTCCGTCAAAGTTAGCATCAATTGCGCATACACATACCTGAGATCCGAAGTTTTTAGCAATTTCTTCGATTATTTTAGGATTTCTTATAGCAGTTGAATTGACCGATATTTTATCGGCTCCGGCATTTAATAGTCTGTCCACATCTGCAAGCTCATTGATACCTCCGCCTATCGTAAAAGGTATATTTATATTTGCAGCTATGCGTTTTACCAAGTCTGTGAATGTTTTTCGTTCCTCATGCGATGCTGTAATGTCCAGAAAAACCAATTCGTCTGCGCCTTGTTGGCTATATCGTATACCTAATTCTACGGGGTCGCCAGCCTCTCTGAGATTAATAAAATTTGTTCCTTTGACAGTTTTACCGTCTTTAACATCCAGACATGGTATAATTCTTTTTGCCAACATCTTAGTATGTGCTATAATTAGATAATTCTTGTAATGTTACCTTATTTTCATATATTGCTTTTCCGAGTATAACAGCGGGGACACCGGCATCTTCAAGATCGAGTATGTCTTGAAAACAACTAACTCCGCCACTGGCTATAAGGTATAGTTCAGGAAATGCTTCTAGTATCTCTTTATATAGATTTATTGAAGGTCCTTGTAGCATTCCGTCTTTACTAATATCAGTACATATAACTTTTGATATACCTGATGTAATATAGCCTTTTATAAATGGTATAATATCAACAGAAGTAGATTCTTGCCAGCCTGATATTGCAATTTTATGATTTTTACAGTCTGCTCCTAATATTATTTTATCATCACCATACTTGTTTACCCAGCCGTTAAATAATGTCGGATTTTTAACCGCTATGCTTCCTCCTGTAATCATAGATGCCCCGGATTGGAAAGCGATATCCAAATCGGAATCACTTTGCAATCCACCTCCAAAATCAATGGTGAGAGATGTGTTTGATGCTATTCGTTCTAATACAGATTGGTTTACAATATGTCTGGCTTTCGCTCCGTCAAGATCTACTAAATGAAGCCTGCGAATGCCTGCATCTTCAAACATTTTGGCGACCTCTAAAGCGTCTTCGTTGTAAACTTTCTTTTCGTTATAGTCTCCTTGAGATAATCGGACACATTTACCATCTATGAGATCTATTGCTGGAATTATTTCTATCATTTGTGGTTAAGAAAAGAATGTTATTGATAGTGGATATTTCCAGTATTCTCCGTTATTGGCTTTAACTGCTGCTACAATAATAAATACAATTTGTATGATTCCTAAAACAATAAACATTGGTATACCGATTACTAAGCCTATTATTGTAAGGCAAAGCACACCCGCTATAGCCATATATATAATCATACTTATCATAAAGTTTGCTATGTTTTTTCCATGTTTATCTATATTCGGATAGTCTTTTCCTTTTACAAGCCATAATACTATCGGGAGTAGGAAGCCTAGTCCGGGAATTAAAAATCCTGCAAATTGAGATAGATGCATTAATACAATATAGGTGTCTTCTTGCACGCCACCTAATCCATTATTTTGGTTATTTTGTGAATCCATAATAAACTATATCTTATGTATAAAATTTTTTAAAATCCGTTCTCCTACACTTCCGCTCTTTTCGGGATGAAACTGGGTTGCATAGAAGTTTTCTTTGCCTATTGCTGCGCTGAATGGATGGATATAATCGGTTGTGGCAATAGTATATTTGCACAACGGTACATAGTAGCTATGTACAAAGTATACGAATTGACTTTCTAATGAACTATCAAACAGATTCTTTTTAACGTTGGTTATGTTATTCCATCCCATATGTGGGACTTTGTCTTCATGTTTTTGAGGTTGGAAGCGTTTAACATCAATGTCAAATATATTCAGGCAATCGGCATTTCCCTCTTCAGACCTTGAACACATGAGCTGCATTCCTAAACAAATGCCTAATACAGGCTGTTTGAGGTCTGGAATTAGTCGATCTAATCCTTCTTGACGAAGATATTCCATTGTAGAACTAGCTTCTCCTACACCGGGGAAAATAACTTTATCTGCTTTCTTTATCTGTTCCTTCTCGGCTGTGACAGTAGCTTCTATACCAAGTCGTTTGAAGGCATGCTCTACAGAGAATATATTTCCTGCATTGTATTTTATGATTACAACATTCATTCTGTTTATTCTTTCTCTAATAATGAGTCTATGAATTTGACCATTCCATTAAATTCTTCAACTTTGTATAGCCTTGTCAGCATTACTATTTTTCCACTTTTGTCGATAATTATATTGCGGGTTATGCCGGCTTCTTTTTCAGCATAAGTGGTAAAAATATCTCCTTTCGGATCCAGGCCTATGGGGTAAGTAACACCTGTTGCTTTAGCAAACTTTAGCACCGTTTCAGCCGGTTCTTCTCTATCTATACCGTATAAGGCAAAGTTTGGATTGTTTTTATGTCGTTGCCATATTTCAGACTCTATGTATGGCATTTCTTTTCGACACACTCCACACCAACTTGCTGTAAATTGTAGCATAACGACTTTACCTCGTAATGATGATAATTTCACTTTTTTTCCATTAGGCAGATTCATTTCAAAGTCTGGAGCCATATCTCCGACCTTAACTTTATATTGGTGATTATTCTCAATTTGTCCGAACAAGCTAATTGCAAAAATGAATGAGAATACAATAGATACTAGTTTTTTCATCTGTCTTGATCCTTTAATTGTCTGTTTAATAAAAATCGTCTATACCAAAATGAAATAGGCAGGGTGGCTAATGCCCCCAGAATATCTGCAAGGAAGTCGTACCAATCTCCACTTCGGTCGGGAAAGTATTCAGCTTGTATTATTTCTATTGCACCTCCATACAAGATGGGGATAAGCACAGCAAATAAGACAAGTTTTAATATAATAATATGCCCTCGCTTATCGTGTATATAATTTAGAGATGCAATACCGGCTAATCCAAAGTACATGAAGAAATGTACCACTTTGTCCATGGGTATAAAGAATTGGAAACCAACCTCAGGGATGTCTTTCGTCGGAATCAAACAGCATAAATAAAATATAATAATGGCTACTATGGTAGGAGGCCAACTATACCTGAATATTTTTTTTAACATAGATTGTAAAATTGAATCCTTTTCAAGATAACGTCAAAGATAAACAAAAATCTTAAAATGGATTCTTATCCTTTATCAGAATCGGAGTAAACTTTCATTTCACAATTTTTACAATCGAACAAAAGTCGTAATTTCGTATTATTATATTTTAAAAAGAAAGGTTCTTTGTAAGGATGTTTACTATTTTCTTCTTTAGGACACCAACCTAATGACTGTTTGATACAATGTCGGGTAAACATGAGTGGTACTCCGTTCTGAGCTTGTCTTTCGAAGGCTGGTTGTGCGACTATCGACTGATGTTGTGTATAGAATTGTTTACTCTTATCATTCATTACATTGCCCAAGTAAGTAATGTTTGATATGGGAAAAGGATGTGTCGTTTGATGATGAGGAATAATATCCTGGCGATAATTAATTTTTCGGAGAGATAATAATTTCTCAAGCAAAAGTCTTTTCCATTCAGATAAGACAGACGCCTGAATAAACCAGCCTTTCGACCAATGGATATTTACATCTGTTACCTTGAATATTGTAGCGCCAGTTTTACTAAGGTTATTTTTAATGTTCTCTGTTTGATCTTTTTGTGCTGCTTGTTTTTCTAACTCAAAGTTAAGAGTAGCCTCATTGCCATCTTCATCATTTATCGAAAGAGAAAATCCAAAAGATGTTTCTCTAAAATCAATAGAAGTCTCTATTTTTCGCTCTGCCGATTTCTTAGATAAAAGTTTTTCAAATTCGTGATCATAATTGCGATATATATAAGTGCCTTTTTTTATTTCAGGTATCGAAGCCGGAAATATAACATCTCCTTCTACGCGGTTTACATGGATTCCTTCCAGTTCTTTTTTGTTATTAAAATAGCAAAGCCCATCCCCATTATGAATTTTCTTGGTTGTATTTATTTTAATATACTTCGTTGTGATTTCTGAAAGTTTACCGACTGGTTCGCCCAATGATTTCGGAGAATTTATCGACCACATATCATTTTTGCGATCGTGTAAGAAGTATTTGGTAAAACTTCGGTTGAAGCTTTTCTCTGGGTTTGGCTCAAATGTGTATGTTGAATATCCTGATGATGCCCGTATATATTGCGGATGCTTTTCTAAAATCTTATCTAATTTCTGTCTGTAATATGCAACAACATTTTTTACATACGAAACATCTTTTAATCGTCCTTCTATCTTCAACGAGCTAGCTCCGGCATTGAGAAGCTCTTCAAGATTGTCAGATAAATTCAAATCTTTCATTGATAAAAAATGCTTCTTTGCCATTATTTCCTCTCCATCAGCATCCTCCAAGGTATAAGGCAAACGACAATATTGAGCACATGCACCCTTGTTGGCACTACGTCCTGATATGGCTTGGCTAAGATAACACTGCCCGCTATAACAGACACATAATGCTCCATGCACAAATACCTCTAAAGGTGTTTTGACCTGATCTGCTATCTCTTTTATCTCATCTATAGTCAGCTCTCTTGGTAATACTATTTGTGTAAATCCGGCTTTCTCCAGAAATTTCGCTTTTTCTGCATTTCTGTTATCCATCTGTGTGCTGGCATGCAGAGCAATAGGAGGTCGGTCGAGCATTGTAATACCCATATCTTGTATGATAAGAGCATCTACTTTAGCATCGTTGTAAAGCTGCCAAATCAGCTTCTCTGTTTCTTTGAGTTCGGCATCATTCAATATTGTGTTTAGAGCCACATATACTTTTGCACCAAACAGATGTGCGTATTCTGACAAAGATTTTATATCATCGAGAGTATTTCCGGCAGCAGCGCGTGCGCTAAATTTAGGTGCACCTATGTATATCGCATCTGCTCCATGATTGATGGCTTCTATACCGCATTCTAAGTTTTTAGCCGGAGCGAGCAATTCTATTTTTCTAGCTTTAAGCAAGGCTGTAAATTTTATTCTTTTTTAGGGTTGATTTCTCCCAAATCTTTAATTTTTGTTTTATCATATGGCGTTTCCTGATACACAAAGTAATTAAGCCAATTGTTGAACAGAAGATTACCATGTCCCGACCATTTGATTACAGGTGGATTTTCTGGATTGTCATTCTTATAATAGTTGATCGGTAGTTTTATCGGTAAATCTTTTTCCTTATCCCTTATATATTCGTTGTGTAGAGTGTTAGGGGCATATTCAGAATGTCCGGTAAAATAAAATTCTCTTCCACCACGTGATGTTACTATTCCCACACCCGACTCATCCGATTCGGAAAGAATTTTTAACCCGTCATGCAATAATATCTCTTCTCGATTTATAGTTGTATGCCGACTGTGAGGAATGAAAAATTCATCGTCAAACCCTCTGAATAATGGGAATTTCTTGTCGTGCACAATGTGCTTGAATACACCAAACATTTTTTCCGGCAGCAGGTGTTTTTTTATTCCATAAAAATGATGTAATGCAGCCTGAGCAGCCCAGCATATATAAAGTGTTGAAGTAACATGTGTACGAGCCCAATCGAATATTGATGAAATTTCACTCCAATATGTAACCTCTTCAAATTCATATAATTCTACCGGAGCTCCGGTGATAATCATGCCATCATAAAAATCGTCTTTAACATCATTGAAATTTTTGTAAAACATTTCAAGATGCTCTTCCGATGTGTTTTTAGAAGTGTGAGTTTCTAATTTCAGAAAGTCAACTTCTACTTGTAACGGATTGTTTGATAATAGACGTATTAAATCTGTCTCGGTCGTAATTTTTATCGGCATCAGATTTAATATGAGTACACGCAAGGGACGAATATCTTGTTCTTTTGCCCTAAGTTGGCTCATGACAAAAATGTTCTCTTTTTTGAGTATCTCAATAGCCGGAAGATTGTTAGGTATATTGACTGGCATTTTTGTTATTGTTGTTTATGAAAATCAATTTGCAAAGTTATTATTTTTTACATTTAGTATTTTGCTTATGAAACAAAAAAACTGTTTATTTGTTATTTTTATAGAATGTTGTAATATATAGAATTTGTTTATATGGATTGTAAGCGTGTAACTTCTAATTGGGCAAAAGATTTTTTGAATAAGAATACTGAAGCCATTCTTGTAGATATAAGGGATAAGGATTGCTATGAAACCGATCATGTGCAAAGTGCTGTTCATTTAAGCCAAGAGACTCTATCTGATTTTTTGAAACAAACTAGAATGGAGACTCCAATTTTAGTAATGTGTTATCATGGAAATAGTAGTCAGATGATAGCTCAGTTTCTTACAGAACAAGGGTTTCAAGAGGTTTATAGTGTGGATGGAGGATATGAAGGTTGGCAGGCAGAATAAAGCAATCGTCTCAATGATACTTTGATTTTACTTGTCATATCAATAATCAAAGCTTATTGATTTAAATAGCGTGAGGGCTGATCTTTTATGAAGATTTAGTTGCATATTAGTTAATACTTCTTTTTCTTTGTTTATAAATAAGGTCTGTTATCTATCAATATAAATAATGCAAAACACAGTAAAAATAAAAGATGTAAAAGACATCGTCATACGTTTCTCCGGCGATTCCGGCGATGGTATGCAGTTAACCGGAACTATCTTTTCTAATCTTTCTGCAATTTTTGGTAATCAGATTGCAACATTCCCCGATTATCCTGCCGAAATTCGTGCTCCTCAGGGAACTTTGTCCGGAGTTTCAGGATTTCAGGTACATCTCGGAAATCAAATTTATAATTCCGGAGGAAAATCAGATGTTTTGGTGGCAATGAATCCTGCAGCCCTGAAAGTTAATGCAAAAGCGCTTAAAAGAGATTCTGTGATTATAATTGATGCAGATTCTTTTTTGAAGCGAGATCTTGAAAAAGCTGCTTTTAGTACGGATGATCCTTTTTCTGAATTAGGGCTTACCTCTCAGCAGATTATTTCTGTTCCAATAACGTCTCTGACAAAAAGTAGCTTAGAAGGCTTAGAGTTGGATATGAAGTCACGCGTGCGAAGTAAGAATATGTTTGCTTTAGGCCTTGTTTGCTGGTTATTCAATAGACCGCTGGATGTTGCAAACCATATGTTGTCTACCAAGTTTTCTAAAAAGCCAATATTGGTAGAAGCAAACCTCAAAGTTTTGGCTGATGGCTTCAACTATGGGCAAAATACAGATATGTCCATAGTATCATATCGAGTAGAAACTGTAAATGTAGATAAGGGTTTTTATCTTGACGTTAATGGAAATACAGCAACGGCTTATGGCTTAGTTGCAGCTTCAGAAAATTCGGGTAAACCTTTATTCTTGGGTTCTTATCCTATAACTCCGGCTACGGATATTCTTCACGAGTTAGTAAAACTAAAACAATTAGGGGTAAAGGCCATTCAGGTAGAAGATGAGATAGCCGGTGTATGTACTGCCATTGGGGCTAGCTTTGCAGGATGCTTGGCTGCCACCTCTACTTCCGGACCGGGTTTGGCTCTCAAAGGAGAGGCTATTGGACTGGCTGTGATGGCGGAGTTACCTTTGGTTGTAGTTGATGTACAACGAGGAGGTCCTTCAACCGGTTTGCCGACAAAGACTGAACAGACCGATCTGAAACAAGCTTTGTATGGTCGTAACGGAGAAAGTCCTATTGTTGTAGTTGCGGCTGCAAGTCCGACCGACTGTTTTGATATGGCATATTGGGCATCTAAGATTGCCTTCGAACATATTACTCCGGTAATCTTGCTTACCGATGGCTATATTGCCAATGGTTCTTCTGCTTGGCGTATACCCGAATTAGATAAATATCCGCCAATCGTACCTCATGATGTATCTCAATATAAAGGCAATGAGTGGAGATCGGCTTTGCGTGATGATGAGACTATGGCTCGTTATTGGGCTGCTGCAGGGCTTGAGGGATATACTCATCGTATAGGAGGTTTGGAAAAAGATTATAACACAGGAGCTATATCGACAGATTCGGTAAATCATCAGAAGATGGTGGATGTACGACAGGCAAAGGTGGATAAAATCGCAGATTACATTCCTCAGTTGGAGTTGATAGGAGGAGATGATGCCGATCTTCTGGTTGTTGGATGGGGTGGCACATACGGACATCTGCGTGAAGCGGTAGGGCGAATGAATGATGCTGGTCTGAAAGTAGCTTTAGCTCATTTCAGATTTATCAGCCCGCTACCTAAAAATACAGAATCGGTACTTAAAAGATTTAAGAAGATAATTGTTGCCGAACAGAATAATGGTCAGTTTGCCGGTTATCTGTTAGATAAAATATCGGGTTTGGAAATATCCCGTTACAATAAAGTAGAGGGACAACCATTCTCTGTCTCAGATCTTATAGATGTGTTCACCAAGAAATTAGGAGAATAAAACAATGGATGTAAATTTTAAAATGGCGCCATCTCATTTGGCTAAAGATTATAAAAGCGATCAGTATGTTCGTTGGTGTCCCGGTTGTGGAGATCATGCTTTGCTAAACTGTTTACACAAGGCGATGGCAGAATTGGATATTATGCCTCATATGACTGCCGTTATTTCGGGAATAGGCTGTTCTTCCCGATTGCCTTATTATATGAATACATATGGCTTTCATACCATTCATGGTCGTGGAGCTGCTGTGGCCACAGGCGTTAAAACGGCTAATCCCCAATTGTCGGTTTGGTTAGCTACCGGCGATGGCGACTGTTTGGCTATAGGAGGTAATCACTTTATCCATGCTGTGCGTCGCAATGTAGATATCAATATTCTGTTATTGAATAATAAGATATATGGATTGACTAAAGGTCAGTTTTCACCAACGTCGGATAGAGGTTTTGTGTCAAAATCGTCTCCTTATGGAACAGTAGAAGATCCTTTTCATCCGATAGAATTGGCTTTGGGCGCACGAGGAAATTTCTTTGCTCGATGTATAGATGTCGATCTATCGAATACAACTGAGGTGTTGACGAAAGCGGCTAAGCACAAAGGAACTTCTGTTGTCGAGATTCTTCAAAACTGTGTTATTTTTAACGATGCCATACACCATAATATTGTAGATAAAGCATGGCGGGCAGAACGTACAATCTTGCTTGAACATGGTCAGAAGATGCTGTTTGGTGCGAATAAAGATAAGGGACTAGTATTGGATGGCTGGCAAATAAAAGATGTTATTATCGGTCAGAATGGCTATACGATTGACGATATTCTTATACATGATGCGACCGAAAAGGATGCAACTTTACATCTTAAATTGGGAATGATGTCTCCCGAAAATGGTTTACCTTTAGCTTTGGGTGTGATCAGAGATGTTGAAGCTCCAACGTATGAAGAATGTGTTGAAGAACAAATAAAGGAAGTGCAATCCAAAAATCCTATTCGCAGCTTAACTGATTATCTGAAAACAAAAGATATCTGGGAAGTGAAATGAAAAAACTTTATAACTGAAATAAAGACCTCTAAATTAATATTTTATTTAGAGGTCTTTTTATTTTCAAGTCGGATATTAATTGAGTTTTGATTATTGATAAAGGGACATAGATGAAATAGAATGGAAAATAATATCTAAAAATTTTGTAAAGTTAAAAATAGCCTATATATTTGCAGACGAAAATGCGAAAGTAGCTCAGTTGGTAGAGCACGACCTTGCCAAGGTCGGGGTCGCGGGTTCGAATCCCGTCTTTCGCTCACACTTTGATTATATCAAAGCATTATATCTGGAGATAGAGTCATATGAATTATAAATTTATATGACTCTATTTTTTTTGGATATAATTGCTGATTATTATTTTCCAGACTTTCGTTTTACCTTTTCCCAGATACCTATATTTCCTTTATGTAATAGATAGTTGTAAGCTTTGAGTACATTCAGATTCATAAACATAAAGTAGTATGGAACAAAAAATATCTTGTGCTTAATCTCTTTTTGAGAATATAAATAGCCTGTAAAAGCTGATAGATAGAACAAGCATTGTAAGAATAGGAGTATACCGTATAAAAATATATTTTCTGAGCTTGCTATGGAATATATAGCAATGTTTAAAGGAAACAGTACGAATAAGGCTATTGGTGTAATTGTCCAGCGTAAGACTCTGTGTGATATGTATTGAAAACTAAGCGTTCTGTACTTAACAATGTTGAGAAGTGCCCTCAATCTCCATACAGCTTGTAATCCTCCTGCTGCTATTCTGACTTTACGTTTTTCTTCTTCTTTCATAGAGTCTGAACTGTATTCTATTGCGTATGCTTGTGGGCAATATGTAATAGTGTACCCTTTATGCTATTGATAGCGAGGTTTAACGCTTTAGCTTTAGTGCTATTCTGATAGTTAGCTTCGATTACTGTAACTGGTAATTGTATTAATTGTTGATTGGTTTCTTCTTTTAATTGATCCGATATAACTACAATGTCAAAATCTGATTTTGGATAATCTTGATTAAGAAATGATTCTACTGATTCGACGATAACTCTGTCTTCTTTGTATGCAGGAAAGAGAATTAAAAACTGTAATCTCTTTTCCGTTGAGGGGTAAACAAATTTTCTTTTCCTGAGTGAAGCTATTGCAAACACGAGAAGATATAATACTGATAATAGCATTAATATAAATAAGATTGAATCAGTTATATCAATGAGAATATTCATTTATGTCTTTTTTATTTTTCATCTCAATAAAGTTTGTTATTCCTCTAAAGCAAGATTTTGCTAGATTTAATTGTCCTTTAGAGGTGTAGTAGAGGATATTCTTAGGATTAGCAATCAAAAACTGATATGCTAAAGCTAATAGTCTGATCAGACCTTGTCGGTTTCGCCAGGCGAATAACAGCCTGTTTCGCGTAAGATAAAAGCAGCGCAAAGGACTTCCTTGTCCTACACTACTACTTTCTTTATGATATATCTCAGCTTGAGGTATGTACCATAATTCATAACCATGTTTCCGTATTTGTTCACACCAGTCTAATTCTTCATAATATAAAAAATAAATTTCAGGCATATATCCGATTTCTCTTATGATATCTTTTCTTATCATCATGGCCGCACCGTGCAAAAATGGAGATATGTGAGCTATATTGTATTGACCTTTATCTTCTTGTTCAAAACCGATAAGCTTGTTTCTCAATGTGATAAGTGATAGGTTAGTATATCCTGCAAACTGAATAATATTTGAATCTGCAAATTTGATTTTAGGAGAAACCGCTCCTATGGATGGATTGTTGTCAAGGAATGTGGCTAGGGACAATAAAGTATTATCTCTGATATACGTATCATTATTAAGCAAGAGTATATATTTTCCTGAAGCTTTGGATATGCCTAAATTATTGCCTCCGGCAAATCCTAGGTTTTGATTGCTTCTAAAGCACTTAATTTCCGGATATTTCTCTTGAATAAGTAATGCTTCATTATTGATGGAAGCATTATCTATAACAATAATCTCGTATGAGGATATTGTCAGATGCTGCTTCAATGAATCTATCATTTCGCAGGTATCTGATAGCCCATTATAGTTGACTGTTATTATGGATATATATACTTCGTTTGTCATTCAGAAATTTAATTAATAAAGTCTTATTATTCCTGAGATATTATTTTACTTGTATTCAGACTCTCTATCTCTTTGTCAAAATAACGTGCCATCATAATAAATGCCATACTCATATACAAAATAGGACCGGTTGGAAATTGTTGTAATATTTCATTTCCATATGCCGAAACCAATATTCCTCCTAATCCTGCAACAAGCGCTCCGATTATCCCTTTCAGTTCTTTATTTCGGATGCGAAATAATACATCGTATATTCCTCTCATTAAAACAAAAAGGAAGATGGATATATAGATAATAAGCCCGACTATACCAGTTTCTACCCAAATGAAAACAAGTGATGAATCTGTCGCTATACCATACATATGGTCTTGAGGATCTGTGTGCTTGGATTTCCCAATGCCAATGCCAAATGGATGTGAAACCATAAACTCTTTCATTTTCTTTTGATTGTCAAGCCGTACAGCAAAGGAAGCATCTTCTGTTCCACTAAAAGCGGATCTCATCCTGCGTATTTCAGCATTGCTTTGCCCTATGTTTGTAAAATTGAAAAAGACAAAGAGTGAGGCAATTAGTATAGCACCTCCTATTAATATCTTAATTCGTTTCGATATGATAATAAAGATTGTATATCCGATAAATGGGATTGCAAGAGCAGTTCTCGTTCCTGATATAATCATTCCGTAAGCACTAGCTAATGTTACGAGAATAAAAAGTATTCGGAGATATTTGTTTTTTACGTAAAAGGCACTGATTGAAAATACAACCATCGAGAGAGCCATACTACATCCAAAATTAGCCGCATCTGTAAAAAAAGAAAAATATCTGATACCTGAATAGATGATATGAGTTTTAGATCCGTTTTCTGCAAAAAGCCAATGATTTTCAGCCCAGTCGAATCCTACCAGCTTTTGTATGATAGCTTTAGTTGCAGCTAAGAGGGTTAGCACAGCCCATAGAGCTAAAATCCGTTTGAGGTCTATATATCGAGGTAGTAACGCAAATGTGAGTAGCATAAACAAGAGCATATAAAAGGCAATGCCCCTTACTGATGTAAGCCAATATTCGACTGTAGTATAGGGGTTAAGTATTTGTATGATACAATAAATAACCCATATTGAAGCCATATATATTAACATATTATTACTTCTTTTCCAAAAATCGACCGGAAAGAAAACTGTTTGGAGAAATAATATGGATATAATGGTTAATAATAACAGGTCAATAATAATCCCACCTTGCAATTGTAACACGTAGCGACCGATTCCCATTATTATGTAATTGGTTATAAATAGTATCATCATAAGCCAATATGGCTTTCTGAAGAAGAATAACACAATTATGCAAAATAATGGAATGCCTGCCAATATAAAGGCACTCACAATATTTAGATATGCTGTTGTAAAAGAGATAGCAAATAATCCAATACAGAGAATGAGATAAAAATATTTATCCTTATGGTTGGAAAATATATCTGTAAATTTTCTCATAATGAGTGTTATTCTATTCTTCTATTTTGGCAGGAAGTATTCCTGTTATATCCTCTATTGTTTTATAGTCAGTATTTGTTAATAATAACAAGACAGGTGTATCTTCAGACATACGTCTTAGTTCATCGAACAAAGTTTGATCACTTTCTTTCCAACTTTTATTTACATCTAATAGAAGTAGATTCATATCTGCTTTTTGAAGCAAATTTTTGGGGATTGGATTTGTTCTTAGAGGAGGGAATTCTATTATTACAACATCGTCTTCTTGTGCATCTTTATCCAACTCGGATACATCTTTAGCTAATAAATATTGACGAGAAGAATGTTTCGTGTTTTTATCCCCATCTATTTTTTGTACAGACAATCCCTTTTCTTTCCAGTACTTTATAATTGTATCTGAGATATGTTCTTGGGATGTATCTTTATCAATACTTATAAAATTAATAATGCCCGGCTTTTCTTTCCCTAGATAGTTTAACAAACTATTTGCTAGAAATAATGTTGCTGCATTTTCATAAGATTGTCTGAATATTCTTTTACCAAGCTTTCCATTTCCGGGATACGCACTTAAAACCTTTCCTGAGGTTATATGTTCCGTACGCATTTTGTTAAGCAATCTTCTGTCAAATAGTTCTTTTAAAAGAAATAATCCGAGTATGAAAACGAAGCTTCCAATATAAGAGCCTAATACCATTGCCTTCCTCTTTGTCGGTTTAGACATAAGAGGATATATGGGAGGATTTAATACTTTAAGAGATGCTGAGTTCATTTCTAAACTTTTTAGTCTCAATCGAGCTGTATTTAAACTTGTCAATATTGAGAGATATGAACGTTCCAAAAAGTCTATACTCCGCTCCTTTCTCTTAATCGTAGAACCAATTGGGGAGAAGTGAAGATATTCTTGATCCAATTCAATCCGTCTTCCATCCAATACCTTGAGTTCTGCAAATGCTTTTTTATTTTTTAATACCTCATCTAACCATTGCGAAACAAAATTAGAGGTCGGATATCCATCCTTTGTGTATTTTTGATTACTCAGATTGTTTAATATATCTCTCAAGTCGGTTTCCGCTGTCTTTAATTGATTTTTGTAAGTGTTTAAATATTTTTGTTTTGTATCTAAAGGCGATATAGAGTCAATCGGAAAGGTTTCCATCCCCGCTATTTTTGTACGAAGCTCAGATATATCGTGTAATTTGACTATAAATTCAGAATTGTTTTTGATTGAAGATAAATTTTCTGTCATCTGAGTTTCTAGCTGATTCATCAATGCCTTAGAACTATTATATCTGAGTAATGCATCTTGATAGATCAGTTCAAAGTCCTTATCGTATGCAGCTACCTGTTTAGTTTGCTCGTCATAGTTTATAACTCTGTTCTCTATATTATAATTAGTAAGAGAATCTTCTCCATCTTTTAGTTCATAACTTACTTTTTCAAGCTCTCTTTCGAGGTGATGGATTACATTATTTGTTGTCCCAAATTGAATGTCTTTGTATTCTTTCTGATATGACTTATTCAGAATAAGTAAGGTGTTGTAAGCTATTCCGGGATCATTAGCCGAATATGTTATCTGCAACATGTCACTATTTCCTAGCTTTTTTACCGTTATCTTGCTCAATGCTTCGTAGCTATAATGTGGATGATGCCAATTGAGCAACCCATAGATGAAGTTTTTAGAGCTGGACTCTTCATAAGTTAATAGATTTTGGAGAGTTTTTTCCTCAGATGTTTTATCTATCAGCTTCAGCACTTCCTTTGGTGTAATACTAACTAATTTATTGTAATTGGATGCTTTGATATACGTATTATCTTTATTCGGATCACCGTGTATCATGTCTTGTACATATAGCCTTAAAGCGACATCCTTTAATGTTTCTTTGGCAGTTATAATGTTTATAATATTTTCGAGCGTATTATTTAATACATTCCAGTTTGGAGCATTGGCTTCCTCCGTTTCTAACCCGTAGCCTGACACAACGCCTGTATAGATCGTTGATTCCACATTATATTCTAATTCCAGATGTTGTGTAAACAAAATGACTGAGCCCGCAATTATAAATGGAGCTATTAATAACCACCATTTTATTTTGTTTACGAAGGTGTATATATATCTTAACTGTTGCATATCCTTTATTTAGAAATGATTTTTGTTTTGGCCAATATCTCTAACTGTAACAAGGCACTGTTTAATTGAGCTCTCGTTTCCTCATATTCAGTTGCGGCTACAGTATACATTGATTTTTGCCTATTCAGTTCTTGTACTGTAATTTTATTATTTATAAAATCGGTTTCACTTAGTTTAAATTGAGATTCGGAATAGAGTAATGCTTCTGATTTTATTTTTAATAGAGCTAGTTCTTTTATAGCTTGAGTATACACACCTACTATACGTAGTTTTTGCTCATCATACCATTTTTGTTTTTCGTATTCTGTAGCTTGCATTTCCAACCTCTGCTTCTTGATTCGATTTTTTCGGTCAAACAAATCATCGAGAGGGATGGATACTGATACACCGACATTATACCAATTTTGTTTATTGCCTGAATACTGGTAAAAAAGTGGAGTGTTGGTATCTGAGAATGATGTGTTGTTTCCGATGACTCCATATTGATAGCCCCCGACAACTTTTATATAGTTGAGCCACTTCTTTTGCTCTGTTGACATAAGGCTTTCATCTGCTTGTTTCTTTTTCTCATAATACTCTATAATGGGACTTGATTCTGCATTCTCAAACAGTGAGGATAAAGGAGGGAGACTAAAACTACGGTAATCTTCTGTTGTCAATTCTGCAATATCTTGAGCCGATACCGATAGATGAATGAATATTAAGAATGAAAAAATGATTTTTTTTAATTTCATAGATATTTAAAATTTGTTTACTATGATCATAGTGTTAAGCATCTTCTTTTTGTATGAATGAAAAGAATGTTTTAATAAGTATTTTTAGATCGAGCCAGATAGAATAGTGCTTTGCATAATATATATCAAGCTGTTTCCTTTCCTCGGGAGACATATTTCCTTTCTCTCCTCTTTTTTCAACCTGCCACAATCCGGTTAATCCTGCCGGTGCTATAAATCTGTCGATATAATCGTCTCCGGTCAGCAGTTCAGCTTCATAAAGAGGAAGGGGTCTGTTACCCACGATGGACATATCACCTTTTAGGATGTTTATTAATTGTGGTAATTCATCTATACTGTATTTTCTGATGAATCGTCCGATTTTAGTCACTCTGGGGTCGTGAGATAATTTTAAAAATGTTGTCTGTTTATTTTCTTTTTTTTGATTTAAATATTGATGTTCAGATATTTCGAAATCATCAGAAATTAATATCGGATCTTCGTCTGAAGAACACTCGTCTTCCGTTTCATTATTCAGATTTTCTTCTAATTTTACTTTTTGATATTGATTTAAATTCTGATAATTAGCCAACCTTTGCTCAGCATCTATATACATCGATCGAAACTTTAGGAAATCAAATATCTGAAAATTACTACCTACTCTTTTTGATTTGTATATTATGGGTCCTCTGCTTTCTATTACTATTAATAAGGTTATTAATAATAACAATGGAGAAAGCACTATAAGCGCAAACAATGAAATAGCAATATCAAAAATACGTTTCCCAAGAGGAAGCTTATAGACTTGATCTATTTTTTCATATTCGAATCTTCTTAGAGTTTCACTTTTAGATATGAAATTATAGATTGTTTCTAAAGTCGTTAAGTCAGCATTTGGAGAAATTGTGTTATTTGTCCCAGCTCCTAGATATATTTTTTTCTCTTTGCTTTCTAATTGTTCCGTAATCAGGATAATATAAGAATTTTGAAACTTCATTCTCAGATAAGCAATATTTATCTTATCCGATTCTAAATCCGATTTTTCGTATAAAATAGGTTGTATTTTATTGGAGGGTAGCCTATTTAATATTACGAAAGCTTCTTCTATGTTACTTACAATGCTTATATCTTCGTTTAATAATGTTTTGAAGTGAGTTATATATTCTTTATTGTTTCCTATATATATGATAAAAGTCATTTAAGAATCTTTTTTAATCTAACTTTTAGTTCCATTGGATTGAATGGCTTTAGTATAAAATCTTCTGCCCCATTTTCCAATAGCCGTATTCGAATGCTACTATTATCTTCGCTGGATAATATAACTACGGGGATTGACTTAAACAATTCGTTTTTTTTGATATATGCCAGAAATTCTTCTCCGCTCATCAAAGGCATTCTTAAATCTAATAAGATAAGATCAGGTATGGTATTATTTTCCAACCATTGAATTCCTTTTAGCGGGTTTTCGCAATATATACATTCATATTCGTCCCTTAAGTAGTTTGCGATCACTTTAGCTATGGCTTCTTTATCATCAATTATTAGAATTCTTTGCATAATATAATCTAATACGTTGTAATAAAATAGGTCTGAAGGGGAAAGATCTTATCCGTTCAGACCTATTAGGAGATAGCTTATTTTTCTAATAAATATACTTTTTGATTATCAGAAGTCATATACCAATCGGGTTTACTAGATCCGTTAGAAGATACCCATTCATTGAATTGAGGATATGCGTCCATTATACTAACCCATTCCAAAGGATATTTGAATGACTTAGGCACTCTGATGGCATATACAAAGTCAGATGTACTATAGTTTTTTCCAGATGATATATCTGACGATTTCTTAGTCGGATGATAGCCCCTTAAGTGTACCTCCATGCGATTGGATGAACTATAACCTCCATTGATGATAAACACATTAAGCATATCTATTAATGAAATAGTTGAAATGTCAATCGGTTGGTTAAACTCTATAGTAAAGGTTATCACTTTAGCAGATATGTAACTATCCTCAGCCTTGGTATTTACTACCTCTGATGTCGTTTTTCCAAATAAACTATGGACATCATCTGTAATCGGTAATACTGCATAATCCTGATTGGTTTCAAGACCGTTGTTAATCGTAAAGATATCACCTTTAAAAAGTGTATTTGTGCTAGTCACACTTTTGATATTATTTTTTATTATACCGTCCAATTGGATTGCAGCAGCCAATCTTTTAGTTGCACCAACAGATCTTATTTTACTTTGTATTGTTAGTTTCGAAACTTTGTTTGCTGCAGGCATTGTATATCCCAGACTAATATCCAATACCACATCATTCATGTCGTAATCTCCTATGTTAGGATAATTATCTTCAAAAGCATAAATGTATGTTGTACCTAAAGCTACGTCTAGCGGATAATTCTGATTGCTCGGATCAGTATTGTTTAATACATTACCTCCATCATTACATTCTGTAGATGCAATATTGACTGTTGACTCTCCTTTTCTTACAAAGTCAACATATTTACTGTCTTGAGGTAGACTATATTTTGTACTTTCTTCATTAATCGAATAATTAGACGACTCAATTTGTAGATATCCCGTAAATGACGGGTTTCTCCAGCTTTCCACTGTCATTTTTTCTAATCGTAACAACGCTTTTTCTCCCGATTGAGGTCCAACAATTTTAGAGCCATAACCAATGAATTGAATATTATTGGTTATATCTAATATTGAACGGGATGCTAAAGTTATAGTGTTGTTGCCACCGATAATTAGGTTTTTACTTCTAAATAATTTTTCGGAAGCATTATCTAGTTTAATATCAGCCTTAAATTCAGCGGTTTCATTTACTATAAATTTACAAGTGTTAATGATCTGATTGTTCCCATTTAGAGAGAGATTTTGAACTGTAAAAGAAGCCTCATTTACGATTTTGACATTCTCGCTATTACTCGAAATAGTACCTGATACTACTATTGTTCCATAATTGTATATTTCTTTTATACCAGAAATATTATTCACATTAAATACGGAACTATTATTAATGATTTGGGAAGTTTCGTTATTTACAGATAAGCCTTTTAATAAAGAGGAACTTATGGCCCGTATTTTGCACCAATTGTCATTACTTGCAGCAAAGAGAACTATCTTGAAGAGAACCCATGAATTGAAAAAAACTATTCTTGCCCGAGATAAGATGTACTCTGTTATAGCCCATGATCTACGTTCTCCAATGGCGTCTATCAAGATGATTTTGAACTCTGTAGTTCATGATATTAACAAAGATAAAATGGATCAGGGGATTTATGAATTGTTAAATCTGGCAAATAAAACGACTGAAGATATATTCGAATTGTTAGATAACTTATTAAAATGGACTAAATTTCAAATAGGAAAGCAGGTTGTAATACCGCAAAATACAGATTTAATTTCGATGATAAAAGGTGTTATTGAGGTCTTTGAAAACATAGCTGCTATAAAAAATATAAGAATAGAATATGATTGTAAGATTGTATCTGAACCTGCTAATATCTTCGCTGATATAGATATGGTAAAAAGCTGTATACGTAATTTGATCAGCAATGCATTAAAATTTAGTTATAAAGGAGGAGTTGTTAAGATTCAGTTAAAAGAATCTGCTGATGACTATATTGTAGCTATTTCCGATAATGGTTGTGGGATAAGCAAAGACAATCAGTTAAGGTTGCTCGATGTCGAGACACATTATACAAGTTATGGTACAGCACAAGAAGAAGGTTCAGGATTAGGTCTTTTACTAGCTGTAGAATTTATAAATAAAAATAAAGGAAAACTTTGGTTTGAGTCGGAAGAAAATGTAGGTTCTACATTCTTCATAGCCTTACCTAAGGCTAAAACTGATACTAATTTAACGATAAATCCATAATTACTGGATTATGGTCACTATATGGCTTGTTTGGAGATCTATATCTGACTCCTTTAAAGTCTTTTGAATATAAAATATAATCAATTCTCAATAACTTGAAAAATCCACGATACGTATAACCTATTCCTTTCCCACAATCGTTAAATCCATCTGTCAGACATTGTTTTATTTGCTTGTATGTATACGATGCAGGAGGGTCGTTCATGTCTCCACAAAAAATAAGAGGTAAATCACTTGTTCTGATTTCCTCTTTTATAATATCGGTTTGATCTGCCCTTATCATTCTATTTTCATCCATTTTAGATATAGCCTGATGTGATATCTTATATTTAGAATATCTTAGAGTTTGATTAAAATTGGTTGTTTGAAGATGTGCACATATTAATTTTATAATTTTGTCATTGATCGATAGATTTGCAGAAATAGCACTGTTATTACTTCCCTTAAATAGAAATGGTTTAACACTTAATATTGGAAATCGTGAAAATATTGCAACTCTAAGGTATTCACTATTGTTTTCGATAAATGTTTGAAAAGGCATAAAGCTCAAATAATCTTTTAAAGAATCATCTGTTTCTTTATCAGTAGGGTATTCTTGAATGCACAATATGTCAACATTCTCATCTTCGATGAATTGACTTATCTTTTTTAAATTCTCAGGGTCGTCTTGATTCGATTGATTTTCGCCGATATTAAAAGTCATTATCCTTATATCTTTACTTTTGGAAGACGAAGCTGCCTTGATAATGTTATTAAGATTGTATCCGGCTCCATCAAAACCAATAAAAAAAGAAATAGAGACAAGAATAGCGAGAACAAATTTGCGAATAACCAATAAATAAATACTACCAATAATATCACAAATTAATAAGAAAGGCAATATCAATCCGATATATGGAATAATATTATAATCTCTTGGGTCGAAATATGCTGTATATGCTCCTAGTATGGTGATTCCTGCTATACATATAATAAGTATGATAATGTATAATTCAATAAGCCGAATAGCGGCGATCTTTCCCATCGAATACTATTTTAGATATATTTCTCAATTGTCTTCGTCAAATTCTCTATAGATATTGGCTTTGCTAAAAAGTCATTGCAGCCTGCATCTAAAGCTTTTTTTATGTCCTCTTCATAAGCCCTGGCGCTGATAGCAATAATAATGATATCGGACGAGATTTGCCGGATAATATTTGTTGTTTCAAACCCGTTAAGAGTTGGCATATTTAAATCCATTAATATTATATCAGGATTGCATTCTTCATACATTCTTATTGTTTCCATTCCATTTAATGCTTTATATAATGTATATCTTTTTCCAATCATGGCTTCAATTAACTGATGGCTATTCTCATCATCATCAGCCACTAATATTGTCAAGCTTTTATTAATAAAAGCCGTGTTTATTAGATCCTCACTCCTATGTTCTTCTGTCGGTTTTGTTAATATCTCCTCATAAGGAAGAGTAAAACTGAAACTCGATCCCTGTCCAAACACAGATGTTGCAGATATTTTTCCACCTAATTGCTGCACAATAGACCGGCAGATTGTAAGACCTAATCCTGTACCTATAGCATTGCTGTCTACCTGCATAAATCGTTCAAATATTTTATCCAACATATCCTTTTCGATACCTATACCTGTATCATTTACATATATGTTGACTTCTTTGCCGATTACATCAAATCCAAAATCTATATATCCTTTCTTTGTAAATTTTTTTGCATTTATAATAAGGTTGGACAATATCTGGTGTACTCTATTCCTGTCAGAATATATCCATAGTTCAGTCCCGATATTATTGTAAATTAAGGTTGTCTCAGGTTCACATTGCGAAGCATATGTCTCATATAATTCAAGGCAAAGCATTCCTAAATCAAAATTTTGAGGATCAAACTTTATTATACCCGATTCAATCTTTGAAAAATCCAATATTTCATTCACTAAAGCAAGAAGTCTTCGATTGTTGGATTCAACAAAATTAAAATAATAATTCCTTTTGTCCGATTCTTCCGTTTCTGCCATAATTCTGGAAAATCCCAATATTGCATTTAATGGCGTACGTATCTCATGGCTTATATTAGATAAGAAAGCAGACTTTAGTTTATCCAATTGTTCTGCTTTTAGCTTTGCTTCGGTAAGCTCTTCTTCAATCTTTTTCAGTTCGGTTATATCCCAGCCTAGCCCTATGATAACATAAGAGTTGTCAGCTTCGTTTAATAGAACCATTTTTAAAGCATCAATAATTAATCTATTCCCATTATTATCAATGTACTCGTTGGAAAAACGTTTTGGAGTCTTAGATTCTATTATTTTTAGGTCTTCTTCTCTGTATTTTTCTGCGACTTCGGGTGGAAAAAGATCGAAGTCCGTTTTGTTTAAAAAATCAATGGCTTGAATAGAATAAATCTTATTCGCAACCTTATTGCGGTAAATATACCTGAAATCGTTTTGAGGATTTTTTATATAGATAGAGATTGGCATATTATCCAAAACCGTGTTCATAAGGTTTCTCATGTATTTGCTTTCGTTCTCTGCATATTTCTGTTTAGTTGTATTAGACCAATAATTCCATATATACTTTGTTCCAAAAGAATCTTTAGTTAAGTATGAGACACAATCGAAATATGAAACCTCTCCTGTTTTTTTATCTATGTAACTTGTTGAGTATTTATAATTATCTTTTACTTCAAGGTTTTTCAAAATCTCATTCCATTGCTGTGTACTTACCTGTTTGAGGTCAGATAATTTATAATTATTCAAATTCCATGTTTCGCCTATATTGTTCTGCATCCTAAATTGTTGGTTGCCAAAAATTAAACGACCGTCATCTACAGATATGCCAAAAATATGATCGTGAACAACATTGTCCATAAAGTTTACTATCTCAAATTCCCACCTGTTGCGGATCATGTCATCTATATTTTGCACATATCCTTCTACGATAATTTCGTCTTTGATTTGGTAAACACTGGTTGTCTGTATCCTTACATAAGAGATAATCGAAAAATTGTCTCTTATTCTTATTCGTCTATAATCAAGATGTTTCCCGTTTGGCTTTTCGTTTGTTAGATATTCATAAAAAGCACCTTTGTCAGATGGGTGGATATGTACAATATATTCATCTATAGATGTGATGACATCTTCTTCAATTGTTGACAAAGGGTTACCATATCCCGAATAATATATTACACCAGAATTAATATTACATCTCCAATGACCTATTTTAGCTATTTTTTGAGTTTCCTTTAATCTTCGATTCGTATTATCGAGCCTTTTCTTCATTTGACTGCGTTGAGTAATATCTCTATATTGACAAAGGACAAGATTTTCATCATAGCATTGTATGATACATTTGAAATACATTGTATTTCTTTTTAATGGAAGATCGTAATTTTTATTTGAAGTGCCTCCGTATGTTATTACCTCTAAGAAATCTTTCTTTAGGTTTTCTGACGTTTCTTTAGGTAAGACTGTAAAAATATTTTGTCCTATGATTTGGCCTGATTTAAGAAACCAATGATCTGCCTTTATAATGCAATCTACACACACGCCATCATGATTTAATAGGAAAAGAGAATCACATGTTTTGAGTAGAATGTCATAAGCCCTTGCTTTATTATGTAACAGACGTTGATCAATATCAAATATTTTTTCTTGAGTAACCTCATAGATAGTCTTGTCTATAAGCTTTTTTTGTAACGCAAAGTTGTCATATTCCAACTCTTTTATGCGTTGGATTAATTCTTCCCTCGAAAATTGTTTATACTTTATATCCATGTGTTTTCAATTTATTAGACGCCGCAAGTGCCGTTTTACGTAGGATTAAAGAAAAATAAATAATAGAAACACAGATACAGATATAATAGTTTAGCGATTTTTGTAAATCTCTAGTTAAATTTTCAATATTCTTAAAAAGAGGATTTCTTCTTTTCCTGATGAGTCGTATTCTAAGTATTTGGTAATATATTGTAAGTCTTTTTGTTGAAAATTATAAGATAATGTTTCTTGACGTTTAAAAGCCGCTTTTTATACTTTTTAATGCGAAAAGCCGATAGAATAAAACAATGTGTATTCATCTTTTATAGATTATTGTGATGTTTGCGTAAATAAAAAATAAAATCATATACAACGTTTTCACATATAAATATTATCTTTACAAGTTGTAGTAAAATCGCTCAATCCGATGCGATAATATGCTATGCAGGGCTGCTAATGAAAAACTATTTCATGATATAACATTATCTAATATGTTAATAATGCCCCACTTAGAAAGAGAAAGAAAAAACGATATAAAATGATTTACAAATGGAATTACGAAGCCCTAACACCCCAGCAAAAAGAGCAGAGAGATGAGCTTGCTAAGAAATTAGGCATAAGCCCTGTTCTTTGTCAACTATTGATACAGAGAGGAATATCTTCAACTGAAGATGCATTCAGGTTTTTTCATCCTAGTTTGAAAGACTTACATGATCCCTTCCTGTTGCCGGATATGGACAAAGCCATAGCTAGAATAGAGAAGGCTCTGGGGCAAAAACAACGTATATTAATATACGGAGATTATGATGTAGACGGTACAACAGCCGTTGCTTTGGTATATAAGTTCCTTCGAAAATTTACTACAAATCTGGATTATTATATTCCAGACCGCTATGACGAAGGTTATGGTATTTCCGAACAGGGTATTGATTATGCCGAAGATACGGGAGTGAAGCTGATAATTGCACTTGATTGCGGCATCAAAGCAATCGAAAAAGTTGCATATGCAAAAAGCAAAGGTATAGATTTTATTATCGGAGATCATCATATGCCAGATGATACATTGCCTGATGCTGTTGCTGTTATAGATGCAAAGAGACTTGATTCTACATATCCTTATGAACATTTGTCTGGTTGTGGAGTCGGTTTTAAATTAGTACAGGCTCTAGCTCAAAATAATAAAATTGATTTTTCTGAGCTCACAGATCTATTGGATCTTGTTGCTGTAAGTGTAGCTTCTGATATTGTCCCTATAACGGGAGAGAATCGTATCCTCACATACTATGGATTGAAACAACTAAATTCCAATCCTAGCTTAGGATTGAAAGGTATTATCGAAATTTGCGGTCTAACTTATAAAAGTATAACTGTAAATGATATTATTTTCAAAATAGGTCCTCGTATAAATGCTTCGGGGCGTATGATGAAAGGAAAAGAAGCTGTAGATTTATTATTAGCCAATACAATAGAAGATGCCAGAGAGCAAAGTGAAAATATAGACCATTACAATGATGATCGGCGCGAACTTGATAAGCGAATAACTGATGAGGCTATTCAATTCATTGATGAAACAGTCGATATGAAGAAAAATAAAAGTATCGTTGTATATAATGAAACATGGCATAAAGGAGTTATTGGCATTGTTGCTTCACGGCTGACTGAAAAGTATTTGCGTCCGGCAGTCGTTTTGACTAAATCTCAAGGACTTATTACCGGTTCTGCGCGTTCAGTTATGGGGTTTGATGTTTATAAGGCAATAGAGGCTTGTAAAGATATACTCGAAAACTTTGGAGGTCACACATATGCAGCTGGTTTATCGTTGAAAGAAGAAAATCTGGCTGAATTTAAAAGGCGATTTGGCGCTTTGTCTTTAGAAATGATAGCACCTGAAATGATGCGCCCTCAAATCCATATAGATGCGCAATTATTTTTTAAAGATATAAATATTAAATTTATCGATGAATTGGCTTCTTTCGCTCCATTTGGACCTGAAAATCTGAATCCTATATTTGTAACTCTCAATGTGAAAGATTATGGTACAAGCAAGATGGTAGGTAAAGATAATGTACATTTGAAGCTGGATATGATAGATGAGACCACGTCTAATCCCGTAAATGGTATTGCTTTCCGCCAAAGTGCCAATTATGAGCGAGTAAAAGGGGGGCAGCCTTTTGATATTTGTTATACATTGGAAGAGAATACGCACAATGGTAAAACAAATATTCAATTATATGTGAAAGATATTGATGCAGGACAACTTGCAGATTCACGATAAAGAAAACAGTATGAAAAAATCATTGCTTCTATTTACATCTATTATTCTATTTGCATTTGTTGCGTGTAGTGGTAAATCGAAAAAGGCAGGAACTGCAAATTCCGAAAATAATGATTTGATGATTCAGTCTGAATATATAAAACCAGATGTTTATTCAACAAACAATGGAGAGCTTAAAGTTACTTTGGTTGGGCATGCATCGCTTATCTTTGAATATGCGGGGGAAATTATTCATGTTGACCCTTATTCACAGATAGCGGACTATTCACGACTACCTAAGGCTGACTTTATTATATTGACTCACGAACACGGTGATCACTTGGATAAAGCTGCTATTGATGCTGTTAAAACCGATAGTACCCATTTTATTGTTTCTGAAACCTGTAATGAAATTCTAGGGTATGGAAATGTGATGAAAAATGGAGATTCTTTAGCCCCTTCTTGTTTTACGATTGATGCTGTGCCTGCATATAATATGGTGAATAAAAATCCTCAGGGAGTTTTTTATCACCCTAAAGGACGAGGAAATGGTTATATATTTACGTTTGGTGATAAAAAAATATATGTTGCCGGAGATACTGAGAATATACCGGAAATGGATAAGCTAAAAAACTCGATATATATAGCTTTCTTTCCTAAAAATTTACCGTATACAATGACGGATGATATGTTTATTGATGCTGCTAGAAAAATACAACCCGAAATTCTTTATCCTTATCATATGTCTGAATTTGATCAAAACAAAATCGGTAAGGTATTAGATGGCTACAATATAAAATTGCAAATCCGTTCGATGAAGAATTAATATAAAAAAGATTTGATATGCCGATATACCAACAGTTTAATATATTGTTAGGTGTATTGGCATATTTTATATATAAGAATTTCGCAAAGTGGATATATATCACGAAGTATTAAAACAATATTGGGGATATGACGAATTTCGTCCATTGCAGGAAGATATAATTCATTCTGTCTATGCTCGCAAAGACACGCTGGGATTGATGCCGACGGGGGGAGGGAAGTCTCTCACTTTTCAAGTTCCGGCTATGGTAATGCCCGGCATTTGTTTGGTTGTCACTCCCTTGATTGCGTTGATGAAAGATCAGGTTGATAACCTTCGAAATCGAGGTATAAAAGCTTTGTCTGTCTATTCAGGAATGACACGTCAGGAGATAATAACGACCTTAGAGAATGCTATCTTCGGAGATTATAAGTTCCTTTATGTTTCACCGGAACGTTTATCAACTGAACTATTTTTAAGTAAACTTCGGGATATGAATGTTTGCTTACTTGTCGTTGATGAATCTCATTGTATTTCTCAATGGGGATATGATTTCAGACCATCGTATCTTCGTATTGCTGACATACGCAAACATTTACCCGAAGTCCCTGTTTTAGCTCTTACTGCAACTGCAACTCCCGAAGTAATAGACGATATACAAGAGCAATTGCTCTTCAAGCAGAAAAATGTTTTTAGAAAAAGTTTTGAACGTCAGAATCTGGCATATATTGTGAAATATACAGAAAATAAGCCGGAAGAACTTATTCATATCCTAACGAAAAAAAAAGGCTCGGCTATTGTTTATGTCAGAAGTAGGAAGCATACTAAGGAAATTTCAGACTTTCTATTACAAAATGGATTTTCTTCAGATTTTTATCATGCCGGATTAACCAATACAGACAAGGAACGCAAGCAAAATGCTTGGAAGAAAAATAGTACGCAAATCATTGTTTGCACCAATGCCTTTGGGATGGGGATTGACAAACCTGATGTGCGGGTTGTAGTCCATACAGATTTACCAAATTCGATAGAAGAGTATTTTCAAGAGGCAGGACGAGCCGGACGCGATGCATACCCTGCGGAAGCTATTATTCTTTATCATAAGAATGATAGTGTCAAATTGAAAAAACGGGTGCGAGATGAATTTCCTGAAAAAGATTTTATTCTACATGTATACGATTGTTTAGCTTATTTTTATCAGGTAGCCGAAGGGTTTGGTGTTGGGATGACTTACAATTTTGATTTGCAACGATTTTGTTCTACTTATAAGCTTCCTTTGTTACCTACGCATAATGCTTTAAAAATATTAGACTTAGCCGGATATATAGAATATACCGATGAAATAGATAATCGTTCTCGTTTGATGTTTACTGTATATCGCGATGATCTGTATCATTATAATTTCGACTCAGATTATGAATTACTTATAAATACTATTTTGCGATTATATACAGGAGTATTTACTAATTATGCAACAATAAATGAAGCAGAAATTGCACAAAGGCTCAATACGACGGGGGGAGCTATTTATGAAAAGCTGAAAATATTGGCGAAACGGAATATTATAGATTATATTCCTCATAAGAAAACGCCGTTACTTTCTTATACTCGACCGCGTATCGAAAGTAAATATCTTACTATACCGCGTATTGTTAATGAAGATAGACGAGATCGCTTCGAAAAACGTATTCAGGCAATAAACTCTTATGTAGAAGAGAACGATGTCTGTCGTAGTCGGGTATTATTATCTTACTTTGGCGAAAATAATATTTTGGAATGCGGGCAATGTGATGTCTGTTTATCTAAAAATAACTCTACACTTTCCGAGACTAAATATAAAGAAATTTCTGAGGCTGTAAGAGGAGTTCTTTTTGAGACTGAAACTACCGTTAATGCTGTAATTAGATCTTTAGACCGTTATGCCGAAAAAGACGTTATTTCTGTAATTCGTTTCATGGTAGATCGGTGCGAATTAGTATTACAATCATCAAAATTAAGGTTAAATAAAAAATGAAATAATTGAATATTCGATTGTTTAGCTGTTTTTTGTTAATGGAATACACATTTATATTATCTTTGCATTATTATCATTCACCCTAAAATATGGACATTTTCATATCTATACTTGTTACTTTTTTATTAGTATTTCTTAATGGTTTTTTCGTTGCGGCAGAGTTCGCAATTGTAAAAGTGAGATCATCTCAACTCGAACTAAAGGCTCAAGCCGGAAGTAAAACTGCAATTTTATCTAAACATATAGTTACTCACTTAGATGCTTACCTTGCTGCTACCCAGCTTGGTATAACCATTGCTAGTCTTGGTCTGGGGTGGATTGGAGAGCCTATCGTGTCAAAAATTATAATTGAATTGATGTCTTTGTTTGGTGTAGCTATTAGCCCTGAACTAGCTCATAGCATAGCTCTTCCAATTGCATTCGTGATAATTACAATTCTCCATATTGTTTTAGGAGAATTGGCTCCTAAATCATTAGCCATCCAAAGATCGGAACAAACCACATTGGCTATAGCATACCCTTTGCATGCTTTCTATTGGCTTTGCCGTCCCTTTATTTGGGTCTTGAATGGAATTGCAAATCTGGTAATTAAGGCTGTTGGGTTGCATGTTGTATCAGAACAAGAGGTATATACCAGTGATGAATTGCGTTATTTGGTAGATCAAGCCAAAGAGAGTGGTAGAGTTGATAGCACTGAATTCGATATTATTCAGAATGCTTTTGATTTTTCGGAGCGTACAGCTCGTCAAGTTATGGTTCCACGTACGCAAGTAGTCTCTATTGATGTGAATGACTATGATGAAAAGACGCTGGAATTTGTAATAGAAGAGGGGTATTCACGTATTCCTTGTTACGAAGATAGTATCGACAATATTATAGGTGTAGTCCACTTAAAAGATATTCTGAAAAAAATGCGTATCAGTACCGGTACGGTTAATATACGTTCCATTTTGCGTCCTGTATCTTTTGTTCCCGAAACTAAGCGTATCGGACAACTACTTAAAGAGTTTCAGGTTAAGCATCAGCAAATAGCAATGGTACTGAACGAATATGGCGGTATAGAAGGCATTATTACAATGGAAGATATTTTAGAAGAACTTGTAGGGGAGATACAAGATGAGTATGATAATGAAATTCCATTTGTAGAGCAAACATCAGATAATACATATTCTGTAATTGCAACGGCTGCAATTTCTGATATTAATGACGAATTACCTCATCCCATAGATAAGGAAAAACAATATGATACGTTAGCAGGCTATCTGATTGATAAATTTGGACGTATTCCCAATACGCATGACAAATTAGAGGCTGAAGATTATCAATTTACTGTACTAAAGAAAAATAAAACATCTATAGTTGTAGTACAGGTAAAAGATCTGATTGATGAGCAAGAGGAAGAGGATGCTAATCAGCCAAAAACGAATCAAATCTGATTGAACCCGAAAGAATGGATTTTGAACTACAATATACTGATAGCCAATCGAAGGCTAGAGCAGGATTGATCACAACAGATCATGGTCAGATAGAGACTCCAATATTTATGCCGGTAGGAACACAAGGTGCGGTAAAAGCCGTACATATGCCGGAGCTGGAACAGGATATTGAAGCTCAGATAATTTTAGGTAATACCTATCATTTATATTTACGTCCCGGACTCGATATTTTGCGTCAGGCAGGAGGTTTACATAAGTTCAATAGTTGGAGCAAGCCTATATTAACAGATAGTGGAGGCTTTCAGGTTTTTTCATTAGCAGAAAATCGAAAATTAAGTGAAGAAGGGGCGATGTTCCGTTCTCATATAGATGGGTCTAAGCATTTTTTTACACCGGAATCCGTTATTGATATAGAACGTACTATTGGAGCTGACATTATTATGGCATTTGATGAGTGTACACCCGGTGATGCAGATTATACGTACGCAAAAAAATCTCTTGATCTTACTGAGCGCTGGCTTGACAGATGTCTGAATCAATTTTCTAAAACAGAGTGTGAGTATGGCTATAAGCAAGCTCTCTTTCCTATCGTGCAAGGGTGTGTGTACACAGATCTTCGCCGTAGAGCGGCAGAAAATGTAGCATCTAAAGGAGCTGATGGCAATGCTATTGGAGGCTTGGCCGTAGGTGAACCTACCGAAAAGATGTACGAAATGATAGAGGTTGTGAATGAAATATTACCTGCTGATAAACCTCGTTATCTGATGGGAGTGGGCACTCCTGCAAATATACTGGAAGCCATAGAACGAGGCGTCGATATGTTTGATTGTATTATGCCAACACGTAATGGTCGTAATGGTCAGATATTTACGCGTAATGGAATAATGAACTTACGAAATAGAAAATGGGCAAATGATTTTTCTCCGATTGAAGAAAATGGAGCATCATTTGTTGATACTTTATATACAAAAGCATATCTTCGTCATTTGTTTATTACAAACGAAATATTGGGATTGCAAATAGCTTCTATTCACAATCTGGCCTTCTATTTATGGTTAGTAAAAGAAGCTCGTAAACATATTATAGAAGGTGATTTTCTATCTTGGAAACATGTTATGGTTGAGAATGTTTCCCGTAGGATCTGAAATTATAACTAACTGTTTATAATTAATAAACTGTAGGATAATAAATGAAAATTTTATCAATACTTGATAGATATATTATAAAGAAATTTTTGGGAACATATATATTCTCGATTATTCTAATTATTTCTATTGCTGTAGTATTTGATATAAACGAACGGCTTGATAAGTTTCTGACTAACAATGCTCCGCTGAAAGCTATCATAGTAGATTATTACTTCAATTTCGTACCTTATTATGTAAACCTTTTCAGTGCTTTATTTGTTTTTATAGCTGTTATTTTCTTTACTTCTAAGCTCGCCGATAATTCCGAGATTATAGCGATGCTCTCTAATGGAATGAGTTTTAAACGGTTGATGAAGCCTTATATGATATCGGCTGGTGTCATTGCTATATTCTCATTTGTTCTAAGTAGCTTTATTATTCCTCAGGCAAATGTAACTCGAATCAATTTTCAGAATAAATATATTAAAGATAAAAGTGTTGATTATGCTACTCGTATTCAGATGCAAGTAGATAAGGGTGTAATATTGTACATGGAACGTTTTGATAACAAATCTAAAGAAGGATATAATTTATCCTTGGATCGATTTGAGGATAAAGAATTAAAATCACGCCTTATTGCATCTCGCATAGAATATGATACAGCCTATCATTGGGTATTGAATAACTATTCGATTCGAGAATTTGAGGGAATGAAGGAAATTATTAGTTCGGGTACAAGATTAGATACAACTATTAATGTTATACCTAGCGACTTTCTTGTGTCTGTAAATGATTTTGAGCAAATGACTACTCCTCACCTATATAATTATATACAGCGACAAAAGTCGAAAGGCTTAGCTAATATAGGAGGGGTAAGTATAACTCAGTTCGAAATTGAGTTTCATAAGCGTTTTGCATCTGTTTTCTCTGCTTTTATTCTTACTCTTATTGGCGCATCCCTTTCGGCTCGTAAAGTAAAAGGGGGAATGGGAGTGAATATTGGTATCGGGTTGGGGCTTAGTGTCTCCTATATCCTTTTTCAGACAGTAAGTTCTTCGTTTGCCGTAACGGGTACTATGTCGCCAATGCTTGCTGTATGGATACCTAATATTGTGTTTATCTTTATAGCAGCTTTTCTATATTCTAAGGCTCCAAATTAAAAAGAAATGGGTTGAAAAATAAAGAAGGTAATTTGATTAAATTACCTTCTTTTATTTTGTTGTTGAGTTTAGATAAATTACGATCTTACCATCCAAACGCTTCTTCATTCATCCATTTACCTTGTGTTTTCATTACTTGTTCTATTACATCACGTGCAACACCCATCCCTCCTCTACAATGGGATATGTATTTAGCTATTGCCCTTATTTCGGGAACAGCGTCGGCTGGAGCCACAGAGAGCCCGACCGTTTTCATAACATGATAGTCAGGTATATCATCTCCCGAATACATAATTTCTTCAGGCTTGTATCCCGTACGTTGTATATAATCGTTAAGATCATGTATTTTGATCTTTGACTTCATGTATATATCTTTTATACCTAGACGGGAGAAACGAGTGCGTACCCCCTCAGTGTCTCCTCCTGTAATGATCGCTACACCATAGCCATGCTTTACAGCCTGATTTATAGCATATCCGTCTTTTATATTTACCATACGCATCGGTTCTCCTTCCGGAGATAGAGGTATCGAATCGGGTGATAATACTCCATCTACGTCGAATATAAAAGATTTTATCTTGCTAAGGTCATAATTAATAGTACTCATAATATTAATCTTTTTTAGTCTGATGTATGTTTTCGCTGATAAGACGATATATCTCTTTTACTTTGGTATCGTCTATCAGTTCTAAGTGTTTATTTATTATATTTTCATCAAATCGTATTGCAGGACCGGTCTGCGCTTGCAATGGAGATAATTCATGTACCTTTTGCGCTGTTTCGTCAATGAGAGGTAACGCAGCTTCAAAAGATAAGCCTGCTTTACTCAAAAAATGCTCAGCTAATACATACATATGATTAGTAAAATTGCAAGCGAATACTCCCGTTAGGTGTATATACTTTCTATTCTCAGAAGAGAGGAAAGATACTTTATCTGATAATTTACGACCAATAGATTCTAATTGCTCAAAGCTTTTATCATCTGAGGCCTCAATGAATAAAGGAGTACTTTTCCATTCTGTTTTTCTACCCTTTGTAAAGGTCTGAAATGGGTATAACACTCCATATGATGTTGCAAATTTCTCAAATATAGAAATCGGAATACTGCCGGATGTATGTATCCAGAGTCCTTTATTAGGCGGTATTTGTAGCAGAATATCTTCTAATACCGAATCTTTAAGACAGAATATATAAACATCGGCATCAACTGCAATCTCCTTTATATTAGTTATTGCCTGAGCTTGTGTATTATCAGCCAAATTTTCAGCAGATTCCATAGTTCTGCTGTATATTTGTGAAATGCAAACTCCGTATTTATAAAGCTCTGTAGCTAGATGTGAAGCAACATTTCCTGCCCCTATAAATACGATCTTCATCAGTTTCTCTTTTTAGAAGTTAATACCATTGCTGTACCTGCAATGATAAGTCCTAGAGGTACTATTAAGTTAGAATAATTGCTTAACCATCCGAAGAATATATCGGCATTCAGCAATATACCAACAGCTAAGAATATCCAACCTAATGCCTTTTTGGGTTGAGTTATTAGAAAAACAATTCCCGCTATGAGAAAGAAAGCACCTACACTAATCAAGTTTTTAGCATAAGGTATATTCGCTAATATACCTAGCTTATCAAGAAGAAATACAAATCCGAATATGAGTATTGTTATTCCGTACGACAATCGGTCGTTCGATGTTTTAGTACTGTTAGCCATATTCTTTCAATCAGTTAATTGATCAATATTAAATTTTCCTATATGTATTTTTTCCCATTGCAATTTTTCTTCATCAAACGGGGTTCTATCCTGAGCCTTGTGCCCTATGGCAATAATGGATAAGACTTGCATTTGCATTGGGATATCTAGTAACTCTTTTACATATTCGTCAGAAGGAGTGTCGCTTGCGGTAAATCTTTCTCGTATCTGCACCCAACAACTTCCAAGCCCTAAATCTTCAGCTTGCAACTGTATCATTATTGAGGCAATGGAAGAGTCTTCAACCCAAACATCACTTATTAGTGGATTAGCCAATACAACGATGGCTAAAGCACATCCGGCAATTAACTTACTACTTGACTTCTTGCAAAGCGATAGCTTTTGAAGCATCTCTTTATCCTCAATTAATATAAATTCCCACGGATTTGCACTCTTGGATGCCGGAGACATCAGAGCAGTTTTCATTATTATTTCTACTTGCTCTGGAGTAAGCTTTTCGTCTGTAAACTTTCGTGTACTTCGTCGAACAGTAGCTAGTTGTTGAAAATCTGTCATCTTGTGATTTATTTTATCGTCGTGTTAATTTTTCAATTTCTTCTCCCAATTCTTCTACACTTTTTACGCCTTCAGTACTGTTTTTTCGCAGTAATATATTGAGTGTCTGCATAATTAATTTTATGTCAAGAGCCAAAGAATAGCCATTGATGTATAGAAGGTCATATTTTAATTTATCTATAACGGATGTGTTGTATTTACCTTGTACCTGAGCCAAACCTGTTAATCCTGCTTTTACCCGATGCCTGAGATTGTATTCCGGAATTTCTTCGCTAAATTGTTTTACAAAAAACGGGCGTTCGGGGCGGGGACCTACAATACTCATATCGCCAATTAATATATTGAATATCTGAGGTATTTCATCCAACCGGGTAGCTCTTAGTATATGTCCAAACTTGGTAATGCGTTTGTCTGTCTCCTGAGCTAAAACAGGTCCGGATTTTGCTTCCGCATTTTCTATCATAGTTCTGAACTTGTATATCTTAAATACCTTATTTCCTCGAGTGACTCTTTCCTGAACATAGAAAGCTGTACCTCCGCCTAATTTAAGAATAAGATATACGAATACGAATGGAATACAGAATACGACTAATGCGACAGTGCCAACTATAACATCCATTATACGTTTCATTGTTTCGCTTCCTTGAGATAGACCTAAGTCTCTTACATCCAATACCGGAGAGTCGTCTATTTGTAGAAAGTTTGCATTAAACTGTAATATCTCCGAGCTTTTGGGTTGGTATAATACGGTACGGCTCTTCTCTATACAATATAATATTATATCTTGCTTTACTTTTTCGTCAACATCTTCAGTAAGAAAAGTTACATCGCATTCATTGATACATTCATATACGTTTTTATAGTCGGGAGCGCAAACATGTTTTATGTGCGACCACATTCCTTTAGACTCTAAAAGTTTATATGCCAAAGCTTGAGCTTTCTCATATCCAATGACCAGAACTGATTTTCCCTTGTTTACCCTAAAATACATCCGACTGGCAAACAGATGCCATACAGTGATAAGTAAAATCTGTATCAGTGTACTTGATAATAATATACTACGAGGAAAAGCAAATTCTCGGATAAAGAAACTGACAGCCATTGTTATAAACAAGAGAGACCCCAAGGCTAGAGTTACAGTATAGCCGACGCCAAAAAATGTAAAATCTTTTGGTTTGTCAAGTTCGAACGTGTGGCTCAATATAATATAACTGAATATTATAAAAGGCAAACTAGCCCAAAAAGCATTATAGTTGAGTGTAAAGTTATCTAGGCTATCTTTAAATATATAGAAAGATATCATGTAGGATACATATATAATACCCAAGTCTATCAAAGGAATTAATAGTTTAAAACCCTTGTAGCCGAATATCCTCTCTAAGATTGCGTTCATTTATTTTAGATTAATTGACTACTATGTAATTATTGGAAATCAGCAGTCTTTTATTTTTTCTTCGTTCTGCCTTTACCCTTTGCTTTTGTTGCCGGCTTAGTTTCAGTTTCATTTACTATTTTCATAGCTGCATCAAAATCTAGGCTTTCCGGAGCAGTTCCCTTAGGTATTTTATAATTACTTTTTTTGTAAGAGATGTATGGCCCATATCTTCCGTTCAGAATTTGCAAATCTTCATCTTCCGTAAAGATTTTTATAAGTTTCTCAGCATCCTTTTTCCTTTTCTCTTCAATGAGAGGGATTGCATCTTCGATGCTCACACTGTAAGGATCATACCCTTTTGACAGTGAAATAAATTTTCCATCATGCTTGATATACGGTCCAAAACGTCCCGTACTCACACTTACTTCTTTCTCCTCATATTCACCTATTGTACGAGGAAGTTGGAACAATTTGAGAGCCTCTTCGAGTGTTATTGTAGTTATTGATTGATTCTTTTGTAGACCGGCAAATTGGGGTTTTTCTTCATCTTCTTGTACTCCAATCTGTGCCATTGGACCAAAGCGTCCGATTTTAACAGAAACCTGACGTCCCGTTTTAGGATCTTTACCAAGTATTCTTTCCCCAATCTTATGGTCTGTTTGCATATTTGTTGCAGATTCTACGACCGGGTGAAATACTTTATAAAACTTATCTATCAGTTTTGTCCAATTCTCTTCGCCTTCTGCCACGTGGTCAAATTCTTTCTCCACGTTAGCTGTAAAGTTATAATCAAGAATATCAGGAAAGTATTCAGTCAAAAAGTCATTGACTACAATACCGGTATCAGTTGGGCATAACTTACCCTTGTCTGCTCCAGTTATTTCTGTTTTTTCAATATCGGATATCTTGTTCTTTTTTAGAGTCAATATATTATATTTTCTCTCAGTCCCTTCTATATTTGATTTTTCTACATATTCTCGGTTCTGAATAGTTGAAATAGTAGGAGCGTATGTTGACGGACGTCCTATCCCTAACTCTTCCAGCTTACGTACCAATGCAGCTTCACTATATCTACTCGGACGTTGAGTAAATCGTTCTGTAGCTGTGGATTCTTTTAATTCCAGAGTCTCTTTTACTTTGACCGATGGCAATAAGCTTGTATCGCTGTCTATATTTTCGTCATCAGTGCCTTCGAGATATACATGCAAAAATCCATCGAACTTAATAACTTCTCCTATTGCAGAAAATCTAAGCGTCTTATTATTGGAAATGCCAATCGTTATTGTTGTTTTTTCCAGTTCAGCATCAGCCATTTGAGAAGCAACTGTTCTTTTCCAAATCAGATCATATAATTTTTTTTCCTGAGCTGTTCCCGATACAGTATGTTCCGACATATATGTAGGGCGGATAGCCTCGTGGGCTTCTTGTGCACCTTTACTTTTTGTAGAGAATTTACGTACTTTAGAATATTGCTTACCGTATACCGATTCTATCTCGTTTCGAGCAGTATTAATTGCTAGGTCAGATAAATTGACTGAGTCGGTACGCATATATGTGATTTTCCCCGACTCGTATAGCTTTTGAGCTACCATCATTGTCATTGATACGGGGAAGCCTAATTTACGAGATGCTTCTTGTTGTAATGTAGAAGTAGTGAAAGGTGCAGCCGGAGATTTTTTCATTGGCTTGGTTTCCACATCTTCTACTACAAATGATGCGTCTTCCAAACTTTTAAGAAAATCAAGAGCTTCTTCTTTTGTTTTGAGACGTTTGTTTAGTTCTGTTTTTATTTCTGTTTCCACTCCATTTTCTTTGGTAATGAAAATGGCTGTAACTCGATATGATGCTTCTGCCTTAAATGCTTGAATTTCTCTTTCTCTCTCTACAATAAGTCTTACTGCTACCGACTGTACACGACCTGCTGATAATGCCGGCTTTACTTTGCGCCAAAGTACCGGCGATAGTTCAAATCCTACAATGCGATCCAATACACGGCGGGCTTGCTGTGCATCTACTAGGTTTATATCTATTTTTCGTGGATTTTCTATAGCATGCAGTATCGCATCCTTAGTTATTTCATGGAATGCAATTCTCTTGGTTTTCTTTTCGTCAAGCTTAAGCGTTTTAAATAAGTGCCATGATATTGCTTCTCCTTCCCGGTCTTCATCGGAAGCCAGCCATACTGTTTCAGCGTCTTTTGCTGCTTTTTTTAGCTCGTCTACCACCTTTTTTTTGTCGCTCGGAACTTCATATATAGGTGTAAAGCCATTGTCTATATCAATTCCAAGGTCTTTTTTCTTCAAATCTCGTATATGTCCATAGCTAGACATAACTTTGAAATCTTTACCCAGAAATTTTTCAATGGTTTTGGCTTTTGCCGGAGACTCAACTATCACTAAATTTTTTTGCATATTGAGGCTTGTCTTGTATTATTAAGGCAAGTCGTTATATATAAAGACTTACTTATAATATATTATTTTACTCTATTGAACCGCAAAAGTAATGATTTTGTTTTAAAAAGTAGTATAAAAAAGATTTGATGCGTTGTACTTTATCTTTATTTGGATAAGATATGGGTCAGCTCTCATAATTTATCTTTAAATTTGCCGCCTTTATTCAATCGAATATAAAACTAAATGAAAAAAATAAAGATTAATATTCTATATGTAATATCAATACATATTCTCGCCTTGATATTTATGACATTGCAAAGGGTAATATTACTTGCTACCAACTTGCAACATATTGCCGATGTAGATTCTAAATTAAGCTGGGTATCGTCGGCTCTGCTCAGGGGAGTTTGGTTTGATAATGTGATTGCTTGCTATATTTCTGCTTTGCCTTTAATTATATTATCTGTATTGGGGCTTTGTAATATTTCTAAAAAAGGAATATTCAACGTGTTCAATATATATTATATTATAATATATACTCTGGTTTTTGCTATAGGTATTGCAGATATACCTTATTTCAATTACTTTTTTAAACATCTTAACGCCTCTATTTTCAATTGGAATGAAGAGGGTAATGTAACTGCCGGAATGATACTTGAAGAAGCTTCCTATTACATATATATGGTTTTGTTTGTAATAGCTATCATTCTTTTTGGTTATCTGGTGTTTACGATAAGCAAACGATTGCTGAGAAAAGATCAACAAAATATAAAAGCAAAGCAATATCTCATTTATGTGCCTGTCTGTTTAATCATTATGTTTTTGTGTCTGTTTGGAATCAGAGGTCGTTTTGGTTATAATCCGATAAGAACCAGCCAGGCTTATTTTTGTGATAACTCGTTTCTTAACCAATTAGGCATAAATCCATCTTTTTACTTTATGAGAGATGTAATGGAATCTTCGAAATCTCATCACAATCTGGATGCCCTCATCTCTGAAAGTGATGCTATATCCCTTATGCAGCAGGAGCTTGGCATATCTCAGAATGGGCAAAAGGAATATGTGTTTACGAGAAATGTTATTGCCGAAGGTACTCCCAAAGATATGAATGTAGTGTTGATTTTGATGGAGTCTATGTCTTACGATCTATTGAATGTTCGTGAGAATGGAAAAGAAATTACTCCTTGCTTAAATAAACTAATAGATAAGTCATACTTCTTCGATAATTTCTATTCGGTAGGTACACATACCAATCACGGTATATTGGCTACGTTGTATGGTTTGCCTGCACTTTCGGATCACAATATGATGAAGAATGTAGATATCCCTTTGTGTGAAGGGGTACCGTATATTTTACAACAGAAGAATTATAGGACAATGTTTTTTATGACACACGAAGCCCAGTATGACAATATGAATGCTTTCTTGCTCGAAAACGGCATTGAGGAAGTGTATTCACAAGAGAATTATCCGCGTGAAAAGCGCAGGAATAGCTTCGGTGTGTCAGACGATTATCTGTTCGAATACGGTTTGAAGAAAATTACTGAGAAATCAAAAGATGAAAAGCCTTTCTTTGCTACTTTACTTACTATTAGCAACCATCCTCCGTATGTTGTACCCGATGCATTTAAAGGGATAAGTGACAATGGTCAATATCAGATTGTTGCTTTTGCAGACAATGCAATAGGACAGTTTATGCAAGAAGCAGAAAAAGAAGAATGGTTTAATAATACAATCTTTATCTTACTCGGAGATCATGGTAAGATAGTCGGGTCTCAGACCTACGAAATGCCATTGTCTTACAATCATGTACCATGTATTATTTATTCTCCAAAGTTTCATGATGCTCCTCGGCGATTTCAACAATTAGGAGAGCAAGTCGACGTTTTACCTACGCTGCTAGGTCTATTGAACCAATCATACGAGAATAGAACTTTTGGAGTTGATTTGTTTAGAGAAAAGAGACCTTATGTGTTCTTCTCGTCCGATGATGCGTTGGGCTGTATAAGTCCGGAATATTTTTTTACACATAATTTTAAAACTAAAGTAGAGGGTTTGTACCGATATCCTGAAAATAGTTCTGAGAATATGATTTCCTCTCATCAAGCAGAGGCAGATACGATGCGTACATACTCTGCGGCTATGTTTCAGACGGCAAGTTATATGTTCAAAAATAAATTAACCCGTGCTGAAATGGATAGAAAGAAGTAAAATATACTTTCAATTTTAGTTGTTTTTTATATACGATAATCGCGATTGACTGTGCTAAATGGCATTCTTTGTATATATAAATTTATCTTCTAAATAACTTGTAACTTGTATCTGGCAACTTGCAACTTTTTACTATCTTTGTCCTCAATTTTTTTAAGGAAGTTTAAATACACACTATGAGCAAGCAGTTTTCTGAATACAATAGGTTTAACCTATCCGATATCAATAAAGAAATATTGGAGAAATGGGATAAAGAGAACATATTCCAACAGAGTCTGGATATGCGTGCCGGAGCACCATCATTTGTCTTTTACGAAGGACCTCCGTCTGCTAACGGAATGCCCGGTATTCATCATGTAATGGCACGTGCCGTAAAAGATATTTTTTGCCGTTACAAGACAATGAAAGGCTTCTTGGTAAATCGTAAAGCCGGTTGGGATACTCATGGATTGCCGGTTGAACTTGCTGTTGAGAAAAAACTGGGTATAACAAAAGAAGATATTGGAAAGAAAATATCTGTACAAGAATATAATGATGCCTGCCGTAAGGAGGTAATGAAATATACAGGTGAGTGGGAAAACCTTACTCGCATTATGGGATATTGGGTCGATATGAAAGACCCGTATATCACTTATGATAGTCGCTACATAGAAACATTATGGTTCTTGCTGAAAGAATTGTATAAAAAAGGATTCTTATATAAAGGATATACAATACAACCATATTCGCCAGCTGCCGGTACCGGATTAAGTACTCACGAGCTAAATCAACCTGGAGCATATCGCGATGTAAAAGATACGACTTGTGTAGCTCAGTTTAAAATAAAGTCGCCAAAAGCGGAGATGTCTCAGTTTGGAGAAGCTTATTTCCTTGCATGGACTACTACTCCTTGGACTTTGCCTTCGAATACAGCATTGGCTGTGGGACCCGATATTACATATGTAGCTGTTCAAACATATAATCCTTATACTGGAAACAAGATGACTGCTGTAATGGCAAAATCTCTTCTTTACAGTATGTTTAATGAGAAAGCTAAAGATGTATCTCTTGACGAATATAAGCAAGGAGATAAACTGATCCCTTATAATGTAATAGGAGAATGGAAAGGGCGAGATCTTGCCGGCATGGAATATGAACAACTTATACCTTGGGTCAATCCCGGTGAAAATGCGTTTAAAGTTCTTACGGGAGATTTTGTTACTACCGAAGATGGTACAGGTATCGTACATATAGCACCTACATTTGGTGCAGATGATGCCAGAGTGGCAAAAGCTAATGATGTTCCTGCTCTGTTGCTTTTGGATAAGGATGGCAACCAACGTCCGATGGTAGACCTTACCGGAAAATATTTCCGGATAGAAGATCTTGATTCTGAGTATTTGAAAGCAAATGTAAATGTAGATTTATATAAAGAGTATGCCGGACGCTATGTCAAGAATGAATATGACGATACATTACCTGCCGATGCCAATACTTTAGATATTGATATTTGTGTGATGTTGAAGCTGGCAAATCAGGCTTTCAAAATAGAACGTCATGTGCATAATTACCCTCATTGTTGGCGTACCGATAAACCGGTGCTTTACTATCCGTTAGACAGTTGGTTTATACGGACTACTGCTAGCCGCGATCGATTGATAGAATTGAATAAAACAATCAACTGGAAGCCTGAATCTACAGGGTCGGGACGTTTTGGAAAATGGCTTGAGAATCTTCAAGACTGGAATCTTAGTCGTAGTCGTTATTGGGGAACTCCGCTACCAATCTGGAGAACAGAAGATGGTAAAGAAGAAAAATGTATAGGTTCTGTAAAAGAACTATATACAGAAATGCAGAAAGCAATAGAAGCTGGCTTTATGACAGAAATGCCATGGACGGGTTTTGAGCTTGGTAATCTGGATAAAGCTAATTATGAGAAGCTTGACCTTCATCGCCCTTATGTAGATAATATTATATTAGTTTCGGATTCGGGTCAACCGATGAAACGCGAAACTGATCTTATAGATGTATGGTTCGATTCGGGTGCGATGCCTTTCGCTCAAGTATTTTATCCTAATATATCGGAAGACGAGTTTAAGAAAGTCTATCCGGCTGATTTCATTGCAGAAGGCGTAGACCAAACGCGAGGTTGGTTCTTTACGTTGCATGCAATCTCTACTATGTTTAAGGATAGTATAGCATTTAAGAATGTAATTTCCAACGGTCTTGTATTAGATAAGAACGGTATGAAGATGTCGAAACGTTTAGGAAATGCTGTCGATCCGTTTTCTACAATAGATAAATATGGCTCAGACCCTTTACGTTGGTATATGATAACTAATGCTTCGCCTTGGGATAATCTGAAGTTTGATATAGAAGGAGTTGAAGAAGTACGTCGCAAGTTCTTTGGTACATTATACAATACTTATTCGTTCTTTGCACTTTATGCCAATGTGGATAAATTCACTTTTAGCGAAGATTTAATCCCGGTGGATCAAAGACCGGAAATAGATCGATGGGTAATCTCATTACTGAATACATTGGTTAAAGATGTTGATGAATATTATGAGGCTTATGAACCTACAAAGGCAGGGCGTGCAATCTCAGATTTTGTAAATGACAATTTGAGTAACTGGTATGTTCGTCTCAACAGAAAACGCTTTTGGGGTGGTGAAATGACAAAGGATAAATTGTCTGCCTATCAGACTCTTTATACATGTCTTGAGACTGTGGCTAAACTAATGTCTCCTATATCTCCATTCTATGCAGATAAGCTTTATTGTGATCTGATTGCAGTAACAGAACGAGATAATGTTTCTTCAGTGCATTTAGCAAATTTCCCTTCGTATGAACCATTAGTGGTTGATAAGCGTTTAGAGGAGCGTATGCAAATAGCACAAGATATTTCATCAGCAGTTTTGGCTCTTCGCCGTAAGGAAAGTGTGAAAGTACGTCAGCCTTTGATGCAGATAATGATTCCGATTCTGAATAAATCTCAGGAAGAAGATATTGAAGCTGTTCGTGATTTGATATTAGGAGAAGTTAATGTTAAGAAATTGACATACGTAGGAGGCTCTGATGGTATTTTTGTGAAGAAGGTAAAACCCGATTTTAAAAAATTAGGACCAAGATATGGAAAGATAATGAAACAATTGGCTGTTGAGGTTCAAAGCATGTCTCAAGATGCGATTGCTTCGTTAGAAAAGGAAGGACAATATACTTTTGCGATAGAAGGTCAACAAGCTACTATTGAACTGCCTGATGTAGAGATTATATCGGAAGATATACCAGGATGGTTAGTTGCAAATGCAGGGAAGTTGACTGTTGCTTTAGATGTTACAGTAACAGACGATTTGAAAAAAGAAGGTATTGCCCGCGAACTTATAAATCGCATTCAGAATATACGCAAATCGAATGGTTATGATATAACCGATAGGATTAATGTAAGAATATCGGATGTTGAGCAGGTAAAAGCAGCGGTGTCTGAATATAAAGATTACATCGCATCACAAGTTTTGGCCGATAGTGTAGAACTAGCTGATGTTTCGAATGGACAAGAAATAGATCTGGATGATTATATTTTGACTGTATCTGTCGATAAAGTCGGATAAAACGATTATCTTTAGTAAAATTACAAATAGAACAGGATGTTTAACTTTTTAAAATTAAAGTTATGGCAGAAAAAACAAGATACACGGATGAGGAATTAAAAGAATTCCGCGATATTATTATGGAAAAGTTAGAGAAGGCTCGCAAAGAATATGAAGAGCTGAGAGCTGCTATAACCAATACCGATGGTAATGATGTTACTGATACATCGCCTACCTTTAAAGTTTTGGAAGAGGGAGCATCTACCTTGTCAAAAGAAGAGGCCGGACGTTTGGCTCAACGCCAGATGAAGTTTATACAAAACTTACAATCGGCACTTATTCGCATCGAGAATAAAACGTATGGTATTTGCCGCGAAACAGGCAAGCTTATACCAAAAGAGCGCTTGCGTGCAGTACCTCATGCTACTCTTAGCATCGAAGCTAAAAATAGCGGTGTTAAATAACGAATAAGATGAATTATGGGAATGAAGAAAAAATAGATGCGTAAAACTTCTGTTTTTTCTTCGTTTTCTTTAAGGCAATAAGTTAAAGTTTAATATATGGATAATAAAAATAGAGGACTGGTTGCAATACTGGTTATAGCCTTAGTTATAATTGTAGATCAAGCCTCTAAGATTTGGGTTAAAACCAATATGTCGCTATATGAAAGTATTGAAGTTTTCAATTGGTTTAAAATCTATTTTGTAGAGAATAATGGTATGGCTTTTGGTATGGAAGTTGGAGGGAAATTGTTTCTATCCCTATTTCGGATCATTGCTATATTCTTTATCGGATATTATCTGTATACATTGGTGAAAAATCAATATTCGAAAGGTTATATTGCTTGTGTTGCCCTTATTTTAGCAGGAGCTTTTGGGAATATAATTGATAGTATATTCTATGGAGAAATATTTTCAGCCAGTTATCAGGGACATGTTGCATCATTTGTTTCTCTCGGCGAGGGATATTCCAGTTGGTTGCATGGAAAAGTTGTAGATATGCTTTATTTTCCATTGATTAATGGTACATTTCCATCCTGGTTTCCAGTTTGGGGTGGAGAAGATTTTATATTCTTTAGCCCTATATTCAATATTGCCGATTCTGCTATTACAGTAGGTATTTTTCTTCTTCTTATTTTTTACCATAAGACATTATCAGTATCTTTGGAAAAAAAAGATAGAACCTGATTATGCAACGTCCTGTAATATATTTGGTCCTTTTTATCGTAGTCCTTTGTTACTCTTGTGGTAGAAGACCCAGACATGTATTGCCTGAAGATAAGATGACGGATGTGTTGTATGACATACAGTTAGCTCAGGCTATTTATCGTTCTGATGCTCAATTTAACACAGACGAAAGAAAAGATGCTTTAATCGAAAGTGTTCTTCGAAAACACAAGATAAGTCAGGCTGATTTGGACTCTTCTTTATTGTGGTATTCTGATAATATAGAATACTATATGGTTATAAATGATTCTGTTGCATCTCGTCTGCGAAATAATAGTAATTTGGCTGTGAATGCAAGAGCAGGAATAAATCCGGGGCGGGATTTTTCTAACTATCTAATACCTCCTTTTGCTTTCCTTAGCCAATCAGAATCTACAATGTCTTTTGATCTAGATTCTAATAAAATAAAAACAACGGATATAACACATTTTGATTTGAAGTTTAAGATAATAGGTGTTAATCCTTTAGTTAAGGTTGAGAGTGCAGTGTTTTTTACATATAAAGATACATTGATTCGAAATGTAATCTCAATAGAGAGAGATTCTGTATATTCATTCACAAAACCTAATATTGCAGATTCATTATTGACTAATATAGCCGGATATATCCATGTAGATAGTAGGGGTGATGGGCTTCCTTTTGATGTATTACTTTATGATGTTACCTATGTCGATTCTTTATCAATGCAAGGTCGTCCCGAAAGAAGCTCTGTCAGAAGAGATATTAGACAGAGAGAATTAAGAAAATCTGAGGAAAAAAGATAATTGTAACCCAGTAATAATCTCTATTACTATGCATCGTTATTTTTCTCATTATACGTTTATTTATCCGGATATTTATCTGAAAAATCATATTGTCGAAATGAATGACGATGGACATATTGTTCGTTATTTCCCTTTCGAAAAAGAAATTGAAAAAACAGAATTTCATTCGGGGTTGTTGATGTTTGTTCCTAAGGATATCACTTTAGATGAAATTTTATATATGAAGGATATTCAATTGAAACTTGAATGTGTGAAAAATACTTCTTATTGTATATCAGATATTATATACGATCTGTGTGACGAAGGTGAAGCTAAAATTAATTAATTACCTATTATACAGTAATAAACCTAATCGCTTAATAAGCTTAATGAAATTCTGTATATACTTATTTAGAAATGTACAATTTTGTAATGTAATAATGCGTAAGATGAAAATAGTATTCACTGTTTGCTCCAATAATTATCTATCCCAAGCTAAAGTTCTAGGAGACTCCTTATTGGAGTATAATCCAGATTACAGGTTCTTTATATGTTTGTGTGATAAGAAAAATCGGCAAGTAGATTATAAGCTATATGATTCATTTGAAATTGTTGAAGTGGAAAACCTTATGATTGAAAACTTTGAATGGATGATAAAACAGTATGATGTTGTAGAATTGAATACAGCTGTTAAACCTTTCTTTTTTCAATATCTTATTCAGCAATATCCGGATGTAGATACAGTAATGTATTTTGATCCAGATATAAGAATATTCAATAGTTTATCTCCAATAGAGAAAGAATTAGAGCCTGAAAATATATTGTTGACACCGCATATTCTTTCTCCAATACCTGTAGATGGTAAAAAACCTCAAGAATCAGTCTTTTTGAATTATGGTATATACAACTTAGGGTTTCTAGCAGTAAGACCAACTAAAGAATCTATAAAAATGCTGGAATGGTGGTCAGCTAAACTCGCAATCCAATGTTTCGATAAAACATCAGAAGGCATATTTGTTGATCAGTTACCTATGAATTATGTACCGATATTTTATAAAGGGGTAAAAGTGTCACATAATCCGGGATTTAATTTTGCGTATTGGAACTTTCATGAAAGGAAAGTCTCGAAAAAAGACAATACGTATTTCATCAATGAGGACTATCCTTTGGTCTTTTTCCATTTTAGTAATTTTAAACCTCAATATCCGATAAATATAACATCTAAACAAGATAGATTTACTCTTGAAGAGAATACGGTTTTGTATACTTTATTCTTAGAATATGCCCAAATGTTGTTAAAGGGTAATTATAATGAACTAATACACTTGCCGGTTTACTATAGGATTACAAAGATATTAAATAAGCTAAAGGCGAAAAATATCTTTAGCCGGATGAAGAAAAAAAATCGTATTAAATTAAAAGAGTATAATGAAAGTATCAGTCATTACTATTAATTATAACAATGCTAAAGGTATAGAAAAGACGATAAAAAGTGTTATAGCTCAGAGTTATGATGATTATGAATATATCGTAATAGATGGGGGTTCTACAGACGGCAGTAAGGAAATACTAGAATCTTTCTCCGAAAAAATAGCTTACTGGGTTAGCGAACCAGATAAAGGCATATATATGGCAATGAATAAGGGAATTGCTAGAGCTAAAGGAGAATATTGCCATTTTCTTAATTCTGGAGATATATATGCTAATAATGATGTTTTGTCTGATGTTTTTCATAATAAAGATTATATTGAACCTCTTTTAAGAGGGATCCAGATCTGTGATTCAGAAAAAGGCTTTTTCAGATGGTATAATCAAGGTAACAGAGATATAACATTATATGATTTGTATCGGGATACTTTACAACATCAGGCTACATTTATAAGACGTAGTTTGTTTCAGAAATATGGCTTTTACGACGAAGTTTATAAAATAGTCTCAGACTGGAAGTTTTTTTTGAAAACGATGCTCGGAGGAGAAACTTCATTTTATTTAAATCATGATATTGTTGTCTTTGATATGACAGGTATAAGTAATAATCCGGTCTTCCATGATCTTATGTATAAAGAAAGGTATGAAGTTCTTGATGAGTTAATACCAAAAACAATACGAGACGATTATGACAGACTACTCTTAATGGACAAAGAAGCGCGTAAGTACCGCCGATATATTCGTTTAGGTAAATTCATGAATCGTTTAAAATGGAAAAAGAATTAAATTGTATTACGACTTATGATTAAATTACTGATATTGACTCCATATTTACCTTACCCTATCAATTCTGGTGGAAACCAGCTTTTTTTTCAATTAGTAGAGAGATTACGCCAATATATTGATATCTCTATTATTTTTTCAGTAAAGAAAACTGATTCAAACAATGTTGAGAAATTGCAATCTTTGTGGCCTAATGTAAAGTTTTACCTATATTATCGGGATGACCTGTCAAATAAAAAAGATTATACTTATTCTACAAAATTTTTATATAAACTGAAAAAAATAATTGACAGGAGGTTCTACAAAAGATATATTAAATCAAATTCACGAGATTTGGTTCGTATTCATTCCATATTGCGGTCTGAGATTTTAACGCCCGATGAAAGATATATTGATTTCATCGAAAATGTTGTTCGTTCGAATCCTTTCGATATGGTACAAGTTGATTTTTTCGAGTTGATAAATCTTGTAAATATTTTACCTGATAACCTGAAAAGAGTATTTATTCATCATGAAATAAGGTTTGTACGAGCGGAGCAGGAGTTGGTGCTAATGCAAAAACAATCACCATTAGATATATACTTTTTAAAAAACATAAAGAGTGCTGAGCTTCAGTATCTTAATTGTTATGATGGCATAGTTACACTTACAGATGTTGATAATGATAAATTGAAGAGAGAACTAAAAGATAATATTTTTGTCGCAACATCTCCGGCTATTGTTGATATAAAAACATTAGATTTATCATCTTCTTTTTGTTTCAATAATAAATTGGTATTTCTTGGAGGAAGCGATCATTTTCCAAATCTCGATGCTGTTGATTGGTTTCTTAATAATTGTTGGAAAGGTTTGAGATCAGCAAAACCGAAATTAGAATTTCATATAATTGGTCAATGGAAATCTAAATTAAAGAAAAAATATACAAAAGAGTTTGATCAAGTCTTTTTTAGAGGGTTTGTAGATGATCTGTCGGTAGCTCTGACTGATACAATTATGATTGTTCCATTACGTATAGGTAGCGGAGTTCGGATTAAAATCCTAGATGCTATAAGTAAAGGAGTTCCTTTTATATCTACAAGTATTGGTGCAGAAGGAATCATTCTTGACGATAGAGAAGATTGTATAATTGCAGATGGTAAAGAACTCTTTATAAATGCAATCTTAACATTGGCAAATGATAATGATCTATGTAACAACTTTCGTATAAGGGCTAGGAGTAAACTTGATATGAAAAAGACTCCAGATCAATTAGCCTTGACAAGGTTGAATATATATGAAAATTTACTGGGTATGCCACTTACTCAAAATAAGTAGACTTAAATGAAAGATCCACTCGTTAGTATTATTATACCAAACTACAACCACTCACGCTATTTGAAACAACGAATAGATAGCGTGTTAAATCAATCTTTTCAAGATTTTGAATTGATTATTCTAGATGATTGTTCCACTGATAATAGTCGTACTGTTATAGAGGAGTACACTTCATCTAATAAAGTCAGCCATATTATATTCAATGAAAAAAATTCAGGCTCAACATTTATCCAATGGCAAAAGGGATTTTCTTTAGCAAAAGGTAAATACATTTGGATTGCAGAAAGTGATGACTATGCAGATCTTACTTTTCTTGAGAAATTAGTTTCGTTATTAGAGAATAATTACAATTGCCAAATAGCTTTCTCGTGTTCATATACTATAGATGAAAATGGATCTGTTTTAGCTAATGATTGGGATAGAAATAAGATGGCAAAAGGTATTTACTCTAAATTTGAAGGATCAGAGTTTATAAAAGCTCGGATGTTATTTAATAATAGTATATATAATGCCAGTATGGTTGTTTTTAGAAAGTCTATTTTGGATAAGATTGACAATCGGTTTATGGATTTTAGTTATTGTGGAGACTGGTTTTTCTGGTATAAAATTTGTTTGCAAGGAACTGTTATACGTCATAATGAAAAATTAAATTATTTCAGACAACATTTTTCAAAAGTATCTCCAAAAGCAGAAGCTTTAGGAAAAAGATTTTTAGAAGGGAAATTTGTTTTAAAAGAAATGTTTAAAGATTTAGAATTAAAACCGATACAAGAAAAAGTTATTATAGGTCGGTTGCTGAAAAAAATCCATTCTTCTAATTTATTCGAATGTAAAGAGCTTAAAGGTAAGGTAATGTCTGATGCAATTCTTTTTTTTGGATTTGGGAAATCTTCCGTTATATTTTATGAGTTAGATAAGATATTTAATTTTTCAAAATTGAGTATAACAAAAAGTAGACATCTATGAATCAAATAAAACCTACTGTTTCTATTATTATAGCTACCTATAATTGGCCGGAAGCATTAAAGATTTGTCTCAATAGTGTTTTCAAACAGACAATACTACCAAATGAGATTTTAATTGCTGACGATGGTTCAACAGATGCCACAAAGAAGCTCATAGAGGAGATGAGTTTGCTCTCCCCATGCCCGATTACTCATGTTTGGCATGAAGATATTGGTTTTAGACTTACTGTTATTCGTAATAAGGCAATAGTTTCAGCTACAGGAGATTACATTTTGCAAATAGATGGAGATGTGGTTTTAGACTGTCATTTTGTAGAAGATCATTTACGGTTTGAAAAAGAAGCATGTTTCTCAACGGGAAGTAGGATTATGATGGATCAAGCTCTCAGCCGTGAACTATTGAATGATGATAGTATAAGCCTAAATTGGTTGTCAAAAGGAATAAGAAACCGACAGAATGCAATTCGATCACGACTTTTAGCTAACTATTTTAGATTTAGATATAAAAAGGATAGTCCACATTATATAAAAGGTTGTAATATGGCTTTTTGGAAAAAAGATCTGATCGCAGTAAACGGATACAATGAAGATATGATCGGATGGGGGTATGAAGATAATGAAATTGCAGCTCGATTAATCTCTTCGGGAATTCGAAAACAATATCTTAAATTCTGTGGAATCGTTTATCATATCCATCACAAGCAAAGTAGCCATGATCGGAAAACGATTAATACCTCAATATTTCAAAATGCAGTTGACCGTAAAACTACATATTGTAAAAACGGTCTTGATAAGTATCTAAAATAAATATCTATCATTGTACTGATAATAAAAAATAAATTGGACTTAATACAGCCTGTGATGAACTTAAACATTACAGGCTGTATAGTCTTATGAGTTTGATAAATGTTTTATATGATACTAACTGCATGAGCTTTAATCTGTCAAAAATAGGCTCTAATTGATTTTTTCCAATTTACATAAATATAGCTTTATATATTTGTTGTAGATTTAAAGGTTAATCAATTACTATGAAAAAAATATTATATCTTTTTGTCTTTCTCCATATATTCGTCCATATATATGCTCAACCTTATACAATTGATATATTAAGTCTGGAAAGTGGTATTTCTAGCTCTTTTATTACAAGTATAACTGAGGATCGAGATGGATTCTTGTGGATTGCGACAGAGTCGGGTCTTAATAGATTTGATGGAAGAAAATTTACGGTATATGAAAAGAACCGTGAGAAATACGGAGAAAGCATCAATTGTGAAGGTATAAATATTATTTATGCAGATCCCGATCAAGATATATTATGGATAGGAACTCAGCGTGAAGGTCTAAACGCTTATAATTATAGCACCGGAATCTTCTCTTACTATACACATGATCCGAAGAATAATCGGAGTATAATCACTAATGATGTGACAGATATTATCAGTTCAAAAGATGGAAATCTATGGATTGCAACATATCATCAAGGTATAGAATATTTTGACAAGAAGACTAATGAATTTACTCATTATAATACAAAGACAATCCCTGAACTAAAAAATAATCAGACGTGGACAATCGCGTTAGATAATGATAATCTGTATATCGGTCATGTGAATAAAGGCTTAAGTATATTGTCATTGCAAACAAAAAAGATGAAGAATTATGTACATGATCCATCTGACCCCAAGAGTATTCCCGGCAATACAGTCAGAGCTATTTGTATAGATAAGAATGACAATGTATGGGTTGGAACTGATAATGGATTGGCTTTGTTTAATTCTGAAACAGAAGAGTTTCTTGTATTTAAACATTTAAACTCTAACTCAAAATCTTTGTTATCCAATTATATTTATTCAATAAAACAGATAGATGATAATCTGTATATTGGCATACAGAATGGAGGGGTTAGTATTTTGAATACGAAGAATAAAATGTTTTCTTCTCCTCAAAATATTGAATTCACGAATATAACAGCAGGAAATGGACAAGATAAATTATCCAATCCATCTGTAAAGGCTATTTTTCAAGATAAGTTCGGTAATATTTGGTTGGGAACATATGGTGGAGGACTTAATTTTATAGGGAAGCTAAAACCATTCTTTAATACATGGGAATATAACCCTAATAATATATTAACAGGACTTTCTAACGCTGTAGCATGGGGGCTTTGTGTTGATGATGACGGCAATCTGTGGATAGGGACAGATGGCGGAGGTATCAATGTATACCAAAATGGTATAAATAAGCGTGTGATAACAAAAGAAAAGGACGGATTGAGCGATAATGCTATTTTGTCCGCAATGAAAGATAGCCAAGGCAATCTGTGGTTTGGGACCTTTAGTGGTGGAGTGAATATATATAATAAAAAAGAGAGAAAGCTAAAACCATCCTTACCACAACTGAAAGGAGCTGATATTCGGCATTTTTTCGAAGATTCTAATAAAACGGTATGGATATCGAGCGATTTAGGTTTATTTGCTTACAATTTGATAAATAAAAAGGGGAAGCTATATGATGTTACTAACTCTGTTCTCTCCGAAAATTTAATACGTTCTTTTGCTGAAGATAATCAAGGTAATTTATGGATTGGGACTTTTGGTCAAGGATTGGTTATTGCCGATCGAAACTTAAATCTTATACAATATATTAAAGTCAAAGATGGTCTTTACTCTAACAACATTAATCAGATATTTCGAGATTCGCGCCAACGAATGTGGATTGCGACGGGAGAAGGACTTGTTTTGTTTCCGGATATAAAAGAATTGGATAATTTAAAGATATACACAACTCAAGAGGGACTAACTAACAATAATATAAGAGCCATTCAAGAAGATGACCTTGGCAATATATGGGTCAGTACCAATCGTGGAATAAATAAGATAGATGCCACAAGTTTTAATATTTCCAATTATACACGGCAGAGTGGTGTCCCTTTAGGTACATTTATGAATGGATCGGCAGTAAAAACATCTGATGGAACGATTTATTTCGGGTCGCAGAATGGAGTTTGTTATTTTGATCCGCAATATATTTCCGAAGCGATAGATATATCTCCTACGGTTATCAATAGTTTTATAATCCACGATTCGCCGATAGAAACATCAACACCATTACGATCCCTCCCTATTACTGATCCGATTAGCTTGACATATAAACAAAATACGTTTCAGATATCATTCAATACACAAAATTATGCCCAAAGTAAGATTGTTGAATATTCATATATGATGAAAGGGCTGGATGAGAATTGGATGATATTACAAGATGATAACTCTGTAACCTTTCGCAATATTCCGTATGGAGAATATCAATTGCAGGTGAAATCAAGGATCAAAAATCAGGAATGGAATGATCGAATAGAAACACTTAACATCATTATATCTCCTCCATTTTGGTTGTCTTGGTGGGCAAAACTTATTTACATATCATTGTTTCTCACAATTATATTCATTGTTATCAGATTTTATAAAAGAAAACTTCATCTAGAGAATTCTTTGTTACTCGAAAAAGGAACACATGAACAGGAACAAAAACTCAATGATGAACGAATGCGCTTCTATACGAATATTACACATGAATTGAGAACACCATTAACACTTATAATAGGTCCTCTTGACGATTTGTCGAAGGATAAAACATTATCCTCCAAGAATATTTCATTGATTTCTACAGTTCAGAAGAGTGCTGCTAAGCTCTTATCCTTGATAAATCAGATATTAGAATTTCGAAAAACAGAGACGTATAATAAGCAATTAATGATTAAAAAAGGAAATCTGGTAGCTTTGCTGAATGAAATTATAGTAAAATATAAGATTACAAACACGAATAAAGATTTAGCCATTGACTTATACTTTGAAGAACAACAGCAAGACATATATTTCGACCCTGATGTAGTAACAACAATTGTTGATAATTTGGTATCCAACGCTATAAAATATACACATAAAGGAAATGTTTCTATTATTCTTAGGAGTGTAGAACGATTAGGTCTTAAATATATAGAGATCGAGGTCAAAGATACCGGCGATGGAATATCACAACAAGCATTACCTTATATTTTTGACAGATATTATAGAGAATACAATGATAATAAAATCTCGGGAACGGGTATAGGTCTTGCAATAGTTTACAATCTGGTCAAGTTGCATCAGGGAGAGATAGTAGTAAATAGCCAGAAAGGAGAGGGGACTTCCTTTATATTTAGATTACTGGCTGACAATAATTATTTGGATGGAATACATGTTCAAACCGATGAACAGAAGATAATGAATGTGATTGATGAAGAAATACTAAAAATAGTTGATTCTGAACCTGCTAAGCATATAGTACTCATAGTCGAAGATAATGAGGATATATGCTCTTATATGAAAAACTCGTTACAAGATTATTATGAGGTAATAATGGCCGAAGATGGCATGAAAGGATTAGAATTAGCCCAAAGCTTTACTCCCGATATTATAATAAGTGATATAATGATGCCTCAAATGGATGGAATAGAAATGTGTAGACGCCTGAAAAAAGACATACGTACGAGCCATATTCCCATTATATTACTCACTGCTAAAGATTCGATTGAAGATAGGTCTTTAGGTTATGACATAGGGGCAGATTCATATATAGTAAAACCATTCAATTCCGGACTGCTGCATAGTCGGATTACTAATATTTTGGACACGAGAAATAAGATTGCAGAACTAGTTTCGAACAATGTTAAAGAAAAAGGAAATGCTCTGATCGAATCTATAAACGAACTTGATAATGAGTTTTTGAGTAAAACTTCTGCAATTATAGAACATAACCTAAGCTCAGACAAGCTGGATGTGGCATTTATTGCAAATGAGATGAATATGAGCCATTCTACCTTTTATCGTAAGATTAAAGCTCTGACAGGTAGAACAGTGAATGAATATATAAAGAAAATAAAAATGAAAAATGCCGAGAGGCTTTTATTATGTGGTAAATATACAATCTCAGAAGTATCCCTTATGGTTGGCATAAATAGCATGACATACTTCAGACAATGTATTAAAGATGAATTTGGGATGCCTCCGTCCGAATATATAAAATATGTCTCGGAAATGGCAAATAGAGATGAAACACACTCTAAATAAAACAATTGATGAAAAAAAGCTTATATCTGACGAAAAAAAGAGGGCTATAAATATTACGATCTAGTTACTTTGTGTTATATCAAATTGAGGAATCATTGGTATTTATTACTCTGATAAAACACAAAGACATGAGAACACGACAAATTTTTTTATTAGTATTTATTACTACCTTCTTTTCTACACCATCGATATTCGGACAAATATCATTTGGTAATCCTGAGAAAATAAACGATAGTTGGAAATTCACATTAACTGATATTCCTGAAGCAAAAAATCGTAGTTATAACGATACCAAATGGCAACAAGTAGATTTGCCTCACGATTGGAGTGTCAGAGGACAATTGAGCCCAACTTTAGCAAGCTGCACGGGCTACTTACCGGGAGGTATAGGTTGGTATAGAAAAGCCTTATCTATCCCCTCTACAAAACAAGGAGAAAAAGTATATCTCTATTTCGAGGGTGTATATAATCGCAGCGAAGTGTTTGTCAATGGGCAATCAGTAGGCAAACGTCCAAACGGTTATGTATCCTTTGCCTACGATGTAACCCCTTATGTAAAATATGGAGAAGATAATGTTGTCGCAGTTAGAGTTGACCATAGTCTTTCTGCCGATTCTCGTTGGTATACCGGCTCAGGTATATATCGCAATGTTTGGCTAGTATATGCCAATCCTACACACATTGCTCAATGGGGTGTATATGCTTATCCGGAAATCGAAAAGAAAAAAGGAATACTTCACGTAGAAGTAGCAATAGATAATGAGGTTGCATCAGGAAAATCAGTTCAGATATTGAATGAATTATACGATCAAACCGGAAAGGTTGTTGCAAAAGCAAATAATAAACTCAGTATTACAGCTAATTCTGACAATACACTGAAAACTTCGCTGAATATTAATAATCCGGCACTATGGGATATTAGTTCACCAAATCTGTACACTCTAAAAACAATAGTCTCCGAAAATGGCAAGGTGATAGATAAATCAGAAACTAAAACCGGCTTTAGAACTTATACTTTCGATCCTAACAAAGGCTTTGCTCTTAACGGTCAGTGGATGAAAGTCAAAGGAGTATGCCTGCACCATGATGCAGGAGTTTTGGGCGCAGCAGTCCCTCGCGAAGTCTGGAAGAGAAGACTGTTAACCCTAAAAGAGATTGGGGTTAATGCAATTCGTACGAGCCATAACCCTCAAGCACCTGATTTGTACGAGTTATGCGATGAATTGGGACTATTGGTTATGAATGAAGCATTTGACGAATGGGAATTTGCCAAACGTAAATGGATAGAAGGTTGGAATGTCGGTACTCCCGGTTTTCAAGGCGCCTACGATTTCTTCGATGAATGGGGCGAAAAGGACTTAGCTGATATGGTTCGTCGAGACCGTAACCACATTTCTGTATTTGCATGGAGTATCGGGAATGAAGTTGATTATCCTAACGATCCGTATTCACATCCTGTTTTGGATGGAGGTAAAGATACCGGTTTTACCCAAGCTATGTTTGGCGGATATCAAAAAGATGCTCCCGATGCAATGCTACTCGGAGGTATTGCTAAACGATTGGCTAAAGTAGTTAAAGAATATGATAAATCTCGTCCTACAACAGCCGGATTGGCGGGAGTTGCCATGTCTAATGAAACAGAATATCCATCATCTTTGGATATTGCAGGCTATAATTATACAGAAAGTATGTATTTCTCAGATCATAAAAAATATCCTAATCGCGTAATATATGGAAGTGAGAATCGCCATGAATTAAGTGCATGGAAAGCTGTACGTGATAATGATTTTATTTTCGGACAATTCCTATGGACAGGGATAGACTATCTTGGCGAATCGGGAAAATGGCCTTCACGCGGATTTTATTCAGGTCTTCTTGATTTTGGAGGCTTTATCAAACCGAGAGGCTATTTTCGTCAGTCCCTATGGTCTGATAAGCCAATGGCGTATTTAGGTACATATCCCACACCCGGCAAAGGTAGCCCAAGCCAGATGAAAGATGTGTGGTCGCAATTAGATGCAGAGAATGCAGGTGGAAATTATGAAGAGAAAACGCCATCTATGGATGCTTGGTCTATATGGAATTATACAGAAGGTCAATCTATAAGGGTCGTTTGCTATACTAATACAGCTAAAGCTCAACTATTGTTAAACGGAACAATTGTTGGTGCAACTCAAAATTATAATGATGAAACCGGTATTATATATTGGGACATCCCCTACCAAGCTGGTAAATTGGAAGTCGTAGGTATGGATACTCAGGGTAAAGAACAAGCTCGATATAATATAAAGTCATCAAACAGACCATCGAAGATTAAGATACTTTCTGCTGACAACGAGATTTCTAAAGATAAAGGAGTAGCACAGATTGTTATTCAGGTTGTTGATGAAAATGATCTGCCGGTAATGCTTTCCGATGATGAAATAACCTGTGAATTAGTTGGCGCGGCTAAATTATTGGGTTTGGAAGCTAGCAACAATGAAGATATGTCAGACTATACTGATAATAAACACAGAGTATTTCATGGACGTATGATTGCATATATACAAGCTACGGGTAATGCCGGTGATGTAAATATTCGTTTTTCTGCACCTTGGCTCAAATCAATAGAAACAGTTGTTAAAATAAGATGATAACCTTGTAACGAATAATAAGATTCCGGTTACACTCAGAGCCATTTATGAAAAATCAGTAACCGGTCTCTTTTTGATTGTAAAATATTGAAAAACCAAAAATATATGCAACGCAACCCTCTAATATTTGCTTATACAATTGTATTATTATTTATAGGAACATATAGTCTTTATGCTGTGCCAAGCCATGTAATGAATAATACCATTTCCAATAATATACTTATTCCTCCTCCCGGAGTGGTAGTGCATAATTCAAAAGCTATAACACATAACTATGTGGGTTCTCCGAGTATTGTTGTTTTAGAAGATGGGACTTATGTTGTTTCCCACGATTATTTCGGGCAAGGGCGTCTTTTCGATTCTTTTGTCTATCGTTCTACAGATAAGGGGAAAACATGGACTCAATGTGCTTTTATCCCGAAATTCGGTTGGGGAAGTCTTTTTACCAGAGGAAAAGAATTGTATCTGTTAGGTGTACGACCTAAGGGAGATATGGGCTATGGAGATGCTGTAATAATGAAATCTTTAGATGGCGGATATACATGGAGTAAACCTGAAAATGAAAAAACAGGATTATTGCTAGATGGTTTTTATCATTGTGCTCCGGTTCCTGTTGTTTTTTATAAAGGAAAAATATGGAGAGCAATGGAAGACCATCAGCAGGTTGATGGCTGGGGTAATTTCTATGCCTTTATGATGTCCGTAAAAGAAGATTCCGATCTCTTAGACGCTGAAAATTGGATATTTAGCAATCAACTGAAGTTTGATAGTAATTGGTTAGAAGGTGCTTCTGCATGGTTGGAAGGTAATGCTGTAATAGCCAAAGATGGAGGTGTAAAAGATGTGTTGCGTGTACATTATTCAGACGATGATATTGCTGCTATTGTAGATGTATCAGACGATGGCAAAGAAATATCTTTTAATCCTCAAACGGGATTTGCTAATTTACCCGGAGCCAGTAAGAAATTTACAATTCGGTACGATGAAGTGTCTCAAAAATATTGGACTATCAGTAATTATGTTTTACCTCACGATAGAGGAGGAAATAATGAACGAACTCGCAATACATTAGCTCTTTCATGGTCAGATAATCTCAAAGATTGGCATGTTAAAGATATACTATTAACAGATTCGGATATAGCCAAACATGGATTTCAGTATGTAGATTGGTTGATAGAAAACGATGATATTATAGCTGTCGTTCGTACCGCATGGGAAGATGAAACTGGTAGTGCCGATAATCAGCATAATGCTAACTATCTGACGTTCCACCGATTTCCTGAATTCAGAAAATAGATATAGAGAACCATAAAATCCTATTTATGAGATGATACAATGAGAAAATACACATAAACCTTTAAATCTATTAATCATGAAAGAATTAGAATCTTCTTAGACTTTTAGTCTTTTTCAACAACATGTAGGAGGCTAATTTGATAATAAAATTTCTTGTCGGGTCTGTAATAATTTCATACTGGAAAATAAATATTTCAGCAGATCTATAACTGTTCTATGTTCTGTCGGGAACTGAATTAGTTATTCTACGTATATACGTTAACCTTTTAATTGGCTTATAGAGCCAGATAGTTGTATAATTATAAAACTAATAATTATGAAAAAATATTTATTATTACTTTTTCTGTTTATATGTGTCTATACATATTCTCAGAATATAGAGCAAACCGGTATGGTGATTGATGCCGGTACAAAAGAACCTCTTACCGGAGTTTCTGTTGCTTTAAAAGGTTCTACTACCGGAGCTTTTACCGATTTGGACGGGAAATTCAAACTTCAGATTCCAGCCAAATCAACTCTGGTTATTTCTTATATTGGTTATATCAGTAAAGAAGTTGAATCTTCCGCCACAAATCTGCACATAGAATTGGCTGAAAAAGTACAGCAATTAGACGAAGTCATTGTAATTGGGTTCGGTACAGCAAAGAAGAGCGATCTGACAAGCTCTATTTCTTCGATCAAAGGACAAGAGTTATCTACTATGACAGTAGGAAATGTTAATGAATCTCTACAAGGTAAGGTATCCGGCGTGCAAGTCGTGGGAGGTGGAGGTCCCGGAGCTAGCCCTAAAGTGCTGATCAGAGGTTTCTCTACAGTTAGTTTAGATACCGATCCTCTTTATGTAGTAGATGGTGTTCCTGTGGGAACGAATATCAATTATCTGAACGCAAACGATATAGAAAGTATGGAAGTGTTGAAAGATGCTTCATCCGCAGCCATATACGGAAGTCGAGCTTCGAATGGTGTGATAATGATTACCACAAAAAGAGGAATAGAGGGAAAAACCCGTTACAATGTCGATCTTAGTTACGGTTATCAGTACATGGCAAAACCATTTAAAATGGCTAATGCTGTCGAATATGCTACAATATTTAATGGAGCTAGAGAAGCTTCCGGCCTTAATCCTGAATGGAACGATCCGGCATCTTATGAGGGTAAAACAACTGATTGGTGGGGAGCAGGTATAGACAAATACTCGCCACAAATGAATGCAAGCTTTAGTCTGCAAGGTGGTGACGCAAAAAGACGTTATTCGTTGAGTATGAATTACTATAAGCAGGATTCATTTTATGAAAAAGGTGGCTGGACCAAATTCTCAGCACGGTTTACAAATGATTATACTACATCTAAAGTTCTTTCATTCGGATATAGCCTTACTCCAATATACGAGTCTTGGGGACAACCGAGCAATTGGGGTAATTTTGTTAAGATAGATCCTATAACACCTATTTATAAACCGGCTAGCGAGTTGACCGGAGATGAGAATGAATATAGTATTTATGCCCGTTCTCCGAGTTATATTTATAATCCGGTAGGAGAAGTAGCCCGGTGGGATGAGGAATATAAGCGTTATAGCTTAGCATCAACAGCCTATGCTCAAGTTAGCCTTCGGGATAAGATAGTCTTACGTTCGCAATTAGGGGTAGATGTAGATACCCGAGTTTATAAAAAATTCTTTCCCGATTTTGTAATTGATGCAGCCCATGAGAAAAATGAAGTAAATAGAGTAGAGCGAGAGCATCCTTTGTATGTGAATTGGAATCTTCAGAACACTGTAACATATACGGATGTGTTCAACGAAAAACATAATCTGTCATTAATGTTAGGTAATACATTGGAAGAATACCACGAAGAAATATTTAAGGGGCGGATAAGTGGAATTCCTAATAATATGGATGAACTGAGAGAGCTAGATGCGGGGACAATAAATAAAGAGGTAGAAGGTCGTGCAAAGACCACTTCCATAGCCTCATTTCTCGGACGTGTTATGTATAATTATAATACAAAATATTATTTGACTGCTACCTTTAGAACTGATGGCTCTTCAAAGTTTCTGGATAACAACAAATGGGCATCTTTCCCATCTGCATCCCTTGCATGGAGAATATCGGGAGAAGATTTTATGAGTGGAACAAAAGGTTTCTTGGATGATCTTAAATTAAAAGCCGGATGGGGTAGATCTGGAAACCAATCTCTTCCTACAGGAGTATATTTAAGCAAAATCGGTACAGGCTATTCGGTTATAGGAGGCAGTGTTGTAAATGGCAATAAGTTGTCAACAATAAAGAATGAGAATATAAAATGGGAAACCGTAGAGGACTTGAATTTAGGATTGGATTTTACTCTTTTCAGTTCAAGACTTTCAGGAGGAATTGATCTGTACAAGAGAAAAACTAAAGATATGATATTTAAGAAAACATATCCATTCTATTCAGGATATCCCGGCGGGGCAACAATTTGGTCCAATGTTGGATCAATGCGCTCGCAAGGAATAGATTTCAATCTGGGATACAACGACAATATAGGCGGCTTTAAATATGGAGCTACATTTACTCTTACAACATTCGATGTTAAAATGTTGTCTTTGGTAGACGATACTCCTATTTATGGATACGGACAGAAGACTAAAATGGTTGTTGGTGATGAATCCGGTTTCTACTATGGATATAAGGCTGATGGATTGTTCCAAAATCAAGGAGAAGTAGATAAGCATTCTAATACGGAAGGGAAAAAACTACAGACTAATGCACGTCCGGGAGATATTCGCTTTGCAGATACGAATGGCGACGGAGTATTGGACGCCGAAGATAGGGTGAAATTAGGCTCTCCTTGGGCAGATGTAACTATGGGGCTCAATCTTACTGCAGAATATAAGAACTTTGATTTGTTAGTAAATCTTTATGCGAGTATCGGAAATGATTTAGTAAACGAAGTGAAAAATGATCTGTATAATGCAGCAAATCAATCGAACAAAGTATCAGGATTGATAAATAAAGCATGGCATGGCGAAGGAACATCTAATTCTATTCCACGTTTGGTATATGTAGATGAAAACGAAAACTATTCTCGTTTTTCATCAATATATGTAGAAGATGGTTCGTATTTGCGTATGAAAAATATACAGTTGGGATATACAATTCCCAAACTAAAATATTTTGATAAAGTGAGGGTATATGTTGCTGCTCAAAATCTGTTTACAATAACAGGATATGATGGTATTGATCCAGAGGTAGGAGGGTCAAGTTCAGGCGACGAGAGTGCAGTCCTTCGTTTTGGAATGGGAGGATGGACTTATCCGGTACAGAAGACATTTCTGATAGGAGCAAATATTTCATTTTAAACTGTAAAAAAATAAAATTATGAAGAAATACATATTAATCTTGATTTCAATCATAAGTATCGTTTCATGCGATGACTTTATCGAACACGAAGAACGAGGTGAACAAAATTTGGATAAATTCTTTACTAATACTCAAGAGTGTGAAAATTATATTAATGACCTATATCGCAGGGTACTTTTGCACTATGATTGGTGGCAACTGATAGCTCCGAAGATAACCAATGAGGCTGCTTCAGATGATGCGTGGATGGGTAATACAGGTCAGAGCCAAGAAGATCATTATCCGGGTGCACATTATATGCTTACTCCAAGCCGTATGGGACGTTTAGGGACTATATATGAAAAACGGTATGAAAATATATTAGAATGCAATCAGGCTATACACCGCATACCCGAATCTCCTATTGGTCAAGATTATAAAGATAAATACATTGGAGAAGCTTTATTTCTCAGAGCTTATAACTATTTTGAATTAGTGAATAATTTTGGAGGAGTTCCTCTTGCATTAAAAGAATATAGTACTTCGGAACTAAATCTTGAAAGAGCGACAAAAGAGGAAGTTTATATAGCTATAGAGGAGGATTTGATTACTGCATGCCGATTACTTAAAGCTGATGCCGGCAAGCTTAATACAGAAAGAGGTAGAGCAAACAAATGGGCTGCACAAGCTTTGTTAGCCCGCACATACTTGTTTCACGGTAAATGGCAGGAAGCATATAATTATGCAGATAGTGTTATTGCTTCCGGAGCTTATTCTTTAGAACCGAATTTCTTGGATATGTGGAATCCTTTAGACCATCAATGTCCGGAATTCGTGTTTGAAACCGAAACAAGTTCAGTATCTGACAAAAGTTTAGGTAATCAAATCTGTACATATACAGGAGCAAGAGGTGAAAAACAAGATAAATTTCCAAGCAATGACAAGAGTGATGTTTGGGATGGATGGGGATGGGGAGTTCCTACCAGCGATCTTGAAAATTGTTATTTATCAGAAAAGGATGAGGTTCGCAGAAAATCTACAATTGCGACTTGGGGCGAACCAGTGTATGGAGATGAGGTGAATAACCCTAATTATTATTTTGATTTAGATCAGAATAAATCAGGACGTATAATCAGAAAGTTTTATATTCCTGTTGCTGTAAGACGAACTTTGGTTAATAAACGGCAAAATGCTCCATTAAATATGCCTATTATTCGCTTGGCAGAAATGTATTTGACAAGGGCGGAAGCTTCTTACTATTTGGGAAATATATCAAGTGCATTAGGTGATATTGATATAGTTAGAAGCAGGGTTGGATTATCGCCGAAAAAAGGAACAGTGTCAGGAAAAGAAGTTCTTAAGGCAATATGGAAAGAAAGAAGAATGGAATTGGCTTTCGAAGGATTGAGATTATATGACATTCGTCGTCAGATTGACCCGGATACTAATAAGCCGATAATAGCCTCTTTATTTGGAGCTAATGGGACATTTGTTAGATATAATACTGTTACCTCAATAGATAAATATGAATTAGCTAATAAAGGAGAATTACAGAATAAAGGTATAAACTTTGATGCTGATAAACATTTACTCTGGCCGATACCTCAAACAGAGATTGATAGAAGTAATGGCATGGTGAAACAAAATCCTAATTATTAATAGTTTATTATTTGTATTTTATCATATACAGCAGTTTACTTGTTTTAGAGTAGACTGCTGTTATTTTTGTTTCCTTGTTAATATAATATTATAGCAAAAATAAATCAATAAAAAAGAGGCTGTCCCTAGCATAAAAACAACCTCTTCTGAAAGTACTAATTCTGTTTTTAATTTATTCTTTGTACAGAAAGTTTATCTAAACAAAAGTATGCTGCAGTATTCATTCCAAACTCTCCACTATCTGATGAAGCCATCTGAAATATTAAATATTTCACATTGCCCAATCCTATAAGTTGACCTGCGTTTACAGTGATCCAGTTTTCAGATTGTGTTAATGTACCACCTGTATTTTTTGCTAAGGTGACAGTTACTTTATTCGAAGTAATAGTATTGTTAGCTTTTACTCCGTAAATATATAATTCGAATGAATCTCCGTTCCGATTTAGAGGACGAGCAAATCCATCTCCTGAAATATTGCCATAAAATGGCCAAGGGTGATTTGCTATTTTCAGACCTCGAATCTGATATGAGCCAGTATTTCCTATTTTCACCCAATTTGAGTAGGTTGACTCGCTAAATGTCTTACCGGCAGGGTTTTTAGGATCCATGTAGCTAGACCAATAACTAACAAGAAATGGATCGCCAGAAGTCCCCGGTTTACCCGGTGTTACAGATCCGGCTGTATTGACTCCACTACCCGGCATACATCCCCATTGGTGAGCAACCCATCCATCAGAGCTACCCGGAGCACCATAATTAGTAATGTCATTTACATTGGATACAGTAAATCCATCCCAATAGCTATATTGATCAAACATAGAACTATGAGAGAATGTAAATATATCACTAACTACATTGGTGCTAGGGGTGTAGGTATTAGCCCAGTATTTACCTCCGGTAGTGGTTATGCCTCCAACTAATAAATCGTTAGTTAGGTTTAAGGTGGTAACTGTTCCTACAGCAGGATCGGTCACACTTTTTAGAGATGAGGACGGTTTGGAGACAAGAGTGTTGTCTTCCATGCTGTCAAACTCACTGCTACAAGACACAAAGCCCAATAGCAAACTTACTACGAAAAAATAAAATAGTTTTTTCATGCTTTTAAGTTTTAAATTTTTGTGTATAAAAAGGATTTGCTCCGAAGAGTCTTCTTCTTTAATTCTCTAATACCAAATTGATGTCTTCTACATATTTGAATACAGAGGTTAGATAACCCCAATCTCCGATTGCATTGAATGTAGGTACATATACTTTTACAAAGTCTATACCCGGTAGATAAACTTTTTTTCCATTTTTATCTACTGCCCAACTGATATCAATGCGAGAATCTTTAATTCCTCCATATCCCCATCCGAATGTGCCTACATTCCATGATGTTTGTTCTCCATCGCTTACATCCTTTATCGGAATTGCAAGCTTTGTACCTTGCAAAGTATAGCTGTCAGCTTTCCATGCTGGATAGTAATCACTATACATTCCCATAGATGTCTGGGCAATGTATCCGACTTCATCCTTGTTAGATGTCCATTTCAGATATTCTATATCGTATTCCCAGCTATGAGTTCCGGCAATAGGTGATTTTCCTGCTTGAGGTCTGGAATAAGTGATTTCATAATTTTTTATAGTTGTTGATTTATGATATTCGCTTCCTGCTATTTCATACCATTCGTCAGGATCGGCCATTCCGTTTTTGTTTGCGTCATAAGCCACCATTATAGCAGCAGGAGAGGTGAATTTTTTCATATCAGCAAGAGACATATCCATCTCAACAATAAAATCTCGTTGACCATATGTATTGATAACGGTATGATCAAATTTGGTTATAATATATCCTCCAAACGTTCCTAAATAAATTCCAGATTCATTTATCATAGCATCTTGAATTTGAGCTAATAGATCCGTTTCGTCGGTAGCAAATATACCACTCCACTGTAAAGAAAAGTCGGGTGCAGGATTATATTCTATTACAGTATTTGCTCTATTCAAGAACTGATTGTTGTTTGCAGATACTGTTACCGTTGTTGATGCTTTTTCAATGGTTTCGCCACAAGTAACAGTCAGTCCAACAGTGTATTTTCCTGATTGGGGAGAAATGAACTGTAATTTCTTTTGATCGCTGATAATTGAATCTTTATTTTCTAGGACAACAGACCATTGGTAAGATGTAACGATGTCACCATCTCCTCCATTTTTGATATCTATTGTCGGATCAATTTCTACGATGTTATATCTTTTCACCTCAAAAGAAGATGCCAGATTGATGTCTATGGAAGGTGCGACTACGGGTGGAATTATGGGATTGTCATCGTCGCTGCTACAAGAATAAATAAAAATGAAAGAGAGTAATAGCAATATATATTTTTTCATTTTCTTAAATTTTTTAAATTATACTTTTCTAAAATATGAAGGTCTGCGGCTCCGGCAAATTTGGTTGTAATAGTTGTTTGGTAAGTTCCATATCTGAGAATATCATTTGCACAAACGCAATTAACAACTTTAATGAAATCTATGCCGGGTAGATGAATCTTATTCCCATTTTTATCTATTGCCCAATCAATATCTATATCCGGATCTTTAGCATTGACATAACCCCAATCGAAAGGCTCATATATCCATAATGTATATTGCCCCGGTACAGATGGTTTTATGTTAAAATGAATTTTTTTACCTGTAAATTTAAATTGATCTTGCTTGATCCATGAAGGACATAATTCTTTTTTCCCTTTATACAGAGCCATATAATAGGATTCGCCTGTACTATTTTCGCAATATACATTTTCCCGATCTAGGAAACTATCATTGGGGCCAATCTGTACGGGTGGTTTATTTGCCGCAGGACGGTTGTAAATAACAGAGAAGTTTTCGGTAATACTATCCGGATTATGGTTACTGCCTTTTATTTCATACCATTCGTCATCATCCGGTTTTCCGTTTCCATTTTTATCATAGGCAACGAATATCAATCCCGGTGCAATCGCTTCATTAAAAAGGTATTCGTTGATTCCATATACCCTGAAATCTTTTTTCCCGGGAATATTTATTACTGTGTGGTCAAAGCCTACTACGACCGATCCGCCAAAGCTTCCCAAGTCGAGTAAATATCCTACGCTGGTATCATCTATTCTTCCTAGGGCTATTTTCATTACATCGTCTTTGGTATAACCATCCTCTTTGTAACAATCATTGGCTAAAGTACCGGGTGCAGGAACAAAATCATACATCGCAGTTATGTATGGTGAATATTGAGATGTTTCTTTATTTACATTTATAACAAAGTCTTTGCTTCCACCTTCGTTTCCTTTTGCAACTCTTAGTTTAATATTATATGCACCTTCTTGCAATGCTATAAATTCGAGACTAGGGCTTGTAGATAAAATAGAATCTGTTATATCATTAACTGGATTTTTGGTTAATATCCATTGATACGAACCATCAGACACTGTTTGTGGGGTAATGGTTAAAATTTTACTTGAGGCAACATTATAGTTGTCTTCAAGAGTGATACTGATACTGTCTGTATCATTTTTGTCATCATCGCTACAACTTGTTATCCCATAACACAGAATTGGGATTAATAAGTATAGAATTCTCTTTTTCATAATAAATTATTAATAGGTTTTTAATTCGTTTCTCTAGTAGGGATATCTTCGCCTTTTATATGTAGATCGGTCGCACCCATAATCTCGGTCGATGTTTCTCCAAGCCATCCACACTGTTGATTAAGTCCGTTGTACACTTTGATAAAGTCTATTCCGGGTAGATGAACCTTATTTCCGTTGGAGTCTATCGCCCAATCAATATCAATGGCAGATTCTATATCTGTATTTGGAGCATTGTCTGCATATCCGTATGCAAAAGCATATTGTACAAAATAGCTGCCTGTCCCACTTTCATCTACAGCATTATCAGGTAGCCGGGTTCCCTTGAAAGTCATCGTTTGCTTGTCATTCAGCCATCTAGGCCAATAATCCAAAGAATGGTTATAGGCATTGTTCTGCCACATATAGCTGGTCGTATTCTTATTGTCTTCCCACTTTATATATTCTATATCAGTAAACATAACAGTACCTGTTCCTCCTCCCGGTACAGGTTTTTTATTCGGGTCGGGTTTGTGATATGTTATTTCATAGTTGAATATTGTTTCTTTCATATCGTGAGCAGCACCTTTTATTTCGTACCATTCGTCATCGGGTAAACCATTACCATTCTTATCGTATGATACCATTATCACTCCGGCTTCGCTACTTCCTCCTCTGGTAGGAGCATTGGGGTTTGGATTCTTATCAGCCCAAAAGGCATTACCTAATACTCTGAAGTCTCTTTTACCTTTTACGTTAGCGATAGTATGGTCGAAGCCAAAAACAACATATCCGCCAAAGCCTCCTAAAGAAATAAGTGTTCCTTGCTCTTTAGCCAGATAATCGTTTGTCCGGCGTAATATTGTCTCGTAAGAATCTCCGTTATTTGCGGGAGGTAGATCATTGATAAATTGTCCGGGTGCAGGAACAAAGTCATAAACTTTATTTATATAGTATTTGTATGCTTTAGACTCTTTATCTACTTTGATGATAGCTTCTTTAGATAATGTCTTACCATTATCTGTAATCTGGAGCTTTAACTTATACTCTCCACTCTGAGTAGCTATAAAAAGAGGTTTCTCTTTGTTTGTATTTTGTATAGAATATGTATTATTGGGGGCACTTGTTACAGTCCAAGAGAAGATTGCATTATTAGATACTGAGACTTTAGGATCTACTTCTGTAATTTTACATCTGTTTATGGTATACGTAACACTTTCATTCCCATTAGGATCAGGTGGAAGTATGGGATCTTCACCATTATCATTACTACAAGATGCGGCTGTCAGTAGACAAAGTATTGATAATATCAATTTAAAAATATTTTTATTCATTTATAGTTTATTTTAGAGTTATATATTCATTCTTTATATACAAAAGCAAAGTGTCCGGGTATATTTCCCGCGGGAGTTTTCCATTTCATCATTCCATCCGGGGTGAAGCAATATAAATATCCTGTTACAACATAGTTTTGGGCATCGCAAATATATATTTCTTTGGTTTCGGGATTGACTTGTAGTCCATAAGGGATCATTATTTGTTTATCTGTTCCGTCCTTTATGATTTTATCGCTGACAGGTTGTTTGGTCTGGGTATTAAGTATACCGTAAGTGATAGAGTTACTATTGGTTATATAGCTCCAAGCGACACTATAATAATAGAGTGAATCTCCAACCATACACATTTCCATAACAGGTATATCCAACTGTTTGGTTACTTTGTCTGTCTTACTATCTATCACAAACAAATTGGGCGGAGTGTCGTAATAGTCGCCACGAGAACTTACATATATATCACCACGTTTGTCGATAGCCATGCGCAATAAGTTGATACCTACATCTATTTTTTTTGTTTCGGTAAACGTTTCCAAATCAACGACTGACACTGTATGATCGTAGTTAGGTACTCTATAACCTCCAGAATTGGCGACATATAGCTTTCCATCGTTTACAACCATCTCTTCGGGCTGGTAACCGACTGTTACTTTTCTTGTTATTTCTAGGGTTGTGGTATCTATCTCGGCAACAAATCCGATTTCTGCATTTGGATCTATTGCCACGGGACCGGCATATGAGCTTACGTATGCTTTGTCTTTATAGAAAGCCAGATAGCGGCAGTTAGGTATATCAATTTTTTTTATTCGTTTACCTGTCCATTTGTCCATCACTTCTACCTTATTCGAACAGTTTATTACCGCATATAGCTTTCCTCCATATATTTTAAGGTCATTACCGACATCTCCGAGCTCTTTTACTACATTTGGATTCCGTTCAGAATATATATCTTGAGTATAAATACCAGTCCGATAGTTGAACATATCAAGGCTTGCTCTATTCATACCCATATTACCCTCGTTGAGTAAATAGAATCCTTCAATATTCCCATCCAAGCGAGGCTCTGTGACTAATGTGTCGGACGAGAGAAAGATCATCTCGTCTTCTCTACAACTCAATGTAAGGAGTAAAATGATAGTTAATAATATAGGAATATATTTTCTCATAATTCAAAGCTGATTATAAATCTGAAAGTTCTTCCCGGCATGGGATAATTATAAATTACTTCGTATTGCTGATTTAATAGATTATTCACTTCTACAGTTCCTTTTATTTTATATTGCTTGACTGTAAATTGTTTTTGCAGAGACAAGTCGTGTGTATACCAAGGTTGTATTTCATTAACTTTTATATTATTTACATTACCATTGTAGCGTTTTCCAACATATATAAAACTATAGTTTAAGTTCCAATCTCTGTATTGACTATTCAGTATTGCTGAACCACTATGCCAAGGTGTATATGGTATCTGATCTCCGTATGAAGATAGTTCCAGCCCCGAAAATTTAGTATAATCTTTACTGATCGAATATGTATAATTAAGGTTAGCCGAGAGTTGTAATTTATTTATATTCATACGAGTATTAAAGACGGTTTCTACTCCTCGCCCTCTTACTTTCCCCATATTGGTCATCATCCATCTAAAAAGATTACCCGTTGGAGCAGCTACAATTTTGTCTTTAGTGCTTGTATAGTAAGCATCAACATGTAGAGATAACAGTTTTAAGAAGCCTCTGTCGAATGGTAAAGTATAGGTGAAGCCTATATCATATTGATTCATATATTCGGGTCGTAATGTACTTGAGCCCACCATTGTATAATACAGATCATTGAACGTAGGCATCCTGAATATTCGTTTAGAAAACGCACGTATGTTAAAATCGTGGTCTGCAAACGGTTTATAACCTATAAATAAGGCAGGAGTGAATTCTGTTTTATCCGAAGCTCCGGCATTATATCTTACTTTGTCATTTACATGTGTTCCTAATATACTGGCTAATATTTTAAAGTTTCTAAAGCGATACGATGAGGCCAGCGAGAATAAAGTTGTATATCGCTGAGGATATGAAAATTTGGTCTGAATGCCTTTACGTGTCGCATTCAATCTGTTATATTGAAAGTCCATAGCTAGAGAAATATCCCAATATGGCGATATAGAGTATATATTTACTGCCGACAAGTAATATTCCTGCTGATAATAACTGTCGTCAGATTGCGCACCTTCTGTAACAGTTTCACCTAAAATAGAAGTTGTATCTCGTGCAACATAGTGCATATAATCGAAAGCGTATTTACCTCGAGCCTGAAATTTATATTTCTCTGTAAATTCTTTAGTGAAGAAGGCTTGGGCAAAAAAATTCTTATCATTTTGTCTATAACCATCTTTGAATTTGTTTTCCACAATCGCTCCGGGAGCACCTCTGTCCGATTGGTAATAATAGACTTTAGCATCCCAGTATCCATTATCTATTTTGCCATACAATCCACTTTCTATTCTTATTGCTTCAATATCACTATTCCATCTTGTAGCTGTGGTATCGTATGCAAGAGTTCCATCTTGATTTAATCTTTTATATCTGAATTTATATTGCCCGTTTGATTTTATGTATTCAGAACTTAGACTGTAATTAATCTTTGAACTGATTTTTTGTTCCCATCTGAACGAAGGATTATGATAATTTATCGACATTGTTTTATAACGAACGAGCAGATTTGTAGTCTTACTCTCTTTGAACTGAGGCTTCTTTGTTCTCATGTATATAGTCGACGCAGATGCAAAATCTTTAGCAGACTGAAATATTTCACTTTTTTGCCCATTATACATTGTCAATGATTCCATATCATCCAACGAATATTTGCCTAAATCCGTAACTCCATTTTGGGCATTTCCTAATTCGATACCATCATAGAATACTCCAACATGGTGAGTTCCCATATTTCTTATATCTACTGTTTTAAGGCCTCCAACTCCACCATAGTCTTTAATCTGTGTTCCGGCAAAATATCGTAATGCATCAGCCACAGAATGACTAGATAAATCTTCAAGAAGTTTACCGGATAATGATTGTACCGGTATGACTTCGCCAAATTGTTTTCCTGTAATTCTAACTTCTGGTAATACCTGTATACTATCCAGTCTACTCTGGGCAAAGAGTAATTGTGAAAATAGAATTAGGCTAACAATAGATACAGCTCTTCTTCTAAAATAGAAATAATACATTTTAGCTAATTAATTATACAAAATTTAGCTGTCGATGGGATAGTCTTTATTGGATAACAATAAATCATTCAGTATATACCTACATCCATGATTTATGTATTTGCCTTTCAACTCTATTCCACGAGAGCTTTAAGTATATAATCTTGGCAGGTCTTCTGACTTGCTCCCTCTTTGAACATCCTTCCCATTTCTTTTTACGAAACAGTGGTATTGAGTATTGTTCAAAGATTTTGATAGAGCTTACAGCAGCGGGTCTGTTCAGGATTTACACCTGATTCCCTTTTCATTGATATCCTATGATTTAGAATATCAACACCAAAATCTGTACAAAGGTATTAATTTTTATCAAACCTTGTTAAACTTTTGCAATAAAGATGTCCTTTTTATAGATGTTTTTTGTCTGAAAGTCTATTACTTGAGTCGTATTTATACCAGTCTAAAGTCTTTTTGATTAACGTCTAATAGAAGATGATAGTTTTAAAGGTATTTCTTATCTAATTATAAAAAGAAAAAGGCTCACATCAAAATGTGAACCTTTTATTTTTCGAGTAGCGGGACCGGGACTTGAACCCGGGACCTCATGATTATGAATCATGCGCTCTAACCAGCTGAGCTATCCCGCCATTCTATGTTAGCGGGTGCAAAAATAGGAGATTATTTTATATAAAGCAAACTTCCAATGAGAAAATATTTAAAAATAATTCATGCGATAATATAAAAGCTCTCATATCCAATAAGAAAATGCCTAATAAAATTTAAGAGGTATATCTTTCATCATAATATGAAGCTTAACATTTATCTTTTTACTATTTTTGTACTCAATTTGAGTATAGATAATTGATGTTTAAAATAAAACGATTATATACATTTATTATTCAGACATTTTTACCCGTCTTTGCAATGACGTTTGTAATTTGTTTGTTTATTGTATTGATGCAGTTTCTATGGCGTTATGTCGAAGATCTTGTTGGTAAAGGTCTTGATATATCGGTTTTAGCTGAACTTTTTCTTTATGCCGCTTTTCAACTTATCCCGATGGCATTACCTTTGTCTTTGCTTTTAGCATCCCTAATGGCTTTCGGTAACTTAGGTGAGCGACTCGAACTTTTAGCAATAAAGGCATCAGGAGTTTCACTGTTGAGAGCCATGAAACCGTTAATTATACTTGTTGCATGTGTTTCGATAGGAGCTTTTTTCTTTCAAAATGAAGCAATGCCCCGGATACAAGTTAAACTAAGAGCCTTATTATACTCTATTAAGCAAAAATCGCCGGAACTCGATATTCCCGAAGGTTCATTTTATAGTGATATTCCTAATTATAGTCTCTATGTAAAAACAAAAGATAGAGAAACGAAGATGCTGCATGATGTCATAATCTATGATGTCTCCAAGGGCTTCGATAATATGGCTGTTATAACATGCGATTCTGCGACAATGAACGTGTCTGAAGATAAGAGTTTTCTGTTGCTTAACCTTATTCGAGGACAACAGTTTGCAAACTTTCGTCAGGCTGATTTAACCACAGTCTCTAGCCGTAGGAGCAGTGAATTTGTTCCTTACAGCCGCGAAAACTTCAAACAGAAAGATGTCATAATCCCCTTCAATACAGGTTTTGACAGAATGGACGAATCTAATCTGGAAGGAACTCAGATCGCTAAAAATATAGTCCAATTAGGACATTCCATCGACTCGATGAGGGTTACCCTTGATAGTATAAATATCAAAGACCGAAAAGTTATAGGAAAGCATACCTATCTTTCATATAGAACAACAGATGCTTATCTGAAAAAAGATTCATTAGAGGCTATTGTTGATAGCAAGGTAACGCCTCAGCCTGATAAGATTAATTTCGACTCATTGATTCATTCATTCAGTAAAGATGAAATGATCCAATATCTAGGTACAGCCGCTAGCGAAGCAGAGAATAGTCGTTTTAATATTCTCGAGACTACGCAAAAAGCAAGTCTACAGAAGAATATCCGATACCATAAAGTAGAATGGCATCGTAAGTTTACGCTATCTTTTGCCTGCCTTATCTTTTTCTTTATAGGAGCTCCTTTAGGTGCAATTATTCGTAAAGGAGGCTTAGGTATGCCGGTTGTTGTTTCAGTAGCACTCTTTATTGTCTATTATATTATAGACAACATAGGTTATAAAATGGCTCGGGATGGAGTTTGGGAAGCATGGCAAGGAATGTGGCTAAGTTCATTTGCCCTGTTTCCTTTAGGCGTATTCCTTACATACAAGGCTATGAACGATTCAGCCCTATTCAATACCGAAGCTTATGGAAACTTCTTCCGAAAGATACTAGGCTTGAAGAAGAAACGAATGTACGAAACTGATAGATCTGTAAATGAAACTACAATCCCGGCATTGAGTTCATTAAATGCCGATCCCGAATTAATAGATACCCTGAATACCAGGAATGTGGAAACATTAAAAGATGTAATCAAAAACCACAACGAATATGGCTATGGTCCGGATATCATTCAGATTGTACTCAGTATATTGAAAGAAAAAGGTGCCAGCTTTTTCGATATCAAAATAAGAAACATTGATCGTGACGAAGCTACGGCTATTTATACTACCTTTATAAAATCGATTAAAATATCGGCCCTAGCCTATGCCGTAGGACTAATAGCTCTTGCTTTGCAATGGATTGTAGGCTTTGATACATTAGCCGGAGTTGGATTTGCCTTAGCTGTATATCTGATTTTCTTGATAAAAACATTTATCTGCTATTTCGATTTTTATAGATGTATTGACAAAAAGCCTAAAAAGCAAATATATGTAATCGTAATTCTTTCATTTGTTTGTGTCTGGATATTCTATCGATATTTAAAAAAGCAAATGACTAAAGACCTGAATAATATAAAATAAAAAGATAACTATATACATTATGGATAATATAAAGCTAGATACAGTAGAAGAAGCAATAGATGAGATAAGAAATGGAAACTTTGTAATCGTAGTAGATGACGAAGATCGGGAAAACGAAGGCGATCTCATTATTGCAGCAGAAGCTATTACTCCCGAAAAGGTGAACTTTATGGAAACACATGCACGTGGGCTTATATGTGCACCATTGACAGCCAAGCGTTGTGAAGAGCTTAATTTGCCTATGATGGTCACTCATAATACAGCTACGCATGAAACACCTTTCACCGTATCTGTAGACCTATTGAAGAATGGAGTAACCACAGGTATATCTGCTTACGACAGAGCACAAACGATATTAGCTCTGACTAAAAAAGATACTAAACCCGAAGACTTAGGTCGTCCGGGGCATATATTCCCGTTGAGAGCGAAAGAAAAAGGCGTACTCAGCAGGGTAGGACATACCGAAGCCGCTGTGGATTTGGCTCGCTTAGCTGGTCTATATCCGGCAGGCGTTTTGATTGAAATAAAGAAAGAAGACGGCGAAATGGCTCGTTTGCCGGAATTGAGAGAAATGGCGGATAAATTTAATCTGAAATTAATCTCAGTAGCAGATCTTATTAAATATAGACTTGACCGTGAATCGCTGATCGAAAAAGGAGTCGAAGTAAATATGCCTACAGAATATGGCGATTTTCATCTGATACCTTTTAAACAAAAATCTACAGGTTTGGAACATGTTGCTCTGATAAAGGGAATATGGGAAAAAGATGAACCAATACTAGTTCGTGTACACTCTTCATGCGTTACGGGGGATATATTCGGCTCTAAACGTTGCGAATGTGGAGAGCAATTGCACAAGTCGATGGAGATGATCCAGAAAGAAGGAAAAGGAGTCGTTGTATACCTTAATCAAGAAGGAAGAGGCATCGGGTTGATGGCAAAAATGCAAGCATATAAATTGCAAGAAGAAGGCTATGACACAGTCGATGCCAATTTGCACCTAGGTTATCGTGCTGATGAACGCGACTATGGAGTAGGGGCAGCCATTCTTCGTGAACTGGGTGTATGCAAAATGCGTTTGCTAACCAATAATCCGGTCAAACGTAAAGGATTGGAATCTTTCGGGCTGACAGTAATTGAAAATGTTCCTATCGAGGTAACACCCAATAAATACAACGAATTTTACATGCACACTAAAAAGGAACGTATGGGGCATAATCTTCATAAAGTCGATTAACTCCTTGTTATTGAATGGAATATAAGCCTAAGGAAATCAAAAAGAAACTAAATCTTTAAATTCTATAGAAAATGTCACAAGTATCAGCACGTATAGCAAGTCTTGCCATTTCGGAGACTTTAGCTATGTCGCAAAAAAGTAACGAACTGAAGGCTCAAGGCGTAAATGTGATCAATCTGAGTGTTGGTGAACCCGACTTCAATACACCCGATCACGTAAAAGCTGCGGCAAAGAAGGCTATCGATGATAATTTTTCTTTCTATTCTCCTGTTCCCGGATATCTGACTCTACGGCAAGCTGTTTGTCAGAAATTAGAGAAAGAAAACGGACTTAGTTTTCAACCCGATCAGATCATTTGTTCAAACGGAGCAAAACAAGCTGTTTGCAATGCTGTGTTGAGCGTGGTGAATCCAGACGATGAAGTTATAATACCCGCACCATGTTGGGTAAGCTATATCGAAATGGTTAAGCTGGCTGAAGGCAAAAGCATTGTTCTACATACAGGCATCGAACAGGATTTTAAGATTAGCGCTCAACAGTTAGAGGAAGCAATTACTTCTAAAACGAAAGCTATAATCCTTTGCTCTCCGTCCAATCCTACGGGTAGTATATATTCTAAAGCAGAATTGGAAGGCCTGGCAAACGTTCTTGCTAAACATCCGAATATTATTATTATCTCTGACGAGATATATGAGCATATCAATTATGTTGGCAAACACGAAAGCATAGCTCAGTTTGAAAATGTAAGAGACAGAGTTGTTATTATCAACGGTGTATCTAAAGCTTATGCCATGACCGGATGGCGTTTGGGCTGGATGGCTGCGCCAAAATGGATAGCTGCGGCTTGTAACAAACTTCAGGGGCAATATACTTCGGGACCGTCTTCAATAGCTCAAAAAGCTGCGGAAGCTGCTTATGTCGGAGATCAGCAATGTGTAGAGAATATGCGTAAGGCATTTGTTCGCCGTCGCGATCTTATCGTCAAATTAGCATCTGATATTGAAGGTTTTAAGGTGAATAAGCCCGAAGGTGCTTTTTACTTATTCCCAGAGTGTAGTTATTACTTCGGAAAATCTTATAACGGGATAACGATCAATACATCTGCCGATTTAGCAATGTTTCTGTTAGAAGAAGGACATGTGGCTTCAGTTGGAGGCTTAGCCTTCGAAGCACCCGATTATATACGTTTCTCATATGCCACTTCTGACGAAAACATAGTAGAAGCAATGAAAAGAGTAAAAGAAACATTAGCAAAACTAAAATAAACAAATACTCAGTTTATTTATAACTCATACTAAAGGTATCTCTGATAGGGGATGCCTTTTCTTTTTATATTATATCAAAGATCTTATTTTAACTAAAAGGTTACAAACTTGTACAGATTTTGACCAAAAATGAAGTTCATTTCGTGTTCTGATCAAATTCATATTTGTGATCTTATCGTTATAATAAAGATAAAATATTTTGTATTCAGATATATAATTCCTGATTGTTTTATGAAGGCACGTGAAATACCTTTCCCTAGAAGAATAACATTAATAGCATTTGAGTGAATATGATGCGTGCAAACATAGCCACCGGATATACCGTAGCGTATGCTACTGACGGCTCGTCGTCGTCGATTATCGAGTTAACAAAGTTGAGAGCCATGGGGTTAGCCATACTTCCACATAACATGCCTACACTTTTTGCATAGCTTATTTTAAAGACTTTCATCGAAAGAATAGCTACTATAAGAACCGGTATTACTGTAAGGGCAAATCCAAACCCGATCCACATAAGCCCTTCGGTCTGAAATACGGTTTCGAAGAAATGCTCTCCGGCACTGATACCTAAACATGCCAGATAGACAGTGAGTCCGAATTGTCGCATCAGTAGATTTGCACTCTGTGTAGTATATGTTGTAAAGCGAAAACGAGGCCCGAATGCACCCATGAGTATCCCTACTATTATAGGACCTCCGGCTATGCCCAGTTTTACAGGAAAACTCATACCCGGAAAGGGTAGGGGCAAAGCTCCTAAAATAAGCCCTAGGGCTATACCTGCGAATATTGCAATCAGATTTGGTTTATCCAATCGTTTTTCTTCATCTCCTAATATTTTTGCTACATTATCTATCGACGCTTTTTCACCTACCACAGTAAGTTTATCCCCAATTTGTAAAGAAAGATCGGGAGATGGAAGCAGGTCGATTCCTACACGATTTATGCGGGTGATATTAATACCATAATTATTTCGTAGACGTAATACTCCAAGCTTTACACCGTTTACCTTACTGCGGGTTACGATAATACGTCGTGATACTAATTGGCTGTTGTCTATGTGATTCCAGTCTATGTCTTCCTTATTCCAGTCTACGTTTTCTTGCTCTCCAAATAACACTTTTATGTGTTCCACATCCGATTTAATAGAGATAATCAGCAGATGGTCGTCGTGTTGTAAAATACTTTCCGATGTTGGTATAGTCACTTTGCCATCGCGCCATATGCGAGATATGACAAATCGCTTTGGAGATAGTTTCATTATATCCCTGATGCTTTTTCCTTCAATGGCCGGATTGGTAATATGGAATTCGCCTACATAAGTATCGTGATCTTTTTTTTCGCTAGGTACATTATATGCATCTTTGGGAACAAAGAATTTTCGTAATAGAATAATAGCCAATATTACTCCCACCACCCCTAATGGATATGTGACGGCAGTGGCAAGAGCCATGTCTGCAACGGCTTTTACATCACCATTTGTTATTTGATTTAGAGCTTGTTGTGCAGCACCTAAAGCAGGCGTGTTGGTGGTAGCTCCACAGAGTATACCTACCATGTTAGGAAGAGATGTTTGGCTGATAATGCTGAATATAAGTGCCAGTATAATACCTACAAAAACGATACCTAACGAAAGCAGATTTAATACTAATCCTCCTTTTCGCAAAGAGGAAAAGAATCCCGGACCTACTTGAAGCCCCAATGCATATACGAATAGGATAAGTCCGAAGTTTTGGGCGAAGATCAGCATGTCTTTGTTCATTTCAAGAGTGAAATGTCCTAATATGATACCGACAAAGAAAACAAAGGTGCTGCCCAGCGAAATGTTGAGTATTTTCAGTTTACCAAGTTGTATTCCAATGGCTGAAACAACTGAAATGATTATAATTGACTGAACCGAAGTGGGTTCTAAAATGGTTTCCGTTAACCAATCCATGACATTACATTACTTGTTGGAAATGCGACGCAAAGGTATAACTTTTAAAATGAATGTACCAATATGCAAGTGACAAAAATAGAAAAATGATAGTTTATTAAACCCGATATTAACTTTATCGGATGCGGATAAGCAAAAAAGCACCGATCTCATAGACCGATGCTTTAATTATAATAGATAGAGGGTGTATTGTCAATATGTTAAAATATTATTACTTTTTTAATGTGAAGAAAAATTCTAATCCTCCTTCTGCTCTGTTTTTTACTTGTATTTCACCTTTGTGCAACAATACTGCATTTTTGACAATGGATAGTCCTAATCCCGAACCTCCGGTGTCGCGTGTTCTGCCCTCGTTTACACGATAGAATCGTTCAAAGATACGCGATAAATGATGTTCTTCAATACCTATACCGGTGTCGCAATAACTAAAATAAAGATATTCCTTGTCCTCCATATAGTTTGTTATATTGATTGCTATATGTTGACCTGCATAATTTATGGTATTGTCCATCAGATTGCGGAAGATTGAGTAGAGTAATGTATAATTTCCATTTATTGTAAGGTCTTTATCTACTGCAACATTCAATTTTATATCATTAGTTCTCAGACCTTCGGTTAGGTCTATTCTCACTTCATCAATAAGCTGAGATATATTCACTTTTTCGAATTTGAATTGTGATGAACCTTCTTCAATCTTACTGATCAGGCTGACATCTTCGATGAGATTGGATAGGCGAATAGTTTGCTGATATGCACGGTGTATGAATTGAGTTTGTTTTTCCGAATCCAATTTTTGTGAATCTATTGTTTCCAGATAACCTCTCAGGCTGGTAACGGGAGTCCTCAGTTCGTGAGCTATATTATTGGTCATTTCTTGTTTAAGAAGACGAGTCTTTTCGATACGAGTTATATCTTTTATTGTAATCTCGAAGCTTCCATCCTCAAATACAATTGTTTGTATCGTAAATATCTTACCATTTTTCTTCAATATGAAGGTATGATAAATTTCGTCGGGTTTTCTGTTTCGTATAAAGTCGATTGCCGGAGCAAATATTTCTTCTTTGGTTATGGCTTCCATATTGAATGCCGGCTGATCAACTATAAAGTTGAAATATTGAAAGAAGTGTGTATTGGCATATATTTTCTTGAAATCTTTGTCAAAGATGCATATACCCTCATGTGAATATTGAAAATGCTGAATCAGTTTTTCACGCTCTATTTCGATTTCATATTTGCTGGTTTCCTTTTGTTTGAATATGTCTACGAGTTGCTTACCTATTTCGCCCAATTCATCATCAGGAAAATCTATCTCTTCTTTGAGTGGCTTATCATTTTTTACACGTGTTGTAAGGGCTTTTAGCTGAGTGATAGACTTACCAAATCGTCCTGCTACATATAGGAGAAGAATAAGAACTATGACAAACATTCCGACTACAATATATATGAAAAAGTTGTCGGCTTTGAGCATACTCTTAGTCTGAATCGTATATGGCAAAGCTACGCGTACATAATAGTTTTGATAATATTTGGCATAATATAAATATTCGTGTTGGGTAGAAGCTGACATACGAACATTTGAGCCTATATTTTGATATAGTGCGTTTCTGATTTCGGGGCGATCCAAATGATTTTCGAGCGAATTTAAGTTTTGTACGTCTTTATCGAATGTAACTTTTCCATCTTGATTTATAATGCTCACACGTATGTCAAGTGGTAAAACTGTTACTATCTTTTGCAACTCGGAGATGCTAGTATCGGACAAGTGATTCGACTCTATATACAGATGTATCATTTCTGCATAATTATCCAGTCTGTCTTCGAGATTCTTTGTCCGTTGAATTTTCTCTTCTTTTTGTTCAAAGACAATGATACAGAATGTGAATAATGCAAATATGATAAAAAAGTATGCAAATATCCGTTGCTTGTAAGTCAGTTTCATAGTTATGTCCCGTTTTATAAGGTTATTTATTTTGTAGGTTGAATGTATATCCGTATCCGGTACGATTTACAATACAGTCACCATAGGTACCTATTTTTTTTCTTAATCTGGCAATATGTACATCTACAGTTCTTTCCAGTACTATACCATCATCCTTCCATGCTTTGTCCAGAATATCGGTACGTGAGAATATACGTCCTGCATTTTCTACCAGCAATACTAAGATATTAAATTCTGTTTTGGTAAGTTCTATTATTTCTTTATCTATTGTTACCGTTTTGGTATCAAGATCTATTTCCAGTGTATTGACAGTTAAGATATTTCGATTACCCTCATTATTCTTACTGTCTGTTCTTTTAAGGACACTTCTTACGCGAGCAATCACTTCTTTTATCGAAAACGGCTTTGCTATATAGTCGTCTCCTCCGATCGAGAATCCGGTTAGCATATCATTTTCTGTATCCTTAGCGGTAAGAAATATAATGGGTATATTATTTCCGTCTTTTCGCAATTGATCTGCAAATTTAAAGCCGGAGACACCTCCCATCATCACATCCAGTAATATCAACCTGTGTCTTGGAGTTAAAAGCTTGGCTGCCTGTTCGGCAGACTCGGCTAGATCAATATTATATCCTTCATTCTGAAGATTGAATTGTAGAATCTCGCGAATGTCCGGTTCATCATCTACTATCAGAATAGATATGTTTTTATTGTTCGTTTCCATGTCTAATATCCTTTCCTTCTGTTAAATAAATTGTCGCTTCGGCTATATTTGTCGCACTATCTCCAATTCTTTCCAGATTATGAGCTATCGAGTTGATATTTATCATATTCTGAATTTCTTTTTTACTCAGTTTATTATCAGTAAAAGACTCTTGAAGAGATAGACCTATCTGGTGATATAATTCATCTACATTGTCGTCATCCTTAATCACTTGATAAGCTATGTGGCTATCCTCGTTCGAAAAGGAAAAGATCGCATTGCGAAGCATTTCAGTGGTGTTTTTTACCATCTTTACGATGATTTTTTTTATATGACTAAAATGTTGGCTGGTGAGATCTACTTTTTTAAGAAAGTGTATGATATTTAATAACATATCCCCGATTCTTTCCAGATTGGTAGTTAAATCCTGATATGTAATTATTTTGCGTAAATCGGCTGCGACAGGATTGAATTGGAAAATTGTAAATACTACTTCTTCGCGTATCTTTATTTCCAGCCTATCCATTATTATTTCGTTCGATTCGGCCTCTTCGTACAAAGACTCGATCGTATTATCATCGAGCAATTTGGTTGTAATCTGCATTTGTATCATTGCTGTCTTAGATAGCAATTCAAAATCATGAAGAAGAAGCTCCAGTTGTTTGGCTTTTATATTTGTTGTCATTGTTCTTTGTTTGTAAATTAGAGAATTAGCTAAGATATAAATTAATAGTTCTTTATAGGTTAATTCTCAAATTAATTAACTAAATACCCCAGTCAGATAGTCCTCCGTACGCTTATCCTTAGGCTTGGTAAACATTTGTTTGGTTGTTCCGTATTCTACCAATTCGCCCAAATACATAAACATCGAATTGTCTGACAACCGTGCAGCTTGCGCCATATTGTGCGTAACTATTACGATCGTATATTCTTTTTTAAGCTCAAATATCAGTTCCTCTACCCTGTTGGTCGATATAGGGTCAAGGGCAGAAGTTGGTTCGTCCATGAGCAGAAGTTCAGGTTTCAGAGCCAAAGCCCGAGCTATGCAAAGGCGTTGTTGCTGACCGCCCGACAAAAAGGTCCCCTTCTTTGTCATCGAGTCTTTAACCTCATCCCATAGCGCTACACTGCGAAGGCTGCTTTCTACTATTTCGTCTTTTTCAGACTTATTTAGTTTAATGTTATTTAGCTTATATCCGGCTATCACATTATCGTATATACTCATTGTCGGAAACGGATTAGGGCGCTGAAATACCATCCCTGCAAGACGACGCACTTTCATCGGGTTCATCTCGAATATATCTTTTCCCTTCAGCAGTATCTCGCCCGTTGTTTTTATATCCGGATATAATTCGTGCATACGATTGATAGCACGCAAAAGAGTGCTTTTGCCACAACCCGAAGGTCCCATAATAGCAGTAACCGTATTTTCCTTTATATCGGCATTTACCATGTTTACGGCATTTTTGCCCGGAGTATAAGATACTGATACATTCTTCAGTTCTAAAATATATTGATCGTGTGAATTTACTGTATTTTCCATTTTTTAGCGATGCTTTTTGCAAAAAGATTAATACCTAAAACTATTAGTAAAAGGAGCAGTGATGAAGACCATACCAGATTTGCCAAGTTAGGGTCGTTATAGAATTCCCATATCAATAGCGATATGGCGCTTGTAGGACGTGTTGCATCCCAGTTTACAGTCGACGCACCCAGAGCTGTTACCAATAGAGGGGCTGTTTCTCCCATCACACGCGATATGGCAAGTAGTGATCCTGTAAATAATCCGCTGAAAGCAGAAGGGAGCAAAACTCTTAGTATAACAGTTGTATATGAACCTCCCAAAGCCAAACCGGCTTCTTTGAGTGATGCGGGAAGCATTTTTATACTTTCTTCGGTCGAACGTATTATCATAGGCAACATCATAATTGCCAGAGCAATGCTACCGGCTAAAGCTGAGTAGCTCGACATAGGTATTACAACCCAAATATAAACTACTACACCAATTACAATGGATGGAATACCTTGCAATAAGTCGCTGAGACTACGGACTAGTTCTGCCAGTCTTTTCTTTTGATTTTCGGCAAGATAGATTCCTGTCATTATCCCGATGGGGATGGCTATAATAATAGCTAATGTTAATATGAGTAATGTTCCGGTAATACCGTTCAATATACCACCGGGTATAGGGCTGTCGCTGATGCGGGCAAGCATCGCCTCCATTGATGTAGGAGCAACTTCTGTAAAAAGACTTACATTAAATTGTTTATATCCTTTTTTTATTAATTCCCAAAGAATAAGGAAAAGAGGGATCATTGTTATGCCCGATAATGTGCAGACAGCAAAGAAAAATATTTTGCTTTTGGTAAGTCTGTATTTAGCAGTAGATGTAAATCTCTTTTTCATTTATTCACCATTTTCATAATGTACTTGGCTACGAAATTGATTGAAGCCGTAATCAGGAACAATAATAATCCGATAGCCATGAGTGAACTCAATTTTAGTCCGCTGGCTTCTCCAAACTGATTGGCAATGATACTCGCCATCGAATTTCCCGTATCGGAAAGGCTTGTGGGTATATTATTGGTATTTCCGATTAACATGGTCACCGCCATTGTTTCGCCCAATGCACGTCCGAAAGCTAAAACGTAGGCTGCAAATATACCGGAGCCTGCAACAGGGAGATTTACCGAAGTTATAACTTCCAGATTTGTAGCTCCGAGGCTGTATGCTCCTTCTTTCAGATCATTAGGAACCATAGCTATAAACTCGGCACTTAGTGATGAGGCATAAGGTATGATCATAATGGCAAGAATGATGGATGATAATAATATTCCAAATCCCTGATCACTCACGCCTAAATCTATAAGTATCGGACGCAATGTGTAGAAACCCCACAGACCATATACGATGGATGGTATTCCGGCAAGAAGATCTACGATAGAGCTAACTATCGTAGATATCTTTTTATTCCGGAAATATTCACCGTTAAAGAGTGCAACAGATAAAGAAAATGGAATGCAAAACAGGAGAGCTAAAATGGATGTTACCATCGTACCTGCTATGAAGGGCAAAGCCCCATATACATTGTTTCGTGAATCCCATTCGGAAGAAGTGATAAAGCCGAATCCAAACTCGGAGAAGGCTCCGATGCTTTTGCTAACCAGTCCATATATAACTCCTGCCGTGAGGACTATTATCAGACAAGCTGCAATGAATAGTATGGCTTTGAATATTTTATCTTTCATCTATGATTCGCTTTTTTAGCTATTCTGTTTTTTTGCCTGTTAATGTGCTGCGTCTTTAGCGACAGATAGTTGATAAGTCTCTATTTTTTTTCCTTCGAATGTCATAGATTCTATTGCTGCTTTTGTTTTTTCTAAAGCTATTGCAGGTAGAGGAGCATAGTGCGTTTTAGTTGCAATTGCTTGACCTTCATCGCTTATTATATAGTTAAGCAAACCTACTAACGATTTTGCCTGAACCTCTGTTCTTGAGTTGTAGTTTTGTTCCTTATATGCTATTATCCAAGTAAAAGTGCTTATAGGATAAGCTTCAGGATTTGGTGAATTAGTTATCACCACACGAGTATCGTTTGGTATATCTACATTTGCTGAAGCTGAGATACTTTTTGTATCTGCTGCAACGAAATTGCCCGAGCTGTTTTGTAATAAAGCAGACGACATATTCAGAGCCAATGCATATTCAGAACCGATATATCCGATTGCTCCCTCAGTCTCGGCAATGATACCTGCTACTCCCGGATTTCCCTTAGCTGCTATACCTGCCGGAAATTTTAGTGATTTACCTTCACCGATCTCTTCTTTCCATGCAGCGTTTACTTTCGACATGTATTCTGAAAATACTGATGTTGTACCGCTACCATCCGAACGGTATACAGGTGTAATACCTTTGTCAGGTAAATTAAGTTCCGGATTCAGTTCTTTTATTCTGGCATCGTTCCAGTTTGTTATTTTTCCTCTGTAAATGTCTGAGATTAGGTCTGCTGTTAGTTTCAAGTCTTTTACATCCTTTAGGTTATAAGACAAAACTACAGCTCCCAAACATGTTGGTACGTGAATTACGTCTGCACCCATGTCTTTTAGTTCAGCATCAGATAAGAATACATCTGTTGCTCCAAAATCAACAGTTTGGTCTTTTAAGCTTCTGATTCCACCTCCGCTACCAATAGCACCATAAGTGACATTGCTGCCTATCTTGGCATATTCTTTAAATACGATATTGTAAAACGGAGCGGGAAATGTAGCTCCTGCACCCGAAAGGTTACTTTCTTTGTTTCCACACGAACTGAGGGTCAGTATCAATGTTATTACTGTAAAAAATAAAGTTTTTTTCATATTCTCTGTATATTATAATTTTGATGCAATATTATTTAGTATTTATAACAAACGAACTAAGGATTTGTTACGAAACTGTTAAGATTGTGGTAAGCTAAGTTAACCATTTAGTTTCTAAGGTAGAATATAATTTGTAATTTTGCATCCGTTTCGAAATAAAAAACTACATATAAGAAAATAATAATGAAATTCTTCAATAAATATAAATCACATTATATAGCATTGTTGCATTTGGGGTTGCCTATTGTTATCGGACAGATGGGGATGATATTGGTTGGTTTTGCCGATACGCTGATGGTGGGGCATTACAATGTAGAGTCGTTGGCTGCATCCTCTTTTGTAAATAGTGTCTTTAACTTGGTTATCATATTCGGTACAGGCTTTGCTTATGGGTTAACACCCATAATAGGGAGTCTGTTTGGAAGTAGTGAATTTCCGGCTGCCGGAAGAATGCTAAAGAATAGCCTTTTGGCAAATACTGTAATAGCTATATTGATGATATTAGCAATGACTGTATTATATTTGAATGTAGAGAAATTGGGGCAGCCTAAAGAACTGATACCTTTAATAAAGCCATACTTTATTATACTGTTGAGTACACTCATTTTTGTGATGTTATTCAATGCTTTTAAACAATTTGTGGATGGTATAACAGACACCCGTACATCTATGTGGATATTGTTGGGGGGCAATGTTGTACATATTGTCAGTAATTATATCCTTATTCATGGTAAGTTTGGAATGCCTGAATTAGGTTTGTTGGGAGCAGGCATAAGCACGCTTTTTTCCCGAATTCTTATGTTGTCAGCTTTTGTGTTTATCTTCTTCTTTACTAAGAGATATGCTTTATATAAGGGTGGATTTTTTCGCTCGAAATTGAATAAAGTCGACTTTAAAGTGCTGAATAAGATGGGGTGGCCAGTAGCATTACAAATGGGTATGGAGACAGCTTCATTTAGTTTGAGTGCAATCATGGTCGGCTGGCTGGGAGCAGTAGCTTTGGCTGCCCATCAGATCATGGTTACTATATCTACTGTCAGCTTTATGATGTTTTATGGTATGGGTTCAGCTATAGCTGTGAGAGTAAGTAATTTTAGAGGAAGCAATGATTTGGTCAATATACGAAGTTCGGCATTTGCCGGTGCGCATATAATTATGCTGATGGCCGTAATAACCTCATCACTAATTTTTAGCTTCCGCCATTATATCGGGACTTGGTTTACTGATGAAGAAGATGTCCGGCTGGTGGTTGTTACCCTTGTCTTTCCGTTGCTTATTTATCAATTTAGCGATGGTATGCAAATTGCATTTGCTAATGCTTTGAGAGGTTTAACCGATGTAAAAGCAGTCATGGTAATAGCTTTTATATCTTATTTTGTAATCGCATTGCCGGTAGGTTATACTTGCGGCTTTATATTGAATTGGGGAGTGCCCGGAGTTTGGGTTACATTTCCTGTCGGATTGAGTTGCGCTGCGATATTAATGTTTCTTCGATTCCAAAAGAAAACCCGAATACGTTAATCTTCTGAATAAATATATACACAGTAAAGGAGGATAGATAATTTATCTACCCTCCTTTACTATTAGTTGATATATTTTCTCGTTACCTTATAAGTTGAATTCAAGATTCACAAATACATATTGTTCAGCCTTTGCTCTGTCAGCATTAATGTTTCTAAAATTGGGCGATATTTTTAGTTGCTTTAGCGGTTGAAATTCTACACCGATCATCATCAATTGCCCATCGAGGTTGTTCCATGGAGTTAAGAAATTATCAGGGGCTGACGAATCTTGGATGTCGTAACGGGCAAAAGCTCTCCATTTGTCTTTTATTTTACCTGATAGATAAGCCGAATAGCCATCATAGTTCTTTTTGTCGATAAAGCCCTTGTTGTAAACTTTATTATATTCTACTCCTCCCGAAAGAATCTTGTCTTGATAACCTGCAAAAAGAGATAGCGTATATTGATCTTTATATTCCGCATTTGCCACTCCATCGGGTAATTTGTCATACTGCGATTCATCTTTATTGTAGTAATCACCATATATTCTGAATATAGTGTTACTTGTCGGAAAGAGGCTTAAGCCTGCTGCATATCGCATCGTGTTGTCTTTCTTAACCTTTTTGTTACCTTCTCCATTTGTTAGAGTAAGGTCTGCTGAGATAAAAGAGTTAAATTTATATTCGGCACTTATACCTAAATCAACGCTTGGAGCCATCTTATTCAAATCCTGAAATGATTTTTGTACATATCTGTGCATCCAGTATTTTTCTTGTACACTAAACTGCATCAAACCGATTAGTCCAATATTGATATTGAAGTTATTGTCATTCCAATTTATAAAAGCATTTCTGAGATATACTTCCAGCCCATCGGACGATGTTTTGCCGGCAGCACCATCTAATATGACTTGAGTTTGAAGTGATTTAGTTATTTTATAATTGTACCCAAGAAATGCTCTAGTAATGTCAAAGCCTTTTTGATCATTTGCATTCCCAAATCCGGTACTGTAATCCATAAAACCACGGGCAATAATTTTTCCCGAGGGTTTGAATGCAGTTGTATCCTGTGCCAAACATAGGTTTGCATTCAATAAGAATATAATGCTGAATATAGAATAAATATGCTTCATCGTTTTTTTCTGCAAAGTAAAATGTAAAAGTTTGAAAACCGCTTTGTTGCATAGTTAAGCTTTGGTTAAGAAGCTGTTACTTTATTCTACTATTTAACTTAAAAAGCCGTTTGATATATTATATCAAACGGCTTCTTGCTATGATTTAGAATCAGATTATTTCTTCGGATTCATTATTACTTCGATAAAGTTTCCTTGCGAAACAAGGTCTTTAGTTAGAGTTTTGATATCGTCTTTAGTTAAACTGTTTACGATAGATAAATATTGAGAATAGCTGTCTTCGTTATAGAAATACTTGTTTCCTAAAATTGATAACCAGTAACCGTTGGTCTTATCATCTTCTTGGAACTTTTTAATCATATATTCTTTTACTTTTTGGAAGTCAGCATCCTGCGGGCCTTTTTCGGCGATTATTTTAACCTCACGATCTATGATAGGAGATATGGTATGTACTCTTTCAGGATCAGTATCGAATGTCATTTTCAATTTAGCTTGTCCTGCCGGTATACGTTCGATAGATGATTGAACACCGACTCCGTATGTTCCTCCGGCTTCTTCTCTTATAGTGCGGACATATACAATATCCAAAATTTGTTTTAATGCTGATATTGATATCTGGTTTTTCAAATCTCGTTTCAGAGTACCGCTGTATAATTCAGATACAGACGATTTAGGAGTTTTCATATCCTGCTCAAAAGTGTTGACTATTTCACCCTTGTTGATTTTAGCATCAAACTCTTTATATTTCATGTCTTTATTTCCTGACGGAAGTGATGCTAAATATTGTTCTACAAGAGGTTTTAAAGCATTTTCATCTACTGTTCCTACAAAAGATATGGTAAACGATCCCGGATTAGCGAACATCTCTTTGTATATTTCTATAATACGATCATAATTTAGTTTCTCAGCATCTTCCAATGTCATTTCCTTCATACGAGGATTGTCTCCATACATGGTTTTGATTGTTTCCAATTGCATTACATAAGAAGGGTCGGAGGTCAGATTCTTCAATTGGTTTTTGATCATATCCAAAATTGTAGAATAAGCACCCTCATCTTTTCTTGGTGCAGTGAAATGCAAATATGTCAATTGAAGTAATGTCTCTAAATCTTTGATTGTTGATGCCCCTTTAAATCCTTGTGTATAAGATGAAATAAATGCATTGACATGAGCCGATTTTCCTGCCAAAACTTTTTTCAGATCAGTAGAACTAAAGTTTCCTATACCTCCGATATACGGAACTGCTGAAGCTAAGCCGGCATTGACTATGTCGGCATCGGGCACAATTGATGTGCCGCCATATCCATCTATGGACATGAGTATTTGGTCATCTTTGAAATCTGTCTTTTTAAATACAACCTTCATTCCGTTCGATAATGTCCATATTGTAGTTCCAAGTTGAGCATCAGTTGTGGCATTGACGATCTTTCCGGCTTTAGGTAGATTAGTTATTAATGGCTCGTTCGAAACTGTCTCTGCGTATGGTGTTATATCTTCTGCTTTAGCTGTGCTTACTACTGATATCAGGTCTTCCTTAGTCGGATATGATATATTTTCTTTTTCCGGTCCGGTTACAGTGATTATCAGATTCTTCTCATTTATGATCTGTTGTATAAAACCATTTACCGCCTGAGCATTTATCATTGGTGCAAATTGTTTTATAAAATTGTATTCGTATTCTATTCCCGGAATACCTTCTCCATCTGTAAAACTACGAACATATTCCTGAACATAACGTCTGTTAAGTTCTTTGTTTCTGTTATTGTACATATTTTCATATTGTTGCAGAATATTTGCTTTGGCTCTTTCGATCTCTGCATCGGTAAAACCAAATTTATGAACACGCTCATTTTCTCTAACCAAGCTTGCCAAACTTTCTTTTACTTTTCCTTCTTTGCTTATGGCTATTGATGTCCACGCATCTTTGGTCTTAGAAACGAAAAAGCTTCCGTCATAAGCGTATGCTGCTGCGAAAGGAGATTCTGCTGTTTGAGAAATCTCTTTCAATCTATCCGAAAGCATTCCCGAAGCCAGATTTTTGATAAGGTCTATGATTAATCCGGCTTGAGTTTCTTTTACTTCTGCGGGAATAACATCATGTTTGATATACATCGTAACTTGTGTATTTACAGCCTCAGGATCTGTAATTACTGATACAATTGGTGCTTCATTATCAGGCACAGGAAAGTAGACTCTTTCAGCCGGATTCACAGGTTTAGGTATATCGGAAAACATTGTTTTTACAGTAGACTCTACTGCATCTACATCAATGTCTCCAACTATGATAATTCCTTGAAGATCGGGTCTGTACCATTTGTGATAATAGTCTTTCAGTGTTTGATATGGAAAGTTTTCTACAATCTCCATTTTACCGATAGGCATGCGGTCTGCATATTTACTTCCTTCAAAAATAATAGGAAGCTGTTTATCCCAGATGCGATATTGCGCTCCGCTGCGAGTGCGCCATTCTTCTTTAATTACGGCACGTTCTTCGTCTATTTGCTCATTTTTCAAAGCGATAAAACCAGACCAATCGTGAAGTACAAGTAGACAAGAGTCTATTATTGTCTGGCGTACTACGGGCACATCGGACAGATTGTAAACTGTCTCGTCGAATGAGGTGTAAGCATTTACATTAGCTCCGAATTTTACGCCTATTGTTTCTAAATAGTTAAGCATTGTTTTCTTTCCCGGAAAGTTTTTTGTTCCGTTGAAAGCCATATGTTCAAGAAAATGGGCTAATCCTGCCTGACTGTCTTCTTCCTGCATTGATCCAACCTTCTGAGCAATATAAAAATCTGCTCTTTTTTCAGGATAAGCATTATGCCTGATATAATATGTCAAGCCATTCTCCAGTTTACCAAATCTCACTTGAGGGTCGATAGGTAATTTCTGAGGCGTTTGTGCCTTTATTATACCTGCGAAGGCTATTAAGGCTAGTAAAATGAATGATTTCCTCATATTGATATTTATTAAATGAATATATGTTTTGAGTATATTATATGCTTTATTCTTTATCAAACTTGAATTCTATTTCAGTGGGATGATATGTAATTGAAGCCATGACTGCTTTGTGATCCGAAACAAATACTCCATTTATCTTATCAGGAAGCACATCGAATTCAGATACAGAGACCCGGTTGCTCACAAAAATATAATCAAGATATGGGCGTTCATTTTCAGGCAAACGTCCGAAATCGTGGAAAGTCCAATCTGTACCCGATCTTTTCGTTGCAACAGATTTGCTATCAAGCATATACTTTTTATGGTTGGTGTTTGTTATGTTCTTTATAGCCTCTGAATCGGGAGTATCATTAAAATCTCCAGTAATTATTATCGGCATATCCTTTCCTAGCTCCATAGCCTTTTCTAATAATAAATTCCCTCCCTCTATACGTGCCAAAAGCCCATCATTGTCCAGATGAGTATTTATTACCAAAAATTTGTTGGACGATTGTATGTCATTCAGAATTATCCATGTAGCTACACGAATATATGATGCATCCCAACCTTTAGATCCTACTATCTCAGGGGTTTCGCTCAACCAAAAATTTCCGGATTTTACTTCTTTAAATTTATCCTTTTTATAAAAAATAGCAGAAAACTCTCCGGCCTCTTTACCGTCATCTCTGCCTACACCTACTACTGTGTATTCAGGTAGTCTCTCTTTCAAGTCGTTTAATTGGTTTACTAAAACTTCCTGTGTGCCAAGTATATCTATATTGTTTGTCTTTACCATTTCTGCCGCAACATCTTTTCGGTATTGCCAGTTGTTGACGCTATCTCCTGCATGATCGAGGCGTATGTTGAAACTCATAACCTTCAAATTTAAAGGCTTTTCGGAACAAGAGGTTATGATAGTAAGAAGAGCAAATAGATAAAGGACTTTTTTCATTTTTACTTATAGTTTATTCGTTTGTTAAAATAGTTGTATATTATTTAGTCGTAATTTATATATAATAATCACAAGATTTCAAGAGAAAAGTTGTATCTCAAGATAAGACTGAATTTTAAATTATATCTCTCAGAAAGACTTTTATGAAGATCGATAAACTTCAGCTACGAATATTTTCAAAATTATATTGATGATTCTAATATGTGCTAAATTATAAAAATAAGATGTGAAAATAGCATAAAATTATAATTAATTTCAATCCATTGGCTAAAATGCTTTTATGGGAGTATTAATAGTTTTACTGTCAGTTAATAACCCTTCCTTTATTGAAGCGATACCTCTTACTATTTTGTATATTTTATTTATAATAACTTTGCCGAAACTTGTACCTAAAATTTAAAATCTTTATTTTTGAAGAAATACAGAGAAATCAAATTACAAACATTTAAAGATCGGGATGATCTGACTGTTTGTAAGTAATGTTATATTTTTAAAGATAAATTATGGATATAGAGACAATACAAACAGACTACGAATCAACTACGATTGTTATAGCAAAATGGATGCAAAAGGTGCTTTCCGAGGTAGGTGTGCCTGCCCAATGGATAACTTATGTGAAACTTATCGTTTTGTTGGCAATAGTCGTTCTTACAGTTTATGTATTACAATTCGTTGTTAGAAGGATACTTACATTTATCTTTCTTCGTGTAGAAAAAATAACTAAACTCTCTTTCTTTGGATATACCATAAACCATAAGCTCCCTCATTATCTGGCTCTGGTTATACCTTATTCTTTTGTGAGAGGAGCCATACCGATTGTTTTTTATGACTTCAAAGGACTAGTATCGCCTCTAATTAAACTGACCGATATTTATTTAGTATTTATGGTGATATGGACTATAATGGCTTTAGTCAGATCTTTTGGAGACGTATTGCAAGAAAAGCCGGCGTTTAAGAATAAGCCGATGCAAAGCTATTTTCAAGTGATACAGATCATAATGTTCATTTTTGGAGCAGTCATCATATATTCTATCCTTACCGGCAGATCGGCTACAGCTTTCTTTGCAGCAATGGGGGCAGCCTCTGCTGTACTTATGCTCATGTTTAAAGATTCTATTATGGGCTTTGTCGGTAGTATTCAGATTTCGACAAATAATATGGTGCAAATCGGAGATTGGATAACAATGAATAAGTATGGGGCTGATGGTACTATCGAAGAAATAAATCTGACCACCGTGAAAGTCCGAAATTTTGATAAGACTATCACTACTATACCAACCTATGCCTTGATTTCTGATTCGTTCCAAAACTGGCGGGGTATGCAGGAAAGTGGAGGACGACGTTTTAGGCGATCTTTAAATGTTAAATATGATTCGATTCGTCCGTTGACTGAAGAGGAATTGGAGAATTATAAAAAGATAAAGTTTCTGTCGCCATATATTAATGACAGGCAAAAATCCATTGCAGCATTAAATAATGAATTGGGGGCAGATGTAGTGCTAGGCAAACACTTTATAACCAATTGTGAACTATTTATGCAGTATGGTATAGCCTATCTGAAAGCCCATCCTTGTATCAATAATGATCTCACTTTGTTGGTGCGTCAGTTGGCTACTACAACGCAAGGCGTTCCTATCGAAATATATACGTTTACCAATACAACGGTGTGGGCTGAATATGAAACTATCATTGCTGAAATTATGAGCCATTTTATAAGTGTAATAACGGATTTTGACTTAGTTATTTATGAAGAATCTGCGGGAACTGATAGTTATAATATTTATATTAAAGAAAATAGAGCTATAGATAGACCTTCTCGAAATTGATGTGATACAGAGTTTATTTAATTATTATTGTTAGATTTGAGTATGAAAAAAGTTTTGATTGTATTAATACTAGGATTGATGTTCGCATCCTGCAATACTCGTCAATATGATCTTGACAAAATGGGTGATGCTCTAAAAAGCCATCTTCGGTATAGGGATGCCGATAAGGGAACTATAACAAAAGTTGATTATTTGGAACCTATTTCGTACGAAAAAATAGCGGAAGATCAAAGACGTGAACCTGACGAGGTGTATTTATTCAAAGCTTATATTAGAGGCACATGGTCTTATGCCGATAGTTATCGAATATTTAATCTCGATGATACTATTAAATGTTACTTTAGTAAAGACAAAACATTCTTGAGAATGGATGATGATAAATCTTTGAAATAATTGATATAAAAATATGTATTAAAAAAGAAGAGCTTTTTTGCGAAGCTCTTCTTTTTTAATTATTCCTTAAAGTGACTTCTACGATTTCAGGTCGGGCAAAAAAGCGAAAAGGAAAACCACCCATTCCGATTCCGGACGTTACATATAGTCTTGTTTTGCTCTTCTGTATCCACCCGTATCTGTATTTTTGTCCGGTCTGTAAATATTCAGGGTGCATCGAACTGGGCATTATAGGAGCCCATAGTCCAAAGAGAGTTATCTGTCCTGCATGAGTATGTCCTGATAGCATAAGGTCGACCCGTTCCGAATCTAGTTTTTCCATATAATCAGGATTATGCGACAGAAGAATACAAAAGTCATTGTCTGAAATTCCATCAACAGTATTTTCGAGAATTTGATTGTCTTCCCAAAAGTCGCCGACACCGCCTATTCTTATACTATCCATTCCTTCCTTGATCCAATAAGCCTGATTGTCGCAAATATGGAATCCACAGTTTTTCAATCCATTTTGTATAAGATCTGCACCTTCCCAATGATCGTGGTTTCCCAATACTGTGTATACGCCGTACTTGCTTTTCAGTTTGCCGATCTCTGCGAAAAACGGTGTTGCATATATTGAGTCTTTACGAACATTATCTCCCCCTATGAGTATAATGTCAGGCTTGAGATCGTTTATCCTTTTCACTAATTGTGCAACCTTCTCCGGTGTAAAATATTCGTCACAATGAATGTCCGAAATGAAAATTACTTTAGAGCCATTAAAGCTTTCAGGAATATCTTTATGCACAAATGTAAATTCTCTTAATGCAATGTTACGAGCCTCAAAGTAGCCATACAGAACAAAACTGCAAGGCATAATAATGAACAGTATGAAGATAAATGAGAATATCTTCTTCCTATTATTTAACTTTAAATTCATTATTGTAATCCTCTATCGATCGTCGTATTATGTCATGGGCTGTATTTATATCATAGATATCTGTCAGAATGCAGCGCGGAGACTTGTCTTCCGGCAGATCTTTGTATGTTGTAAAATAATGCTTCAATCTGTTAATTACCATCAAAGGCACATCGGTTATATTTCGAAACGAGCCGTATATGGCATCGTCTTCTAATACAGCTATCAGTTTGTCGTCCGCCTTGTTGTGATCCAATAAGCGAAATCCCCCGATCGGTCTGGCTTTAACTATAATGTCGCCGTGAGTAATATCTTTCTCAGTCAACACACATATATCCACAGGGTCGTTGTCTCCCTCTATATCCGTTCTTCCCAAATGTAGATTTGTCAATTCTGCCACTCTTCCTGCACTGTAAGTCTGGGGTATGAAGCCATATAAAGCCGGTATAATATTAGAGTATTTCTGAGGACGGTCTATGCTCAAATATCCTGTTTCTTTATCTACTTCATATTTAACAGTGTCGGTTGGTACTATTTCTATAAAACAAGTAACAACTTCCGGAGCATCCTTTCCTATGTTAATTCCATGCCATGGATGTGCTTTGAATCTATGATCTTTCATTTTATCTCCTTTTATATTAGTTTTGTATTGATAGTTTATCAGTCTGCAAATTTACATTAAAAGCCTTTAATCACAAACGCAGTTGAACTAAGGTTTTTCTCTTTTGAACAAAAGGTGACAAAGGTGACACTTTTTTTATGATTTTTTGTTGTTACCATTTTTATTCAACTCTTGTTTGCTATATAGATAAATAATCTGCACAATAGCTGATAAAAAACAGAGCAGTAGTGAGATATCGCCAACTTTTCATTATCTTTGTGTAGCTGAAAAAAGAGTGTGTCAGATGATTTTATTTCATATTTTTTTATATCTTAAATCAACTGATATATTAGTAGTTAGATGCATCTAAACAAACATCGTATTTAGAGTTTATATAATGGAAAAAGAAAAACAACAGCTTTTAGACGAACGCTACATGAGAATGGCGGTAATCTGGGCTGAAAACTCTTATTGTGAAAGACGAAAGGTCGGAGCCCTTATAGTAAAAGATAAGATGATTATATCAGACGGATATAATGGAACCCCATCAGGATTTGAAAACATCTGTGAAGATGAGAATAATGAAACCAAACCTTATGTATTGCATGCTGAGGCAAATGCAATAACAAAAGTAGCCTGTTCGCACAATAGCAGTTTGGGAGCCACTATGTATGTTACCTCATCACCCTGCATCGAATGCGCAAAACTTATAATACAAGCCGGAATAAAACGTGTAGTATATTATCAGAAATACAGACGCAGCGATGGAGCTTCGTTGCTTGAACGCGCCGGAGTAGAAGTCGTTTTTTTAGATCTGGATGAAATACTAAATAATAAATAAGAAGAGTTAGACTGTAAAATGAAAAAAAATAAGGGGATTTATATCTGGTTGCCATTGTGCATAGCATTAAGCATTGCTGCAGGTATTTTTATCGGAAACGTATTTTCAATTTTTAGCCCCGTTCGTAGTTGGATGGGAGGAGCCGGCAATAACAAACTGGAAACAATATTTGAGTATATTAACAAATCATACGTAGATACAGTAAACGTAAATGAACTGATGGAGAGTGCTATCCCTACTATAATTGCAGGCTTAGATCCACACTCCACATATATATCTGCCGAAAATATGGAGCTTACCGGCGATGAACTCGAAGGTCACTTTAGCGGTATCGGTGTGGAATTTATGTTGCAAAAAGATACGGTTGCCATTGTCAATGTCATCCCCGGAGGTCCGTCCGAAGCAGTCGGTATTTTCCCCGGTGATAGGCTTGTATATGTAAATGACAGTCTTTTTGTAGGAAAAGGTCTTACCGAAGAAAAAGTCTTTCGTAACCTTAGAGGAAAAAAGGACACAAAAGTAAAACTTGGTATCAAAAGAGGTACAAGTGATAAACTCCTTACCTTTGAGGTGACAAGAGCAGATGTTCCGGTCAAAACTGTTCCTGTTGCTTATGCCGTAGATGGGAATATAGGCTATATAAAAGTTACCAAGTTTGGAAGTACCACTTATAATGAATTTATTTCAGCAATAGCCAGATTGAAAAATCAGGGTTGCGAATCACTTATAGTCGATCTGCAAGGTAATACCGGAGGTTATTTGGGGGCAGCCATAATGATGACAAATGAATTTCTTTCCAATGGCGATATGATTGTCTATACCGAAGGACGAGCCTATCCCAGAGAGAATGTTTTCGCCGATGGATCAGGTACATGCAAGGACAATCAATTAGTTGTTCTCATTGATGAAGGTAGTGCTTCTGCCAGCGAAATATTTTCGGGAGCTATGCAAGATAACGACAGAGGACTGATTGTTGGTCGTCGTTCCTTTGGAAAAGGTCTGGTTCAAAGCCGCCACGTATTCAAAGACGGTTCGGCACTGCAACTAACCATTGCCCGCTATCATACACCATCGGGCCGCTGCATACAAAAAGCATATAAAAAAGGAGACCGTAGCGATTATGACATGGATCTTGTAAATAGGTATAATCGAGGCGAATTTGATAACAGAGATAGTATAAAGGTTGATAATCTTCCCTTATTTCACACTCTTTCGGGTCGCCCTGTTTATGGAGATGATGGCATCTTGGCTGATGTGTTTGTGCCACGAGATACCATCGGAGTCAATTCCTATTATCTAAGAGTTGCTAATAGTGGAACTCTGCGCGAATATGCTTTCTCATATACTGAGGGTAATCGCGAGATGCTGAAGAAGTATAAGACTTGGCAAGACGCTGCTAAATTTCTTGCTACTCAACCTCTTGTTGATAATTTGGTTGAATATGCTTACCGTAAAGGTATACGCCGACAACCTTACCTTATCGAAGAATCAAGACGCTTATTGCAAATTCAGATAGAGTCATTTATTATTCGCAATATATATGGTGAAGAAGGTTTTTATTCAGTCTTTCAGCAAGATGATAAAATATTGAAAGAAGCTATAAGGCTTATAAAATCAAATAAAGCAACAAAGGAGAGTCTCAGAACCGAACTCTATAAAAGGTAAATAAATAATATCATTGATAATAAAACAAGAGGGGTATGT
>DHNQ01000010.1:162599-169050 GCA_002409595.1 Dysgonomonas sp. UBA5412
ACATACCCCTCTTGTTTTATTATATTTATAGAGTTTCCTCTATTATTGTTCTTTTGTCATATATTGGTCAGACAATACTTCACTAGTTGTTTTTTTGAATGTTACTAATTGATATACAAGAGTGAGCCATACTACAAGAAACGGTAAAGCCTTAAGCGCATAAGGTCTTATGATCTCTTTCCGCACATAAGATGGCATAATGTCTGAACCTGCTCCTATGGTAAGGATCATTGTAAAAATAAGCAACACAATAACATATTTACTACGAGGCTTTTTCTGAAGAATAAACCATATTGCAAAACCCGAGGCAGCTATTACGTATGTTGCATTTTCGGAACCACTGCTGAATAATACAACAAACATAAGAGTGGAAGCTAATATCCCGAATTGGAATATTGGATCGGTATAATTTTTCACCTTTATATATTGAAGTCCAAATAAAAGGAGTGCAGGTATAAGTATCAACATATTAGATATTTCCACTATGCCTGTTGTGCGTCTGATGAATCCCATTGCTGAAATATCCTGATATAGAGATGCTGCGTTGAGTGCATTCTTTAAAGATAAAGATTCGTACCAATCAAAATAGCTTTGTACTATAAATTGAGGTGAGGACAGAAGCATTGGTAATACAAAAAATAGTACAGCCCAAAATAGGAGTGAGCCTGTAAACTTTATTTTATTCTTAGAAAAGAAGAAAAATGCAAGCCCCACTATTCCGTACAACTTGACGAATGCTCCCAGCATAATAAGACATGCAGCCCAAAAATCTTTTTCGGAACGAATACAAATAAATGTACCTACTATTAATGCTGCAATGAGTGTGTTAGTCTGGCAATTACTTGCATTGGTATGTATGTCGTGCATCACAATCCAATATATAATCACTTTGCCCTTCCATTGCATTGGCAATTTGTAGATAGCAAAAAGCAGAGTGGCAGCTATCGACACATCCCAAAGCGGTACTCCCAGAAAATCAGGTAGAAGAGCAAACGGGGCTATAATGATACTGAATAAAGGTCCATAATGATTCGTATCTCCATATTCAGGATATTCTGCATATAGATTTACTTGGTCAAGTGTATGATAAAATACATACTTAAATATCTGATAATTGTTGCTTTTGGAAATATGACTAAGTCCTGCCACTAAAGCAGCTCCCAGCCATAAAGCGAATATCAGCCGTTTGTCATAGAAAATAGGTTTTTGGAAAAAGTTGGAAATAGCATTTTTCATTCTCGTAATCCGATCTAGTTTGAGTAAATTTGATTTTAAGTCCCAAAATTAGGATAATATTGTCTAAGTAATGTATTTTTGTCGAATATTTCTATTCAGGAATAAAAAGATAAAATCTTATCTTTGACTGCAACAATATGAAAATAATGAGTAATATACAACAAGAAAAAGATATACTACGAAAAAAAGTTTTATCGCTGAAGAAGAAATGTTCTTTCAGCGAATTACATAATTGCTCTAATGAAGTGCTCGAAGTTGTGGAGTTGACAGGTGTTTTTCAGGAAGCAAAAAATATTTTTATTTATAATAGTATTGATGATGAGGTTCAAACATTTGAATTTATCCAAAAATGGGCATCCGAAAAGAATTTTTATCTACCTGTCGTTCAGGGAGATGATCTTATCTTTAGAAAATATATTCCTACATCAGGATTTCAACAATCCTCCTTTGGTATAATGGAGCCGATAGGAGATAATTTTTCCGATTTCAAGAAAGTAGATTTGATCATTGTTCCCGGCGTTGCATTCGATCGTAAAATGAACCGATTAGGACGTGGAAGAGGGTTTTACGACCGCTTTCTACCGCAATTAAAAGCTCCTAAAATGGGAATCTGTTTTGAATTTCAGTTGTTTGATAAAATACCGGCAGACGATAATGATATAAAAATGAATTATATAGTGTCCGAAAATGATTTGATCTGGTAATATGTTTTGTATTCTGAAACATAATTTATCATTTAGGAATACAGATCAGACTTATAATTTATAACTAATATATTATCTTTACGCTCGAAATAGAAACATTTTGTAAACCTATGTCCATAATCATAAAAGAAGTAAACGAGAACAATAAAGCATTGAGAAAAGCTTTTGTTAAATTTCCAATAAATCTATATAAAGACTGCCCTTACTATGTGCCATCCCTTATCTTGGATGAACTGGATACATTGAATGCAAAGAAAAATCCGGCATTTGATTTCTGTGAGTTACAATTGTTTTTGGCATATAAGAATGACGAAATAGTAGGCAGAATAGCTGCCATAATAAATCGCGAAGCCAATCGCATTTGGGAGAAAAAAGAGGTTCGTTTTGGGTTTGTAGATTTCATCAATGACGATGAAGTTGTAGATGCCCTCTTTGATACAGTACACACTTGGGCTAAGAATAAAGGTATGGATGCTGTGATAGGACCTTTAGGTTTTACCGATCTTGATGCCGAAGGACTTCTTATTCATGGATTTGATCAGGTGTCTACGATGGCTACAAAATATAGCTACCCTTATTACGTAACTCAGATAGAGCGACTTGGTTATCAGAAAGATGCCGATTGGAACGAGTATCTTATTCCTGTTCCCCATTCTGTGCCCGAAAGACATCAACGAATAGCTAATATGGTGATGCAGAGATATGGGTTAAAGGTATTGAAATTTAAGAATCTGCAACAGATTACGCCCTATGTAGCCAAGTTATTTTCGTTACTTAATGTTGCATATCAACCCTTATATGGTTTTGTCCCTCTTACTCAGCGACAAATAGATCATTATGTGAAAATGTATGTACCTCTTCTTCGTTGGGATCTGGTAACTATTATTATAAAAGAAGATACGGACGATGTTGTCGGTTTTGGGATTGCTATTCCGAGCCTGTCGCGAGGACTTATAAAATCGCGAGGCAAACTATTCCCTTTCGGATGGGTTCCGTTGTTGAAAGATTTGAAAAGCAAGAAAAATCCCGTTGTAGACCTTATGCTGATAGGCATAGCACCGGAATATCAGGGAAAAGGAGTTAATGCTATTATTTTTAGCGACATCATTCCGTCGGCATATAAATGTGGATTCAAATATGCCGAATCTAATCCCGAATTGGAGATGAATAATAAGGTTGCGTCACTGTGGGATGGCTTCAATGCTGAAAATCATAAGAAACGAAGAGCCTATATAAAACAGCTTAAGTAAGCATTAGAGGCAAGGTAAGGACTTTTTCTTCCCAAGATTTTTTTATATTTTTACAACGCAATTTTTTTATTAAAAGAAATTTTAAGAGTTTATGGAAGAGGAGATCAAACTACCCGAAGTTAATTATTCCGATGATGATATTAAAACCCTCGATTGGCAGGAACACATCCGTCGCCGTCCGGGTATGTATATTGGTAAGTTGGGCGATGGCACATCTGCCGATGACGGTATATACGTACTTCTCAAGGAGGTATTAGACAACTCCATCGACGAATATATGATGGGGTTCGGTAAAACGATCGAAGTCTCTATAAACGAAGGTGTAGTTCGTGTTCGCGATCATGGACGTGGAGTTCCGCTGGGAAAGGTCAAAGACGTATCGTCTAAGATGAATACCGGTGCTAAATATGATTCAAAAGCATTTAAAAAGTCAGTAGGTCTTAATGGTGTTGGTATCAAGGCTGTTAATGCACTGTCTTCATTTTTTTTGATACAAAGTTTTAGAGAAGGACAGACTACATCGGTCGAATATGACAAAGCTATTGTTACCAAAGAAGAAAAAATTCATCCAACCGATCAGGAAAACGGAACACTAATAGAATTTGTTCCTGATAATACGATCTTCCTCAATTATAATTTCAGAGATAACTATGTAGAGAGCCTTCTAAAAAACTATGTATTTCTAAATACAGGGCTTACCATAGTATATAATGGAAAGAAATTTCATTCTAAGAACGGACTGGTAGATCTCTTAAACGAGAATATGACATCAGAGCCGCTATACCCGATCATTCACCTAAAAGATGAAGATATAGAGGTTGTTATCACTCATACCGATCAATATGGCGAAGAATATTACTCTTTTGTTAACGGACAACATACTACTCAGGGAGGAACACATCAATCAGCTTTCCGAGAATCTCTATCAAGAGTAATAAAAGAATATTATACAAAAAATTTCGACTATGCAGATATCCGTAATGGTATTGTAGCTGCAATCAGTATAAAAGTAGAAGAACCGGTCTTTGAGTCTCAGACCAAGACTAAGCTTGGTTCGCGAGATATGGGACCTAACGGACCATCAGTACAGAAATTTATCGGTGATTTTCTGAAAAAAGAATTGGATAATTATCTACACAAGCATACCGATATTTCAGAAATTCTACTGAAAAAAATATTAGATTCCGAAAAAGAACGCAAAGCCATTGCCGGTGTTACCAAACTGGCACGCGAACGTGCTAAGAAAGCAAACCTTCATAATAAAAAATTGCGTGATTGCCGTATTCATTACAGTGACACTAAAGGTGATAATCTGGACGAAACCAGTATTTTTATAACAGAAGGTGACTCTGCCAGCGGTTCGATAACCAAAAGCCGCAATCCCAATCTTCAGGCAGTATTCAGTCTTCGAGGTAAACCTCTTAACAGTTTTGGACTGACAAAGAAGATTGTTTATGAAAATGAAGAATTTAATCTGTTGCAGGCAGCTCTCAATATTGAAGATGGCTTGGATGGGCTTCGTTATAATAAAATTATAATAGCTACCGATGCCGATACTGATGGTATGCATATACGGTTACTGTTGCTGACTTTCTTTCTTCAGTTTTTCCCCGATCTTGTCAAAAAGAACCATGTTTATATATTACAAACTCCATTGTTTAGGGTACGTAATAAAAAAGAAACAATCTATTGTTATAGCGAAGAAGAGAGATTAGCTGCCATCAGCAAGCTTGGGGCTAACCCTGAGATTACGCGATTTAAAGGTCTGGGAGAAATCTCTCCCGATGAATTTCGTCATTTTATAGGAAAAGATATTCGTCTCGATCCCGTGACAATGAAAAAGGAAGACCTTGTGAATAATATGCTCAACTTTTATATGGGTAAGAATACACCCGAACGTCAGGAATTTATTATAGACAATCTGGTTATAGAGGAAGAATAAACCTATTTATGAGCTGGAAAGAAATCAAAGATACGCCTGAAGAAGTATCGTATTGGGTTAGTGAAACAGAATTGCATACAAATATATCTTATGCAGAGCCTATTTATGTCGAATTAATATCAAAAGATTCGGTTAGAAAAGGAGATCTTGAGCAGTTCGACTTTCATTTTATAGAATCAGTGACTTCGGATATTGATAATTTTTTGTTTCAAGCTACAGCTTTTATAAAAAATGAACTCTTGAAAGATCCGGAATCTTTTGGCATAACAGACGAGGAGGTGATCAAATATCAAGATTTGTCATTGCCGGATTTTCCGGTTGAATTTCCTCATATCGTTTTCTTTCCTGATAGAAAATGGCTTATTCGTTTTTCCGATACCGATTTTCCAAAAATAGAATATGGATCGGGTATCGGAGTTTTTTTTAAAGAATATGAAATAGACAGATTCAGAATATTTTGAATCATCAAATAGGTAATAATTAATCAAAAAATATATGAGCAACGCACACGCAATTATTTTAATATCATCGCCCGATCGTCCCGGATTGGTTGCCGCCGTAACTGATTTTATTAATGTAAATGGTGGTAATATCATAAATCTGGAGCAGCATGTAGATAAGCGGGAAGATACTTTTTTTATGCGTGTAGAATGGGACTTGACAAACTTTATCATCCCTAGAGAAAAGATAAAGGACTACTTTCAGACAATGTATGCAAACAAGTTTGATATGACTTTCCGTCTTTATTTCAATGACTATAAGCCACGTATGGCTGTGTTTGTATCAAAAATGTCTCATTGTCTGTTTGATATATTGGCTCGCTATACTGCCGGAGAATGGAATGTTGACATTCCTTTGATTATTAGCAACCACGAGGATTTGCGTTGGGTTGCCGAAAAGTTTGGGATCGAATACCATGTTTTGAAACTAAACAAGGACAATAAAGATGAAATAGAGCAAAGACAATTGGCTCTGCTAGAAGAAAATCAAATTGACTTTATTGTGCTTGCCCGTTATATGCAAATATTAACAGATAAGTTTATTTCTTCATATCCAAGTCGCATTATTAATATACATCACTCATTTTTACCTGCATTTGTGGGGGCTAAACCATATCACGCGGCTTATGAGAGAGGTGTGAAAATAATAGGTGCTACAAGCCATTATGTAACTACCGAACTTGATGCAGGTCCTATTATCGAGCAAGATATTACACGTATCACACATCGTGATAGTATTGAAAATTTGGTGCGGAAAGGACAGGATCTCGAAAAAATTGTTTTGTCTCATGCCATCGAGTACCATCTTACACGCAGGGT
>DHNQ01000010.1:169170-264449 GCA_002409595.1 Dysgonomonas sp. UBA5412
ACGCAGGGTATTGATATATAAGAATAAAACTATTCTATTCGCATGATAGAGGCGTTGCAATCTTATTTTATGTTATTTAATATATCGTTGTAAATCTGTTTATTTGGTATGTTTTCTTATTTTTGTGAAAGCTATGCCGAGTCTGTGAAAAAATGAATAAATTATAATATTAATCTTAAATATAATTTTATGTTTAAAAATCATCCTAAGGGTTTAATAGCCGCGTCGTTATCGAATATGGGGGAGCGTTTTGGCTTCTATATTATGATGGCGATTCTGGTTCTTTTTATCTCATCTAAGTTCGGACTGTCGGAAGAAACGACAGGTTACATTTATTCGGCTTTTTATGCCTCTATTTATTTATTGGCATTAGTTGGAGGTCTTATAGCTGATAAGACTAAAAAATATAAAGAAACAATATTTGCGGGTATTGTGCTGATGGGTATAGGATATCTGATTATTGCTATCCCAACCCCGACTCCGGTTCCAAGTATGGGATTGTATTTGGCTTTGACATGTTTGGGGCTTTTCGTTATCGCTTTCGGTAACGGTTTATTTAAAGGAAATTTACAGGCTCTTGTGGGGCAGATGTATGATAATCCTAAGTATTCGGATAAGCGTGACGCCGGATTTCAGATATTCTATATGTTTATAAATATAGGTGCAATATTTGCGCCATTTATAGCTATCGGTGTGCGTAACTGGTGGTTGAAACAACACAACTTTGATTATAATGGTTCTCTTCCTGAATTGTGCCATCAATATATTGCACAAGGTAGTGCCATGCCCGAAGGTGCAGTTACAAAACTAACTGAATATGCGAATGGAGCAATGTTGGACAAGGCTCCGGTAACGGATTTATTGGCATTTTCTAATAGCTATTTAGATGTATTCAATACAGGCTTTCAATATGCCTTTGCTGCTGCGATTGTGGCTATGTTTATTTCTCTTATTATATATAGTGTAAATAAAAAATCATTCCCTGATCCGGCAAAGAAAATGCAAGCTTCTGCTGATGGTGCTTCTGCAATGTCGAAAGAAGAAATCAGAATGAGTGCTCAGGAAATTAAACAACGTATTTATGCCTTATTCGCTGTTTTTGGAGTAGTTATTTTCTTTTGGTTATCTTTTCACCAAAATGGTTATTCTCTTTCTTATTTTGCCCGGGATTATGTTAATCTCGAAGTGATAAATATTGATTTAGGCTTTACCAGCATTAAGGGGGCTGAGATTTTTCAGAGTGTAAATCCTTTCTTTGTTGTGTTCCTTACACCATTTATTATGTGGTTTTTCGGGTCAATGAGAAAGAAGGACAAAGAACCTTCTACTCCGATGAAGATAGCTATCGGTATGGGGATTGCGTGTTTGGCTTATGTGTTCTTGATGGTGGTATCATTTGCCTTGCCATCTAAGGATGTTTTATCAACGATGAGTATATCGGATATTGATGCAATGAGGGTCACACCTTGGGTTATGATTATGTTATATTTTATTCTGACTGTTGCCGAATTATTTATTTCGCCACTTGGATTATCATTTGTCTCCAAAGTTGCTCCTCCCCACTTGCAAGGATTGATGCAGGGATGTTGGTTGGCTGCAACCGCAGTTGGAAACTCTATCCTATTTATTGGTGGTATTCTTTATATGAATGTTCCTTTATGGGCTTGTTGGTTAGTCTTTGTTATAGCAACAGGATTGTCGATGATTGTTATGCTATCGATGGTTAAATGGCTTGAACGAATTGCTAAATAAATTGATTGCGATATAATATAAAAAAGCCCTGATTATTTATTTAATCAGGGCTTTTTTATTTATATTATTTCTTCTCCATCTATTTCGGGGGGAGTATCTATCGGTTCTGTTATTGTCTTCTTTTTTCGTAAGTTGAAATACAAGTATATAACGGATAAAAAGGATGTTGCTGTTAATAGATATACGCCGCTTCCCGGTTTCGGCAATTTATAGAATAAGTTGAACGAAACAACGATGCCTAGTATTCCTGTTATGAGGAGTAAAATTCTGGCAGTCTTCTGCTTCATCTTTATCCATAATATGGATGTTATGATACTGAATAAAGGGATGAGATAAACCACATAAGTGGTGTATTTTGACTCTTTATTACGGGAAAAGAAATTTGTTAATCTAGTTAATTTCTTTTGTATGTCGGGGATATCCCATCCTACAATTTTGATCAATCCCATATCGAGCCAAGGTAATGAAAATGCTACTATAAATAGTATGCAGAAGAGTAACTCGAAAGAGATATACCTATTCAATTTGTCCATGTGTGCATTTATAATTCAATTTCGTCTGTAGTTATATAACCATTTGTAATACAATAGAAAATAAGTCCGGAGACTGTTTTTATACCCAGCTTCGCAGTTATATTTTTGCGGTGAGATAAGACTGTATTCAGGCTAATATTTAGTTTGTCCGCAACTTCCTTGTTCAATAAACCTAAAGCTACAAGTCTGAGTACATCCAGTTCGCGCTGAGATAAAGCTTGCGCTTTAGATTCTTTCATTGCATGGCTGACTGATATCAGTTCCTGCCAGTCCTCTACCTCAGAGTCAGACAAGGCTTCTATCATTGGTTTCAATATCTTTTTTCGTATTCTGTTTTGTTTTTCAAGATCTCTCTGAAAACTATCTATTGTAAATATAACGGCATAGCACATGTTTTCGTTAAAGTTACCCGATATATGCTTTATTATTATACTCTTAAGATCGGTCAATAAAGCTAACGGTGATTCGCCTTTCACCATCCCTTGTTCTATCTCACTGATCAGATCTTCTTTAAACTCATTAAATAAGCGACTGATAAGCTTTAACTGAGCATTGTTAGGGTCGCTCATAGATATAAATGCGTTCAAATGCTTCTCCAGATTGTGCAATTGACCATGTACCAGATAAGCATCAGTTTGCTTTATGTACGATATAACCAATTCTATATCAAATTTCTGTAATTTTCGTTCAGGAAAATAATCTTCATTCAGAAATGTGTTTAATATTGCCAGAAAAAACTCAGTATTAATATTTGCAGTATTGCATATTTCGCCAATGGTCTTGTCTCCCAATCCCAATTTGATTCCAAAACGGTTGATGACCGGGATCAACTGATGATTTTCTTCAATGATTTCAGATAAAATAAAAGATGAATCTACAAATATCATATACAAAACATTTTGATAACAAATGTACGTATTAATTCTTATATGGTTTTTCACTTTCGTAGACGAAAAAAGTCAAAAGCATATAATTCTTATTTATGATTTTTGTATCTTATAGATTTTAATGATTGACTGGTAAAAACAATTTATGTGAATTATGAGATGTTTTATAAACAAATATCCAATTAAGATTGTTAAATTTGTACATGACACTAGAAAAAATCTTAGTTTATGAAAAGAATTGTTTTAACGTCAATCGTGTTTTCAGTACTATTATTTGGTACTGTTAATGCACAAAATATAAATAACAGTAATAACTATCAAAAAACAAAAGCTATGAAATTTGAATTACCAAAGTTGCCATATGCAACTAACGCTTTAGAGCCAGTGATTAGCCAACAAACAATAGAGTTACATTATGGCAAACATCTTCAGACTTATATCACTAATTTGAACAATTTGGTTCCCGGAACTAAGTTTGAGAATGCAGATCTTGAAACAATTGTAAAAGAAAGCGATGGTGCAATCTTTAACAATGCAGGTCAGACTCTAAATCATAATATATATTTCCTTTCATTCAGTCCTAATGGCGGTGGCGAACCTAAAGGTAAATTAGCAGAAGCTATTAATGCTAAATGGGGATCTTTCGAAAACTTTAAGAAAGAATTTGTTACTGCCGGAGCAGCTGTGTTTGGTTCAGGATGGGTATGGCTGGCTAAAGATAAAGCCGGAAAACTAGAAATTACAAAAGAAGCAAATGCAGGAAATCCAATAACAAAAGGTTTGACTCCACTTTTAGGTTTTGATGTTTGGGAACATGCTTACTATCTTGATTATCAAAATCGTCGTGCAGATCACTTAGCAGAACTTTGGAAAATAATCAACTGGAATGCAGTAGAAGCTCGCTATTAATAGATTAAAGTATAAGTTATAAATAAAAAAAGCAACTCCAAGAGGGTTGCTTTTTTTATTTATATTTGTAATCATTAATCTTAATAAGGTTGAATTATGAAACATATTGCAATATTGGGTATTGATTTACAAAGCGATTTTACTTCGCCCACAGGAACTTTGTTTGTTAAAGGAGCAGATCGCGATGTTGAAAGAATAGCCCGTTTCATTGATAAGAATGCTTCTAGAATAGATTATATTGCTCTTACTTTGGACTCTCATCAACCGATACATATAGCGCATCGCATATATTGGAAAGATACAGACGGTAACTACCCCCAAGAATTTTCTATAATAAAAGCAGATGATGTTAGAGAGGGGCATTGGATTCCTCAATATAATAAGAATATCGCATTGCCTTATTTAGAACAATTAGAAGAATCTGGAGAAGTATGTGTAATCTGGCCTCAACATTGTATTCTAGGCACAAACGGTTGGTCTTTGGATAAACTTCTAACAGACTCCCTTTCAAGATGGGCTATAAATTGCAATAAAACATATGACCTGTTTTATAAGGGATATGTTCAATTTACGGAGCATTACAGCATCTTCAAAGCAGCAGTAGAATATGATGACACACCCGAAACGCAATTGAACCGTAAATTGTTAAATATACTCAATACTTTTGATGAAATTATACTGATGGGAGAGGCTGCCGACTATTGTGTTGCAAATTCACTAAATGATATACTTGACGAATGCAACACACTTACCTCCAAAGTAGTTGTCTTGACAGACTGTATGTCGTGGATTAATCCTAATAATGAGAAAGCAAAACTAATATATGATAAAGCCAAACACTTAGGCGTTCGTTTTCGGACAAGTGAAGATTATTCTTTGTAGAGAGGGCTGTCTAGCTCCAATTCTTCCGTATTCATAGATTTGTCTATGAATATGCGTTTTGCTATCTTGCCTACTATTTTTGTGCTGATTGCATCATACGAACCCCCGACCACACCTCCTAAGATAGGAATTGCCTTGCCAGCAGACGTAACACCTGCTGTACCGGCTTTTGTTGCTAGTTTGGTACTCACTTTTTCTAATACTTTCGATAGCATCTTTTCTCCGGCTTTGATACTTACGTCTTTCAACAGCTCTTTAGCTCCATTTCCTACCATGCAGATGTACACCAGCGATTTTACCCTGTCATCCTTGATGTCATGTCCACCCATATATGCTATGGCTGTGATCATCCGTATCTGTACGTATATAACACTGGCTATATTGGCGGGAACGGTAAGAGGCATCACCATAACTCCTCCTAGTCCGGTTACAAATCCGCTTGTAGCGGCTTTTGCCACTTGCCATTTTATCAAAGAATTTACCTGCTGATCCAGAGTTCTGCTTTGCGACAAATAGCTATTACCCAGATCATAGGCAGAGTCTACGCCAGTAAATCCGACTACAGCTTTGGAATATGCCCAATCCAGAGTTTTGCTGATTATTCCTTTTCTATCTTCTTTTGGGGAATTATATTGTGACATTGTTTATTTTGTATATAAAATGCTATTATTCTAAGGATTGCAATAATTATGCCATGTTTCTTAACACTGATCCGATCCTAATAATAACTATCTTGTAGGGAACTCTTTAAAAAAAATATTATTGTATTCGGAAAAAAAGTTTAATTTTGCAGACTGAAACATTTTAATGTAAAAATGATAAACCGCGTTCTTATTCGTATCAGAGTTGTTCAGATACTTTTTTCTTGTAGTCAAGATGAAACTACAAATTTGCGAAAAGCAGAAAACGAACTTCTATTTAGTCTTCAAAAATCGTATGACTTGTACTTCTACCTATTGTCTCTGATGGTAGAACTTACAGATACTTATGCTCAGAAGATAGATGCCCGAAAGTCTAAATTATTACCTTCTGAAGAAGATATCAGACCAAACACTAAATTGCTGAATAATGGTTTTATAAATCAATTGAGAAGGAATACTCAATTAGAAAAATATCTTACCGACAGGCCATTCTCTTGGTGCGATCATGAAGCATTTCTACCTAAAATTTTAGATAATATTCTGAGTTCTGAGATATATAAAGAATATCTCTCAGAAGAAGAACATACGTATAACGGCGATCGTGAATTCTGGCGTAAGATTTTTAAACAAATTATCTGCAACGAAGAGGATTTATATACTTTGCTTGAAGATGAGAGTCTTTATTGGAATGATGATATTGAGATTATTCAATCTTTTGTAATCAAGACAATAAAGAAATTCGAAGAAGAAAAAGGCGCAGCGCAAGAATTACTTCCGATGTTTAAAGACGATTCTGATCGTGAATTTGCTGTCAAATTATTGCGTGAGTCATTATTTAATGGCAAAGAATATCGTCAATTGATCGAAAAATACACTCAAAACTGGGAGTCGGAGCGTATTGCCCTAATGGATATGGTGATAATGCAAATCGCAATTGCCGAAATTATGAATTTTCCATCTATTCCGATCAATGTAACGCTGAACGAATATATCGACATTGCAAAATCGTACAGCACCGCAAAGAGCGCATCATTTATCAATGGTATTTTGGATGCAATAGTGAAGGAATTGAAAGAAGAAAAGAAGATTATTAAGAAATAATAATATTTTATCGCAATTTCTAATTAAGACTATTTCAAAATAATGGCTTATATTTGTAAAGCTTTTTTTTGAGGAAATTAAATCAAATACAATATAAATTAAACATTAAAAAATATTATGACTCTTTTGAATGTATTATTACAAGCTGCAGATGGAGCTGCCGGAGGTGGTTTTTTAGGTATGGGCAGTAGCGGAAGCATGATTATTATGATGGTTGTGTTGTTTGCAATCATGTATTTCTTTATGATCAGACCACAGCAGAAAAAACAAAAAGCATTGCAAGAAGCCAGAAATGCTATAAAAGTAGGAGATAAAGTTGTTACAGCAGGCGGTATCCACGCTAAAGTAAAAGAAGTGGGAGATACATTTTTTGTATTGGAAATCTCAGAAGGTGTAAAAATAAAAGTAGAAAAATCATCTGTTTATGTTTCGGCTGAAGATACTCAGGCTAATAACAAATAAGATATAGATTAGATATATAATTGAGGTATAGCTTATGAGCGATACTAAAAATATAATACTACAAGAAGTCAGATCATTTTTCAAAACAGTTTCGTGGAAAAAGATTCTGACTTTTTTGTTTTTTGTACTTCTTTCTTCAAGTTTTTGGATGATGCAAATCTATCGCCAAAAATTTGAAGCTACACTTGATATACCTGTCAAATATGTGAATGTACCGGATAGTATCGTTTTTGAGAATGAGCTACCGGATCAGATAAATGTTCGCATCAAAGATGATGGGGCTGCACTATTTAAATATTACTTTACACGACGAAATGACTCTTTAGATGTTGATGTCCGTGAATTTGTAAGTGGTACAAAAGAGCGGGTTATTCAGGGCCGAAACTTTGAACAGTTGATACGAGCTAAACTCTTTGTTACTTCGGAACTTATAAGCTATTCTCCTACAAGGGTATCGTATTCTTATGCTGTTTTGCATCAGAAAAAGTTGCCCGTAATATATGACGGATATATCAGTTTAGCAGCAGGTTATCTTATAGATGGAGAGCTTACTATAAGTCCTGATTCGGTTGTGGCTTACGGAAGTAAAGCGGCTCTTGATACGCTTCATTATGCTCATACAATGGGAGATACATTGAAAAATGTGACTTCTGATATAAAGATGCAGATAGCAATGATACCGGCAAAAGGAATTAAATTTGTACCTAATTCTGTAGAGTTATCTATCTCTGTTGATGAATTTAATAATAAGGAGGTAGAAGTACCCGTTACCTGTGTTAATCTACCCGAAAATCTGAATATTAAAATTTTCCCATCATCGGTGAAAGTTCCTTTTTCTGTTGGTCTGAAAAGATTTAATGATATTTCGGCTGAAGATTTCCAAATAATAATAGACTATAACGATCTGAAAGAATTAAAGGATGCTTCTATACCTGTACGTATAACAGAAAGTCCTGAATATATACAGACAAAGGCTCCTATACCATCAGAAGTTGAATTTGTATTAGAACAAAAATAACGAATGCTAAAATTAGGTATAACCGGAGGTATTGGCAGTGGAAAGTCTACTGTGTCAGAAATATTTTCTTTATGTGGAGTACCTGTCTATATAGCAGATATACATAGCAAGAAGTTAGTAGCCACGTCTCCTATTATTCGCAAGGAACTTATTGGGATGTTTGGTGAAGCCCTTTTCGAAAATAATGTTTTGAATAAAACCTTATTAGCTTCTCACATATTTAATGATAAGGCAAAATTAGAAGCGGTGAATGCTATTATTCACCCTATGGTTGAACAAGACTTTCAACAATGGCTTGCCCGTCATAGCCAATATGAAATAATAGCTCATGAAGCCGCCATATTATTCGAGTCGGGGTTTAATAAACTTGTAGATAAAGTTGTGATGGTTTATACTCCTCTCGAAATACGAATAGAAAGGACTATGAAACGAGATAATACTTCTCGCGAAAAGATATTGGAAAGGATTCAAAGCCAGATGGCGGATGAAGATAAAGTAAAACTTTCTGACTACGTAATTGTTAATGATGGAGTTCAGTCTTTAATAGAGCAAGTTCTGAATATCCTAAAACAATTAAAAGATTAAAACCATGTTAATAAGAGAATCTTATAATAAAATATTCGAAGAGAACAGAAAGTGGGTGGAAAAAAAGAAGTCTGAAAATCCCAATTTCTTCGGTCATCTAGCTAAAGAACAAAATCCTGATTATCTATATATTGGATGTTCTGATAGCCGTGTACATGCGAACGAAATAATGGGGTTGCAACCCGGTGAAGTCTTTGTACATCGTAATATTGCTAATATGGTTGTTAATGCCGATCTGAATATCCTATCAGTTATAAATTATGCAGTAGAATATCTGCATGTTAAATATATTATTGTTTGCGGACATTATAACTGTGGAGGCATAAAAGCAGCAATGGAGCCAAAAGATCTAGGCATACTTAACCCTTGGTTACGAAATGTGAGGGACGTATACCGTCTTCACGAAAAAGAATTGGATGCCATAGAAGATGTTCAGCAGCGATATAATAGATTAGTCGAAATAAATGTCTACGAACAATGCCTTAACGTGATAAAGACAGCTGAGGTTCAAAAATCATACTTAGCAAACAGTTATCCTCGCGTAGCCGGATGGGTTTATGACCTGAATGATGGAGTCTTGAATGATTTGGAGATAGATTTTGAGAAAGAGTTGAATCGTATTCGTAAAATCTATGATTTAACAAAAGGAGATGAAAATGAACAGTAAGATAATAATAATCTTTCTGATAAGTCTTTCTTTGCTGAGTGGATGTAAGCCGAAAGACACAGAAGAGAAGCAAACATTGTCTGTAACCATTGAGCCTCAAAAATATTTTCTGAGTAGCCTTGTCGGCGATCATTACAATGTGAATTGCATTGTTCCTTCAGGATCAAATCCTGAAAGTGCCGATTTTACACCATCTCAGATGATGGCTCTGGATAGAAGTGTAGCATATTTCAAAATCGGATATTTAGGTATAGAAAATACGTTGATTGATAAAATATCAAAAAGTAATCCCAGTCTTTTTGTCGTAGATTGTTCTCAGGGAATTCAAATAATTGATGGTTGTGATCATAGCCATGATTCTCACGAGCATAATAATACAGTCCATTATGGGCATGCCGGAGGCGATCCTCATACATGGAGTTCTGTTAAGTCTGCTAAGATAATTGTAGATAATATGTATAATGCCTTATTGGAGTTAGATAAGAATAATGAAATCTATTATCAAGATTCTTATAATGAACTTATTAATAAAATAAATCAGACTGATAGTCTGATCAAATCTTATCTATCCAAATCTCCAAGCAAAGCTTTTATTATTTATCATCCTGCACTAAGTTATTTTGCAGAAGAATATGGACTTACTCAATATTCGATCGAATATGAAGGTAAGAATCCGTCTCCTTCTCAGCTTAAGAGTTTGATAGATAAAGCCAAATCTGAGAACGTAAAAGTGGTCTTTATTCAGCAGGAATATGATATAAAGAATGCTGAAACAGTGGCAGAAGCTATAAATGGTAAAATCGTTCCCTTAAATCTTCTTTCATATCATTGGGACGAAGAAATGATTAAAATTGCAAAAGCCTTAGCTCAAGAATAATAATGAATAAAGTCCTTGAAATAAATAATTTATCGGTTGGTTATGAAGATAATCCATACGTTCTCAAAAATGTAAATTTGGATGTATATTCTGATGACTTTTTAGGGATCATAGGTCCTAATGGTGGAGGTAAAACCACGCTTCTAAAAACTATTTTAGGACTGGTTAAGCCAACAACCGGACAGATTACTTTTTTCAGTCAAGGAAAGAAAAGTGATAAAATAAATATTGGTTATCTGCCACAAATCAATCAGATAGATAAGAAATTCCCTATTTCGGTATATGATGTTATTCTATCAGGATTGACCGTAGAGCATAAAATATTTACCCGTTATACAAAACAACAAAAAGATAGGGTCGGGGCTATTGCAGAGCAAATGGGCTTAAGCAATCTCATTGATCGTCCTATTGGGGCTCTTTCGGGAGGACAATTACAAAGAGCTTTACTGGGACGGGCTATTATTGATGGACCTGATTTACTCATCTTGGATGAACCCAATTCGTATGTTGATAAACGTTTCGAAACAGATTTCTATAAAATATTAGAAGATATAAATAAAGAGACTGCAATTATTCTTGTATCTCACGATGTAGGTACAGTTGTTTCTTTAGTCAAAAATATAGCCTGCGTTAATGAAGGATTGCATTACCATTCAGGTGCAGACGTTACATCCGAATGGCTGCAAGAGACTTATTCAGCTTGTCCTATCGAAATAGTAGGACATGGCGACTTTCCTCATCGTGTTTTAGAAAAGCATAATGATTGTGCTTGCTGTAAGGAAGATTAAATTTAGTTATTTTCTAATATTGAGCCTATTTCGGTTTGATATGCCTTGCTGTCAATTATAGTATTGTGTTTTTCATTCTTAAGAGTAATCAATTGATCTCCTTCTTTAAATAACCGTTCAAGTTTTTTTGAATTATTATAATTTATAAGTTCATCTTTGTCCCCATGAAAGATTATAACGGGTACTTTACAATCTGATATATATTTATAGGTTTCCAGTTTGTACTTAATTATAAAATTAGGTAATATAGGACAAATCTTATGTATAATATCTTTAAGACTATAGTAAGGTGCTTGAAGTATTAATTCTTTAGGGCTATTTGCAGCTGCAATCATAGCTGCAGGACCAGTACCGATAGAATATCCAATTATGATTATATCTTTCTCACTATATATCTTTTTCATTTGAATATATGCTGTCTGTATATCGTTGACTAATTGATCTTGATTCTTTATTGTTCCTTGACTTTTACCAAATCCTCTATAATCTAACAAGAATATATCATACCCTAAATCTGTATATAAAGGGGCTATTGATCCCCAAGAATCTAAAGCACCGGCATTTCCATGCAGGTAAAAAATCAGACCTTTTGTTTGGTGATCTGTCTTAAATAAGAGTCCATTTCGTATAATACCATCATTAGTAGGAATGTTAACTTCTTCGAAACTTTCATTGAATTCAAACTTGTATTCTCTATCTAATTTCGTTGGTTGGAAAATAAACGATTCTTGGAGAAAAAAGGATATACTACACAATAAGCTATATAGAAGGAATATTATAATGAATATTTTGATAATTACTCTTTTCATTATATTAATATTTATTCTTCCACAATTTCTTTAGCCATTCTACAATTTTTATTTCTGAACTATTTTGTTGTGGTTTCCAAAATTGACGACCCTTAATCTCTTTTGGAACATAATCTTGCTGTACAAAATTATCTTCAAAATTGTGAGCATACTTATATTCCTTCCCGTAGTCTAACTCTTTCATTAGTTTAGTTGGAGCATTACGTAGATGCAATGGAACGGGTAGGTTTCCGGTTTCTTTAACCAAAGAAATAGCCTCATCAATAGCTAAATAAGCAGAATTACTTTTTTGGGATGTAGCTAGGTAAACAGTTGCTTCAGCTAAAACAATACGTCCTTCAGGCCAACCTATTTTTTGTAATGTGTCAAAACAGGCATTCGCTAATAATAAAGCATTCGGATTTGCCAATCCAATATCTTCTGCTGCAGAAATTACAAGGCGACGCGCTATAAACTTAGGATCTTCGCCTCCTTCAACCATACGAGCCAACCAATAGATGGCTGCATCGGGGTCGCTTCCTCTTATTGACTTGATGAATGCTGAAATTATGTCATAATGCAATTCCCCTCCCTTGTCATAAGCTGCGGGATTTTCTTGCAAGCGCTCAGTTATAAGTTTATCGGTAAGAATAACCTTTTCTCGTGAATCGGCATTTATTACTAAGTCGAGTATATTTAGTAGTTTTCGGGCATCTCCTCCCGAAAAGCGCAATAGAGCATCAGTTTCCTTTAATTCAATATCTCTTTCTTTGAGGATTACATCCTCTGTAAGAGCTCTGTGTATTAACTCTATAAGGTCATTTTTATTTAAAGATTGTAATACATATACCTGACAGCGAGATAAAAGAGGTCGGATAACTTCGAATGACGGATTTTCTGTTGTAGCTCCTATTAATGTAATGATACCTGTTTCTACGGCATTCAATAAAGAGTCTTGTTGTGATTTAGAAAATCTATGAATTTCGTCTATGAACAAAATTGGACTTCGTGAATCGAAAAAGCGACTTTTCTTAGCTTGTTCTATCACTTCCCTGACCTCTTTTACTCCGGAATTAATAGCACTCAATGTATAAAAAGGAGTATCAAGTGTATTAGCGATAATCTGAGCAAGAGTAGTTTTTCCTACTCCGGGAGGTCCCCAAAGAAGAAAGGAAGGGATACGTCCCGAATCTATCATTTTTCGAAGAATAGCTCCTTCTCCAACGAGATGCTTTTGTCCTATATATTCGTCCAGATTACGAGGTCTCAGACGTTCGGCTAAAGGTTGATTCATTTTAATTATTTAAATATGCGACGATTTTTCTTTTATTGTAAAGGTATAACTTTTCTATATAAATTCGCTACTTTATTTATACGTGATCATTTGTAATAATTGCTTTGAAATCGTTCTTTTTTATTCTGCCAAAAAGTCCGATTTTGACATGTCATTTATTTTTGTTCATTTTGGCACAACATTTGAATAATGGATAGTGTCGCTGACAAGGCGAGAAAAAACAAGCAAAAATTAAGAAAATAATAAATATATAATATACTAAAATGGGAAAAATAATTGGAATAGACTTAGGTACCACAAACTCATGTGTTGCCGTAATGGAAGGTAACGAACCTATCGTTATCGCCAATAATGAAGGAAAAAGAACAACACCTTCTGTTGTCGCTTTTGTAGAAGGGAATGAACGTAAAGTAGGAGACCCGGCTAAACGTCAGGCTATAACAAATCCTGAAAAAACGATATATTCAATCAAACGATTTATGGGAGAAACTTGGGATCAGATTCAAGCCGAAGTACCAAGAGTTCCTTATAAAGTTGTAAAAGGAGATAATAATACACCACGTGTTGATATTGATGGTCGTCTTTATACACCACAAGAGATCTCTGCTATGATTCTTCAGAAAATGAAGAAAACAGCAGAAGATTATCTTGGACAGGAAGTAACAGATGCAGTTATTACTGTTCCTGCTTACTTTAATGATTCACAACGTCAGGCTACAAAAGAAGCCGGTGAGATTGCAGGGTTGAAAGTTCAGCGTATTGTCAACGAACCTACTGCTGCAGCTTTAGCTTATGGACTTGATAAGGCTCATAAAGATATGAAGATCGCTGTGTTCGACTTAGGTGGCGGTACATTCGATATTTCTATATTGGAATTAGGTGATGGCGTTTTTGAAGTAAAATCTACTAATGGTGATACTCATTTAGGTGGTGATGATTTTGATAATGTAATCATCAATTGGTTAGCAGAAGAATTCCAAAAAGAAGAAGGTTTAGACTTGCGTAAAGATCCGATGGCTCTTCAACGTTTGAAAGAAGCTGCTGAAAAGGCTAAAATTGAGCTTTCAAGTACAACTTCCAGCGAGATAAACTTGCCTTATATAATGCCGGTTAATGGTATTCCAAAACATTTGGTGAAAACATTGACTCGTGCTAAATTTGAACAATTAGCCGATGAATTGATCCGCAAGTGTATCGAACCTTGTCGTCAATCATTGAAAGATGCAGGTTACTCAGCATCGGATATTGACGAAGTAATTTTAGTTGGTGGATCTACCCGTATACCAGCAGTTCAGACAGAGGTAGAAAAATTCTTTGGCAAAGCTCCTTCTAAAGGTGTGAATCCAGACGAAGTAGTGGCTGTAGGTGCTGCGATACAGGGAGCTGTATTGACCGGTGAAGTTAAAGATGTGTTGTTGCTTGATGTTACTCCGCTATCTTTAGGTATCGAGACTATGGGTGGTGTAATGACAAAACTTATTGAGTCAAATACAACAATACCAACTAAAAAGAGCGAAACTTTCTCTACAGCAGCTGACAATCAACCATCAGTTCAAATCAATGTGTTGCAAGGTGAACGCCCGATGGCTAAAGATAATAAGCAAATTGGAGTATTCAATTTGGATGGTATCCCTTCATCTCCACGTGGAGTGCCTCAAATTGAAGTTACATTTGATATAGATGCTAATGGTATATTGAGTGTATCTGCTAAAGATAAGGCTACCGGAAAAGAACAATCTATTCGAATCGAAGCTTCTTCAGGCTTGAGCGACTCTGAAATTCAAAGAATGAAAGATGAAGCTGCAGCTAACGCTGAATCTGACCAAAAAGAAAAAGAAAGAATTGATAAACTTAATCAAGCTGATTCATTGATTTTCCAAACTGAAAAACAATTGAACGAATTAGGTGATAAGATTCCTGCAGATAAAAAAGCTCCTATCGAAGCTGCTTTAACCAAATTGAAAGATGCTCATAAAGCTCAAGATATTGCAGGTATTGATGCAGCAATGAACGAGGTGAATACATTATTTCATGCTTTAAGTCAAGAAATGTATAATCAACAACAGCCTGGTGCTGATGCAAACCAACAACAAGCAAATAATGCTTCCGGTAATCAGTCGAAGGGGGATAATGATGTTACTGATGTAGACTTTGAAGAAGTAAAATAAGAGAACATTATAAATTGAATATATAAAAGGCTGACTCATTGATGAGTCAGCCTTTTATTTTTTATTTGCGTTTTAATCCTTTTGCTAGATACCGAAAAGTTACTTCTTTCGAAATGGTATCTTTTAGGTTTTGTTGTTCTTCTATATCACTCAAAATTGAAAATTAGAGATATCATACGAGATTTACCTGAAGAGATTGCTTGCGTATATTTCAATAAATCTTTATCATCTAATTGCGAACGATCTTTGTCTATCAGATTAACTAAGCCAAAAGAGAATTTCAGTTCCGGACAAAGTTTGAATAATGGAAGATATATATTGCAACCAACTCCAAATTCTAACCCATAGTCCATTGTTTTAAATAGCAGTACATCATCTTTTTTTGTACCTATATCCATTGCAGCATATGCTCCTGCTAATACGTAAGGACGGTAGTTTTTTATACGCGGGACACTGAATTTTAGATGTAGAGGCACTGTTAGATAGTTCGCTTTTAATGAAGACTTTAATTCTTCGCCTGAGGTTTGTTCTTTAAAAACGAATCGTCTTTCTCCTAAATGCAAACTTGGTGCTAATCGCAGATTAAGATATTCATTAATATATCTGTCGCCAATTATCCCAACGCTGAATCCCACTGAATAGGATGGTATTTCGGCAAACCAAGCTTCTCCATTCTCTCCAACATAACCGGTATGTGATAGAATCATATCAGGTGCATTAATACCTATTGCAAAGCCTAAATGGTACATCTTCTGATCAGCAAATGGTTGGTTGACAGGTTTACGTGTCTGTGCGAAACTTCCTCCTATTGCAAAGAAAAGAAGGGTGGCTAGAGTTATAATCGGATATAATTTTGTTTTCAAATCTGTATTTTTTTATAAAACGATATTTTTTGAAGGTTATTATGATGTTGTTTCTTTAATTAGAAAGAATCAAAATAAGCGATAGTTTCCCCTCTGTTATAGCTATTGTTTTGTTATCTAAGTTGTTTGTATGTAGATGTTTATGTTTTATTTTGTATCCTTTATAGATGTTGTTAATAATATTATTCATAATATCTAACATTATCTATTTTGGATGAACAAAAAAACTCTTTATCTTTGTGGTATCAAAGTTAGTAATAATATTAAAAACAGAAAATCATGGCTTACGTAATTAACGAAGACTGTATTGCTTGTGGAACTTGTATTGACGAGTGTCCGGTTAGCGCAATTTCAGAGGGAGATATTTATAAAATTGATCCAGATACTTGTACAGATTGTGGTACTTGTGCAGATGCATGCCCAACTGAAGCAATTCATCCTGCATAATTTATCTTAGGAGATATAAAAAATATAAGAGAACCGATATTCGGTTCTCTTTTTTGCTTTATGCCATAGTTTGAATAAGTACATACAAATAAAAGAGGAACTCTATCTTATAGAGTTCCTCTTTTATTATAATGAGATCTTTAATATACGTGACCGTCGTCTTTCAGATCTTTTATATCAAATGGTTTCTTTTCTAAAGAGTTCCAAGCATAAATAATATATGCTAAGACAAATGGAATAAGGATAGAAACTACGCTCATTACTGTCAATGTAAATTCGCTGGACGAAGAGTTTTCTATTGTCAAAGAGCTTTGTAAATCAGTTGCAGAAGGATAATAAGCTGTATTGTTGAATCCTGTAATAAGCAACAACATACATACAGTTAATACTGTACCTATACCTGTAAACCAAACGCCTTTTTTATATTCTTTGCCAAGCAATGTTTTACCAATTCCAAATAATACTAAAACTACCCCTACAAGGAATACAAGTCCTACTATTGGCATTTCTATCAAGTTGTTTAAGTATTTGTGAGGTTCCATAAATACCTCTTTGGTATCCGGATTTACGGCAAATCCATCTGCTATGAAAGCCCAGATAACAAATCCCAAAAAGAATACAAGGAAAGGAATCGAATTGTAAAGTAAGAATTTGCGAGATCGCTCAACTAGTTTTTGATCTTCCAAGCGGTTGATGAAAAACAGACAAGCAAGTGTACGTGCAAGAAAAAATACAGCAAGCCCAAGTAACCAGTTGCGAGGATTAGCTAAAGCCTCAAGCCCATGCCATTCGGTTCCCCAACGACTGATAACCGGATTGATTATATCCGACATATTTTCTTTGTTTACGGTAAAGTCAGAACCTGTGAAAAATGTAGCCAAAGCTGCTCCTACTAAAAATGTGCCTAGTAAGCCATTTATAAATAGGAACCAGCGATATGTATTGCGTCCGTATACGTTTCCCGGTTTTGATTGAAATTCGAAAGATACTGCTTGCAATACAAAACAGAAAAGAATAGCCATCCATACCCAATATGCTCCACCGAAGCTGGTAGAATAGAATAGGGGGAAAGATGCAAATAAAGCTCCACCGAATGTAACCAAAGTAGTAAATGTATATTCCCATTTACGACCGAGGGCATTAACAAGTATCATACGTTCCTTTTCATCTTTTGCTAAAGAGAAAAGCATTGATTGTCCTCCCTGAACAAATAGAAGGAAAGCGAATATTCCTCCAATCAGGCATATAAGGAACCACCAATAATGTTGTAAAAATGAATAATCCATAGTTATATCTTTTTTTAGTTAAAAAATCATCTATTAGTGGTCGGCAGGACCTTTCTTAATCTGATTAAGCATAATACGTATCTCTGCTATTAGTAGAGCTGTAAATAAAGTCAGGAATAAGAAGAATGTTATCATTACCGATTTTGCCGAGATAGCCGATACTGCTGCTTGCAAAGGTAATACATCTTGAATAGCCCAAGGCTGTCTGCCGATTTCGGCTACCATCCATCCGGCTTGATTTGCAACGTAAGCCAACGGAATAGTCCATATACATATCCATAGAAGCCATTTCTTGTTTTCTATCTCTATTTTGCGGAACATAAAGAAGACAAGAACAGCAAACATGAGCACGAAATATCCACCTAAATAAACCATTATATGAAATGGCCAATATACGAGAGGAATATTTGGTATCAACTGTTCAGGGCTACTTAAATAGCCATAACCGAAATAAGAATAATTTGCTTTCAGTGTTTCTTTATATTCATCTGCCTGAGTTTCATTACCAGCCTTTTTTGCTGCTTTATAATCAGCTAGAGCTTGAATAGCTGCTTTTCCTTTAGCTTGTTTTTCAACAAAAGAAAGAGCCGTAGAGCCATCAGGTTCTTTATAGCCGCCATCTATAATATCTTTTATACCCGGCACATAGGCATCGAGTTCTCCAAAACTAAGCCATGATAGACCTTTAGGTATACTTATGTTGAGAAGGTAAGGATCTACATAGTCTTTATATGATTTTTTCTCAGGATTAGGAATAGCAAAAGCTATCAAGCCTACACCTTCTCCACCTTCATACAACCCTTCCATTACAGCAAGCTTCATAGGTTGTTTTTCAGCTACTTGTTGAGCCGAACCATGTCCAGTCAAAGCAATAAGAAGAGAAGATATCAATCCGAATGTTGCAGCCACTTTCATGCTTTGTTTTGCAAACTCCATATCTCTTTTCTTGATCATATACCATGCCGCTACTCCTACGACAAATGCTGCTCCTAGTATCCAGCCTGCAAGTACAGTGTGGAAGAATTTGTTTATCGCTACCGGAGATAGAGCTATATCCCAAAAATTGATCATTTCGTTACGGGTTGTATCCGGATTAAATTCCATTCCAACCGGATATTGCATCCAAGCATTAGCGATCAAGATCCAAAGAGCTGATAAGGTTGCACCTGTAATTGTCAACCATGTAGCTGCCAAGTGAACTTTCTTACTCACACGTTTCCATCCGAAAAACATGATTGAAATAAATGTGGCTTCCATAAAGAAAGCTAATGTGGCCTCAATAGCTAGTGGCGCACCAAAAATGTCACCTACAAACCAGCTGTAGTTAGACCAGTTCGTTCCGAATTGGAATTCCATGATGATACCGGTTGCAACTCCAATAGCGAAGTTAATACCAAAAATCACCATCCAGAATTTAGCAGTTTTTTTCCATTGTTCGTTACCTGTACGCACATACATTGTTTCCATGATTGCCATTATGATCCCTAACCCAAGAGTAAGAGGGACGAACAACCAGTGATACATTGCTGTCATTGCAAACTGGGCTCTAGACCAGTCTATTAACGATGTACTTAGCAATTCCATAAAAATTTTGTTTTATATTAGTAAATTATATGAGGATTTATTGTTATTCCAAGATATTAATAAGTATACTATTCTACTGTTTTCAGTAACCTATGAAGATAAATCATTATACTCTCATAATTTATTGTATATTAAGACATAATCTTAATACTATTTATCTTTATCATGTCTTCACTACCTTTAGGTTAGTTGTCAATATATAACTATGTATATGTAAAATCTTATGCTTCTCCTATTGGACCGGCTATCGGAGGTAAAAAGCCTTCGGCATTATCGGCAGCTATTGATCCATTCTGCTCCTCAAATCTATCAATGTTTTCTTTCAATGCGTATAGTAATCGTTTAGCATGCTCAGGCGTTAAGATAATACGAGATTTAACCTTTGCTTTAGGTAATCCCGGTAAGATTCTTACAAAATCTATAACAAATTCGGATGATGAATGGGCTATTATTGCCAAATTGGAATACGTGCCTTGCGCAATATCTTCCGGCAATTCGATTTGAATCTGATTATCCTGTTCATTCCTGTTTTCCATAAAAGTTTTTTTGTTGAATAATGTCGTTTGCAGTCTTATTTTCCTCTCATTAACGCAAAGGAAGCTAAATATCATAGAATTTCAAAGCAATGTGTATATATTTTATAACACAATTACACATATTTTATCTATTTAAGAGGCATTGTCAATAGTCTTCTCCTGTAAACTGTTAATTTCGTTTTCTATAATTATCAATGCGGCTTTTTTCTGTTTCTTCCTTAATACTATTACTTGGGCTATTGTACCTATTACACCTAGTCCTATCATAACAAACCGCATTGTTCCATAATTGAATACGACAAAAGCTGAAAAACAGACCATGCACCACATAAATCCGATAGATATGGCTAGAGTTTTGATATTAAATCCTTCGTTAACGCGCCTTATGTATTTACCTGTGATTTTATTTTCTATTAATTTTTGATGAAGACGGGGAGACCCTTTGGCAAATAGGACACCCGTAAGCAAAATGAGAGGAGTTGTAGGTAACCCCGGAGTCACTATGCCTAATAGCCCCAGACTTAGAGTAATTAAGCCCAAAACGATGTATAGGTATCTCATCATTGTAGAATTCTATTGTATAAGTATTGAAATATAGATAAACAAAGGAATAAAAAAAGAATGAAATATGATGCTTTTTAACTGTGAAAAAAGTATTAAAGGAGTTGTTTAAATGGTATTTCACCTAGTTTTGGTACTTTTGCTAATCTATCTCTTTATGCAAGATATAAATTTCTTAAATGTGTTTTTATCCTTTATTTGTAGACCTTTGAATGGCTCAAAGTAAACAAAAATTGGTTCAATTTTTTTCTTTTACATAAAAAGCATTAATTTTGTCCCGAATATAAAATGATAATCACCTAAGAGTAGGAGTTTCATTTTGTTCCCAAAAGTTGGGAGGGTTCTTTCTTTTTCTGTGAGGAAGCGAAGATTGAACTTTAGTGGTAACCTAATGATTATTTTATGAAGTATTTGAAGTACTGCTTGGTTGCGGGGATAATACTGTTAAGTTTATCATCCAATACGCCAAGAACTTCTAGTCTTTCGGAAGGTATTTATCCGGGAAACCTGTTACCTGATATTAAAAATTTAGAAAACGAATCAGGAACAAAACTTAATTTATCTGACCTAAAAGGTCAAAAGGTGTTGGTGAATTTTTGGGCTGCTTACGATGCCGGCTCTCACAAGGACAATGTTCTTCTTGCTCATACAATTGAAAAGAATAACTATCCGGTGAAAATGTTATCAATTTCCTTTGATAAGAACGAATCTGTTTTGGACAAAACATTGATGATTGATCGAATTGATAAGACATATCAATTTATGGCAAAAGGCAATGAATATTCAAACTTATTCGAACAGTATCAGTTAGAAAAAGGTTTTAAGAATTACTTAATTGACGAGAATGGAGTAATTATGGCAATGAATCTTTCTCCCTACGATCTGGGTCAGTTGTTGAACAAGAATTAAATTATTCATTTTATTTTAAAGCGTATTATCTCATTTAGATAATACGCTTTATTCTTTTTATGGCAAAGACTTTTCTTCACTCTTATATGTTTTCAGTTATCTTTGTGCCATAGAAATTAGATTATTTTATAAACCATAGATAAACATTCGATTCATAAGAGTGTTCTAAATGTAGATATGAAAAAAATAGTTGTTGCAATAGACGGATTTTCATCAAACGGAAAAAGTACGATGGCCAAAAGCTTGGCAAAAGAGATTGGGTATATTTATATAGATAGTGGAGCCATGTATCGGACTGTAACACTGTTTTGTATACAACAAGGATTGTTTAACGGAACAGAGTTGGACGAAAAGGCATTGCAACAAGAGATAAAAAATATCAAAATAACTTTTCATTTGAATAAAAATACCGGGTTACCCGAAACCTATTTGAATGAAAAGAATATTGAATTAGATATCCGTAGCATGGAAGTGTCGTCAAAAGTCAGTCAAGTAAGTGCTCTGCCCTTTGTTCGCCATGCAATGGTGGCCCTTCAGCAAGAAATGGGCAAGACTAAAGGAATTGTTATGGATGGAAGGGATATTGGAACAGTTGTGTTTCCCGAAGCCGAGATGAAAGTATTTGTAACAGCCGATGCCGAAATAAGAGCACAGCGCCGCTTCGACGAATTGAGATCGAAGGGAGATACTAAAACAACATACGAAGAAGTTCTTGAAAATTTGAAATCCAGAGATCACATGGATCAGACACGTGCTGAAAGTCCATTGGTGAGAGCAAAAGATGCTCTTTTGCTGGATAACTCACATATGACCATTGACGAACAGATGAAATGGTTGCTTAATAAGTTCAAACAAATAACAACAAACGAATGAGTAATATAGAGATAGACGCAAAATCCGGTTTTTGTTTCGGTGTAGTCAATGCTATCAAAAAGGCTGAAGAAGAATTAGCCAAAGGCGGGGTACTATACTGTTTAGGAGATATAGTGCACAATAACTTGGAAGTAGACCGACTTGAAAAATTGGGTTTGAAAACGATCAACCACGAAGAATTTGGAAAATTGCGTAATGCAAGAGTTCTGCTTCGGGCACATGGCGAACCTCCTTCAACGTATCAGACAGCAAAAGAAAACAATATTGAGATTATAGACGCTTCATGTCCGGTTGTACTCCGTCTACAAAAGAAGATACACGACAAGTATGATAACGAAAGAGATAATAATACTCAGATTGTTATTTATGGCAAAAATGGTCACGCCGAAGTAAATGGGTTGTTGGGACAAACCGATTCCAGTGCAATCGTGATAGAAAAGAAAGACGACTTAGAGAAACTGGACTTTGCTAAAAATATATGTTTGTTTTCTCAGACAACTAAACCTCTTGATGGCTTTCAGGAAATTATTGATATTATAGAAAGCCGAATGGTTGGCGATGCAAAGTTTGAGTTCTTCGATACCATTTGTCGACAAGTATCCAATCGTATTCCTAATATAAAAGATTTTGCACTCAAACATGATATGATATTCTTTGTGGCAGGCGAAAAAAGCTCTAATGGTAAAGTCTTATTTGCAGAGTGTAAAAAATACAATCCTAACTCGTATTTTATAACCACTCCGCTGGACATAGACCCTAATGTTGTAAATAAAACAGCATCTATCGGAATATGTGGGGCGACTTCTACACCTAAGTGGCAGATGGAAGAGGTGGAAGCCAGAATAGATGAAATAAGATCAGCCCAGATTTAACCAAATTGACATAAAAAGATAGTGTTATCCGTTATTTTATTCTTATTTTTGTATTGCATTTCTTAAGACGCAAATAAAAGAATAAAATATAATAAATATTATGGCTAAGATTAATTGTATCGGCATTTTGACCTCAGGAGGGGATGCTCCGGGAATGAATGCCGCTATACGTGCTGTGACTCGTACTGCAATCTACAACGGATTGGAAGTCAAAGGTATTATGAGAGGTTATAGAGGTTTGGTCTATGACGAAATCGAATCTTTCAGAACAAATAGTGTAAGTAATATAATACAACAAGGTGGTACTATTCTAAAAACAGCCCGCTGTAAAGAATTTCAAACATCTGAAGGACGTCAGGTAGCATACGAAGCTTTGCAACGCGAAGGTATTGATGCTTTGGTTGTAATCGGGGGAGATGGTTCATTGACCGGAGCCCGAATCTTTGCTCAGGAATTTAATTATCCGATTGTTGGTCTGCCGGGTACGATTGATAATGACCTTCAGGGTACAGACCTAACGATAGGCTATGATACAGCGCTAAATACAATTATGCAGGCAGTGGATAAGATTCGCGATACTGCGAGTTCTCACGAACGCTTGTTCTTTATTGAAGTAATGGGACGCGAATGTGGGTTTTTAGCCCTTAACGGAGCTATTGCTTCAGGAGCAGAAGCTGCTATTATACCTGAAATGATGTTGCAGCAAGACCAGTTATCTGATCTGATCTCCAATGGTTTCAGAAAAAGCAAAAACAGCAGTCTTGTACTTGTTACCGAAGGTGATATAACCGGAGGTGCTATGGCTATGGCTGAACGTGTGAAAACTGAATATCCTCAATATGATGTACGTGTAACTATATTGGGACATGTGCAAAGAGGAGGATCGCCAACAGCTAATGACAGAATACTTGCCAGCCGTATGGGAGCTGCTGCTATTGATGCTTTGTTGGACGGACAACGTAATGTGATGATAGGTATCCAAAATGATGCTATTGTGTACGTGCCATTTTCGAAAGCTATTAAGAAAAACAAGCCGGTGCAACAAGACTTATTGAATACACTAAAAGTTCTATCAATATAAAAGAGACTTTGATGCAAATTAAAAGCGGAAATTTATATGATGAATTTCCGCTTTTTTATTCTCATTATAGGCAATTTTCGGCATGATATGAAGATCTGACAAGAGGACCGCTTTCTACATAATCAAACCCTTTCTGTAAAGCAACTTCTTTAAATTTTTTGAATTCGTCAGGATGTATATATGCTGCTACCGGCAGATGTTTGCGTGTTGGTTGTAGATATTGTCCTATTGTTAATACAGAACAATTTACTTTTAGGAGATCATCCATCAGTTCAAATATTTCTTCCGTAGTTTCTCCTAAGCCCACCATCATTCCCGATTTTGCTTTCAATCCGTTTTCTGCAATCCTTTTCAATACAGATAGACTGACATCATATTTAGCTGCACTACGCACCTTAGGTGTCAGACGTCTTACCGTTTCCATATTGTGTGATATTACATTTGGTTTGGCATCACACACCATGTCAATGAGACTTGTTTGTCCCTGAAAATCGGGGATAAGTACCTCTATTGTCGTTGATGGGTTTACTGTCTTTATTTTATTTATTGTATTTACCCAATGTTGAGCCCCTTGATCCGGCAAATCGTCTCTGTCTACAGATGTAATTACAGCATGCTTGAGCCCCATCAGTTGTATTGATTTAGCTACATTCGAAGGTTCGTTTAGATTCAGCCCGAGAGGTTTCCCCGTCTTTGTATTACAGAATTTACACGAACGTGTACATATATCACCACCGATCATAAATGTTGCAGTCCCTCGTCCCCAACATTCTCCTAGATTAGGACACCTGCCACTTGTGCAGATTGTATGCAGTCCGTGAGATTCTACTATGTTTAATGTATCTGAGAAGTGATCGTTACCTCCAAGTTTTATTTTTAGCCATGCGGGTTTTCTTACATGTTCCATTTCTTCTGTATATTATGATTTTGAGCTATATAAACAAAGATAGCTTTTAGAATGTTTTCCATTGAAATAACAAAGGTTAAATTCATATATATTTATATTATCATCAATAGATGAACAATATATTGTTGCAAAAACAAACAAGCTGCAAGAACGTTTTCTTTGCAGCTTGCCTATATTTATGAATAAATATTCTTTACATATTTGTTTTCAAAAATTTAATAACCTTCTGGAATAAGTATGTACGATTTTCAGCTCCTCCTATCGAGTGATTTTTGTCGGTGAATACAAATATATCAAATTGCTTATTCGCCTTTATCAGAGCAGAGGTATAATCCATTGTGTTTTGGAAGTGTACATTGTCGTCAGCAGATCCATGTATTAATAAAAGATTGCCTTCCAGCTTATTTGCCAGAGTTATTGGTGATCCTGCTACGTATCCGCTATTGTTTTGCTGAGGTGTACGCATAAAACGTTCGGTATATACAGTGTCATAGAATTTCCAATCGGTAACGGGAGCTATGGCCACACCGGCTTTGAATATGCCATTTCCACGACTCATGCTCATCAGAACATTATATCCTCCGAAACTCCATCCCCAAATGGCTATTTTGCCGGCATCTATATATGGCAGAGTGGCAAAATGTTTGGCAGCAGCTATCTGGTCGTCAGATTCGTATATTCCTAAATTCATGTAGGTGCATTTGCGAAAATCTTCACCTCTTGCCCCCGTACCTCTTCCATCTACACAGGCAACGATAAAGCCTTGCGAGGTCAGATAGTCTGTCCAATCTACACCATAGGTATCTAATACCTGCTGTGAGTTAGGTCCGCTATATTGTATCATCACAAGTGGATATTTATTTGCCGGATTGAAATTTACCGGTTTCATTATATAGGCATTCAAATCTCTTCCGTCAGTAGATTTAACAGTTATAAATTCTTTGCGAGGTATATTTAGTCCCGAAAGCTCACTTTGTAATGGAGCATTGTCTTCCAATATGCGTAATTCTTTTCCTGCCGCATCGTATACCGCTGTTAGGGTAGGAGTGGAGGCGTTGTTATAGGAATTAATAAAGAATTTACCGTTTTTACTAAAAGTAGCTCTGTTTGTACCTTGTTTGGCAGATAGTTTGGTCTTAATGCCCTTTGTTATATCTATTTTATAAATAGCTCTTTGTAAGGGACTTTCTTCGGCTGATTCATAGAAAACTGTTTTTGTTGTGGGGTCTACGGCTAGAAGCTTTGTTACATCATAGTTCCCGCTTGTTAATTGCTTTTGCATAGTACCCGTATTGTCGTATAGATAGATGTGGGTAAATCCGCTTTTTTCGCTAACGTAGGTAAACTGATTGCCAAAGAAGTGGATATTGTCAAACAGTTCGGCATCTACATAACGGTCGTTTTCTTCGTGTATCACTGAACGACATACGGCTGAACGTGCATTGGCTAAATAAAGATCAAATTTGTTTTGCTCTCTGTTGAGTGTCATAATTGCTAACTCATCGCCTGAAGGCAAAAATTCGATACGTGGAATATATTCCATATTCGGAGGAATATTCATCTTGCGTGTTGTTTTGGCATCTATGTCAAATACATTGCAAGTTACTTTCGAGTTTTGCTCTCCGGCTTTAGGATATTTAAATGTAAATTCGGATGGGTAGAGTTGGTTACCATATATTTGCATTGTATATTGAGGTACAGCAGTCTCGTCGAAACGCACAAACGCCAGTAAGCTTCCATCTGCGGAGAAGTCCATTAATTGTGTCGTTGCAAACTCTTCTTCATATACCCAGTCTGTACCACCATTTATTATTTTTCCTATCTCTCCATCTCTGGTAATCTGCGATTCGGTATCGTAATCAAATTTTGCTAACCAAATATTATTGTTTATTACGTATGCCAACATACGTCCGTCTTTGGAGAATGTAGGGATAGATTGTTTCTCTTTATTTTCGGTAAGTTTTCTTATCAGATTGCGTCTTACATCGTAATAATAATAATTAGCTTTGAAGGAGCGTCTGTATATGGGTTCGTAATCATTATAGACTAGCAATCGTTTTTCGTCAGGACTTATAAGAAAGCCTTGAAAAGAGTCGAATGTACATTCTCTGGCTTTCTTTACATCAAATATTGTATCTGTCGGTTGACCTGTTTGGAAAGAATACTTGATGATTTTTGTATTCTCTTTATCTGCTTGAAAATAAAATTCTCCGTCTGCTGAGGATGTCACAGGTTGTACTCCTTTAGCCCGATATTTTCCTGAATTGATATCCGACAGATTAAGTTGTTGCGCATTTGCAGCAATAGTAATTGTTGTTGCCAATAATAATCCAAATAAGTATTTCATGTTTTTCTGTTTTTTCAAATACAAATATACCGAATAAAAATGATTTGAGATATTATACTGTATCTAATCATTTGCTTATGCCGTTGGCTATGTTCAACAAAAAAGGATAGTCTCAAGAGGCTATCCTTTTATACACTAAAATGTTTGATGTATTATTCTTTTTCTTTGAACCATTTATAGAGATGTCCGTCTACAAATTGGAAATACCAATGGTTTTTATAACGATCCACATACTCTATCGTCTGATTGTTGTAGTCCCTTTGATCTACAATTGTGTATTTGTCGCCCATTAAGGAAACAATCTGTTCCTGAGTCATTCCCAATTCGACTTGTTTTAACTGATTGTTGTATGCTGTACCACAAGAAGCAAGGGTGATAGCAAGTAATAGTGTTAATAAAATCTTTTTCATAATCAATTGTTCTTTCTTTTTATTATCAAGTAAACAATAAAGGTAGTTTATAAGTTCAATATATAAGAATGATTACTGGAATCTAATTAATAAAATAAAAGGTTTTTCTTTTTGATTCTAATGTAAGTGATTATTTCTCAAATTAATGAAAAGGTGTATCTTTGCGTTCACAAACTTTTGTATATATCTTTATGAAAACAGCTGTCCTTATCCCGTGCTATAATGAAGGTTTAACTATTCGCAAAGTTGTTAGTGACTTTAAGGAAGTCTTGCCAGAAGCTGACATTTATGTGTATGATAATAATTCTACAGACAATACTGTTGACGAAGCTTTGGCTGCAGGGGCAATTGTAAGAACCGAAACGGAACAGGGAAAAGGTGTGGTCGTTCTCAGTATGTTTAGAGATGTTGAGGCTGACTATTACTTGTTGGTGGATGGAGATGATACTTATCCGGCCGAAGCGGCAAACGAATTGATGGAATGTATGCAGAGATATCACGCCGATATGGTTGTGGGAGACAGACTGTCGAATAAAACATATTTAGCGGAAAATAAAAGACCATTTCATAATTTTGGAAACGATTTGGTAAGAAAGCTGATTAATAGATTTTTTCATTCAGAGTTGCATGATATTCTTTCCGGATATAGATTGTTTAGTAGAAAGTTTGTGAAAAACTACTCCTCACTGATTACAGGATTCGAACTTGAGACAGATCTGGTTATATATTCTTTGAATTATGGATTCAGGATCAAAGAAGTCGAAATAGATTACAGAGATCGTCCGGAAGGAAGTGTTTCGAAATTGAATACTTTTAAAGACGGATATCGTGTGCTGAAATTATTTTTCGACCTTTATCGTTTATATAAACCTCTAAGTTTCTTTGGGTTGATTTCGGCTGTGTTTTTCTTTTTGGGCTTGGTGTTGGGTATGTTCCCTATAATAGATTATATAGAATATCAGTACGTATATAGAGTTCCCACAGCGATTGCTGCTGTAGCAATGACAATTATTTCCATTTTGTTGTTTACTTGTGGTCTGATACTTGATAATATTTCAAAATTTGATAAAAAGAACTTTAAACACATATTGCTGACTTATAATGAAAATCAAAAATAAGAAAATTTCAAACCGATCAATTTTTTTTGGTATAGCGTTCCTTCTTCTTTTTTTGAGTTATTTTGCTAATGCATGGAAAGTTACTCCTTCCGAATATTTTTATGGGTTTGAAAGGTATCCCGAAGGGTTGGTTGTTGGACGATTGATTAAGGCAGAGAAAGATGGTGTTTTGTCGGCAGGCGGATATACCGGAATTGCTTATAATTCTGATCCAACAAAGACTGAGGAGGAACTGGTTTCAGCGTACACTCCACGTCAGCATGATATTTATCTTACTAATAAGACAGCTCCGGATAGCTTCCATATTTATCCGAGTCAGATTGGAGGGCAGGCTATAACATATAGTGTCATTCAGAAAATATCCCCTTTTAGCCATGTTCGAAATATGCAGTTGTTTCGAATTATAAACTCAGCTTTAACAGCTTTTTGCTTCATCCTGTTTTTAGGTTGGGGATATCGTAACTTTGGCTTTAAGAGTTCTTTGATTGCATTTATTTTACTACTTTTCTCTCCTTGGATCAATAATTTTGCTCACAATCTATGGTGGTCTTTATGGAGTTTTTTTCTACCTTTTCTTTGCTTACTTTTTCTGTTGGAAAGAAGAGATGGTACTAAATATAGAACAATATCCAATGTAGGGAGTTATATATTAATTTTTACAAGTGTATTCATCAAATGTTTCTTTTCCGGCTATGAGTTTATTACTTCTAATCTGTTCGCTTTGATATGTCCTGTTTTTTATTATACCATCGTTCATAGGCAAAAAATAATGTCTTTTATCGTAATGTCATTGAAGGTTGGCATTACATCTGTTCTAGCGGTGTTAGCCAGTATGTTTGTTCTTGTATTGCAAATGCGTAGCATTACGGGCAGTTTTAGTGATGGTATAAATCACATACTATTATCATATAGTAAGCGGACAACCTCGGATGTTATTGCCGGAAATAAACCTGCTTTTTCTTATAGTGGAATATTAGAAAAATATTTTGGAGGAGATGCTTTTGCATTAGGATATTTTACGGAAAGTTCTTTCCAATTCCATTTTGGCTATTTAGTTTTAATTATTCTTATCTGTGGAATAATCTTATTTGTTCGGAAGAAAAGATATAACGACAGAGAATACTTAAAGAATAAAGCTTTGATTCTTACAACCTTGTTTTCTATACTAGCGCCTCTTTCTTGGTTTATTGTTTTCAAACAGCATGCATCAGAACATCCCCACCTAGATTATATAGTATGGTATATGCCTTTTCTGTTATTTGGTTTTTTACTTATAGGGCGATGTATTTCTTCTTTTTTATCGAAGAATAATGATAGTGTAAGCTTTGTTGGTAAAGGTTGAACGAAGGTTGTTCATTTTTTATTTAATTTCTTTAATCCGTCTTAAACCAAGACTAAGTAATGTCTCCCGATTTGCAGTTGTCTTCTTAGTTGATACTCTATCGAATTGTCGAACGATTTTATTGAAGATTGGAGAAGGGTAGTTGAAATATCTGAGTACACTATTCCTTTTTAATAGTTATAATCATTATACTCTGACCAATTCTCTAATTTATTTGTAGCGTCGTCATAAAATACTTCAATACAAAATCTATCCTTGAATGGGCGTCCATGATAAAGGATAATGTCAAACTGCAATTTTTTTAGTTGATTTTTTATAACATTTTGACAGTAAATATCATCTTTATCTAATTCAACACCACTATTATTCTTTTCAACATTTATAACTTTCCCTCTTGAGTCAATCTCAAGACAATATGTGTCAGAGCAAAGAAATTCATTATCTAATTTCTTCCAATTCAGTTTTTTTATTTCATTGAAAACGGCTTTCGACATTTCTTGTTTCTTTCTTGGAATACCATCTTTAACTTTTTGATAATTATTTATAATGTGTTTATTAACTAAAATACCCTTGCGAATAGAATAAAGTTTTTCTTTCTCATAAATAGTCGTGAAAATGCCATCCCACCAAATAGGCTTGCCTTTTGGAATGGTAAATTCACTTGAAAGCCAATCAATGAACACTTTGTTGTTTTTTACTTTATCTTGAAAAACCTTTTGCATCTGTTCATTTGAATTCTTAATGTCATCTGCACCAAGTTGTCTCAATGAATTACAAGGTATAATGTATTTTAAAAATAAACTATCGTTTTCTAAACTATAAACAGCTTGATAACCTCGCCAACAGTTTGTAGGGGTATTCTCATAACCAAAACCATCACGAAAACTAAATCCAAACAAACTATTATTATCTGTAGGTTGCTTAATTGACTGCAAATAATCTTCCAAAATTAATTTATAAAGTGGTATAGTGTCTTTACCTACAATTAAATAATCGGGAGCTTGCGGGCTTGCTTTTAAAGTTACGATAGATGATAGCAGTAAAAATATAATTATAAAGTTTTGTCTCATATAATTTTCGCTTTAATTTCTAATAGAGCTCTATTATGTTAGTATTAAATTTAAAATAGGCATAACTAATTAATGGGCATTTAATTGTAAATATAGTTCAATTAATTTTATGAATAAATTTGAGATAAAACAAAAAAGGATTGCAAAATAGCAATCCTTTCAGTTTAGTTGCGGAGACCGGATTCGAACCGATGACCTCCAGGTTATGAGCCTGGCGAGCTACCTCTGCTCCACCCCGCGATATTGTGAGTGCAAAAGTATGGAATAAAGTATTACCCTCCAAATAAAAATGGATGTATTTTTTGAAAAACTTTTGCTTGTGAGATTAAGTTGTCTATAATGAGCATGTTGCTAATATTATTTTTTACCATGTATAAGTCAACCCAAATCGGATCATCTGGTTATAATTGAAATATCCCCAAGTATCATCATTGTTTTTATTAGCAAATGGCACTCCATCATCATATTTCAGATATAAATAAATGGTTGTAGAAAAATAGCTGTTTAGAGCAAAATCTAACGAACTTTCCCATTCCAGATATACCTTTTCATAATTGGTGAAATATTTGGCACGAGAGCTAAACTTTGTATATCTGTTATGCGAATATGTTAAGTTTACATTGAATGTAGAACCGAATTCTGTATTACTTTTCTTTCCCTCATCAATACCAAACTGGGTTACAGATACACTATCGTCTCTTACATACTTATAGTTAACAGATAATACTGATAAATCCGCTGATAAATTGAATTTGCGATACTTATTCTTTTTAGAGATGTTCTCAGTGGCATAACGCATACCGACCCCGATGTTAGCCTCTAATGGTGATAAAAATGATCGTTGTTTAACCCTTACAGCATCGTTTGTCAGTTTCTGGAATACCGGGGTCTTCAATTCCATATTTGTAGAATATGACCACTTGTTAAACGCCTTGATACCAAAGTTGCTATAAGTCCTTATATAATCTTCTATTATATTTACTTTGTCTTTATTCTTATTCTCATCCTTGTCTTTATCTTCTAAAGAGGTAATTTGTTTCAGTTGCAGACGCCATTCTAAGAGGTTATTAAACTCGATTTTACCCTTTTTGTAATTGAAGTTAAATTTCTGATTACTAAATAAATCGAAGTTATTGTCACTGCCCCATTTTTTTGAATAAGTATTATATGTCAACTGCAATCTATGCTCTCCATTCTTGAGCCAATAGACTGGTTTAATTCTGATTTTTTCAATTTCAGGAGTCGTTATCCCTATAGCATCATCTGTAGATAGAAGCTCTTGGAATGGATTCTTCGGCTCTACAACTCTTTCATCTATTACCGGAACTCCCTTAAAGGTAAGAGCATTCAGTTTTATTTTCTGAGGATTGTTCATATAATACTCCTTTCTCATATTTTCTATATCTTCCACACGTTTCAGCTCAGGAGCGAAAGTACTATCAGGAGATATAAGATGAAAAGGCTTGATTTCATCATCAGAATCACCTTTCGATCTAAAATCAAGATCAGGAGGCAAGATCTTACCATTAAAAACAACCGGTAAAAGAGCCGGTTCGTAGATTACAGTATCTCGAAATGAAATATAATCGGGGAGGGGAGTCCATTCGGACGGAACAATTAATAATCCATTGGCATCCCTGATAGGCTGTACATGGCTTTCCTGAATGCGGTTCGCAAATGCAGTATCAATCTTTAATGGTGCTGAGAATCCGATGGTTGTATCCTTTACTGACAATTTTTTCAATTTGCCGCTAATGTCTGTTATCTTATTTAACAAACTATCTTTATTTACTTTTACATTATCGGAATCTTGGGCATTTAGCGAAGCAAATGCAAACAGTGTTATTATTAGGCTAGCACAGAATTTATTCACTTTCATCTCACTTATCTTTTTTCGATAAAGAATTTTTGATGTCTTGTTTTAAAAAAACAAAATTAGCAATTAAATCCTAAATTTCATTTTAATTTATATTAAATACAATAACCTTTGCGAAGGATAGATAAACATATTTAAAGAATATAGTGCTAATTCGACCTATTTGTATTCAAATTGATTATTTTCTCGTATTTTTGTAAAATATGGGTTTGTTTTAATACATAATGAAGACCTATATTTTTTGTAAACAGATGTTGTTTCAGGCTTTCAATACAAATAAGCTTCGGCTTTTAATTCTCTAAAAGATAAATGAATACATTCGGTAATATTTTTAGACTTACATCTTATGGCGAATCACATGGTGCGGCTATAGGAGGAGTAATAGATGGCTGCCCTGCGGGAATAGAAGTCGATATGGATTTTATACAAAGTGAACTTAATCGTCGTCGTCCCGGACAATCCAAAATCACAACACCGCGTAAGGAAGCAGATGAAGTCGAGTTTCTATCCGGCATATATGATGGCAAGACTACCGGAACACCTATTGGCTTTATTATTCGCAACAATAATCAACATTCTTCTGATTACGACAATCTGAAAGATATATATCGTCCGTCTCATGCCGATTATACATACTCTCAAAAATATGGTATTCGCGATCATAGAGGAGGAGGACGTTCTTCCGCTCGCGAAACGATAGCTCGTTGTGTAGGTGGAGCTTTGGCTAAATTAGCATTGAAAAAACTGAATATTAAGATAACAGCATATACTTCTCAGGTGGGAGAAATAAAGTTGGAAAAACTTTATAACGAGTATGATTTGTCAGAGATAGAATCGACTCCGGTTCGTTGTCCCGATCTGCAAAAGGCATCTGAAATGATTTCACTCATAGAAGAAGTTAAGTCGAAAGGAGATACAATAGGCGGAGTTATTACTTGTGTAATCAAGGGAACGCCAGCCGGCTTGGGAGAGCCTGTTTTTGGAAAGCTCCATGCAGCATTAGGCAGCGCTATGCTTGGAATAAATGCTGTGAAGGGGTTCGAATACGGCGATGGCTTCGACGTTGCCCATCGGGGATCGGAAGTGAACGACGTATTTTATAACAATAATGGAACAATAAGCACTCAGACGAATCATTCGGGAGGTATACAAGGCGGTATATCCAATGGTCAGGATATTTACTTCCGTGTCGCATTTAAACCCGTGGCTACAATTTTAATGCAGCAGGAAACGGTAAATAAAGATGGAGAACATGCTGATTTGAAAGCCAGAGGTCGTCACGATGCCTGTGTTTTACCGCGTGCGGTACCTATTGTTGAGGCTATGGCTGCAATGACAATCCTTGATTATTATTTACTTAGTAAAATGAATAAATCTTTTTTATAATACTTGATCTTTGTTTGTATTTTGGACAATTTTGTAAAGAAGAATAAATTTTATACTTTTGCATTACCAATCCGTATATAATATTTTTAATATCATATACGAACGATAAAACAAATGGAGGGGGTATCCGCATAGGATGCCCCCTTTTTGCGTGCTTTTTTGTGAATTAAATGTAATGTATAACGATAAAAGAACTTGAACTATGAATGAAAAAATAAAAGGTGGATTTTTGGTATTTATTGGAGCTATTAGCTTTGGTTTAGTCTCAACTATTGTAAAGATAGCATATTCTAGCGGCTATACTCTAGGCGAGATTACAGGAACACAAACCTTTTTGGGCATGGTTATTTTGTGGCTGTTATATTTAATTTCTTTATCGTTTAAAAAACGAGAAAAAACAACAGATACGGTATCTCCTGAATCTAAAACCCGTTGGTGGAAAATTGTTTTAGCCGGAACTTTTGTAGGACTAGTCGGCATCTTTTATTATCAATGCGTTCAATTATTACCGGCATCGGTAGCTATTATTCTGTTGATGCAATATTTGTGGATAAGTATGTTGATAGAAGTAATAGTATTTAAGAAAAAGCCTAGCCGAAAACAATTGTTGTTGCTCGGAGTGGTGTTATTGGGAACATTTTTGGCCGGAGGCATATTCAGTGAAGAGATAATTATCAATCTGAAAGGAATTATTTTTGGTTTGTTGGCAGCCTTGTGTTATGCTATATTTTTAATGACAAGTGGACGTATAGGTAATGATTTGCCCGTGCTGAAAAAGAGTGCTTTAATGATTATCGGTGCATGTCTGATTACATGTATTATCTTTCCTCCGATGTTTCTCTTCGATGGAAGGTTAGGACTTGAGTTGATTTACGTAGGCTTGAGTATTTCCCTTTTGGGAACAGTTGTACCTCCTCTTCTTTTTTCGATTGGGATTCCGCGAGTAGGTGTTTCTATCGGAGCGATACTTAGTGCTACCGAACTTCCGGTAGCAACTCTATCGTCAGCTTTTATATTGCATGAATCTGTCGATATTATACGCTGGATTGGAGTTATTCTCATACTGTTTGCCATTGTAGCTACAAATATTACAACAAGCAAAGAGAAGGAGTAAATGAGCCTAAAAAGGATTAAGTAACAACAAAAGGCTGCCCATGCGGACAGCCTTTTATCGTTATATTAGCTATTGTGATTTATTTTACAATATTCAATTCTTCTATCAGTCGAGGACATTTCATAACCTTGTCCATAATATACAACACATAGCGTATATCTACGCTGATAGTGCGTTGTACTTCAGGTTCGAATACGATATCTCCACTCAAAGCTTCCCAGTTGCCATCGAAAGCCAGCCCGATAAGATGTGCTTTACCGTCGAATACCGGACTACCTGAGTTTCCTCCGGTAATATCATTGTTCGATAAGAAGTTCACATGCATTTTGCCATCAGTATCGGCATATTGACCGAAATCACCACCTTTCAGATCGTTAAGGATATATTGTTGTACAGCAAATTCCGGATCGTTCGGATTTTGTTTCTCCAATACACCTTTCGATGTAGAATAGTAATCATATTCTACTGCATCGGCCGGTTTGTATCCACCTATCGATCCGTAGCTAAGACGCTGAGTAAAATTGGCATCAGGCGAGAATACTTTGTTGGGTTCCATTTCCATTAGTCCTGCCATAAACAAACGCTCACCCTTGCTGATAAGAGGATAGTATGGTTTTGTTTCTTTTTGCAATAAAAGAAGACAAGGCTCTAATGATTTGGCTAACTCTATTGCAGGATCTTTTTCTATATCTTTAGCCTTTCCGTTTGTGATGAGAGAAACCAAATCGTCTAAATTTGTAAATTTCGTGTTTTTGTAGAACCAGTCTGCATATTTATTATAGTCACCTTTGAACTTTTTATTTATGGTTTCATATATAGACGGCAAATATTGCGCAGGAACGCGTTCGGCATATAGTTTTAATAAAACCGGCATAACTTCACGATCTAAAGATGGTTCGTAATCTTTATATACATTTGTCATACGAGCTTTAAGTTCGTCAGCCTTATCTGCATTTTCCATTCTGTTTACAAACAATGCTGTGTTTGCCATGCGCGTCATTTCGATACCATTGTAGAATGTTTCGAACAGATATGTTTGTATTCTACTGGTTTCCATTGTTGAAGTATAACCTTCTTTTAGCATAGACAAAACGTCTCCATATTTAGATGCGTTGTTAGAAGATTTTACCCATTGGTCAAATTGAGTTTCCAACTGCCCCTTATCTTCTATAACATTTAGTTTGGCAATGGCTTCGTTCATTCCCATTGCATTCTTCCAATAGTTAGAGCTTCCTGCATATTTGTTTGCATATTTGATGCGTATTGCATCGCTTGCATTCATTGCTTTTCTCCAAATATCTTGTTTTGCACCACGAACTTCGATACGAGGCTTATGTTGAGATTCTACCATTTGGTTTATTCCCCACGATGACATATAACGTTCTGTGCTGCCTGGATAACCGATAGTCATAGCATAATCTTTATCCTTGAAGCCTTGAATAGATACCGGCACAGAGTATTTAGGTTTGTAAGGTACATTGTCGGGACTGTAATTTGCAGCTTTATTATCTTTATTTGCATATACACGGAATACGGAGAAGTCTCCTGTATGTCTAGGCCACATCCAATTGTCTGTTTCTCCTCCGAATTTCCCTACCGAAGATGGTGGTGTAAATGCAAGCCTTACGTCTCTGAACACTTCATATATTACCAAATAGTATTTGTTGTGAGCGTAGAACGGTACTACTTGAGCACGAGTAAACTCATTTACCTTATTTTTGTCTTCTATTACCTTACATATCGAATCTATTTTCTCGTCGCGAGTAGCTTCATCGTCATTCGGTGATATTGATGACAATACTTGATCGGTAACATCTTCTGTCTTCTGAAGGAAAGATACAGTCAAGCCTTCCGCAGGCAACTCTTCATTGAAAGATTGACTTACAAATCCGTCTTTCAGATAGTCATGTTCTACCGAACTCAACTTTTGAATACTGCCATATCCACAGTGGTGGTTAGTGAATATCAATCCTTGTTGTGAAACAGCAACTCCCGTACAGCCTCCTCCAAAAATAACAACAGCGTCTTTTAACGAAGGATTGGTTTCGCTATAAATACTGTCTGTTGGGAAAGAGAATCCCAGCTCTTTCATGCGGGCAATACTTTGCTTGTTCAACTCTTTTAGCAACCACATTCCCTCATCAGCCTTTACAAGTAAAGCGGCTAGGAAAAGAGTCGAAAATAAAAATAGTTTTCTCATTGGTTTATTGAATTATATATAATTGATGAAATTATTTAGTTTTCTTTTTCGAAAAAAAACGGTTCAGATACGGAATCTCGGTCAAAGGTAAATCCTTTTTTATAATAATGGCTGTAAATATGACGAGGAATACAGTTCTATATGTCAATCGCAAAAGCTCATTATCTATTGTCGGATACATTGCCACGGCATAGAATACGATGGCTAAGATGAAATAGAATAAAATGTTTTTTATGTCATATTTGATAGGATAATATTTTTGCCCGATGATATAAGATATAATGACTAGAATAAGATTACATACAAATGTAGCCCATGCACTTGCCACATATCCGTATATGGGAACCAGCACAATATTCATTACTACTTGTATGAGACATCCTAAGATGGAGAAATATGCACCATATTTAGTCTTGTCAGTTAACTTATACCATACTGACAGATTGAAATACACTCCGAATAAGATTTCTCCCATCATAGCAATAGGGACAATGAAAATGCCAACAGTATAATTTTCGCTGATAATGTGCTTTATAATATCTATATAAAACATAACTCCCAGAAATACGAGAAGGGCAAATATTATAAAGTATTTCATTGCATCGGCATACGGTTTCGTATTGCCGTCTTCCTTGTTTTTACTGAAGAAGAACGGTTCATAAGCATAGCGAAATGCTTGCGTAAACATTGTAATAATAACTGTAATCTTTATACAAGCCGAATAAATGCCTAATTGGCTGAATGCTTCTTCTTTGTTGTCGAATATAAATGGATATGTCAACTGTGCTACAGCCTGATTGATAACTCCTGCCAGGCCTAATATCAGGAGAGGAAATGAATATTTAAGTATTCGTTTCAGCAAATTTATATCAAACTGAAACCGAAGATGCTTCATCGTATTAGGTATAAGCAGCAGTAATACTATAAGAGTCGAAATCAGATTAGCAAGAAATATATAGCCAATGCCAATGCTCTGATGATAAAACGGGTTCAATATAAAGTCAGGATAATTCTTGCTTAACCATGGACATATAACAAGAAACAGCACTGTGAATAATATATTAGAAAAAATGAAAACCAGCTTAAGTGCTGCAAAGCGCAATGGTCTTTTTTGATATCTTAAGTATGCGAATGGGATTACCATGAAGGCATCGAGAGCCACTACGATAGACATCATTGTGATGTGTTCTTTATGTTCCGTATATTGCATCCATTCCGAGATGGGGTTGATGAATGAAAAGCATAGTAATATGAACAAAAGTGAGGTTGCGCCTAACGAAATAAGAGAAGTAGAGTAGACCCTAAGTGGATTTTCATCCTGCTTGTTCATAAAACGAAAAAAACCCGTTTCCATTCCATAGGTGAGTAGTACAAAAAATAGAGCAGTGAAACCTTGTATATAATTTACTTGCCCATATTCGGCAGGATTTGTAAAAATATATACATGTAGTGGTACTAAACAATAATTGAGAAGGCGACCTACGATACTGCTCAGCCCATAAATAGCAGTGTCTTTAGCCAACGACTTCATTCCGCTTCCAGCCATATAAGAAAAATTTAGCTACAAAAATAGTAAAATTAGTTAGGAGTTTGAGTCCCTTTATATTGTTAGTTTTACTAGTATTGATGTCTTTTGTAGATATACTATATTCAAGTTCCCTACTACCATTAGTTTTTTCTTATATTATCTAATAGTTGTTCCGTTAATAGCTGACTGTGCAATTATAAAAAACAGGTGTAGATAATAAATTTTCCATATTTAAAGCTAACTTTGTAGTCGTAAATCAAAAAGATTCTTCCATGAACTATTATCATCTCTCTATTTTGGTACATCGTCAGGCTACCAGATATGGCAAAAAGACAGCCCTAAAGTATAGAAATCCTTATGAAAAAAAGTGGAAAAGTATATCATGGAAAAGATTTTCTGAAAATGTCATGAAAACTGCTTGGGCTATGGCCGAGATCGGTGTAGCCGAAAATGCAAAAATTGCAGTTTATTCACAAAATATGCCACAGTACTTGTTTGTCGATTTTGCCTCCTATGCTAATCGGTGTGTGTCTGTGCCTATTTATGCCACATCATCACCCTCTCAGGTAGAGTATATCATAAATGATGCTAATGTGAAATTACTGTTTGCCGGAGAGCAATTTCAATATAATAATGCTTTTAAAGTACAACAGCAAACATCCGTTTTAGAAAGGATCATTGTTTTCGACAAAAATGTAAAATTTCATCCAGAAGATAAAACATCTATTTACTTCGATGATTTTATTGCTTCCGGTGAAAATTCAAACACGGAAGTTATCGTACGTGTACGTATGAAATCGAGACGTGATGATGATATTGCTTGCATTATATACACCTCCGGTACAACCGGAGAACCTAAAGGAGTAGTTATACCTCATTCTTGTTTCTTGCAGGTTTTTAAAATTCACGATATACGTCTCCCTATGACTTCGGACAAAGATGTGTCGATGAATTTTCTCCCATTGGCTCATATCTTTGAAAGAGCATGGACATGCTATGCTATCCATAAAGGAATGACTATTGCAATCAATCAGGATGCCAAAGAAATACAGAAATCTATTAAGCAGGTTAAGCCCACTATTATGTGTAGCGTTCCTCGTTTCTGGGAAAAAGTATATTCAGGTGTAGAAGAGAAAATATCAGGGTCGAAAGGTATCATGCGATGGTTGTACACACATGCCATCAGAACAGGTAAGAAATATAATCTTGATTATAAAAACAAGGATATTCCGGCTCCATTTGGAACGAAAGTGAAATTCTTCTTATACAATAATACAGTCTTTCGTGTTCTTAAGATGGTGATCGGTATCGAAAAAGGAAATATTTTCCCTTGCGCCGGAGCGCCGTTGTCAGACTCTATCATTGAATTTCTACAGTCTGTTAATATCCCCATTATTATAGGATATGGTTTGACTGAAACCACCGCCACGGTTAGTTTCTATCCGGATAAAAAATATGTAATAGGATCGGTTGGCACTTTGATGCCGGAAGTCGATGTGAGAATAGATCCTGAGAATAATGAGATTCTGGTAAAAGGAAAAACAGTGATGCGCGAATATTATAACAAACCGGAAGAAACAGAGAAAGCTTTCACCGAAGATGGTTATTTCAGAACAGGTGATGCCGGTAGATTAGAAAACGGTGTCTTATTTTTGACTGAGCGTATCAAAGATCTTTTTAAGACTGCAAATGGTAAATATATTGCACCGCAGGCGATAGAAACCAAGATCGGCGAAGATAGATTTATTGATATGATAGCTGTTATAGCAGATGAACGCAAATTTGTTAGTGCACTCATCGTTCCCGATTATCGTGCATTAGAAGAATATGCAAAAGAGCATAATATTCAATATGATACGCTAGAAGAACTATTCTCTAATGTTGATATTTTACGTATGTTGGACGGACGTATTGAGCTACTACAAGCTAGCTTTGCTCCTTACGAAAAGGTGAAAAAATACAGACTTCTTCCCGAACCTTTCACAATGGAAGGAGGAGAGCTGACAAATACATTAAAAATAAAACGTAGAGCAGTTGCCGAAAAATACAAAGATATTATCGACAAGATGTATCAAGAGTAAGCTCTGATTTGATCATATTTAATCGTTGAAATGGCTGGTATTTATATTCATGTACCTTTTTGCAAAACAAGGTGTATTTATTGCGACTTCTATACACGTACAGATATATCGCCAAAAGATGATTATATAGAAGCTGTATGCAAAGAACTTCTACTTCGTAGAGATTACCTTTCGGAGGATATAGTATCCACTATCTATTTTGGTGGGGGAACTCCGTCTCAACTTTCTTATGCCGATCTGAAACGAATATTTGATGTCATTTATTCTACGTATCCCATCTCGGAGAATGTAGAAATTACAATGGAAGCAAATCCTGACGATTTATCTATCGAGTATTTAGAATCGCTACAGAAATTACCATTCAATAGACTTAGTATTGGTATCCAAAGCTTTGATGATGGAGAACTAAAGTTCTTGAAACGAAGACATACCTCTCAAAAAGCAATAGATGCTGTCACCATGTGTCAATCGTTAGGATATAATAATATAAGTATAGATCTGATGTATGGATTGCCTAATCAGACTATGGATATTTGGCAACGTAACCTTAATCAAGCCATATCACTTAATGTTTCACATATCTCCTCCTATCATCTCATATATGAGCAGGGAACCCGTTTGTATCGTTTGTTTAAAATCGGACAAGTTAGACCCATAGATGAAGACTTGAGTGTTGATATGTTTTCCCTGATGATAGATAAATTGCATGAAGCTGGGTTTGAACACTACGAGATTTCTAATTTTGCTAAAAATGGCTCTTATTCACAACACAATAGTTCCTACTGGTTGGGTAAACGTTACTTAGGAGTAGGTCCTGCTGCACATTCATTTGATGGAAATGACAGAGCATGGAATATTGCTTCCACTCCAAAATACATTCAGAGTATAAACAAAGGCTCTTTAGCTCTCGAAATAGAATACCTTGATTTGAATGCTCGTTATAACGATTTTATTCTTACCGGTATGCGTACTAAGTGGGGAGTTGATCTTATTGAGTTAGAAAAATTGTATGGTAATCGGATGAAGGATTACTGTCTTAGGAATGTTGAACGATATGTTAAGGAAGGATTTGTAAAGCTAGATAATCAAGCGCTCACACTAACTAAAAATGGAATATTTATTTCAGATGGTATTATGAGTGATCTTATGTGGGTCGATTGAACTTTTTTTAATTCTTTTTGCTGAAAAATAAAAAAGCTCCGAATATTCGGAGCTTTTCTTATGCTGGTAAATATTTATTCAGCACTTTTTTCTTCTTCAGCCGGAGTAGCAGGTTCTTCTGTTGCAGTTGCTTCTGCTTCTGCCTCAGCTTGAGCTGCACTTTCTTCAGCTTTCTTTTTTGCTACTGCTTCAGCTTTTGCCTTGTTGGCAGCTACTTCTGCATCTTGGCGAGCTTTAGCTTCAGCCTTAGCTTTAGTTTCATGCTTGTTGATGATTGCTTGAGTGCCCTTTTCTTTATCAGCTTTCCATGCTTCAAATTTCGTTTCAGCATCAGCTTCTGTAAATGCACCTTTAGCAACACCACCTAGAAGGTGTTTCTTTAACAAAACTCCTTGTTCAGAAAGTATGTTACGAGTAGTGTCAGTAGGTTGAGCACCAACTTGTAACCAGTACAAAGCCCTGTCGAAATTTATAGTTATTGTAGCAGGATTTGTGTTCGGGTTATATGAACCAACCTTTTCAATAAATTTTCCATCACGTGGAGCTCTGCTATCTGCAATGACGATGTGATAAAAAGGATAACCTTTACGTCCTCGTCTTTGTAAACGGATCTTTGTAGCCATTTTTCTTTCTTTTGTTAATTATTAATTAATACATAATTGTTATTAGCGGGTGCAAATGTACAAATAAGTTTTTGGAATCCAATGTTATGATTGTATATTTATCACCTGTTTATGAATGAAAAAAGCTAAACCTCTCAAGAGGTCTAGCCTTATCCTTTATATTGACAGTTCTTAATTAGTGTCTTATGCTAATCCATTAACGTGAGCAGCTAACTTAGATTTCAAGTTACCAGCCTTGTTTTTGTGGATCACGTTTTTCTTAGCTAATTTGTCAAGCATAGAGCAAACTGAAGGGTATAATTTTTGAGCTTCAGCCTTGTCTGTTAATGCGCGGAACTTTCTAACTGCATTGCGAGTTGTTCTTGCAACATATCTATTTCTCAAACGCTTTGCGTCTGCTTGTCTAATTCTTTTTTCTGCTGATTTATGATTTGCCATTTTGACTAATCCTTATATTTTTAATAATGTTTTATATTGTAGCCCATAGGGGAGTCGAACCCCTCTTTCAAGAATGAAAATCTTGCGTCCTAACCGATAGACGAATGGGCCATCTTCGAGTTTGCTTCTGTTTTCACAGTTTGTTTATCTCTCGATTGCGGATGCAAAGGTAAAGCATTTTTGTATATGTGCAAATATTTGAGAATGTTTTTTTGAAAATAATTTCTACAAAAATATTATAATATTGATAATCAGCAATCTCTTTTTTATAAAAAATATACAATTTCCTTCGATTCGGTTTGCTTTTTATCCAATAAATAAGAATTGATCGGGAATAAAGCTATATCTATACATAGAAAAATAGACACTATTGTAATATAAAAATGTCTATTTTTGTATTTCAATTTTAAGAAAACAACATTTTTGATGAAAAAGATATTCCTGTTTTTACTGTTTATATATGCAAGTAACATGGTTTCTCAATCCGCTTATAGATCACCACTCGATATTCCCCTTATATTAAGTGCTAATTTTGGCGAACTCCGCCCCAATCATTTTCATTCGGGGATAGATCTTAAAACTCAAGGCGTAATTAACAAACCCGTTTATTCCATTGCTGATGGATATATTTCTCGAATATCGGTTTCTCCTTCCGGCTATGGACTGGCTATATATATTGATCACCCTAATGGTCAGACAAGTGTATATGGGCATTTAGAAAAGTTTGCTCCTAAAATAGCAGAATATGTGAAAGATAAACAATATGAGTATAAAACCTATGCTATTGATCTGGCATTAGATGCGTCTGTATTTCCGCTCAAGAAAGGAGATTTGTTTGCTTACAGTGGAAATACAGGATCGTCCGGAGGGCCACATGTTCATTTCGAAATAAGAAATACAGAAAATCAATTGGCTCTTGATGCTTTAGAATATTATAAAACAGAGATCAAGGACGGAACTCCACCTCAAGTAAAAGGAATTGCTCTTTATCCGATAGAAGATAAAGGTGCTGTAAACAATAATAATAAGCCATATCATAAGATGATCGGAAATGTTCAATACCAGAAGAAAGGAGTAAAAGTATCTTCCGACTCTATTTTTGCATGGGGACGCATTGGTATTGGGATCTATGCCATAGATAGAATGACCGGAACAAATAATATATACGGAGTTCGTTATGTACGGTTGTTTTGCAATAATAAACAAATATTCTCATCCGATATATCTTCTATCGATTTTGATAAAACCCGTATGATTAATAGTCTGACGGATTTTGATTATTGGCGTAGAAAAAATGTCTTTTTTATGAAATCTTTTATTGAGCCGGGTAATAAGCTATCTGTATATGTAGCCGATAATAACGGATATATAGATATAAGTGAGGAGAGAGTATATCAGATGAAATACGAGTTGGAAGATCTTTATGGTAATTCTACAACGTATACATTTGATGTATATGGCAAAAAACAAAATATCGAATCTTCAGAATGTATGCAACGAATGAATTGGAATCGGGATAATACCTATTCGGGCAATATGTTTTCGCTGTCTATACCTCAGGGTGCATTGTACAACGATTTTTGTCTTAATGTCAAACGCACCTTGTCACCAAATTATCTGTCGGCTATTTATCAGATTACGGACAATTATATCCCTTTAGATAAAAACTGTGAAATGACTCTAAAGATGACAAAAGATTCGCTGGTGCATAAAACGCAATATGGGGTTGTAAGAATCAGAAATGGAAAGGAATCGTGGCTTGGAGGAAAATATAATAATGGAGCAATGACAGTTCGTGTCAAAGAACTAGGCGATTCATATACCGTGAGCTACGATAGTCAAGCTCCTGTTATTACGCCCATTCTTCCTGCTAAATGGTTTGCACAAGGTGCTATAAAAATAAAAATATCGGATAACAAAAGTGGCGTGGCATCATATCGTGGAACGATAGATGGATCTTTTGCTGTGTTCGAACACGATGTTAAATCGCCCTTCTACATATATCGCTTCGATGCAAAAAGGCTAAAGAAAGGCGAAAAGCATATTCTTCGTTTTGTAGCAACAGATTACTGCGGCAATGAAAGTAGTTATGAATATTCTTTTAGCTATTAATTTGTTATTTTGAAAATATTTTAAAATTTATTATTATTTTTTTTGTTAAAATAAAAACTATATTTGTAAAAATATTTAACTTAAAGTTTTTACATAATGAACTACACACAAAGGATTATAGTTGCTTTTCTGGTTTCATTTATCTTTTTTTCGTGTACACCAGAAAATGAACTTTCCGACTTGCCTACGGCTCAGCCTGTCCAACCTCTTTCTTTAGAGATGGCAAAATCTTTATATGAAAAACACATAGGAGATGCTTCGCATTTAAAAAGTTCTTCTTCTGAGTTTAATTTCTTGCCGGATTGGCAATCAGGGCAACTCTTTAGCGATAGCAATTGGTGTGTTGCTGAGTTTCCTCTTGAGAATAAGTCGGAAAACAAGTTTATTCTGCTTACCGAGAGCATGAATCAATACATACAAGAAACAAATAATTACGAAATAGCAGAACAAATAAGTCGGTTGATAATTTTGCAAAACAAGTTAACCGGCGATGTATACAGTTTTACGATGATTGTGATGCCCGAGCCCGATTATTTATTGCATAATAAGAGTCGATTAGGAGAAAATACCTACCTGTATAGAGATTCTCAGCTTGATGGAACTGTACTTTTCTTCAAGGAGGATGGTACTATGATCAATGGCTATACGTATCAAAAAGGAAATATTACTACTTCGATATTTGCATTTGAATATGTAGAATCAAGTGTTAAACTAAAATCCAGATTTAACTGTGTTCCTTGTTTAGAGTGGGATTTTGAATATGGAGGATGGATTTCCGGTATATTCTGTACAAACTCTGTCGATCGGGACGGAGGCGGAGGGGATGGCGCCGGCCCAGATCCCGGTATTCCCGGAGGGATATCTGATAAATATCCACCTATAGATAGCGGTGGCGGTTCATCGCCGGGGAAGACACCTCCAAGTAATACTAACAAAGAAAAAACACCCGAGAAACGGACAGATTGCACTGCTTCTGCATCACAAAATAGTGAGAAAGCCATAAAAGCCCTGAAAAATGAAAAAGGATTAAAGCTGGATTCGCTTCGATATTATGCTGCCAACAAGCCGATTGAATATGGTATCGGTATTACCTACGATCCGGGATTCGATACATACAGTATGACGTTTGGAAAAATGAATGCCGGTGATGCCAATTCTGTTTCTATCGGTTACGGTCGTTATACTGTTTACACAGTGCACACGCACCCTAAAGGATCGAACCCTGCACCATCGCCTCAAGATGTTATTTCCACCGTTAGCAAATACAAAGAGATAAAAAAAATGGGAGGAGATTTTAGAGGGGTAATCAATATGGCTCACGATGGATCGGAATACATTATATGTGTGGATAATCCTGCGGCTCTTGATACATTTAGCAAAACGGTGAATGACGATTTTTATAAAGGGGAGAACAGTAGATTTAAAAAAGAATCTGTGTGGGAATTGGAGTATGATGATATCTATAGAAAATTGAAATCGGAAAAATATTCTAATAATAATGCTCAGACTTATGCCTTATCTTATGTAGTAGATAAATATAATATGGGATTAAAGATATCCTATCGTCCAAATAAAACTGATAGCTTTAAAGAGCAGAAAACTGCCACCGAAGGTAGTGGTAAGAAGATGAAATATAAACCTCAAATATGTCCATAATTATGAAAAAGATATTTTTACTTATTGTTTTTATAATAATTACTGTTGCAGCCAAAACGCAGTGTAATCAGCCTTACAAGTCCTTTGATCAGTTCAGAAATGATACAACTGCTTTTTTACGCTATAATTTTAAGACCCGAGCCGATTGTTACAAAGGTAAAACAGTCGCTTATGTATTAAAAGATTTACAATTAAAACCAAAGTCTTTTATTCCACTATATTCGACTAAAACAAATAAATATAGAGGAGTGCGTTTTTTTGTAGATAATAAAGGTTATATTGATCCGAAAATGAAAAATCAATATATATATATATATTGGAAGGATCTATTGGATAGTGAAGCAGTCAGTACTCTTATTCAAACTTATGATTCAGATGTCTGGATAGATAAATTTTATGATTTTTTCAAAGATAACATTGTCGGAGAAGTTGGGTATTGTAAATAATATGAGAAGAATAATTTTATTTATAGTCTTTATTGTAATTACTGTTGCAGCCAAAGCACAATGTAATCAGCCTTACAAATCCTTTGATCAGTTCAGAAATGATACAACTGCTTTTTTACGCTATAATTTTAAAACTCGAGCCGATTGTTACAAAGGTAAAACAGTAGCATATGTGTTGAAAGACTTGCAATTAAGACCTAAATCATATGTTGCACTATATTCCACTAAAACAAATAAATATAGAGGCATTTGTATCTTCATGGATGATAAAGGGTATATTGATGCGAAAACTAAGAATCAATATATATATATATATTGGAAGGGGTTGTTAGATGATGAAGGAGTTGTAAAACTTGGAAGGACTTATGATAGTGATATTTGGGTACAACAACATTATGATTTCTTTAAAGATAATATTGTAGGTGAAATTATATATTGAAATTAGATTATGAAAAAAGCGATCTTTTTCATTGTTTTTATTGTAATTACTGTTGCAGCCAAAGCACAATGTAATCAGCCTTACAAATCTTTTGATCAGTTCAGAAATGATACAACTGCTTTTTTACGCTATAATTTTAAGACCCGAGCCGATTGTTACAAAGGTAAAACAGTCGCTTATGTATTAAAAGATTTACAATTAAAACCAAAGTCCTATATTACATTATATTCGACAAAAACAGATAAATATGAAGGAATTTGTATATATGTTGATAACAGTTTAGCCAATAGTAGAATCCAGAATCCAAGAAAGAAAAATCAATATATATATATATATTGGCCTCAACTTTTAGATACAAAAGAGGTTATTAAGATTCGTCAAATTTATGGTTCGGATATTTGGGTAGAACAATATTATGATTTTTTCAAAAATAATATTGTGGGCGAAGTTGCATATTATGACTAGAATATGAAAAGAATAATTTTATTTATAGTCTTTATTGTAATTACTGTTGCAGCCAAAACACAGTGTAATCATCCTTACAAATCCTTTGATCAGTTCAGAAATGATACAACTGCTTTTTTGCGCTATAATTTTAAGACCCGAGCCGATTGTTACAAAGGTAAAACAGTCGCTTATGTATTAAAAGATTTACAATTGAAACCTAAATCTTTTATGACTTTATCTTCTATTAAAACAGATCGATATGAAGGAATTTGTGTCTATATAGATAATACTAATTCATCAGAACGAATAAGTAATTCCAAGAAAAGAAATCAATATATTTATATATATTGGCCTAATCTAATGAGTTTTACAGAAGCTTTGAATCTTAAACGAACCTATGACTCAGATGTCTGGGTACCAAAACATTATGATTTTTTCAAAAATAATATTGTGGGTGAAGTTGCATATTATGACTAATTCATTTTTAATTATTTTATAATTAGTTTTTTGTGGATTTAAACTTTATAGACTATATATAATTTATATAGCAAGATAATCTATTAAGTCTTTGCTATTCATGGCTTCACATCCATATCTCTCGGCGGCTTTGTCTCCGGCTAAACCATGTGTATAAACGCCCAATATGGCTGCATGTTCGCTGCTGTATCCTCTGGCTAATAAGCCGGTAATATAGCCCGTCAGTACGTCTCCGCTACCGCCCTTAGCCATTCCACTATTTCCGGTAGAATTAAAGTAGCAATTGCCGTCGGATAAACAGACCATAGTATGTGCCCCTTTTACAACAACAATTACTTTCAGCTTGATTGCCAATCTGCGTACCATACTTATTTTTTCCTCTTCGCTTGTCCAAGGCCCAATAAGTTGCTCTAGTTCTCCTAAATGTGGCGTGAGAATAGATCCCTGAGGTATTGAATATCGCAATTTGCTGTGTACGGCAATTATGTTTAACGCATCAGCATCAATAACAAAAGGTGCATCTGCCGAAATGAGCAAATGTTTGAATGCTGAAATAGTTTCGTTATCCATACCTAGTCCGCAACCAATACCAATGGCATTGTATTTTGATATTTTGTAAGGTATTTCTGAAAAGACATTCTCTTGGTCTAAGCTTGTTATAGCTGATGGGTACGCCATGTTTAAGGCATATCTGTCTTCTGCTGGTATATGTGCTGTAACCAATCCGCACCCCGATCGTAAGGCTGCGCCGGTAGCCAAAATTGCTGCTCCTATCATACCTCTCGATCCACAAATCAGCAGCGCATGTCCGTATGTACCCTTATGAGCAAACTTAGCTCTTTTTAGTCTTATACTTTCTATATATTGAGAAGTGATGTATTGATACCCTGTATCAGTTTTATCTGTATACTCTTTGCTTATCCCGATGGGCAAAATTTCAATTTTACCGCAATATTCTCCTGCTTCGGGCAATAGCATCGCTAATTTTGGAAATTCTAAAGCAAGTGTGAGATCTGCTTGTATTATTGTTTGACCTTTATTCTCAAATTCACTTTTCATTCCCGAAGGTAAATCTATGGATATAACCTTGTTGGGTAGAGAGTTTACCTTTTCGATTATAGTGGATACAGGTTCTTTTATTGTTCCTTTAACACCGGTTCCCAACAAAGCGTCGATAATTACAGTTTTGTCGGTGATGTTTTCCAAATCTGTTTTTATAATATGCGTTGGCAGACGATCTATATTATATCTGCATTCTTCTGATAAATCTTCTACATTGAACGCTGAATGGATGGAACAGTCATATCCGGCATTGTGCAATATGCGGGCAACAGCCAGCCCATCTCCACCATTATTTCCTTTTCCTATCAAAAATAGGAGAGGAGTTTCTTTCTTTACTTCTATCTCTATTCGTTTGGCTATTATGTTGGCTGCCCTTTCCATGAGTTCGATAGAGGCAATCGGTTCATTTTCTATTGTATATTTGTCAGCTTCTTTGATGGCTTCTCCAGTAAATATTTTCATAATATGTATTTTTCGGTTTTTTTAAAAGTAATAAATATCTTCCTCTTTTGCGTTGGCAAATTGTTTTAATAACGATTGCATATATATGGCTGCGTCTTCCAATCCTTCTTTGCTACTGTATCCATTGATTATAGCCAAAAAATTAGTTGTCTCTATTTCTATCTTAGTCCTTTCGTTGTCGCTGGTAGGAGTACCAATACCTCCTTTTTTATCTCGATAGACGGGAAGTCCTTCTATATTCAGCATTCCTCGTCCTATTCCCTCATAAGGCTCATCAGCCATTCCTACACCCAATGTTAGAGCATTGCCTTCTATTTTGTCGGCATCAAATCCACCAATGGAATAACCGGTCTTGAGAGAAATCAAATTTACCAGATCCACCAACGTGTCTATTTGATACAGAGGCAAGTCTCTGATTATACGTCTGCATAGAGCTTCGGACGAAGGGCGATAACGATTCGGATCTTTTCCCAGTTTTTTATAAATATCACGTGTAGCAGCAATAGCCGGATTTTTCTTAATGTCTTCCATTTTGTGATTCCCTTTGTAAGAAAGACAAAAAGTATTTATTTCTTTCCATAGCTCTTCATTATATTTTGTATTTTGAACCTTGGCAAAAATAGCCGCTCCGGCAAAATGAGGACATTGCTTCTTTATTTCCTCCGATATAGTTATAGAAATCATGTTATGTTTTTCTCTGAAATTCTTGTTTCCTTTTTCTTTGTATTGATACAAAAGACTATCAAAGTTACGATTTTTTTAGAATTGATCCCGATTCAGCGATCATAGATTCCGCTTAACCGAAATAAAAAAATTATCTTTGTCCTCGTTTTGGTGATGCAAAAGAACATTCGTTTTTTTGCATGAAAAGGGAATCCGGTGCGAATCCGGAACAGTGCCCGCTACTGTGGTCTTTATTTATTTTTTTGAACACAACTGTTGCCACTGTTTATGCAGTTTATAGAAAGAAATTTTACCTTTCGGCTGAAAATGGGAAGGCGTTCAAAAATAAAAAGTTAGTCAGGAAACCTGCCAAAAGAATACTTAATTTACTATCATTTCCGGGGTCAGAAATATAGGCTTATTTATAACAATCTATAAATGTCTCAAAAAGAGAAAAATCTAAAAAGGCTGCGCCCCATTATGTTTGCGGGAACAGGTAGCGATGTTGGCAAGAGTATCATATCATCTGCTTTTTGCCGTATTTTTTTGCAAGACGGATACAAGCCTGCTCCGTTCAAAGCTCAAAATATGGCTCTCAACTCTTATGCTACTCCCGAGGGATTGGAAATCGGACGCGCTCAGGCTGTACAAGCTGAGGCTGCCGGTGTGCCATGCCATACCGATATGAATCCCTTATTACTAAAACCTACTACCGACAAGGTTTGTCAGGTTGTCCTTAATGGAAAACCGATAGGCAATCAGCATGCTTACGAATACTTTAGGGTAGAAGGGCGCGAAGAACTACGGAAAGAGGTGAACGATGCTTTCGACAGATTAGAGAAGCGTTACAATCCCATTGTAATGGAAGGAGCAGGTAGCATCTCTGAAATCAATCTGCGTGCTGTCGATCTTGTAAATATGCCGATGGCTATACATGCGCATGCAGCAGTAATCCTTGTTGCAGATATTGATCGGGGAGGAGTCTTTGCATCCGTATATGGTTCGGTTATGTTACTTACCGAAAAAGAGCGCAAGTTTGTGAAAGGTATATTGATAAATAAATTTCGTGGCGATATACGGCTTTTCGAATCAGGAATCAAAATTCTAGAAGACCTTTGCGGTATCCCGGTTATTGGAGTAGTACCTTATTATAAAGATATTTATATAGAAGAGGAAGATTCGGTGATGTTACAGACTAAAAATCTGCAAGCAGCACATGGCAAAGTAAACATTGCAGTAGTCTTGCTTCGGCATCTTTCTAACTTTACCGATTTCAATGTTCTGGAACGTGACCCACGTGTACATCTTTATTATACAAACAATACGGACGAGATCGAGAAAGCCGATATTGTTCTCATACCCGGAAGTAAAAGTACCCTGTCGGACCTTTATGAGCTGCGCCGCAACGGAGTAGCACAAAGTATTGTCAGGGCTCACAAAAATGGAGCTACAGTGGTGGGTATTTGTGGCGGCTTTCAGATTATGGGACAAGAAGTCTGTGACCCTAATCACATAGAAAGCAACATAGATCGTCTGCCCGGTCTGGGCTTGTTGCCCGTATCCACACAGATGGAAGGTGAAAAAGTAACAAGGCAAGTTAAATTCAAATTTCTTGATAGCGAATCTCAGTGCGAAGGTTATGAAATTCATATGGGTAGCACTACTCCGATAGAAGGTGATTCGGCACAACCATTGAACAGATTAGCCGATGGACGTGCGGATGGTTGTTTTGTTAACAATAAATGCTTTGGAACATATATACATGGTATTCTTGATAATGGAGCAGTTATCGACTATTTACTTGCTCCTTATGCCGATAAATTGACCGAAACATCTTTCGATTTTAAAGCCTTCAAAGAAGAACAATATAATAAATTAGCCGACCATGTTCGTAAATACGTTAATATGGACTTGGTATATAAAATAATGAAAGGTGAGGTAACCGCATGATATTAGGACATGGTGACGATATATATAGTCATAGCATAAATATAGAAAGCAATTTCAGCTCAAATATTTATAATAAATCTGATTTGTCCGGATTACAAAAATTCTTGTGCGACCATATCAGTTCCATACATTCCTATCCCGAACCCGATGCCTCGTCGGTAGTAAATAGGTTAGCCGCTTTACACGATGTGGCTACACACAATATTCTTGTCACAAATGGAGCTACCGAAGCGATCTACCTTATAGCTCAGGCTTTTCGTGGAGTGAAAAGTACTATTGTATCCCCTACATTCAGCGAATATGCCGATGCTTCGCTTATCAACGGTCACAATGTACTTTATGTTGATTCTTTATCGGAGATAACAGAAGATACCAATCTTGTTTGGCTTTGCAATCCTAACAATCCGACAGGAACAGTTACAGATAAAAAACAATTGATCGACTATATAAAGAGTCACCCTTCGCAGTATATTATTATAGATCAGTCGTATGAACATTTTACGACAAAAGAACTATTTTCCATATCAGAAGCCATACAATATAAAAATGTATTACTTCTGCATTCTATGACCAAACATTATGCTATACCCGGACTTCGATTAGGTTTTGTAACGGGAAATGAAAAATTATTATCATTTGTGAGTAAATTCTGTATGCCTTGGTCGATAAACGGACTTGCCATCGAAGCCGCAAAGTATTTGTTGCAGCGGAACGAAGATATAGTAAATCTGACTGATTATCTAAATGAAACAGTAAGATTTCAAAAAGCATTATCTGCCATAGAAGGCATTACGGTATATCCGTCAGATACTCATTTCTTTTTGTGCCGTCTCAAGGATAGAAAGGCTTCGGAACTGAAAGAATATTTGATTGCCAACTATGGCATCCTCATTCGTGATGCTGCAAACTTTCAAGGATTGGATGAACGTTTTTTTCGTTTGGCAACCCAATCTGAGTTGGAAAACGAGAGATTAATAACAGCGATAAAAGAATGGATATAGGATTGTTATATATTCTTTTACCCTTGATGTTAGGGTGGCTATTAGATCGGCTGATGGGCGATCCGGTATGGTTGCCACATCCTGTCGTCGTAATGGGGCGGATTATAGCATGGGGTGAGAAAAGGCTGAATCGGGGCAAAGATAGGCTACTAAAAGGAGGATTGTTTTCTGTTATGCTTATTTTGGGCAGTTATTTCTTTATGTGGAAGATTCTAGAAATCTTATCCAATATTAATATTTGGCTGTCGGTTTTATTTTTGGCTCTTATTGTCTTCTATTGTCTGGCGGGAAAGACTTTGATAAGCGAAGTTAAGCAAGTTTTCGTTGCAGTAGACGAATCGGTGGAAAAAGGCAGGATACAAGTTGCACGCATTGTGGGGCGAGATACGTCAGAACTCTCTCCGCAGCAAATACGGACGGCAGCATTAGAGACTTTGTCCGAAAACCTGAGCGATGGAGTTATTGCTCCTCTATTTTGGTATTTATTATTAGGTGTTCCCGGCATGTTTGCTTATAAAATGGTAAATACGCTCGATTCTATGATCGGGTACAAGAATGAACGATATAAAGATTTTGGCTGCTGGGCTGCTCATATCGATGATATAGCAAACTATATTCCTGCAAGGCTGACTGCTTTGTTGATGATTGTGAGCAATGGAAGACTTTCCTTATTATCCTTTGTCAAAAAATATGGAGGTAAACATGCTAGTCCTAATTCGGGATATCCCGAATCTGCAATGGCGGGTATCTTGAATTGTCGCTTTGGCGGGCCAAATGTTTATTTTGGGCACACTGTGGATAAACCATATATAGGACATAACGATAAGGTGCTGACATCGGACGATATGATGAAAGCAATACATATAAATATAAGGACAGAGCTACTGATGGTGGCTTTGATAATTATTGTACAAACGATTTGTTATTTTAAATTTTAAGCGATATGAAAATATATACTCGTGGTGGAGACAAAGGAAAAACCGGCATCTGGGGCGGACAGCGTGTAGATAAAGATGATGTACGTATAGAGGCAAACGGAACGATCGACGAACTTAATTCACAAATAGGCGTAGTTCGTGCCCATCTGGGTACTGATCATAAGTGGCAACCGATTTTGTTTCAGATACAGACCGAACTGATGGTTGTGATGTCTCAGGTGGCAACACCTTCGGAACTCAGAGAACAGAATCAGAACAAATTGGATGAGGGGTTGGATAAGTTGTGCGAACAACAGATGGATTTACTTACTGATGAAATGGGGCCCAGTCAAACATTCATTTTGCCGGGAGGAACGATTGCTTCCGCCCATCTGCAATTAGCAAGGACTATCGCCCGTCGTGCCGAACGCCGATTGTGTACTTTGGATAAACAAGACGAAGTACCTGCTTCTGTGATGCGATTTATAAACCGTCTTTCCGATTTATTTTTCACAATGGCTCGATACGATATGTTTTTGGCAGGAAGTATAGAAGAACGTTGGAAAGATTTTTTATATAAAAGAAAAAAATAATGGCACGCCGTATAATTCTTATAACCGGAGGTCAGCGATCGGGCAAGAGCAGTTATGCGCAGCGCATGGCTTTGTCTTTAGCTCCCGATCCTATATATCTTGCTACATCGCGCGTGTGGGATGAGGAGCATCGCCGACGCATAGAAAGACATAAGGCTGAGCGGGGAAAAGAGTGGACAAGTATAGAAGAGGAAAAAGAACTAAGCAGGCTTGAACTGGAAGGCAGAGTCGTGTTAGTTGATTGTGTTACCCTTTGGGCAACAAATTTCTTTTTCGATCTCGATTCGGATGTTGAACAATCCTTAGTGTCTTTAAAATCTGAATTTGATAAACTGATCGTTAAAGATGCCTTATTTATTTTTGTCACCAACGAAATTGGGATGGGCGAAATGTCACAAAATGATGTACAGCGCAAATTTGCCGATTTGCAGGGTTGGCTCAATCAATATATAGCTGCTAAGTCGGATGAGGTATACCTCATGGTGTCGGGATTGCCATTGAAAGTGAAATGACCTGATAAACTAACATAAGAAATGAAAAAATTTAATATTGAGAAACCGAATGACGATGTACGTTCATTCTTACAAGAGAAAATAGATAATCTGACTAAACCTAAAGGCTCGCTCGGAATATTGGAAGATCTTGCTATGCAGGTAGGGTGGATACAACAAAGCATCAATCCAAAACTTACACGCCCTTGTCATATCGTTTTTGCCGGAGATCATGGTATTGCCGCCGAAGGAGTTAGTCCTTCACCTCAGGAAGTTACATATCAGATGATTGCAAATTTTTGGGCAGGAGGTGCAGGTATTAATTTTCTGGCTCGTCAACATGGGTTCGATCTTAAAGTGGTAGATGCCGGAGTTAATTTCGATTTTAAAACCGATGATCCTATCATAGATAAAAAAATACGCAAAAGTACCCGTAATTATTTGCAGGAAGCTGCTATGACACGCGAAGAAATGGATCTGGCGATAGAGCGTGGTGCAGAGTGTGTGCAGGCTTGTTATGATCAGGGATGTAACGTTATCGGATTTGGCGAAATGGGCATTACCAATACTTCATCTTCTTCTCTATGGATGACCTATCTGACGGGAATACCGCTCGATCAGTGTATAGGGGCCGGATGTGACCACACAGGTAATATCATAGAGCATAAATACAAGGTATTGAAGCAATCGATGGAAAATTATAAAGGAGATGCTTCTGTCGAAGATATTATGCGAAATTTTGGTGGTTATGAAATGGTGATGACGGTAGGTGCTATGTTGAAGGCGGCAGAACTTGGAATGATCATTCTTGTAGATGGTTTTATTATGACCAATTGCATGTTGATGGCATCCAAGCTTAATAGTAATGTTTTGCATTATGCCATATTCGGACATCAGGGCGATGAGGCAGGACATAAATTAGTGTTAGATCATCTGAAAGCTAAACCGATTCTCAATCTGGGTTTCAGGCTGGGTGAAGGTACGGGGGCTTTGTGTGCCTATCCGATTATAGATTCGGCAGTCCGTATGATAAATGAGATGAATTCTTTTAAGGAAATAAAGGTTACAAAATATTTTTAAGTGACACCTTGTGTGATTCAGATTGGATTTAAAGTTGTGTCAATTATCTATATATAAGCATATTGTATATTTAAGATATAACAAAAGGGTGACAAGTGAAAAAATAGGTGAAATCTGTAACCTTTGTCACCTTTTAACAAAATAAACGCTTATAATCAACTTGTTAATGTTAAATGAGTAAAGATTGATATTCTTGTTTACAATATTATATACTCACTAAGTTTAGAAAAAGATGAAGAATATAGCAGCAGCCTTAGTTTTCTTTACTCGTTTACCCTTTTGGAGACTAAAGGCATTTAATGTTCCTGCCGAATATTTTAAGCAAGTGATCAATTATTGGTCTGTCGTAGGATGGCTTACAGCTGCCGTTATGGCTGCTACTCTTTGGCTTACATCTCATATTCTGCCTTGGTCAGTAGCTGTTATCTTTGCCATTCTTAGTAGATTACTCATTACCGGAGCATTGCACGAAGATGGGTTAGCCGACTTTTTCGATGGCTTTGGCGGTGGTACTACGCGCGAACGGATATTAGAAATAATGAAAGATTCGCATATTGGTACGTATGGTGTAGTCAGTCTTATATTTTACTTTGCGACACTTTATTCTTTATTGGTCAATATGGATTTACATTTGGCTTGTGTAGCTATTTTGGCTGCCGATCCGGTTTGTAAATTTATAGCATCTCTCATCACATTGGTGCTTCCTTATGCCCGCAATGCAGAGACTAGTAAGTCTAAAACCGTTTATAATAAAATGTCAATAAAAACGGGCGTCGTGTCTGTATTATTTGGAGTTGTGCCTTTTCTTTTGTTATTAGATTTTCACTTTTGGGCTGCAATATTATTTCCTATCTTTGTTTTCGTTGCAATGACATACCTTATGAAAAAGAAAATAGGTGGCTATACGGGAGATTGCTGTGGTGCAATGTTTCTGATGTGTGAACTATCTTTTTATCTGGGAATAGTCGTTCTTCTGAAAACTTGTATTTATTGATATTCTAAAATAATATATGAAGATATATATCGTACGACATACCGCGGTTGGTGTAAATGGAGTTTGTTATGGACAAACCGATGTCCCTCTTAAAGATACCTTTGAGCAGGAGGCAACTATCGTGAAAGAAAATCTGAAGGGCGTGCCTTACGATGCTATCTTCTCCAGCCCTTTGAGCCGTGCCAGAAAACTTGCCGAATATTGTGGCTATGATAATATTCAATTGTACGACCGATTGAAAGAACTTCACTTTGGCGAATGGGAAATGAAGGAGTGGGATGATATTGAGATGAAGGAATGGGAAACGGATTGGATAAATAAACCTGCACCTAAAGGCGAATCATTCAAGCAGATGTACGATCGTGTGGCTTCTTTCATAGATGAACTGAAAGAAGCTGATTATAAATCGGTAATTATATTTGCACACGGAGGGGTTATTAATTGTTTCAAAGTGTATTTTGGTCAGACCGACCTTCAAGGTGCATTTGATAATATGCCTGAATATGGGCAAATCACAGAATTTGAGCTTTAAAAAGAGCATTATATCTTTATTGTTTATCATCTGCCAATAATAAGGCTGAATTATAAATGAATCTGAATATTCGTTAATTGTTTTCCTTCATCGGATAAAGATCTTTTTGATATATTATCAATTCGAATGATTTTTGTATTTTAGTCAAATTCAAAAATATTACAAAATCGTTGATGAAAAGATATTTGCTCTTTGTTTCTCTGTCTTATTCTTATTCTATATTGCGTCCTATACAAGATGAAATCCGCAGACGAGGACATGAAGCCGCATGGTTTGTGGAAGGTACCGCTCCTTTATATTTGCATGAAAATGAAATACATCTGAAAACAATAGCTGAAGTTATGGATTATAATCCGATAGCTGTGTTTGTACCGGGAGTGCGTGTCTATGATTTTATTCCGGGGATAAAAGTTCAGGTTTTTCATGGACTCTATTACAAGCGATCCGACTTTGGTGATCATTATAAGATACGAGGATTTTTTGATGTTTACTGTACTACAAGCCCTTTGTTTACACCTCGTTTCAAGGAATTGGAAAAAAAACATGGCTTCTTTAAAGTGTACGAAACAGGATGGAGCAAATTTGATGGTTATACACTACATGGCAAAACTATTGAATCATCATCTGATACAACGCCTACTATAATCTTTGCACCTACTTTTACACGAGGTATGGAGTCGGCATCCAGCCTTTGCGGTAAGATAGAGGAACTTTTGAAAACAAAAGAGTGGAAGTGGATATTCTCTTTTCATCCTAAAATGGATAAACATATAGTATCTCAATACAAACTTCTTGCTGACAGATATAATAATGCTGCTTTTATCGAAACTGATGATAAAGAACCTTTATTTAGAAAGTCAGATGTTATGCTGAGCGATACATCGTCTGTTATATATGAGTTTCTGTGGTTGAATAAGCCGGCAGTAACTTATAAGAACACATTTCCTGCTAACCATCTGATTAATATAGAATCGCCTGACGATTTGGCTTCAGCTATCGAAAAGGCATTGAGCAGACCTGATGATCTGATGGTTAATATTTCTACTTTTATGGATCAGTTGCATCCTTATCGGGATGGACAGTCTTCGGCTCGTATTCTGGATGCTACGGACGACTTTATACAGAATTATCAGGGACGATTGAAACGGAAGCCTCTTAATCTGTATCGTAATCTAAAACTTCGCAAAAAAGCCGGCTATTTCCCGTTTGGTTCTCTATATAAGAGAATGAATACAGACAAAGCTGAATAAAAAAGAAGTACCCTTTTTAGGGTACTTCTTGTCGGGCATTTATTCTCCATATTTAAACATGGACTACAATTTTTCGAATTTTATTTCAGGCTTGCTTGTATTTAACGTTATACGATATGTACCGGCCTCTCCGTCATTCACTTTCCATTTCAGGTCTTCTCCATCTTTATAAACTTGTACTTTAGTCTCAGACAAAGCTCCATCTGCCTTCATTGGTCTGAATGTAGGAGATCCATAACTCTTTTCGGTTAAGATTTTAAATTCTCCTGCCTTTAATTCAACTTCAGCTACGAAGGTGTTTGGCCGTGTTGGATCCCAAGTCATTTCTATAATCTTGCTAAGTTCCCAATCTGCAGAGGTTGCATTTCCTATAATGTACATAGTTGGATATAGGATAGGACTATAGACTATTCTCTTTTCTTTTCTAAACAAAGCAATGGCATAAAGTCCTTCTTTAGCTACTTCAAACATACTATCAGGATCACTATCTTTTAGTCTTTCTACTAAATCCGAATTAGTCGTTCCCTTGTTGATTGAAGGCAGAACATTCCCTTGATTGGTGATAAATTTAAAGCTTCCAACTTTAAGATTGCCTTTCCAATGATAGAAATTACCAATTTCGCCTTCAGTTATTTTTATAGACTTAGTTAGATCAAGTCCGGCTGCTGTTGCTGTACCTAATAGAAAGAGCGGTTTCGGAGATAAAGCATAGCTTTTGACTTCCAGCTCAACTAATGAAATTTCGGGATATATGAATTTCGGACCATTAACTTTGGCTACAATTCTGGCTTGCAATTTAATTTCATCTCCGGGCAAGAGTCCCCATTTATTTAAGATTAGATCATTTAGATCATTATGAGTATAGCTTACCTCAAATTTTCCATCTGCCGGTATTTCTATCGGATCCGTCGATGTTTTGAAATCGGCCCCGAATACATCGAGGCGAAATATATACACAATTGTATTTTCTGCACCTCTATCTATACCCTTATTCCAAGAGAAGGTAACAGCCGTTTCATCAGCAAGTTCTTCATTCAAAGTTATAGTGTCGTTAGATATTTGTAAGGCCAGAGGCTCTCCTTGAGTACCATCATTTTCATCATCGCTACAAGCAATGCAGAATAGACCAAATATAAGTGCTAACGTTATTTTATAGATTGTTCTCATAGTTAAATATTTTATTCTTGAGTATTAATTATGATATGAGGTTTGTTAAAATCCCGGAAGCTGTCTTAAGTTCGGATTCTTATCTATCTGATTTTGATGAATCGGAGCCCAATAATTCTTTTTGGTAAATACTCTTTTCAGATATGGTGTTCTTACAAAGTAGGCAGCAGCATCGGACTTGTCATCACTTTTATTTTTTCCTTCATAATTCATTCCATAGAATGTTCGGTTCAGGATTTTTTCTCCCATTTTCCATCTGCGAATATCATCATATCTGATAGAAAACTCACAGTTTAATTCTACACGACGTTCTTTTCTTATAGCTTCACGCATTTCATCCTGATTTTTTGGAGCTGATATCTTATTTGTTCCATCTCCATATTGTGGAATTCCTCCGCGCTCTCTGATTTTGTTCAGATAGAATAAGATCTCTGTACGATTCTCTGGTTGACTTTCGTTCAACGCTTCTGCATAGTTCAGATAAGCTTCTCCCAAACGGTATAATATGCCTGGACGGTATGGTCTGACATTGTTTCGAGGATCGTGATCAGGGTGTACTCTCTTTCTCACTAAATATCCATTTTGAGGAGCATCGTGTGTAGGACCTCCATCCCAATCATTGTAATAGAACCGGCTTTCCCTATTTTCTCTTCTTATCCAGCTTCCGTTGTATAAAACCGAGATGTAAAACCGTGGTTCGCGGTTGCAATACATATTGTATGTGCCTTCCAGAGTGACAGGATTTTCACTGTTTCCGTTATCTCCCTGAGATTCTATCCATTTGGTCTTTCTAAGGTCATTCTCTGTTGAAAATCCAGTTTCTATATATCCCGAGGATGGATTAATGATGGGGCTTCCATCAGTCTGATAGCCTGTGATAGGGCTTAAGCCGTTTTCCATAAAGAAAGCGTCTACAAGTTCCTGTGAAACTCCTAGTCCTCCATTTCCACCTGTACCTCTAGGCTGTGCATGTTTGTCGTAGTCGTAAGATTCGTCGTTATTTCCACTGCCTTTGCCTGTACTTGGACGAGCAAACAAAATCTCTTTATTTCCTTCATCATATCGTTTAAAAGACATATTTTGATATGACATAAAAGGGTCTATTGTACCATCATCATTATATTCGTAATAAAGTTGATGTCCGTTTGCTTGTGCTAAGTCAATTAGCTCTTTACAAGCTGCGGTTGCTTTAGTCCATTTTGAAGCATCATAAGTAGCATTGAATATCTCTTTACCCTCATTGTTTACAAAACCTTTATAGTCTGTATTTCCATTTACTAAAGGGCTGGCAGCAAATAGAAGCATGCGTGCTCTTACAGCCATACACATTATAGAGGTTGCTCTTCCATATTTGCGAGAGTCGGTATAGTAGGCCGGAAGTATTTTGGCTGATTCCTGCAATTCATTGTCTATCCATGCTATGACTTCATCAAAAGGAGTTTGCCCAATCATTAATTCTTCGGATGGAGTATTGAAATCCGATAGCCATGTTTGTAAAGGTATAGCTCCATGATTGCTGACAAGCAGATAATAGTAGTATGCTATAAGAAATCGGCATTCAGCTTTCATGTAAGTGACCTCTTGTTCTGTTACAAGTTGTTGAGGATTGGCTTTTACATTATCAATAAATATGTATGCTGCTCTGATCTTTTGTGGCAGATCTCCCCAATAATTTGTACCCCAACCACTTGATGAATTCCAGTTTCCTTGTATTTTTGTTATACAATCCCAACCATAGGCTTCCCATCCTTTAGAAGGAGAATAGTCGTCAGCTAAAGCATCCAGATGTTTTACCATATTGAGATATGGAATAGGTATTTTAGAATAGACCCCTGCCAACCAATCTTCGGTTCTTGTTTTATCGTTAAAAACCATTTCTAACGTTAGTATATCGTCTGGTGTTTTTTCGAGATAATTACATCCTCCTGAAAATAGGATTATTGTTATTGTCAATAAAACTTTTGATATGTAATGCTTCATAATATTAAAAAATTAGATATTAGAAATTAACTTGCAATCCTACTGAATATGATTTCATCATTGGATATTTCAAACCATTATTATCAGGCGTATCCAATTCCGGATCCCAGAGTTTAAAATCAGAAATACAAAATAGATTTGTTCCCCTTACAAATATTCTGGCACTTTCCATAGCCGCACTGCGGACCAAGTGTTTAGGAAAAGAATATCCCAATTCGAGATTTTTCAGTCTGAGCATACTCATATCTTTAAGCCACCATGTAGATTCTTGCGAATTATTTGGGTTTGAACCGATTGTTAGTCTTGGATAGAATACATCTTGACTTGGGTTTTCGACAGTCCAACTATCATAAGCGTTTGCGTATATATTTCCGGTTGCTCCCTGAGTAGATCCCGGTAAGAAGAAAGAACCTCGCCCTATTGTCCGATATGTTTTTCCGCTTCCTTGGAATAAGAAACCTAAATCAAAGCCTTTGTATGAAATATTAGCTCCGAAGCCATATACTAATTGAGGGGTTGTTGTGCCACCGATAGGACATCGGTCTTTCTCGTCTATTACACCATCTCCGTTTGCATCTTTATATTTTATATCACCGGGGCGTACACTTCCAAATGAATGAACCGGTATATCTTTATTCAAAACACCATTGGCTACGTCAGAGAAATCTTCTTCGGTAAACAGACCTTCTGCTATAAGTCCGAATATCTGTCCTACCGGATAACCCGTAGACGATCTGTTTGTACCTATTACTCCCATATCTTCATCTTGTTCTATAATTTTATTCTTGGCATATGTGAGTGTTCCTCTTACGTTTATAAATAAATCCTTGTTTACTTGTTTGTTTACATCCAGAGTTAAGTCAACTCCGGCATTATTTACTTTTCCAAAGTTAGACCAAGGAGCATTTGCAAATCCGGCAGAGTTAGGAATGTTGTTGCGTTTCATAAAGATGTCTTTACGCTTCTCTGTAAAGTAATCTACTTGAAGCTCTAACATATTAAATAATCCTAGTTCAAAACCTAGATTTGTTTTTGTAACAGTTTCCCATGTAAGATTAGGTACGCCTATATCGCCTTCCCATTTTCCGTTTCGATGGAAATCAGCCAGGTTTCCCCAATAATATCCTCCATTATCACCCGAATCGGTAATTGTGGTTATATAAGCAAAGCGTCTGCCACTGAATTTGTCATTACCGACCTGACCTAACGAGAATCTGAATTTGACTTTAGAAAAAATATCGTTTACTGGTTTCATAAATGGTTCTTCCGACATGATCCACCCTGCGGCTACGGAAGGGAAGAATCCAAAGCGTTTTCCTTTTGTGAAATTCTCAGATCCATTATACCCAAAGTTAAACTCTGCAATATATTTGCTGTTTAGCGTATAAGAGAAACGTCCGGCAAATCCTTGGTTTCTATAAGGTAAATCATCTCCTTGATCGTAATCTCTTTGATTGTATAAGAGAAGTGCATCTACAGCATGTTTTTCAGCAAATACTTGATTGTACGAAATATTTCCTTCTAGGTAAGTACTGTTATTACCCCATTCTTTTATTTGTTCATGGCCTAAGAATTCCTGACCATAAGAACTAACCACCATTTGTAGTTCTCCCGTTTCGGGATCACGTCCGGTAGCAACATTATAATATTCAGGGTCTTTAGATCGTTTTACACCATTACTGGAATAGTTGTCGAACGAAAAGGTGGCTTTAGCCTTAAGTCCGGGTAATATTCCTTTCAGATCTTGTTCTACCGAAACAAGTGTTTCTAACCGACTTTGAGTGTTTTTTTCAAAACCTCTTTGTGTACTCAATGCCCATGGATTTACTCGTTCAGGTACTTTAGGTATTTGTCCCGATGAATATCGGGTTGGATGAACAAATGGAGGTGTGGCAAATGCATCTTTGAATAGATTGTCAATGCTCATTGGTGGTCCGGTTCTCTTCTGTAGATAACCGCCCAAATTAACTCGAAATAGGGTGGTAGGTGTCACATCTAAATCTACATTAGAGCGTACATTGTATCTGTCTAAACGTAGAGACGAATTCCAATCTTGCGATTTATCTCTTTTCAAAATACCGTCTTCATGATAATATGCTGTAACGAAAGAGTATCTCAAACGCTCAGTTCCCCCGGATATATCAATCGATGCTCTCGTATTGTATCCATAATCTTTAGAAACTTCTTTTAACCAGTTTACATCGGGATATAGGTCGTCATCTACTCTCATTCGTGTGTTCTCTATACGTTGAGGGTCATAGAGGGTTTTTCCTCCGTTCTGAGCACTTATATCATTGAGTAATTGCATATAATCGGCAGAACCTAGAAACTCTGGTATCTTTACTGCTTGAGTGATACCTTGTTCAACGTTTACTCTTACTAATGTTTTTCCGGCTTTTCCTCTTTTTGTTGTTATCAGTATTACTCCATTTGCTCCTCTAACTCCATATACTGCAGTTGCAGAAGCATCTTTCAGTACCGAAAAGCTTTCTATCTCAGCCACGTCTATATTATCTAACGATCGTTCTATTCCATCAATCAATACTAGTGGATTGCGAGCTGCTCCCGACACAAAGGTACTTATACCTCGTATCCAATATTCGGAACCATCATAGCCCGGTTCACCCGAACGTTGAGCTCCTATAATACCTCCAATATTACCTATTAGATTATTACTTAATGATCTGGTTGTTCCGGTTTGAAGCTTTGCCGGTTCTATAGTTGATATTGAACCGACTACTGATGCTTTTTTTTGCGACCCATATCCTACAACAACTACTTCGTCTAATTGTCCAACATCTTCTTGCATCACAATGTTGATAATCTTGCGATTGCCTACAATTTCTTCTTTCGGAACAAAGCCTATATAATTGTATCTTAAGGTTGCAAATTTATCAGGAACTTTTATTGTATAGTTACCATCTATATCGGTAACTGTCCCGATCTTTGTATCTTCTTTAAGGATAACAGAAACTCCGATAAGGGGATCTCCATTCATGTCAATGACATTACCTTTTATGATGAGCTTATTATCTTGCACAGTCTGTTCTATTTCTTTAGGCGCATTTGCTTTAGAGATATAGATCTGCCTGTCTGAAATAATATATGTATTCTTTGTTCCTTTAAAAATCTCATCTAATATCTTGTTTATTGACTGATCCTTGATATTGATAGAGACTTTCTTATTCACATCAATTATTTCATCATAATAGAAGAATACGTATTCGCTATGCTTTTCAATTTCAGAGAATACGTCTTTTACACTTTTGTTCTTAAGATCTAAAGATAAAGTTGTTGTCTGAGAATAACTATTGCTGGCATAATTGAAACTGATTCCTAGAAAGAGGAAGAATGCCATTAATTTCATAATACGGAAAGTAAATCTAGTATTAGCTTTTTTTAAGCTAAATCTATTAAATTTTGTCATACATTTGTAATGATTTAAAGGTTAAATAGCATTATTGACTGTCTAAATCGAGATCGGATGGCGTTTGGCGATGGCATCCGGTCTTTTTTTATCTTTCAACTTTTAAGATTTTTTCATAGGCTATATTGGTGTTAATGTTTTACATGGTATTTTTCTTTACGTTGTATTTTCCGTCTGTATATTGAACCTGAATTGGTAATGTATTGGTCAATCCTTTCAGTACATCGTCCAGAGTTTCCTTCATATCCAGCTTTCCCGAACATCGCATATTTGCAATATTGTCTTCGAAATGAATATCTGTTCCATAATATCGGGATAGTTTAAGAAGTAAAACTTCCAGTTTTTCACTCTCGAAGAACAGTAGTCCTTTAGTCCATGAAGTATATCGGGATGTATCTACTTTTTTGATCGTGGATTGTCCATTTGTAAGATCATACATTTGTGAAGGTACTAATAAAGCATTGCCCGAATTGTGTTTGGAAGACACTTTTACAGAACCTTCGGTCAAAACCACTTGTTTACTGTTATCGGTTTCGTAAGCCATAACATTAAACTTTGTACCTAATACCTGGATATCTATCTTGTCGGTTTTGACAATGAATGGTCGTTTCTCGTCTTTTGTAACTTCAATAAATATTTCTCCGTCAACATATATTTCTCGCTGATCTTTGTTAAATTCAACGGGATAAACGACTCGTGTTCCTGAATTTACCTGCATCTTAGTCCCATCAGACAGAATAAGTTTGGAGCGTTTACCCTTCGGTACTACAAGCTGATTGAATGTAGCTGCTTCTTTTTTTGATATTTCCTTTTCGGAAATCTTGATTTCTGTCGAATCGTAAACGATGCTATTATCTGCATCACCCAATACAATTGTGTTGGTTTCAGATATGATCAATTGTATATCCTGACTATTGTCGTTTGATAGTTTATTGCTCTTTGCAAAGGATGTGATTTCATCAACATGTAAACTGTTCTTCTCTGTTAATAAGTAGGGAATGGCTAAGAATAAGATAGCGATACTGGCTGCAATACCAATAGTTGTGTATAGTCTTTTTCTGCTATATTTTTTCCTTCTGTTTCCAGAATTGGAATGGTCTATCTTGTTCCATAAATCGGAAATTTCATTTTCAGAAATTACTTCTTTTCTATCATTAACCGTTTCTAAAAAGTCTTTTGCTGCTGTGAATTCATTAATGTCAACTAAACCATTATCAATAAGCTTTTGCCAAAAACACAAAGATTCTTCGGTCGGCTTCTTTACAGACTGAATGAAGTAATCATCCTGTAAGAACGATTCGAAATTATATTTAGAATAATCTTTTGTTGAGCGTTTTTCCGGCATAATATAAATGGTTTCTGTATATAGAACAGCAACTGTTTATTTTTATACTCACTATTTCTCAACTTTTTTAAAATATTCTTTAATTTTCTTTATAGAACGTTGCAGTAAATTCTGTACCGACTGATAATTCATATCCATGAGCATGCTTATTTCATCAAAGCTCATTTCTTCTACAAAACGATAATGAACAACCTCTCTCTGACGCACGGTAAGTATATTTAGTATATGCTTTATCTGTTTTTGTATAAGGGTTTCAGACTCTTTGTTTATCAATTCGTATTCACCCGTATTATTGTCAGATATATATTCATTATCCATATTCTCATCCAAAGGGTCGAAATATACCTTTCGTTTTTTAAGAGCATTGATTATTGTATTCTTTAATGCAATAAAGAGATACAGCTTGACATTGTTTGTGGCAGACAGATTATCTCTGTTTTGATATAGCTTGACAAATACATCGTGTATACAATCCTTGATCAGTTCTCTGTCGGACGTAAATTGCAGCCCCTGTGTAAATAGATGCCTGACATACTGCTCGTATATCCGGCTATAAGCTTCATCGTTACCCGTAAGAAAGCTATTCCACAGCAATAAATCATCTTCGGCAGAAATATTCTCTTTAATAAACATTGATACAAAAAAGGTTTCTTTGGATTTGAATGAATTTTCAATTTACTCATCATATACCTTACTGTCGCATAAGTAAGATGAAGGGAAATCTGTCAAAAAATATGGCTCAACATATTTTAAATACAAAATTATCCAAATATAGATAAATAGATGAATAAATTGATTTAATTATTCTAATAACTGCTATCTCTTTCTTTCTATCAATAAATTTATATGCTCCGAATGGCTCCAAAGTTGTAGATATAAGATGTTTTTCATATCCTCAAGTCTTGTTTGTGCTCACACCGAAATAGTTCTCTATAAGAAATTGTTATTTATAAACTCAAGAAACTTTGCTTTGTAAGAATCCGAAACGGGAATATACTCTTTGCCAAACACGATGCAATTACGCTCTATCGTTTTTATTTTTTGCAGATTGACGATAAATGAGCGATGCACCCGCATAAAAGTTTTTGAAGGAAGTTTTTCCTCCAAAGATTGTAGGCTCATCAACGAGCTTATAGGTTCTTTCTCATCATCAAGATGAAATTTCACATAGTCTTTTTGGTTTTCTATATAAAGTATGTTTTCAAACTCTATTTTTTCCATTCTGTACCCCGACTTTACAAAAATAGCAGACGACTCTGTTTGCCCTCCATCGTTGTTTGCTCCCGATTTTAGTTTAAACCATTCGAGTGCTTTATTCGAAGCCTGCAAAAACTCTGCATAATTGATAGGCTTCAATAGATAGTCTAATGCATTGAGCCGAAAGCCCTCTACTGCATATTGATCATAGGCGGTTGTAAAAATAACCCGTGTATGAGGTGGTATTGTTTTCGAAAACTCAAGACCTGTAATTTGCGGCATATTTATATCGAGAAATAGAATATCAGCCTCTCCACTATTTATCAAATCAATCGCTGATAAGGCATTGTTAAAAGTAGCAGAAAGTTCAAGAAAAGGAGTCTTTTCTACATAACTTTTCAATAACTCTACTGCCAGAGGTTCGTCGTCTATTACAATACACTTTAATCTCATACCGTTATATTTTCTTTTCCAAAATCAAGTCTTAATAAAGCAAAATAGCAATTTGCACGCTCTTCCGTTACAAATTCATATCGGTTAGGATAAAGCAGCTCCAAGCGCCTCGACAAATTGGCAAGCCCGATGCCTCCGCTTTTATACAGTCGGTTAGTATCTTTAGCTGGCAGACTGTTTTTTACAGTACACAATACCCCCTTTCCGGGGTTCACCAATATATCTATCTGAATAAAGCTGTCAACCCCATTATTGATACCATGTTTAAACGCATTTTCGATGAGAGTGATAAACATCAACGGAGCTATCAGATCACTACTGCCTTTATCCTCTATCAGTACATCCAGTTTCACATTATCGGCAAGTCGAAGTTTCATCAGGTCTATATAATTGCGGGTAAACTCCAGCTCTTTATCTATCGGGGCAAATTTCTCTTCATTCTCCCCATACATAACATACCTTAGCAATGCGCTCAACCGATGGATAGCATCCTGAGCCTTATCTTGGTTTATGGCTATCAGGGAATATATATTGTTTAAAGTATTGAATAAGAAATGAGGATTTAACTGGCTTCTCAGATTGCGTAAGTCGGCTTCCAATTGCATCCGCTTTGCCTTTTCGAGACTGATAGAATCGCTATACCAGCGTATTGTTGTTTTTATTGCCACACTCAGCCCTATAACAAATATGGTAGATGCTGTGTCAAAAATATAGCGCATCGCTCTGGGTGGTCCGCCCGGTTTCCGATGATTTCTGAAATCGTCCAGTTCGGGCAAGCTGATAACAGAGTGCCATATATAATCCGTAACCACATTATGTATCATCGATAGGATGATTATCATCCCCACATTGATAAGTATATATGTTACTATCTTTTTGTCGAACAGATACTTCTCGATGAGAAAAAAATAGTTGATATAAAATAATATACCAAAAACGACCAGTTGCGATATATAATTATAATACGGTTTATAATCGAATGTTCCCTCGCGATACATCAGATAGATAGGAACTGACAGTATAATAGTCCATATGATGATATGCGGTAAAGTTCTTATAATGTTCTTCATATCAGTAAAAAAAGCTTATTGTTGTATTTTATATCAATCATCGGGTTAAATTATACCTATCTGCTAAATTACAATTAAAAAGGTTACAAAAGTAACAGATTTAGTCCTTTTTCCGTCAGTTACCTTATATAACCCGGAGGCACAAACTTACTGCTACTACCTTTTACTATGTACATATTAGCCTTTTTGTCGTGCTTAACCAATATCTCTTTGCCGTCCTCCGATTGTGCTTTCCGAAACTCGCCGGCATCATCAAAGTTCTTGTTTGCTCCGCCCGATTCACCATTGTTTCGGCGAAGTATCCTTATCTGTTCCGCAGTATGTTCGTCCTGCACATATACAATAGTAGGAGGCGTATCGTTTACCTCTTCCTTTATTTCTTTTCTTTCCAGTCGGTCCAGAGCCATCTTCAATGTCTGCATATCCGGCATGCAATCCTTCTTCTTCACTGTTTTCGATTTCAAAACCAATTCATCAGGATCACTTTTCGAAGGCACATATACACACCGTTCCTCGGTTGAGGTATATACTCAACTTTTCTCTCTGTTCCAGTGTTAGCCCTGCTATGTCGGGTATGCCCAATATCATAGCTCCCTGTTGCCTGTCGTTACTGCTGCGAGAGGGACGTTCTCCCGGTCCGCCCTGAGGTCTGCCTGCTCCACGCTGTCCTCCGGCAGGCGGTTGAGCCACTAGGCTGACTGATATCAAAATGAATGTCAATAAGACTGATATTTGTTTCATAATCTTTTTTTATTCAAAAGTAGTCTGAGGTTTTACAGACAGCAATGATAATCGACAGAACGGCTGATTTTATCGAAGTATAGTTCTTACGGATGTATATTAGTAAATGAAAAAGGACGTGCAGTTATGTTATTTTGTCGTTTATAATAAGGTCTAGTAATCTAATATCTTATGAAACATTGAAGAATGTATGTTGTAGAACATGTTTTATTTGAATGTTCTTTATTATGGGTTTAATTTATTGTTATATAGATATTTAATTGTTATTTTTATTAATGTGTGTTCGCACACATATTTTGAATTTTAAACAGTTATTATTTAATTTGTCTAAACTTTAATTCAAATGCCAATCAATCTTATGTGAAATACATATTTTAGCCACTTAGTTAGCCTAATCGCAAAAAAGAATGATAAACACTAAAATGCCATTATATATTTAATTGTCAAGTAAATACTTGTTAATACTAAAAAAAATTCTAATATAAAATCAAAATACTAGATCATGGTAACACGCAGAAATTTTTTGAAAAGAGCCGGATTAGCTTCAGCCGGATTGGCTATCGGAGGTTTGGGCACTATGAATGCCGAGAGTCTCAATCGAGTTGTCGGGGCTAATAGAAAGGTTAACATTGCATACATTGGTATCGGAAACCGTGGGGAGCAAATAATTGGCGATTTCGAAAGAACCGGATTGGTTAATGTCGTTGCTCTTTGCGATGTAGATATGGGAGCCAAGCATACACAAAAGGTAATGGCTAAATATCCTAAAGCAAAACAGTTTAAAGACTTTCGTGTAATGTTTGATAAGATAGGTAACGAATTTGAGGCAGTGGCAGTTGCTACTCCTGATTTTTCGCATTTCCCTATCTGTATGTTAGCTATGGCTAACGGCAAGCATGTGTATGTTGAAAAACCGATGGCTAAAACATTTCTGGAAGCCGAATTGATGATGCAAGCTGCCAAAAAGTATCCGAATGTAGTTACTCAGGTAGGTAATCAAGGACACTCCGAGGCTAATTATTTTCAATTCAAAGCTTGGCAGGAAGCAGGTATAATTAAAGATGTAACATCAGTAGTTGCGCATATGAACAATCCGCGCAGATGGCATACATGGGATCCTAATATTTATAAATTACCCGAAGCACAGCCAATTCCTAAAACTCTAGATTGGATGACATGGCATTGTGCAGTTCCATATCACGAATATAATGACAAATATCACTATGGAGAATGGCGTTCATGGTACGATTTTGGTATGGGTGCATTAGGCGATTGGGGTGCGCATATTGTGGATACAGTGCATGAATTTTTAGATCTTGGACTACCTTACGAAATAGACCCTGTGAAATTGGAAGGACACAACGATTATTTCTTCCCAATGTCATCTACCATCAAATTCAAATTTGGTCCAAGAGGAGAAATGCCGCCTTGTGACATTACTTGGTACGATGGTGTAGACAATTTGCCTCCAATTCCGGCTGGATATGGAGAATCGGCTTTAGACCCTAATATTCCGGCATCGGGAGTAGGAGAGATAAAGAAACAAAGCTTGAATCCGGGCAAGATCATTTATAGTAAAGAACTTACATTCAAGGGGGCTTCGCACGGAAGTACACTCTCTATAATTCCTGAAAGTAAAGCTAAAGAAATGGCATCCATGTTGCCGGAAGTACCGAAAAGCCCATCCAATCACTTCGAGAATTTCCTATTGGCTTGTACAGGAGTTGAAAAAACTCGTTCACCATTCGAGATACATGGACCTCTTAGTCAAGTATTCTCATTGGGAGTTATGGCTCAACGGTTGAATACTAAATTCTACTTTGATAGCCGCACAAAACAAATAACTAACGATCCTTTTGCCAATGCTATGCTCACCGGCATACCTCCACGCAAAGGATGGGAAGATTATTATAAAGTATAAATGCCTAATCATTCTGTAAGGGTAGCGGATTTTGAATAACGAAATCCGTTACATTTAGTCTGATAAATGTTAACTTAAAGAAACACTTAGAATAGATGAATAAAAAGATATTATTAGCCCTTTTCTTATTATTGGCAGCATCCATGTCTGCTCAGAATTGGGAACCGCTATTTAACGGAAAGAACCTTAAAGGTTGGAAAAAATTGAATGGAAAAGCCGAATACAAAGTTCAAGATGGAGCTATTGTAGGCGTTTCGAAAATGAATACTCCAAATACTTTTCTTGCCACGAACAAAAACTATGGAAACTTTATTCTCGAATTCGATTTTAAAGTAGATGACGCTCTTAATTCGGGAGTTCAATTTCGTAGTCAAAGCCTTAAATCTTACCAAGACGGCAGAGTACATGGCTATCAGTTCGAGATAGACCCTTCTAAACGCGCATGGTCGGGAGGTATATATGACGAAGCTCGTCGAGGCTGGCTTTATCCGATGACTGTCAATCCTGCTGCTCAGTCAGTATTCAAAGGAGGTCAATGGAATACAGCCCGCATAGAGGCTATCGGTAACTCTATCCGTACATGGGTAAACGGAGTTGCCTGTGCTAATATTTGGGACAATCAGACACCCGAAGGCTTTATTGCGTTGCAAGTACATTCCATCGGAGATAAAAATCAAGAAGGAAAAACTATAAGCTGGAAAAATATCCGCATTTGTACAACTAATGTAGAGCAATATAAAACAGCAGCATCTACTAAAGACGCCCCCCAGGTAAACTGTATAGCCAACACAATTTCGCCTCAGGAAGCCAACGAAGGTTGGGCATTGCTTTGGGATGGAAAGACAACAAATGGATGGCGTGGAGCTAAACTTGATGCTTTTCCTCAAAGAGGTTGGGTTGTAGACAATGGTATATTAAAGGTGCTTAAGAGTGGTGGTGCAGAATCTGCCAACGGTGGAGATATTGTTACTACCCGCAAGTATAAAAATTTCGTATTGAGCGTTGATTTCAAAATTACAGAAGGAGCAAATAGTGGGGTAAAATATTTTGTCAGCCCCGATCTCAATAAAGGAGAAGGCTCTGCTATTGGTTGCGAATTTCAAATATTGGATGATGACAAGCATCCCGATGCTAAACTCGGAGTAAGAGGTAATCGCAAACTTGGTTCTCTTTACGATCTTATCCCTGCACCGGATAATAAACCATTCAACAAGACCGAGTTTAATACAGCTGTTGTCGTCGTTAAAGGTAACCATGTAGAACATTGGCTCAATGGAGTTAAACTGTTGGAATATGAACGAAACAATCAAATGTGGCAAGCCTTAGTTAACTACAGTAAATACCGCGACTGGCCAAACTTTGGTAATGTTGCTGAAGGAAATATACTTCTACAAGACCATGGCGATGAGGTATGGTTTAAGAATGTAAAAATAAAAGAATTGAAATAGTCTGATTCATTCTTTTTGTGATGGAAGCCCGAATATATTTACATGTTCGGGCTTTTTTTATGATAAAAGAACTGTATATTAGTTGGTTATTAATTATAAAGTTCGTATTTTGTACGGAAAGAAAAACACCTGTGTTACTTTAAATCAAGCTAATAAGAAATCTATGAAAAGAAAAATCAGAATGGGGATGATAGGTGGGGGACGAGATTCCTTTATAGGAGCTATTCACCGTATTGCCGCCAACATGGATGGACAGATTGAATTAGTTTGTGGATGTTTTAGTTCTTCTCCCGAAAAATCTCAAAAGAGCGGTTACGATTTATACTTACCGGATGATCGTATTTATACCTCCTATCAGCAAATGATAGAAGAGGAGTCTAAACTACCTGAAAATGTCAGAATGGATTTTGTAAGTATTGTTACACCCAACTATTTGCATTTTCATCCGGCTATGATGGCTTTGGAGTATCGCTTTCATGTAGTATTGGATAAGCCAATGACATTTACGTTGAAAGAAGCTTATGCACTACAAAAAAAGGTTGAGGAAAGCCGATTGCTTTTTGCTCTTACTCATACTTATACGGGGTACCCGATGATAAAAGAAGCGAAAGAAAGAGTCAGGCGTGGCGACTTAGGAAAAATACGTAGGATATATGTACAATATACTCAGGGATGGTTGTCGGACGACATTGCCGAATCTAATAAGCAGGCTTCGTGGCGTGTAGATCCCAATCGTTCGGGAAAGGCTGGGTGTATGGGAGATATCGGTACTCATGCCTTTAATCTGGCTAATTACATAACAGGATTGGATGTCGATGAGATATCTGCCGAATTGAATAGTTTTGTTCCCAATCGCGAACTTGACGATGATGGTGTTGTACTCATCAGATATAAAGGTGGAGCAAGAGGTATGCTATCGGCAACACAGATCGCTGTCGGAGAAGAGAATAAACTGAATATCCAGATATACGGTGAAAAGGGAGGTCTGGAATGGCATCAGGAAGAGCCGAATACGATGATAATGAAATGGAAGGATAGACCTAAAGAAATAATTCGTACCTCAAGCGGTTATATGTCACCCTCTTCTTTGCACAATTCTCGTACTCCTGCCGGACATCCGGAGGGATATATAGAGGCATTTGCAAATATCTATCGCAATTTTGCAAATGCGCTTCAACATCTTTTACAAGGCGAAGATATTTCGGTTGTAGAAAAAGATTTTCCTTCTGCCGAAGATGGTGTAAAGGGAATGCAATTTATAGAATATGTAGTAGAGTCTTCGTCAAACAATACTAAATGGATAAAGATAACTGAGTAAGATATAGGATAAACATTCGCAAGTTTGTTTTTTTCAGAACGGAGTGAAATATAGCAGTTTTATTACTGTAAATTCACTCCGTTCCTAAAATTAAAATATATACATTACTTCTTATTATTCAATGTACTGTGCTTTATTCCATACGTGAAATATATAATAAAACCGATTACACTCCATCCGATCAATCTTACCCATGTATTCCAAGGCAGAGACAGCATTTGCATTATACATATAGCCGCTCCTAATAGAGGAACAAAGGGTACGAATGGTGTTTTGAAAGGTCTTTTCAGATCAGGCTGTGTCTTACGAAGTATAACGATAGATATACATACAATTGTAAATGCCATTAAAGTTCCGATAGATACCAACTCATTGAGTACATGCAGTGGAAACAGACCTGCAATTATAGCAGTAGCTACAGTTGCCAACAAAGTTGCATTGTGAGGTATCCCATGCTTAGGATGTACTTTTGATAATGCTTTGGGTAGAAGTCCGTCTTTTGATATGGAATAATATACACGAGATTGACCTAGCATCATAACCAGAATGACAGAACTAATGCCTGCAATAGCTCCCAACTTGATCAATGGTCCTAACCAAGCCAAATCCTGAATTCGGTCTACGGCTACCGCAATAGGTGCACTTACATTTAGTTCTTTATAGCTAACAATGCCTGTAAGGACTGTTGTTACTGAAATGTATAGTATGGCACATATTATCAAAGAGATTAAAATACCTTTCGGCATATCCTTCTGAGGGTTACGAGCTTCGCCTGCGGCTGTGGATAAGGCATCGAAACCAAGATAGGCATAAAATACTACACCTGCACCTCGCAATATACCCGACCAACCAAATTCTCCAAATTTACCCGTATTTTCGGGAATATACGGAGTCAGATTATCAATATTAACATATGAGAGTCCAAAGCCTATAAAGAGCAATATTACTGCTACTTTTACAACAACTATAATATTGTTTACAAATGCCGATTGTTTTATTCCTCCTATCAAAAAGCTGGATACGAGACCGATGATAAATACAGCGGGGAAATTGATAATACGTCCCGTCCATACCCATCTGCCATCTTCCAGATGATCGAATGTTGCACCTGCTAAGTGTTCAGGAATATGTATTCCCCAGTCTTTCAGTAGGCTCAGCATATAACCGGACCATCCTACGGCTACACTGGAGCAAGCAAATAGGTATTCTAATATTAGTATCCATCCCACGAACCAAGCTAAGCCTTCGCCCATAGTTGTGTAGCTATATGAATATACGCCTCCCGATACGGGAATCATGGCTGCAAATTCGGCATAGCACAAGCCTGCCATCATACAAGCTAAAGCTGAAATAACAAATGAAATGGTAAGTGCCGGACCTGCATACATGGCTGCAGCCTGTCCTGTTATAACAAAAATTCCGGTACCTACGATTGCCCCGATACCAAGGGTTACAAGATTTGTTGCGCTAAGGTTTCTCTTTAGGTTGCTGTCTGTCTTATTAGACTCTTTTAGTATTAAAGAAATATCCTTTTTCTTAAATAATCGGTCTATCATAATGTAAAATTTGGGCAAATGTAAGTAAAATGAGCAAATGATCAATTATTGGGTTGCAATAGTACATAAAATTATTCAATAAAATAGCCTTTGGGTTGTTGAATGTTGCAAAAAGATATTAATATCATAGTATTATTAATATTTTATTCTTTAATTGTACGACGAAACAATAATCATATTGATCTTGTTTTAACTATATAATAAGATAAAATAAAATATAGATTATGCCGGAAATAAAATTAAAACGGGTTTATGAGGATCCAAGTGCCGATGACGGATTTAGAGTGTTGGTTGATAAATTATGGCCACGAGGTGTGAAAAAAGAACATTTGAAATACGATGAATGGGCGAAAGGTATAACTCCTTCAGCTACTATTCGAAAATGGTTCCATGAAGACCCCGAAGGACGTTGGTCTGATTTTGTGACTTTATATCAGAAAGAGTTGAGTCAATCGGAAGACGTAAAAACATTTGTTGATGAGATAAGAAAATATAAAGAGGTTACTTTACTTTATGCCTCCCATGATACAGTACATAATCATGCCATTATATTGAAAGATTATTTAGATCGTATTTTAGCCAAAGATTGAAAATAAAATACAACTTTTTTTGTTAAATTTGATACTCGAAACTAACTATATGTTTAGGATAATATAACAATGATATACTATATTTTTCTCTACTTCAAAGCTGATAGAATAGGGAAATATAAAGAAAAGATGGAATTATGAAAATATCTATAATAGGAGCCGGAAATATGGGAGGGGCTATAGCCTCAGGTTTAGCTGTGAGTGGGCATATTACACCTCAAGACATAACAGTAATAGATCATCGAGGGCACAATGTAGCGCGGCTTAAATCTGTGTCGGAGGATTTGAATGTTGTAGTAAATGATTACAAGTCTTTATCTGAAGCTGACATTATTATTATAACAGTAAAACCTTGGCTTGTAGAAAACGTTTTGAGAGAGCATAAAGAGTCACTCTCCGGAACAAAACAGCTTATCGTTTCTGTTGCAGCCACTATTACTCTCGAACAATTAGACGAATGGACACAACCCGAACAACCTGTTTTTAGGGTTGTTCCTAATACAGCAATTGCTGTAAGACAGAGTATGACTTATATTTCGTGCCAGAATGCGAATAAAGAGCAACAGACACAACTATTGCGCTTGTTTTCACTATTAGGTAAAGCCGAGATTGTTGACGAAAAATTGATTCCTGCTGTAACAGCTTTAACGTCATGTGGTATAGCATTTGCTTTTCGCTATATCAGAGCAGCAATGGAGGGAGGTGTAGAGTTGGGTGTTTATCCTAACAATGCCAAAGAGGGGATTCTTCAAACATTGCGAGGTGCAATAGATCTCTTAGAGGCTAATGGTACACATCCTGAGCAAGAGATAGATAAGGTGACCACTCCGGGAGGAATCACCATTAAAGGATTGAATGAAATGGAACATGCCGGCTTTACTTCATCGGTGATACGAGGTCTTAAAGCAAGTAATGTGAAATAGTTTATTGATTCTATGTTAATGAGAAAAATGAGTTTAGAATCAATAGAAATGATTATTGGAGGAGTATCTCGCTCTGAGAAAAATGCAGGTTGTGCTGCATCAGGATTGGCAGATGGGATAGCATCAGGATTAAACTTATTAGTTGGAGGTCTTACTCCTTTTGGTTGTCTGTTAACTATTAGTTACGATTAAATTTATTAAAATGACAACAGGAATTATTTTAACGTGTATCGTAGTTATTATTTGCCGCTTAGGATACAAACATAATCTTACTAAAAAAATTTTACCATTAAATATAATTGACTATCTTTTATTGATTATAATTGTATTAGTAGTATTATACTTTTCTTTTATACATAAATAATTATAATATTTATTCCTTTGATAAGGTTATTTATGCTTTGGGATCAAACTTGAGTATAGACAGCCTTAGATAGATTTTCTCTTGTGCTATTATACATAGATCTAATAATTATTATGATAAGCTTGATCCTTAATATAAACAGAGTTATTTATTATCTATTATTTGTGTAATAAGCATTTTAATTGCATATGCTATAAATAAAGTTCTGTACATAGATGATCTATATTACGCAGGCTTTGGTGAGCAATATACAATAGAACAAATCAAGAATGCATTAGATTGGGGTAATACATTGAAAATCGTTGGCAATACTTTCTTATGCCTATAATAATTTTAATAAGGATTCTTTATACTGCTTTTTGTTTTCAATTAGGTAATTTGTTCCAAGAAAAAAAATGGAACTTTGAAGAATTGTTTAATATATCTTAAAAAATGATATAATGATAATCTTCAACCAAATATTTGGGTTCTATTACTTTGCTATTAGTAGGGAATATAATACAATTGAAGATCTTGAAGTAAACTTTTTTCTGCATTAAGATTAATCGGAAAAGAAAATATTCGAGATTAGTTAGTCTTTGCATATAATTCAATTAATATATTTGAGTTTTTATCTGTTTTTATTCTAATTCTATTAATCCATAAATCATTCGATTGTAAAGTCTATTCTTGTATTAGGTATTTCTCTCTTAGATATATAAGATATAATTAAAGAACGAAAAATTACAAATGAAACTTTTCCAGAATTTATTCTGCCTGATATAAATGGTAATATTATAAATAGTCTGGATATAGAAAAAAACCTTCATTATTAGTCTTTTTAAATTCAGAGTGTGATTTGTGCATGGATGAACTTAGGCAAATCAATGAGGACTTAGATTCCTTTAAAGACTTTCAAATCTTTTTTATAACAAATGAGCCTTCTAATATATTAAGCCATTTTTTAGATGAAATTCACTTTATCCCGATTCAGAATACACATTTTCTTATAGATCAAAAACATGAGTTGATCCTTAAAATGAATATTAATATCATTCCATCAAGTTTTGTTTATAATAAGAATAAGATATTAACAAAAAAAACAGAGGGGCTGTAAAAACTGAATTATTGATTAAATATTTATCTGAGTAATTTTAGTACTAAATGTTATGAAGAGTAAGAAATATAAGAAAATTTTTGTAAAACAACATAGTGAATTTACATGTGGTTTAGCTTGTTTAGCAATGATTGTTAGATATTATGGAGGAGAAATAAGACAAGAAGATTTAAGATATATAAGTGGGACAACTATACAAGGGACAACCTTACTCGGTTTATATCAAGCGGCTCAAAAAGTAAATTTAATTGCAGAGGGTTTTGAGGCAGATATAAGTAATCTTAAAACTATTCAGACTCCGACTATTTTACATGTAACTAAGGATGAATTTAGTGAACATTATATTGTATGCTTCGGCTTTGATGGGGATAACTTTATCGTTGGAGACCCAGATTGGGGGATTGTCAATATGCCCGAAAAAGAACTGGAGGAGATATGGAAAACGAAAGCTCTATTAACTATTGAACCTTCAATGTATTTTGAGAAAAGTCAGTCTGAAAAAAGAAATAAATATATCTGGTTTAAAACTATATTAAAGCCTGATGTCTCTGTATTGAGCAGTATTTTTATTCTTGGAATAACTATATCGTTACTTGGTCTAACAACAGCTATTTTTTCTCAAAAATTAATTGATAATTTACTTCCGTCAAAAGACTACATTAAATTAATATTAGGAATTGGTATGTTCGTTGTTTTATTAATCTTTAGTAATGGTCTTAATTATCTTAGGGATATATTTATCATTAGGCAAATAAGAACTTTTAATAATAGAATAATTAATGAATTTTTTTCTAAAATATTATATTTACCCAAAGCTTTTTTTGATTCAATAAAAACAGGTGAAATTATAGCTAGAATGAATGACTCTAGACGCATTCAACAAACGGTAACATTCCTAATAAGAGAGGTTCTTATAAATTTATTAGTGTTGTTGTTTTCTATTATTTACTTATTTTTTTATTCATGGAAGATGGCCGCAGTAGCATCGATTTGTATTCCAATGTTTATTATATTAATTCTTTTATATAATAGGAGGATAATTGAAAGTCAAAAAAAAGTGATGAAATCATATGCCGCTACAGAATCCCTATTTATAAATTCGATTCAAGGAATCAATGATATAAAGATAATGAATAAACAAAACTTCTTTAAAGATTCGATCAATGGATTGTATGGTTTATTCCAAAATAATACATTGAAATTAGGTGTTATAGGAGCTCAATATGGACTTATTGCTCATATAATAAGTACTATAACAATTGTTCTTATTATAATTATTGGCGTAACATGGGTGTTAGATGGACAAATAAAACTTGGAGAATTAATGGCGATTATAACCGTTAGTAGCATGATTATTACTTCAACAGCAAATCTTTCAGTTGTTAATATTCGGTTTCATGAAGCGAATGTGGCATTTACTAGACTCTATGAATTCTTTAAAACTAAGCCTGAATTTGAATGTGAAAATGAATTGTCAAATCGAGTTAGAACTTTCAATGATAAATTTTCACTAATAATTCATAACCTGTCATATAGATTTACTGGGTGTAAACAATTGTTGAAAAATGTGTCTTTAGAGGTAAATAAGGGGGAACTAATTATCTTATACGGAACAATTGGGTCTGGTAAAAGTACATTGATGCAAATATTACAGAAGCATTATCAACCAGAGACTGGAGAAATCTTGGTAAATGGATACCCTTTTGATAATTATTCTATACCAGAATGGCGTACTGAAATAGGTGTAGTTAATCAATATTCTAAAATATTTAATGGGACTGTTGGTGAAAATATTTGTTTGGGTGATTTTGAACAGGAAAAAAATACTATATTACAATTTTGTGTTGATTATAGATTTGAATCTTTTATAAATCAATTACCCCAAGGTTTATATACATTGTTAGGAGAAGATGGGCTTCGTATATCCGGAGGACAACAGCAATTAATCTTAATTATTAGAGCATTATATAGAAAACCTAAATTGCTGTTATTAGATGAACCTACATCCTCGATGGATGATAAGACAGAGCGATTTGTGATAAATACTCTTGAATTAATTAAACCTAATCTAGCAATTATTTTAGTTACTCATAAAGTCCAGCTCGTAAATTTTTCAGATAGAGTTTACTTCTTAAATAATGGAAATGTTCAAGAAATTCCACAATCTCAATATAAGGACTATATAGGGTTTTTATGACAAATGAAATCTAATGAAGTTAATTATATTATTTTTTTTCTTAGATCAATATAGAACATAATCGATCTTTTTTCTATTAATATATTTTCTATACCATTGAATTATTATCTGTAATTTTATCTCCAAATATTGTGCAACTTCTCGTTTGATACTAGTATCACGTTTAAAATAATTTTCCTTGACAAATTTGTTGACAATTAAATTTTAGATAATTAACTTTTTGTTATATACTTGACTCCTAATATTCCATTCTTACACAAAATAAAATGATAGAGCATATTGTGGATCTTGATGTTTTTTATATCTTTGTGCGGTCAAAAAGTGTACTTATTTGCAATCTTTTGATTACAAATATAGGCAAGTATTTACAAAGTCGTCAGATTTTTTAACTATGTTTAACTTAAAATAAGCTCTTACGTTTTTGTAAGGTGTTGGTTTTTAATGATTTAGTATTATTTATACACACGTGGTGGAATTGGTAGACATGCTACTTTGAGGGGGTAGTGGACGCAAGTCCGTGTGAGTTCGAGTCTCATCGTGTGTACAGTAATTAAAAGCCTTATTCATAAGGCTTTTTTTATTGAAAATGTTTTGTATTTGTATCACTAAAAGCATAAAGTCTCTTTCTTTTTTAATATTGATATTTTCAAAGATCAAAAAAGATGAGATTTTTAGTATCATTTATTTATTGCAAGTATTGAAGATGAGTGAAATTTTAGGAGTTCTCTAATCTTACCCGTTAATTCTGTTGCATTACAATTTTCATTAATATCTACATTAAATGTAAAAGAATAGGAATCATCATGATTTAATTCAACAGATAACACCCCTTCAAAATTTGAAATTTCTTCTATAATAGCAGTCGTTTTAGCTTTAATTACGGGATTAAGAGCCTTTATTCTAAGAGTATTTTGATCCATAGTTGTATTTTTATATCTCAAAAGTATGCAAAATACCTATAGTATGATAGAATGTTTGCTCAATTTAACTTCTTTTTCCTATATAATTTATAGCTCAATGGTATTTATATCTTTCTAAAACTCTTCTTATTCAACTCTGGTTTATAATATTTATAGTTTCAGACATAACTAATACGAGTTATTTATTACTCTTTAGAAATTGAATTGATAGAAGTGTAAGAAATGGAAAGTACCATAATCTTCTATTTTTATTATAAGAGTATGAAGAAGTTCTCGGACTTAAAACATTATAATCAACTTCCAGTTAACATACTTATTCTCATGTGTAGGCATTTTGTTGCCTCTGGAAACGGATAGCGTGACAGTTTCAGGTGTTCCTAAAGCTCTCCAAACTCCACTTTTAGGACATTTTTCACCTGTTCGGGCAGTCATGCCTAGACGGGGCTTCATCATAATTGTTTTCTATTATTAATTATAAAGCAACAAAGATAGATATTTATTCAAATACGACATCAATTGAAAAGTTATCTCTTTTTAAGTTTGTTTGCCAGTTCCCGTTTTGTGTTCCATTCAAAGATACTGATAACCTTTTCTTCTGCATACGAAAAAGTAGGTTTATAGTCCTATATACAATTGTTTATCATATTGCTTAAGTATTCGTTCTTTGCTATATTCCTTTATTTTGTTTTGAAGAAGAATACTTTTAATCAGTAATGTTTAGAATTTGTTCCCCTGCGGTATTCAGCACTTTCAGGCGAAGTTCATCCTCCTCTTTAGAAAGAATCATAACTGTTCCATCTTTTGTTGACTTTCCTCCTCCTATAATAACGGGGAAGTTGTTATTCAAGCTATGTTTAGGATGATAAGCAAATTTATGTGTATGACCATGTATACTCAAATCGAAAGGAGCAGATTTTAATAATGGATGCCATAATTCCAAGCCTGGATTATAACTGTTTTGAGACATTCCATAGATCGGAATATGATGAATAAGTACTTTTTTATGAGCATTAATAAAACTCTGATTTTTAAGCTCGTTTTGTATGAACTCAACCTGATCTTTACGTAACCGAGTAAAATCATTTAGGTTATAATAAACGGAAGTCGAATCGGGTTTATCTTCACCACAATCTAACATAACGAATCGTGTATCTCCCCAATTGAATGCTCCATAAGTCTTATTATCTACATAATCGAAAAGATCTCTGAGCCTTATCGAATACGCATTTCTTATCTCGTGATTGCCTCGTAGATATATGACAGGGTGTTCTGCTGCATTTACTTTTTCATTTATATATGACAGAAAATCAACAGCAGCATCTTCATCCTTAGGATCATCGACTATATCTCCATTAAAAAAAACAAAGTCATACTTTATATTCTGAACATAAGGGATCAATGTATCCATCAAATTTTTATTCTTATGCAGATCGTTGAATATTAACGCAGTAAAGTTGGTGTCACTTGCAGAAGGAAGTTTGAAAGAATATATTTCAGAATATGCTGTTTCTCCAAATTCTTTTTTATAAGCTTCATATAAGGTCATTTCTCTTGAGCAAGTACGATAAAAATAAGTTTGTCCCAGATCTAAATTATTCAATCGTATTTTATGTTGTTTATTATAACATACCACCTGTCCATCGACCAAAGTTTCAGCTTTAGTCCAGTTTTTTTTATCTTTACTGTATTCTACCCAACTATGCACCGGAACATTGGTCAACCATGACACAGTAATACCATTATTGGTCGGATTTTGCAGGTATGGCTTTGTTCTGAATATATCTGTTTTATTTGCAGCCAATCTCACGTCTACAAACAAAGGTTTATGGTCTGAAGCCATTTCCTCATCAACAACTTGTCTCGAAAGAACAGAGTATGCGCTTCCGTTATTATAACCATAAATAAAATCAATACATCTTCTGTTATTTCCACTTCCAATGGTAGATTGTTTAGGATTATTAAGAATGGTGAATTTCGCAGATAGAGTGTTTTGCATCATACTGCCTATGGTGTCATTCATATCTCCGGCTAAGAATATCGGTTTGCTTATTTCTTTAACGGCATTAAATATAATTGGTACAGATGCAATACGATCCTCTTCGGTCAACGAAAAATGAGTGCAGCACAACACGTATTTAGAAAATTCTACAATTAATAGTAATCGCTTTTCTTCTCTACCCGGTAATCTTACAGTCCTGGAACTCAATGGTTTTTCTTTTGATAAGATTCCTATTCCGTATTTTCCTCCTTTATAGTCGATAGATGCTCCATAAGTCGGATGCATCAATGTACGATCTGACAATTCTTTCAAAACAAAATCTTTATTGCGTAGGGTTACACTATCCAGCTCCTGCAATGCAACTACATCAGGTGCAACATCTGATATTACATTTGCTATTCTGTCATAACTTGTAATCCCATCCATTCCAATACAATTGTGTATATTGTAAGATAAGATTCTGATTGAGTTCTCTTCTTGTGGAAACCGATCGGATTGTGCTATAACCGATATGCAACTAACAAATAGAGCGATGAAATAGAATGTGATCTTTTTTTTCATTTTTGTTTTATTCTTTTTATTAAGTAAATCTGTATCGAAAATTACAACTTTAATTGCAAATATTTCGATACAGATAATACTAAAGAGTGATTATGTTGACTTCCTTATTCTACACCGTCTTCCCATCCCGGGTTTTGAGTGAGATTCTTATTTAGTAAACGCTCTTGAATTGGAATAGGATATAGATAATCTTTGTTTTCATTCCATTTCTTCTTTATCTGTGGGTTGACAACGATGTTGCCACTTTTGCCATTTTCCAATTTGATATCACTGTTCAATTTCAAATATTGTATATTTCCTAAGTCGGGCTTTGTGCTTTCATATATACATACATCCGGCTTAGAGTCTCCATCTAAATCAAAGCCTCCTACAGAAGGAAAATACATTCCTTTAAACTGTTCAGCAAAGACTGAAGCCGCTTTCCAACGCATAATATCATCCCATCTGAAATTTTCCATTACTAATTCAATCCCTCTTTCTCTTCTAATTTCCAGTATAACCCCCTTGTTTGTTCCTGAAACAGACTTGTATAAGTTTGCTAAATACGGATCGGGAGTTGCATTTGCAACAGACAAGTTCAGATTAGGCATTCCGACCCTATCTCTTAAAAGTTTGATAGAGTTGTCAATGTCCTGTTGAGTTAAATTTCCTCTCTCAGCTTTAGCTTCCGCATAATTTAGTAATATTTCAGCATATCTGAATATTGGCATCGCATTACAAGCCTTGTTGTAAGTGTCATACTGTCTTCCTGCAACAAATTTTATAAGCTGATAGCCGGTAACGGTAGAGCCAAATTCGGGAACTAATGTATCTGTTTCTCCAATACGTGTATATCCCGGAGTTCTGATGGTTTGAGATAAGCGCAGATCTCTATCTTTTACCTCGTCTGTATAAAACATTGTAGCATATCCCGCTTTGTCGGTAAATCGGCTTCCGTCTTTCATCAGATAGCTATTTACCAATCGTTTTTCAAGACCGGGTTTGCCATACGAAGCTGTCATCGTATAATAATTGACATTATGATATACCTGAAGCCCATCGCTGAAGTTTCTTGCCAGTATAACCTCATTTTCTATTGGCTCTATAGATGCAAATAGGTTTAAGTAATCCGACTCGGGTTTTCCTGTCGAATAGATGGAATATCCACTCTTTTGTATCAATATCCCGGATGCTTCGATCGACTTATCAAGCAATGCTTCTGCCCCCGAAAGTTTAAACTCGGTATGATATTTTCTGAAAGTTCCTTCGAACAAACAAATTCTTGATTTGAGAGCTAAAGCAGTCCATTTTGAAATCTCATTAGGAGTCTTTTTCTCGGGCAGATTTGCTATGGCAAATTCCAGATCTGTCAGAATATTGTCTATTACTACCGTTCGCGAGTCTCGTGGCTTTGTCAAGGCTTCGCTGTCGGTTTCGGTAATAACTTTGTCGTACCAAGGCACATCTCCAAATTGTTTTACCATATCAAAATAAAAATAGGCTCTGAAGAAACGTGCTACTGCATCGTATCGGTTACGCGCCTTTTCATCAGGACAATTGCCGGAGCGTTCGAGATAAAAGTTTATATTTCGGAGATTGCCCCATGACCATCCCCCTCCCGATGTAGGAACACTCCGTGTACCCTGTATTTCGGATGGTATACTACTTTTAATAATATTGTCCACCGATTCGTCATAAACACCCTCACCGGAAGGCAACATACCATAAAAAGAGTTGGTGTATAGTTTCAGATCATTCTCTGTTTTGAAGTAGATAGAAGGATCTATCGAATCCGTTGGTAACTGATCTAGTTCTGAGCAAGCCTGTAGGATAAAGCTCAGGCCGATTAAATAAAATAAATATATTCTTTTCATTGTGTTTTTACTTTAAAATTTAATATCTAAACCGATAGATATAGTTTTTGATAAAGGATAAGTACGACCATTGCTGTCAGCAATCGGTTGTTCCGGATCTATATAGTCAGTTTCCAAAGGAGTCCATGTAAATAAGTTTTCTCCACTAAAGTACACTCTGCATTTTTGTAAACCGACTTTACGTATGATTTGATCTGGTAGAGAATAGCCTACAACCAAATTTTTGAGGCGTAGATAACCTATATTCTGAATATATTTATTGTTTGGAACCCCCAAAGGTCCGGATGCACCAAGAGCAGTGTATGCCCTTAGGGTAGGGAAGTATGAATCTTTATTATCCTCTGTCCAAAGCAGGCTTTCAAAATCTTTAGGCAAGAAAGAATAGTATGGACGAGAGAATGGTCCCCAATATTTATCAGCATTAGCTCCCGGATACCAGTCTCTTTTTCCTATCCCTTGGAAGAAAACGGAGAGGTCGATATTATTCCAGTTCAGGTTTGTACCGAAAGAGTAATTATAGCGAGGCTCAGAATTTCCTATTTTTACCAGATCGCCATGATCATTAACTGTGTTTTGTCCTTTGGTTATCTTTTTATTGCCATCCAGATCTACAAATTTTATATCTCCGCCCCTTAGTCGTGCCCAGTCGCCCGAAGCATTATCCACATTATCTCCAAATAGAGATTGATCTACATCCCAGGCTGCGGCTTCCTCGTCCGAATTAAAGAATCCATCAATTTTAAAACCCCATATCTCACCCCATTCTTTTCCCTCGTAATGATTGGTTAAGAGTTTGTTAGGATTGTCAAATCTTGTTATTTTCGATTTAGCATCTCCCAGCGATGCAAACACCTCATAGCTTAACGGTTTACCTCCCAGGTTTATCTGATCGCTCCATCTTACGGTTACTTCATAACCTCTTGTTCTGAGGTCTCCTGCATTTTGTTTTGGAGAGCTGGCTCCATATACGGCAGGTAATGTTGCCCCGGGTATTAACATGTCCTTAGTATCGCGTACATACCAATCGCCGGTAAAACTCAACCTGTTTTTTAATAGTCCCAGATCTAAACCTATATTTGTTGTTGTGGCTTTCTCCCAAGTCAGGTCTATTGCTATCGGACTAGGAGCACTGACTGTCTGAGTCTTATTGCCATTCATTATCCAATTGCTCAACCCCATGTTGAGAGAAGATATATAAGGATAATAATTGGCAGATGTATTGCTGTTTCCTATCAGCTGATTGCCAAGGGTACCATACGAGGCTCTTATTTTGACATTATCTATTGAATTTTTTATATTCTTGAAAAATTGTTCCTCACTTATTCTCCATGCTCCGGAAAATGAAGGAAAGAATCCAAATCTGTTTCCTTTTTTATATCGGGAAGTTCCGTCATATCGACCATTTACTTCTAAAAGATATCTGTCGTTATAGTTATAAGCTGTTCTGAAGAATGCTCCGAACAAGGTGTATTTATAACTTCCACCTCCGACTTCCATATCACCCGTTCCCAGATTCAGATCATTTAATGTTTGCGACAGAAGATTTTTTCTCGATCCCATCAGGCGTTGATGCTCTTGGCTCTCATAGTTTATACCTCCCGTAAATGAGATATTATGTTTGCCAAATAAGTTCGAATAGTTAGCATAAGCATTTGCTACATGCATGGGGTCAAACCACATGGTCTTTGTATATTTATCGGTATTGTAATTAGGTACATCTTGCAGAATACCCGGTTCGATAGAATATTTTACAACAGTTGCACGATACCAATCGTCAGCTATATAATGTGAATACGTATAGTCGGCATTGATTGTAAGCTCTTTTATTGGTTTTAGCTCTATCCCTGTTGTTGTCTGAAACTCATGAATCTTCTTTTCTCCTTTAGAATTTCCATCAGCCAATAGTGCCAGAGATCCGTCACCTATCGAATAATTATTTTTTAAAGTATTATAGGAGGCTGTTCCATCCGGATTGAATGGGGCATAAGCAGGTAATGCATGCACTGTTATATTTGTGAAATTACTATTTCCACCACCTTCTTTTCCATAATATTCATATTTTTTATCATAATATTGAGTATTATTTGTCAATCTTAAGAATGGAAATATTTGTGCACTTATTTTACTGCGGAAGTTATAAGATTGGAATTTATCCTCATTTATTTTCATAATACCATCTTTGGTATAAAAATTACCGGATAGCATGAAGTTGAGCTTGTCATTTCCTCCCGAAACGTTTACATTGTGAGATTGAGAATATTGATTCTTTGTAAACATTGTATTCCACCAGTCATAATTTCCGTAATAGTTATAAATATCTTTTCCATTCACATTTTTGATAACGACCCATGGACGTGAAGGGTCTTCGGTGGTGTCATATCTGCGAGCTTCTAACTCTGCATAGTCTTCTTCTGTATATCGGGTATATGTGTTCCCTTTGCTTCTCAGAAAGGCTTCGTCATTCAACCGAACTGATTCATAGCCATTGGTGAGAAATTTTGTACTTACAGTTGGGCTTGAAGATGCAAAGAAGCCATTGTATGAAATACTCATCTTGCCTTCTTTAGCATTTTTTGTTGTGATCAGAATGACCCCAAACGCACCACGGGCTCCATATATGGCAGATGCAGCAGCATCTTTGAGTACAGAAATTGATTCAATGTCATTCGGGTTTATACGATTCATATCACCCGGAATTCCATCTATAAGGACTAAAGGTCCTCCTCCGTTGATGGATGTAAGCCCTCTTACATTTATACTTCCTCCGGTTCCGGGTTCTCCACCCGAGAATGTGATGTTCACATTGGGCATTTTTCCTTGTATGGCTTGTGCTACATTTGCCACAGGTCTGTTTTCCAATTCTTTTGCAGAGATATTGTCTACTGCTCCGGTTAGGTTTACTTTCTTTTGTGTTCCATATCCGACTACAACAATATCATCCAAGAGTTGAGCATTTTCTTCAAGAACTATGTTGTATGTGTTCTCTTCATTTATTTTTACCTCTTTTCGATTAAAACCTATCATCGAAAATTCGATAGTTGCTCCGATGGAAGTATTTAATATGTACTTTCCGTCAATGTCTGTTGAAATACCATTTGTAGATCCTTTTTCTACTACATTGACACCTATCAGAGGCGCTCCTGAAATGTCAGTTACAATACCTGTAATCTTTTTAGGTGTTTGTTTCTGAAGATTTTCGTTTTTAACATGTGTTTCATTTTTAGTAAAGGGAGTTGAAGAATCATCTTTCGATAATATCTTGGCCTGAACTCCGCTCATACTAAAGAATGCAATGCATATAAATACGCATCGATAATAGTAAGAAATAGCCATAGTTTTCCAAATTAAATTTTTTGTTGAAAATTGAATAGATAGTATATTGAGACTTATTACTTCATTTCGCTGGCAAATCTCTTTAATAATTATTATGATACGGTTACTGCTATATTTAATTTTGATTAATTCGATAATAACATTATTGTTAACTTTTTATTTTATGTATTTGTGGTCAAGTGGTTTATAATTAATTGGTTATTTGTTTTATGCGGATGTTTTTATTCTTTGTAGTGAGTAGTTCTTTTATTTTTTAATTAAGTAGTATATAGATTGTTATGATGTGATTTAACAGTTGTTAAGCTTGAGCTTAACTTTATGTGTTTCTGAAATGATATGGCTCTATGTCTAATTTTTTTAATTTAGAATAAATAACATATCTATCGTCCTTTTTTATTGATATAGTATAGCCATGTCTTATTATTGATATAAATTTCGACATCTTTTCAAATAAATAAATATATGGAAACTAAAACAGTTAAAAGTTCTTCAACCTCTCTAACAACATATCATCTTGTCAGAGGGATGGATTTAAATCATCATGGAACTCTATTTGCCGGTAAGGCTGCCTTGCTTTTTGTCGAATCGGGGTTTATTGTTTCATCTTTAGCTCTCAACACAAAAGAAATAGTCTGCTTAAGAATACATGGCATGCTTTTCAAACGTCCGATACAATCGGGGGATACTATTGGGCTTACAAGTCAGATTATATACTCTGGGAGAACAAGTGTAGGTGTATATGTCCGAGTATTTGTACAACCATCAAAAGAACATGTGGTGGATGGTTTCCTTACCTTCGTGAAAGCCGATGAGACAACGCATAAATCTGTCCCACATGGAATAAGTATAGAAGTAGACGATGAAGAGTCCGCTATTTTGCAAAAAAAATATTTACAGGATAAATAATTCATTAATTAGCATATTGTCTATCGAACATAGAATTGAAAAAGGACTTCATATTTGGAGTCCTTTTTCGTTTACAAAACAAAGTTATTAAGTTGTTTCTTTTGAATAATAAGGTTGGTTACAGTTTCTTCTTGCGTAAGTCTTTACCTTCATAAGCACATATTGCTTCAATCCATTCTTCGTTAAGCGGTTTTGATTTATGTGCAATTAAATCGTATGTAACCATCACTGAACGGCAAACACATTTTACTTCTTTTGTGTCATTGCTGATAACTTGTTGAGCCAATTCAAAACTTTTTGTGCCGATGCTTGTCACAGCTGTTTGTACCGATACGTGATCGGTGCTAAATATTTGTGATATAAAATCCACATCAATATGAACTACTACAATAGCATCTTTCTCCCAATCTACATTTGGACATACCGAAGCAAAATATTCAGTCTTTCCTAAGTCATAGAATGATAAATAAATAGAGTTGTTGATATGTCCGAATTTGTCGACGTCATTGAATCGTATTTGGAGAGGCAAAGTGTGTTTGAATACTATTTCTTCCATTTTTTTATGTTTCTTTTCTATTCGGCAAAGTTAGTATATTCTAGTATAATTTATTTCTTTATAGTTGTATCTTTTTTCAAATAAAAAAGGTAGTAAATCTCGTCCCAAAATAAAAAAATATACTAATTTTATAATACCAAATGCGAAAGTAGCTCAGCTGGTAGAGCACAACCTTCCCAAGGTTGGGGTCGCGGGTTCGAGCCCCGTTTTTCGCTCTTTGAATAAGCGCATGTGGCGTAATTGGTAGCCGCGCTGTCTTCAGGTGGCAGTGAACTATGTTCGTGGGGGTTCGAGTCCCTTCATGCGCACTGAGAGCGACAAATTGAATTAATTTTCTTTTTGTCGCTTTTTTCATTCTTATAACTTTCTATTTTTGTGTTGATTAAATGAAGGAATGAATTGTGCTTTGGAGTTCGATAACCTTTGATTTTTTGGCCATAGAAAACACCTTCAGGAAATACCAAATTTTGTAATTTTTCTTTCTTTACAATATCAAAATCATTCCATAAACCACCTAATTTACAAGACATTTGCAGTGCATAGTCTACATATGGCTCGTAGTTCGATAAATTTATTTCAGCAATTTCAAGTTTTTGCTTCAAATCATTCAATTGTGGTTCAAATTCATTACGTACTGCATCATATATATCTTTTTCTATTTCACCACATCCATATTTCACTTTGGCTGTTTGTACTTTATTATCTATTTCTGTAATTCTTGTTTTAAACTGTTTCTGTTGGTTTATCGCAAGTTTATTCCAATCATTAAACAAATCCTTCATTATACATGAAAGAGTCGGTTTAAACTCATTAGGGATGCTGTATGAACGCAACATATTAGAATATTGGCTGTGCATCATTTCACCCGAATAGTTTTTACAACACCCAATAGTATTACATTTGTAATAAACAAAACGTTGTTTTGCTGTATAGGCTGTTAGTGGTTCTCCACATTCAACACAAAACACGTGTCTTTTCAATGGGTATTTATCATTGATACGTTCATGTTTGTAAGCATACTTCTTTAATGTAGCTATACCATTTGCTAAATCAAATAATTCTTCTGAAACAAGAGGTTTAAAGTTGGTAGCTTTTACTAATTTATCACCTAAGTATTTATGTTTTAAATATCCTTTATAAAATGGGTTCCTAAAAATTTTGGTTAAGTCTTGTTTTATTAAATTCAAACCTTCTTCGCTTCTTAACTTGAACAAAATCTCGCTGTTCGCTAAATTATCATAGGCTTTCCATTCAAAAGCCTTACTAATGGATTCGCCTTCCCGATTAATCACAATCTTGGTAGCTTCTTTACCATTGACTGTTTCTTTTACCTTGGTATATCCAATTGGTGGTTTGAATGTACATGTACCTTTCTCTAATTTATTCTTTATACCTGTAAGACACTTCTTCTTGCGTTGCATATTATCATACTTCCCCATAATGAAGTGTATATCTTGCATCAATACGCCTGAATCAGTTGAGGTATCTATTGGTTGCGTTACAGAATGAAGATAAATGCCGTCTTCCAATAGTTCATCTTTCAAAACGATTGCACCACCCCCACTCCGAGAGAATCGGTCTAAGTCAAAGACCAATATTGTATTAATTTTCCTATTTCGTTTTGCATCGGAAATCATCTTGTTAAATTCTTTCCTATCATCAGTCTTAGCTGATTCAAAAGTCAATCCATAAGAATGTACTATTTCAATGTTATTTCTAGTGGCGTAGTCTATAATATACTTTGTCTGTGTTTCTATGCTACAATTATTCTCAAATTGGTGCTTTGAAGAAACCCTTGCATGTATATAATAATTGAAAAAG